>JBIKLV010000118.1:0-10825 GCA_044359585.1 Sulfuritalea sp. | reverse complement strand
AACGGCAGCGCCGGCCTGCCCTCGGTAGCAGGGCTGGTCCTCGTTTCCGCCGGGGCAGCCATCGCCTTCGGCCAGACCAGGCCCGCCGAAATGCCGCTCGACGAGAACATCGTGGTCTCGATGTGCATCGGCGTCGGCATCGCGTTTAGTCTGGCGGTGATCAACAAGGTGACGAAGATGGGCCTGCTCTCGCGCATGGCCGAACGCGTCACTTTCGTCCTGATCCCGCCGCTGGCGCTGATCTTCCTCGTGCTCGGCACCATCTTCCTCGGCATCGCGACGCCGACCGAGGGCGGCGCCATGGGCGCCACCGGCGCGCTGATCATGGCCTTCTCGCGCCGCCGCCTGAGCCTGAGCCTGATGAAGCAGGCGATGGACGCGACCATGAAGCTGTCCTGCTTCGTGGTCTTCATCCTGCTTGGCGCTACGGTGTTCAGCCTGACCTTCCAGGCCGTGGATGGCGGGATATGGGTCGAGCACCTGCTGACCGGCCTGCCCGGCGGACAGGTCGGCTTCCTGATCGTAGTGAACCTGCTGGTCTTCTTCCTCGCCTTCTTCCTCGACTTCTTCGAACTGGCCTTCATCATCGTGCCGCTGCTGGGGCCGGTCGCGGAAAAGATGGGCATCGACCTGGTCTGGTTCGGCGTATTGCTGGCGGTGAACATGCAGACTTCCTTCATGCACCCGCCCTTCGGCTTCGCGCTGTTCTACCTGCGCAGCGTGGCGCCGCACAGCGAGTACATCGACCGCCTGACCAAGAAGACCATCGCTCCCGTGACGACGACCCAGATCTACTGGGGTGCGGTGCCCTTCGTCATCATCCAGGTCATCATGGTCGGCCTGCTGATCGCCTTCCCTGGCCTGGTCAGCACTCCGGACAAGGCGTCCGCGGTCAATCCCGCGAACATACAGCTCGAAGCGGCGCCGGCTGCCGACCAGGGTGGGGCTGCGCCGACCGCCGACGGCAAGGCAGAGACCGCCGAGGACACAGCCAAGCGGGAGAAAGAAGAGGAAGAGGAAGAGGATCCTGCCAAGGCCTTGATGCGGTCCATGAACCAGGGCAAGAAATAGTTTCAGGTGGTGATGTAGTATGCGGCGACACGCCAACCCGGCAGCGCCTTTTTGGTTGAACAACAAACGAGGAGATTCATACATGGAACGTCGCAAATTTATACAAAACGCCGCCGGTACTGGATTGGCCGGCATCCTGGCTGCCGGTGTCGCACCGGCGGTCCATGCCCAGGCTCCGGCCATCCGCTGGCGCCTGGCGTCGAGCTTCCCCAAGGCGCTGGACACGATTTTCGGCGCTGCCGACACCTTCGCCAAGGCGGTTTCTGACGCCACCGGCGGCAAATTCGTCATTTCCGTTCATGCCGGCGGCGAACTGATGCCTCCGTTCGGCGTGGTGGATGGCGTGCAGCAGGGCACCGTCGAGTGCGCCCACACCGCGCCCTACTACTTCTTCGGCAAGGATGACGCCTTCGCCATCGACTGCGCGATCCCCTTCGGCCTCAACAGCCGCCAGATGACAGCCTGGATGTACGAAGGCAACGGCATGAAGCTGATGCGCGAGTTCTACGCCGGCTACAACATCGTGAATTTCCCGATGGGCAACACCGGGGCGCAGATGGGTGGCTGGTACCGCAAGGAAATCAAGTCGCTGGCCGACATCAAGGGCCTCAAGATGCGCATCGGCGGCTTCGGCGGCAAGGTGCTGTCGGCCATCGGCGGCGTGCCGCAGAACATCCCCGGCGGCGAGATCTACCAGGCGCTGGAAAAGGGCACCATTGACGCCACCGAGTGGATCGGACCGTATGACGACGAAAAGCTGGGCTTCGTCAAGGTCGCCAAGCACTACTACTACCCCGGCTGGTGGGAAGGCGGTCCGCAGCTTTCGCTCTATGTCAACCAGAAGGCCTACGACGCGCTGCCGGCCGACTACAAGGCGATCCTCGCTTCCGCCGCCTCGCACGCCCACGTCGTGATGCAGGCCAAGTACGACGCGAAGAATCCGGCGGCCCTGAAGCGTCTGGTGGGTGCCGGAGCCAAGTTGCACGCCTTCGACCCGGCCATCATGAAGGCCGCCCATGACGCCGCCATGGCGCTCTACGACGACCTGTCGGGCAAAAACCCGGCCTGGAAGAAAATCTATGCCGACTATGCCGCGTTCCGCGACGAGCAGAACCTCTGGTTCAGCTTCACCGAAGCGAACTTCGACAGCTTCATGCAGCGAGGCCGCTTCGCCAAGGCCAAGGGCGCAGCAGCACCGGCAAAGAAATAAGACGTCGCCGGTTCGGCCGGCAATTGCCGGCAATCAGGACAAACCCCGCCACGGCGGGGTTTGTTTTTTCTGGCGCCGACGCGTTGAACACGTGTCCGCAATCCGGCATGGCGCGATAATTCGTATGACGGCAAGGCCGATACCCGGCAAGCAAGGAGCACCCCATGCCCCAGCATCCCCTGATAGCGTCCCTGCTCGGTGGCGACACCGGCAAGGTCATGAGCGCACGCCAGGCCGTGCAACTGATCCGCGATGGCGACACCATCGCCACCGGCGGCTTTGTCGGCATCGGTTTCGCGGAAAACATTGCGGTGGCGCTTGAAGCGCGTTTCCTGGAAAGCGCGGAGACCGATCCGCAGGGCCTCGGCCATCCGCGCGACCTCACCCTGGTCTACGCCGCCGGCCAGGGCGACGGCAAGGAGCGCGGCCTCAACCACCTCGGCCACGACGGTTTGGCAAGACGCGTGATCGGCGGCCACTGGGGACTGGTGCCCAAACTGCAGCAGCTCGCCGTAGCCGATCGCATCGAAGCCTGGAACCTGCCCCAGGGCGTGATCTGCCACCTGTTCCGCGACATCGCCGCGGGCAAACCCGGCACGCTGACCCGGATCGGCCTTGGTACCTTCGTCGATCCGCGCCACGGCGGCGGCAAGCTCAATGACAAGACTGTCCGCTGCGGCGTCGACATCGTCCGCCTGATGCCCATCGATGGCGAAGACTACCTGTTCTACAAGGCCTTCCCGATCCATGTCGGCATCATCCGCGGCACCACGGCCGACTCGGACGGCAACGTGACCATGGAACGGGAGGCGCTGACCCTCGAAGCGCAGGCGATCGCCATGGCCGCCCACAATTCGGGTGGCATCGTCATCGTCCAGGTCGAACGCATTGCCGAGCGCAATACCCTGAACCCGCGCCAGGTGAAGATCCCCGGCGTGCTGGTCGATTGCGTGGTGGTCGCGGAAAAGCCCGAGTACCACATGCAGACCTTCATCGAGCCCTACAGCGCCGCGTTTGCCGGCGAAATCCGGGTGCCGATCTCGGCCGTGGCACCGATGGCGCTCGACGAACGCAAGATCATTGCCCGCCGCGCGGCGATGGAACTGGCTGCCAACGACGTGGTGAATCTCGGCATCGGCATGCCGGAAGGCATCGCCAACGTGGCGACGGAGGAAAAGATCCTCGACCTGATCACCCTCACTGCCGAACCCGGCGTGATCGGCGGCGTTCCCGCCGGCGGGCTCAATTTCGGCGCGGCGATCAATACCCAGGCCATTGTGGACCAACCCAGCCAGTTCGACTTCTACGACGGCGGCGGCCTCGACATCGCCTTCCTCGGCCTGGCCCAGGCCGACCGCGAGGGCAACCTCAACGTCTCGAAATTCGGCCCCAGGCTGGCCGGTGCCGGCGGCTTCATCAACATCAGCCAGAGCGCGAAGAAGGTGGTTTTCGTCGGCACCTTTACCGCCGGCAATCTGGAGATTGCGCTGGAAAAAGGCGCGCTGAAAATCCTCGGCGACGGCAAGGCGGCCAAGTTCGTGCGCGAGGTCGAGCACCGCAGCTTCAGCGGTCCCGTCGCCGCCGCGAGCGGCAAGAGCGTGCTCTACGTCACGGAGCGCTGCGTCTTCCGCCTCTGCGCCGAAGGCCTGGAACTGGTCGAGATCGCCCCGGGCGTCGACCTGCAACGCGACATCCTGGATCGCATGGAGTTCGCCCCGATCATGCACCGGCCGCCGGCCCTGATGGATGCGCGCATCTTCGGCCCGGAACCAATGAGCCTGCGGCCACGACTGCTGGAGATGCCGCTGGAACAGCGCCTCAGCTACGACGCCGGACAGAACGTGTTCTTCGTCAATTTCGAGGGGCTGTCTGTACGCAGCAGCGCCGACATCGACCGCATCCTGGCCGCGGTGGAGTCACGGCTCGCACCGATCGGCCGCAAGGTGGCTGCCATCGTCAATTACGACCGCTTCAGCATCGCGCCGGAACTGATCGATGACTACACGGCGATGGTCAAGGGCATCATGGACCGGCATTACAGCGACGTGACGCGCTATACATCGAGCACCTTCCTGCGGGCCAGGCTCGGCGAATCCTTCGGCAGGCGCGTCGACGATCCCCAGATCTTCGGCAGCCGCGACGAGGCGCAGGAACATCTGCAAAAAGGCGAGGACTGAAAAGGCTAGTACAGAGTCAGGTTGAAAGCGATGGACTCAATTCCACCGGTCATCCCGGGCTTGACCCGGGATCCAGTAACGGCCGCCGACTGGATTCCGGCTTTCGCCGGAATGACGGATCCATCCATCTGAATCTGCATGACTGACTACTAGGCGCGGCTCTGGATTTCCTCGATGAAGCCCTGCATGCCGGTGGTGATGTTGCCGGCATTGCCTTCATCGGTATCGATGTGCATCGCCAGCCTGAAGGTGGGATTGACGCGCACCACGACGTCGCCGTAGGTCACTTCGCGCTCGCCTTCGATGCGCACCCGCACCACGTAGCGATCGCGCAGGCGCAGGCGCAGCGCGTCCTCGGGCGACATGTGGATGTGGCGCTGGGCGCAGATCACGCCGCGTTCGAGCTGGGCGGCGCCGGCCGGGCCTTCGAGGCGGATGCCCGGCGTGTTGGCGAGGTCGCCGGATTGGCGGATCGGCGGCTGTACGCCGAGCTTGAACTGCTCGGTCATGGCGATCTCGACCTGGCTTTCCTTGCGCGTCGGGCCGAGCACACGCACATTGGAGATGCGCCCCTTGGGTCCAACCAGGTCCACCTTCTCGGCGCAGGCGAACTGCCCCGGTTGCGACAGTTCGTGCTCCGGCGTCAGCTGGTGGCCGGGGCCGAACAGCTTCTCGACATCGGCCTGGGCCAGATGCACGTGGTGGGCCGACACCTCGATCGGGATCGGTGAGGCGGCCTCGTCGCGAATCGCCAGCGTGATCTGGTTGCGCTCGATGGCCCGCAGCGCTTCCCAGGCCAGCAGGCGCTCGTCGTTGTTGGCGACGATGATGATGGTGACCGGGGAATCGTCGGCGGAGATGACGGCGTAGTCGCTGACGGCGCCGACGCTGCTGTTCTTGTCCTCGTCGAGCTTGATGCCCATGTAGGCCAGACCCTGGCAGGCGAGGCTGCGCACCGCGGGACTGGTTTCACCGATGTCGCCAGTGAAGGCCAGCACGCTGACGCCACCCATCGCGGCGACGTAGGCGCCGATGTTCTTGCGGATCTGGTAGCAAAAGGCCTTGTGAGCCAGCAGCGCACGATGGTGACCCTCGGCGGCGGCGGCTTCGATTTCATGGATGTCGCTGGAAATTCCGGAAATGCCCTTGAGGCCGCTTTCCGAATTGATCAGCTTGTTGAGTTCGTCCGGGCCCAGCTTGTAGCGGTCCATCAGCTGGATCATGATCGCCGGGTCGAGGCTGCCGGATCGGCTGGGCATGATCAGGCCGTCCGAGGGCGTCATGCCCATCGTGGTGTCGACCGAGCGACCGTGGTCGATGGCACACATCGAGGCGCCGACACCGAGGTGGCAGGAGATGATTTCCAGCTCGCCTAGCGGCCGCCTGACGACTTCCGCCGCCTTCAGCGAGACGTAGCGGTGCGAGGTGCCATGGAAGCCGTAGCGACGGATGCCTTCCTTCTTGTACCACTCGTAGGGCAGGCCGTAGAGATAGGCATAGGTCGGCAGCGTCTGGTGGAAGGCGGTGTCGAACACGGCGACATGGGGCACGCCGGGAAAGAACTTCATCGCCTCGCGCATGCCTTCGAGGTTGTGCGGATTGTGCAGCGGCGCCAATGCCGAGAGGGCCTCGATGTCGGCCAGTACTTGCGGCGTGATGACCGTGGCGCTGGAGAACTTGCTGCCGCCATGCACCACGCGATGGCCGACCGCGATGACGTCCAGCGGAGTGAACAGGAAGCGGTTGTCGAGTTCCAGCATGGACTCGAACAGGACGTTGAAGAACTCACCGATGGCGAAGGACGGTCGTTCGCGGCGCACCGACTTGCCGGCGGCGGTCATGGTGATGTGCACCGACTCGCAGTCGGCACAATCGACCACGCCGTGAACGTCCAGCGCCTCGTCGTGGGTGTCGTAGATGCCGAAGCGGATCTGGGAGAGACCGGCATTGATCGACAGGATCTTGCCGTGAACCTCCTTCTTCAGGCTCAGCGCATACGGGTCGTCGGACTGCGCCAGGGCGCGGGCACGCAGCTGGCTGCTGGTGACATCGACGGCCTGCGCGCGGGCGCGGTCGGCGAGCAGCTTGGACAAGTAAAGGATGGCCTTGGGATTGACCAGGATATGGCTGCTCACCAGGTCCTGGGGAATCAGCAACACGAGGCAGCGATTGCCGGCAATGACGTCGGCCACGGTGCGATCGCCGGTCAGCACCGACATTTCGCCGAATACGTCGCCCACTGCCAGCGGACTCATGACGATGCGACCACCGGTATTGTCGGCCACCGAGATCTCGCCATGGCCGTCCAGCAATACGCCGATGAAGCGCCCTTCGTCGCCGCACTGGATGATTGACTCGTTGCCCTCGAAGGTGCGCAGCTCGGATCCCACGACGATCGTCTCGACGCTGTCCCGCCCGAAGCTTTCGAACAGCGGCGTCTTGTCTAGCAGAAAGGGAATCAGTTCATCATGGGTCATGGCTTGCCTTCAACGGAATTCGGAGAACTCGACCACTATTATATTGCTGCATTGCACAAATATTAGAGTCTTATCTCGCTTCTGCGTCAAATACGGAGTATTTCGCTACCCGGCAGCGACCGGACGCAGTCGCCACAGGGAGGTGATTTCGCGGGTACGGGCCGTATACAAAGGATCGCTGCGATCGCTTGCGCGGCCGTGGGTCGGCGCGGCGTCGAGACGCCCGGCCACCTCCAGGCCGGCCCTGGCGAAGGCCGCCAGCAGATCGTCGCGGGAACGCAGGCCGAGGTGCTCGGCCAAGTCGGAGAGGATCAGCCAGCCTTCGCCCCCGGCGGCGAGGCGAGTAGCCAGACCCGTCAGGAAGCCTTGCAACATGCGGCTGTCCGGGTCATACACCGCCCGTTCGAGCGCGGTCCCCGCCCGTCCGGGGAGCCAGGGCGGATTGCACACGACGAGTTGCGCCTGCTGCGGCGGGAACAGGTCGGCCGCGACGACCTCGACCTGCCCGGACAGGCCAAGCCGCCCGATGTTGTCTGCGGCGCAGGCGATGGCCCGCGCATCGTTGTCGGTCGCCACCACCCGTGCCACGCCACGACGCGCCAGAACCGCCGCCAGCACGCCGGTGCCGGTACCGATGTCGAAGGCGAGGTCGCAGTTCGGCGGCAGTGGCGCCTGCGCCACCAGTGCCACGTATTCGCCGCGCACTGGCGAGAACACGCCATAGTGCGGGTGGATCCGCACGCCGAGCACGGCAACCGGTACGCCTTTCTTGCGCCATTCGTGGGCGCCGATCACGCCCAGCAGCTCGCGCAGCGACGCGACGAAGGCGCCGCCGGCCTGGCCATAGGCTTCGCTACAGGCCTCGTGCACATCGGGGGCACGGCGCAAGGGAATCCGGAACTCCGCGTCGAACGGCAACAACAGCATGCCCAGCGTGCGTGCGCGCTGGGCCTGGGCGAGCCGGTACTGATGGAAGCTCGCGGATGCCGACCTTGCGGCGGCCTGCTTGCGCGGCTTGCGCTCGATGCGCCGGGCCATGGCCTGCAGCAACTGGCGCGCGTTCTGGAAGTCCCCGCGCCAAAGCAGGGCCGTTCCTTCGCAGGCGAGCCGATACGCCGCATCCGCCGTCATGCGGTCGTCGGCAACCACGATGCTGGCTGGCGGCGGCACGCCGGCCTCCGAGTGCCAGCGCAGCGAATGCGCGATGCCGTCCTCGCTCCAGGCGATCTGCGGCGCATCGATACTCACGCCGGACCTCCGCCAGAATGCCTGCTTCGTATCGACACGGTCGGAACCTCGATGGAATTGGAGGGCGCATGGTACGCGGCGCCCGACGGCATGTAAATTTCCGCGCGGCCTCGCGTCACCCCGCATGACGCCGTGCCGCCAGCGCCGACTCTTCGGGTTAAAGTCGCCATCCCTGCCCACGGCACCTTCGCCATGCCGCCACGCCTGTTGTTCACGATCGTTTTCATCGAAGGTTACTGCTCGCTCGGTGCGGAAATCATCGCCCTGCGGCGACTGATCCCCCATGTCGGCAGTTCCATCGTGGTCACCGCGCCGACCATCGGCCTGTTCCTGCTGGCGCTGGCGCTGGGCTACCACTCCGGCAGTCGCGTCGCCACCGACTACCGCGGGGTAGTGGCGCGTAATTTCATGATCTCGGCGGCGTTGATGGGCGCGGGCCTTGCCGGCGGCAGCGTCAATGCGATTTTTTCCGGAACGCAGGCCGGGATGGCCTACCTGATCTTCATCGGCGGCATCCTCTGCCCGCTGGCCTGGCTGCTGGGCCAGACCGTGCCCATCCTGACCAACCTGATGCTGGCGCAACGCAGCGGCGAAGCCGCCGGGCGCGCGCTCTACTGGTCGACGCTCGGTTCCTTCCTCGGCTCGGTCACGCTGTCGCTGGTCGTGATGCAGATGTTCGGCGTCTGGGCCGCGGTGCTGCTCGGCGCCCTGATGCTGGTCGCCGGTGCCGCCCTGGTGCAGCGCCCGCGACCATTCGCAGCGGCGCTGCTGGCGGCAGTCGCCGCGCTCAGCCTGGGCGCCAACCTCGGCGACCGGCAGCGCGCCGACACGGCTTACGCCGACTATGAAGTGCAGCCCGTGACCCGCGACGGCATGGTGGCGCCGCGCGCCTTCGTGGTCAATAACCAGCACGCCTCGGTGATCGACGACAGCCAGCCGCCGAACCATGCGCGCTATGTGCAGCACCTGCGGCGCATCCTGCTCGACGACCTCGCCTTCGTCGGGCGCGACGTCCTGGTACTCGGCGCCGGCGGCTTCACCCTGTCGCAGGGCGAAGCGCTGAATCGCTACACCTATGTCGATATCGACCCGGCGATCCGCGCCATCGCCGAGCGCGACTTCCTGCGGGAACCGATACGCGGCGAATTCGTCGCCACCGATGCGCGGCGTTTCGTGGTCGACACGAAACAGCGCTATGACGCTGTGGTGGTCGATGTCTATAGCGCCCGCACCTCGATCCCGGGGCATCTCGTAACGCGTGAATTCTGGCTGGACACGCGCCACGCACTGAAGCCCGGCGGCGCGATGCTGGCCAACCTGATCCTCGACGGCCAGCTCGCCAGCAGCTACGCGCGCAACCTGCTGGCAACCATCGAGAGCGCCTACGGCCGCTGCGCGGTCGAGGTGCTGCGCAAGTCCGCGCCGCGCAGCAACGTGATCGTCACCTGCATTGCCAACGAGGGTGGCGACGCGACGCGGATCTATGTCGACGAGCGGAATTTGGCCGACATCGACAGCGCACGCTCGCCGTAAGCAACGCAGGAAGCAAATCCGGAAGTCGAGGGACGAGAAAGTCGGCGCCGGCGCAACGGCGATAGACGCCTGCCGACAAGCCTCAAGGACTCATGAGTGCCCTATGCTTACCGTCAAGGCTTAGAGAAGCGGACACTCAATGTTCGAGCTAACCTTGCCTTCCGTAGCGGGGCAACGTGATTGAGGCTAGGCATCAATGCCCGCAAGTTAAAACGGTTAAGTTCGACGCGGAAAAGACCGCAGCCGTGGTCACCATCTTGTTGGCTCAATTTGCAATGGGAATTCACGGGAAGATGGGGCGACTTCGTTGCATGTGGACTGCATCTATCGCACCGGCCTCGTCAAATGTCATAAATGAAAGGTGAAGCGGCAGCCACAGAGCATCTGGGTCTATTGCGTGCCGAAGCGAATCAGCTTGGCTATCAGTCTTACAGAGAATCATGAGGTCGATGTCGGCCGCATTGGGATCGTCCCGATCAGCCGAGCCGAACAGATGCCATTCACTGCCTTTCGCAGTCAATCCAAGAGAGGTCGCAAGTTCGCGAAGGTTGGCGACTGCGCGCTGGCGGATCACTTCGCCAACCGCGTCATGAGTTCGCCGAAAGTCAGGGCATCTACGTTCATGGACTTCGCTGCATCCTCAGCTCTTTGGGTGATCGAGCCGTGACTCGATGACTTCACAACGATGTCGAAATGGCCAAACAGGTCTTTGGCGTTTCGAACATCCTCTGCGCTCATGTTGTACGCGTCGATAACGGCTATTGTGAGGCTGGGGCCTTTCTTACGATCGGCCATGAAAACTCTGTCATAGACGTATGAAACACTTGAAACGTTGGAGTGCTGTCTCATAGCATTGATGAAAAAGCCCATGTTTTTGTCGCGATACGAACCAGCGTCGCCAGTCGAGGCTGCGCGAGATACGTCGCCCAGAGTTCCAAACGCGGCCGACGCGGTATGGATGCGGCGTATTGCGCTGCCACTCCATAAGGCCCTAGTGTAGTGTTGCATTCTGTTTAGAACTTAAGCGGCTGTTGGCGCGAATGACCTTCTGCAGGATGTCGCGAGCGCTCTTGGTCCAGATGAACGGCTTGGGTTTGGTGTTGTGGTGA
>JBIKLV010000117.1:0-10863 GCA_044359585.1 Sulfuritalea sp. | reverse complement strand
GCGCTGCGCGAGCACCTGTGGCGCTGGCTGCTCGACCTGCCGCCGCTGCTGGGCGCAGCGGCGATGCAGTCCGAATTCGTCGAGGCGATGCGTTGGCTGTCAGGCGGGCAGCGTGCCGAACTGGCGGCCTTCCTCGCCGGGCCGCGCATCGAGGAACTGGTCTGGCGCCTGCGGGAGGCCGAGGACGTCGGCGGCGTGGGTGCACATCTGCTGCCAGCGTTCGATGCGCGTGGCTCGCTGGCATGCATCGCCAATCTTGACGCAAGTTTTTGCCGGATTCCGCACTGGCAGGGCGCGGCGGCCGAAACCGGGGCATTTGCGCGGCGCGGGTACGGCGACGGCGTGGCCGCGGGCGCGCTGGCCATGCGCTGGCTGTCGCGCCTGGCGGAACTGCGCGAGTGGACGGCCGGCAGCCCAAAAGTCGGCGCCGGCGGCACGGCGAGCGCGGTGCCGGTGGCGACCGGGCGCGGGCGAGCGCTGGTGGAAACGGCGCGCGGCCTGCTGATGCATGAAATCGTGCTCGACGGCGATCGCATCGCCGAGTATTTCATCGTCGCGCCGACGGAATGGAACTTCCATCCCGGGGGCCCGCTGGCCGGTTGGCTGCACGGGCGCGACGCAGGCGATCGCGATGCCTTGGAAAAGTTTGCGGCGCGCGCGGTGGCGGCGCTGGATCCCTGTGTGCGCTGGGAAATGGAGTGGCTATGAGCTCCGGCGGGCATCGCCTGCCGCCAGGCTGAGCGCCACCGCCTCGGCCACCTTGATGCCGTCGACCGCCGCCGAAAGGATGCCCCCCGCGTAGCCGGCGCCTTCGCCGGCCGGGAACAGGCCGCGCGTGTTGAGGCTCTGGAAGCCTTCGTCGCGGGTGATGCGGATCGGTGACGAGGTGCGGGTTTCGACGCCGGTCAGCAGGGCGTCTTCCATGGCGAAGCCGGCGATCTCGCGCGCGAAGGCCGGCAGCGACTCGCGCAGCGCGGCCACCACGTAATCGGGCAGGCAGCGCGCCAGGTCGGTGGGCTGCACGCCCGGGGTGTAGGAGGGCAGCACCGAGCCCAGCGCGGTCGACGCCCGGCCGGCGAGGAAGTCTCCGACGCGCTGCGCCGGGGCCTTGTAGTCGCCGCCGCCGGCCTCGAACGCGAGCCGTTCCCAGTGGCGCTGGAAGGCAATTCCGGCCAGCGGGTCGGCGTTTGCGTCCTGGCCGCCGGGGAAGTCGGCGGGGGTGACACCGACCACCAGGGCGCTGTTGGCATTGCGCTCGTTGCGCGAGTACTGGCTCATGCCGTTGGTCACGACGCCTCCCGGCTCGGAGGTGGCGGCCACCACCGTGCCGCCGGGGCACATGCAGAAGCTGTAGGCCGAGCGGCCGTTGGCGCAGTGGTGCACCAGTTTGTAGTCGGCGGCACCGAGCAGCGGGTTGCCGGCATTCTTGCCGAGGCGGGCGCGGTCGATCAGGGACTGCGGATGCTCGATGCGCAGCCCGATCGAAAACGGTTTCGCCTCGACATGCACGCCGCGCGCATGGAGCATGGCGAAGGTATCGCGCGCGCTGTGGCCGACCGCCAGCACGACATGGGTGGCCGCGACGAACTCGCCGTCGGCCAGGCGCAGCCCGCGCACCTGTCCGCGCGTCTGCCCATGTTCGATCTCGATATCCTCGACGCGGCTGCCGAAGCGGATTTCGCCACCCAGCGACTCGATTTCGGCGCGCATGTTCTCGACCATGCCCACCAGCTTGAAGGTGCCGATGTGCGGCTTGGCGACGTAGAGGATTTCCGCCGGCGCGCCGGCCTTGACGAATTCCGTCAGCACCTTGCGCGCGCGGAACTGCGGATCCTTGATCTGGCTGTAGAGTTTGCCGTCGGAAAAAGTGCCGGCGCCGCCCTCGCCGAACTGCACGTTAGATTCCGGATTGAGCTGCCCCTTGCGCCACAGGCCCCAGGTGTCCTGGGTGCGTTCGCGCACCGCCTTGCCGCGTTCCAGGATCAGCGGGCGAAAGCCCATCTGCGCCAGGATCAAGCCGGCGAACAGGCCGCAGGGCCCGGTGCCGATCACCACCGGACGCGGTGTCGGCGGCGTTGCCGGTAGCGAAGTGACGAAGCGGTAGGCGGTGTCCGGCGTCGGTCCGACCTGACGGTCGCCGCGCAGGCGCGCCAACACGGCCTTTTCGTTGCGCAACTCGACATCCAGGGTGTAGATGAAGGTGATCGCCGAGGGCTTGCGCGCGTCGTGGCTGCGGCGAAAGATCGAGTAGCCGACCAGGTCGTCCGCGGCTATGCCCAGGCGAGCGAGCACGGCCGAGCGCAGATCGGCGTCGGTATGGTCGAGGGGCAGCTTGAGTTCGGTCAGGCGCATGGCGTGGTCGCCACGGTAGGCGGCGAAATCGACATTCTAGCCATGGCGCCGGCGCAGGATCTGATCGACGAGGGATGCGGGCATTTTCCGGTCCGGATCCGGGCCTGTTTTTCATGGATTTCCAGATTGACTTTAACCGCCGGACCTTGAATACTCGTTTGCACTTCCGGAACCTGACCCTCTTGTGATTGCCGATAATTTCAAATTCACCGACGCATCGACTACGCACCGATTCAATGTCGTTGCCGCCATCGCGATCGCGCTGCTTGCCCTGTTGTTTTTGGCGTACAGCATGTTCGACCGGCGCAACATTCTGGCCAACGGGTGGGAATCGGCCGGCCAGATCGCAGAGCACACCTCGCTTGTCGCCGAAGGCACGCTGGACACGACGCGGCAACTGCTGCGCGCGATGGATTTTCTGGTGCGGCCGACGACCCTCAAGGAATCCGCCAACCCGGCGCTGGTGCGCGGTGCCCTGCTCAGGCTCAAGCAGCAGACCGAGCATGTGATGGACCTGCTCGTCATCGACGACAAGGGCAAGATCCAGCATTGGACCGGCAGCGGCCAACCGCCGGACATTCGCGACCGCAGGTATTACACCTATCACGGCGAACGGGCGAGCAGCGGGCTCTATGTCGGCGAACCGACGCTTTCCAAGGTCCATGCCAACAAGTGGTTCTTCGCTTTGAGCGAGGCGATCCGCGACGACCAGGGCAAGCTGCGCTTCGTGCTCGTCGCCATTGTCGATGTCGCCCTGTTCCATGAAAGGCTCAGCGTCCAGTTCAAGCTGTCAAGCAATTCCCAGGCCCTGCTAGCCGATGACGGCACCGTGTATGCGCGCAATCCCGACCATTCGCTGTACGTCGGGAAGAAAATCTCGCGCCCGCGCGAGTTGGCCTCGCTGACCGGTGGCAACCGTGTCGCGACCATCGTGTCGACCTCGCAACTGGACCAGACGGAGCGCTTGTTGTCCTTTCATCACCTGGACAATTCTCCACTGGTTGCCGTGGGCACGATCGTCGTCTCCGACCTTCTTGGCGACTGGAGGCAGCGCGCGATCATGCTCGCGGTCCTGTGGCTGCTGCTTGCTGCGGCGATCGTCTGGCTGGCCCGGCGAGCCAACAGCATCAGTCGCGCGCAATCCGAACTGGCCAACCTGGACGACCTTACCGGCCTGCGCAATCGGCGTTCGATCCTCAATACGGCGTCCATCCTCGACCGCTCCGAGGCCCACACCGGCAGCCTGTCCCTGCTGATGATCGACATCGACCACTTCAAGACGATCAACGACCGCTTCGGCCATCAGGTCGGTGACGACATGCTTCGCCTGGTTTCCGGCGTATTGCGCACGCAGGTGCGGACCACCGACATCGTCGGCCGTTACGGCGGCGAGGAATTCCTGGTGTTGATGCCGGATACCGGGCCTGAAGGCGCGCTGCTGGTCGCGGAAAAGGTGCGCCGCGCCGTCGCGGAGAAGGTGATACAGCCGGTGCCGGTCACGATCAGCATCGGCGTCGCGACCACTTCGGAAAACGACGTTACGCTCGATCGCACCCTGTCCCGCGCCGACGCCGCGCTGTATGCGGCCAAAGAGGCGGGGCGCAACCGGGTGCATGTCGCCTCACCCCAGGAACGGTTGCCGACCGCAGAGACGGACGCCGCCTGAAGCATCGCGTCGGTGGAAGTCGGCGCTGGCGCTACGGGGTGTTTGCAACCGGATCGGACCTACGTCGGATCGCTGCAGTGGCAAGCAGGGCCTGCGCCATCCAGTAGGTGACGATGATGACGAAGGTTGCGCCGGGTAGCGGCTGGTGGAAGCGGTGAATGCCGATCAGGAAATCGGAGAGCCCGAACAACAGCGCGCCGGCAAGCGCGCCCCAGCGCATGAGGAAATCGCCATCCGGCGCCAGCGCACAGGCGGCGGCGCGCCAGAGCATGGCGCCGATCGCCCCCACGTAGATCGCCAGCGGCACGGCGAACGCTCCGGCGCCGGGCAGCATCAGGCCCAGGCCGATGGCACAGAACAGCAGCACCGGAGCCAACAGCGCCAGCGCCGGTTCGCGGTTCCAGCGCAGGAAGGCGGCGATGTACAGGCCATGGCCGATGGCGAAGGCGATCATGCCGGGCAGGAAGGCGTCGGGCAGCGCGAGGCAGACATCGCCGACGGCGCCGAAGATCAGGCCCCAGGCGATCATGCGTGCGGCGCGACCAGCGCCCGACTGCCACACCGCGAAGCCGAGGGCAAGCACCGGCCAGGGCTTTGCGAGCAGCTTGAGCCAGAACATGTCGAGCGCCAGGCCGACCAGGTAGAGGCATGCCGCCAGCGCCCCGACGACGACCAGCAGGACCGCTTTCATCCGGCGCCAGCGGGGGTCATGCGGGCTCGATCAGCGCCCGGTAGGCATGCCAGGTGGCGTGGCCCACCAGAGGCATGGTGACCACCAGGCCAACCAGTGCCGTGGCAATGCCGATTGCGGTGAGCAGCACGATCAGCGCCGCCCAGACCAGCATCACGGGCAGGTTGCGCACCAGCGCCAGGAAACTGCCCAGCATCGCCGTCACCGTGTCCTGGTTGCGGTCCAGCATCATCGGAATGGAGACTACGGAAAACGCGAACACCAGGGTGGCAAAGAAGCCGCCTACGGCGAGATAGGCGATCAGGAACTCGATATTGTCGAACTTAGAAATCTGGGCGATGAAACTTTCCAGGGTCGGCATGCCGCCCTCGTAGAACAGCGCGAACATCACCAGCGAGGCGCGCGCCCAGACCAGGTAGATGACGATCAGGATCAGGGAATAGATGCCCATGCCGGCGAGGTTCCTGCGCCAGATGGTCAGGGTCGGCAGCAGGTCTGGCGCCTCGCCGGCCTCGCGCCGGCGCGAGAGTTCGTACAGGCCGATGGCGAAGAAGGGGCCGACCAGCATGAAGCCGGTGGTGATGGCTGTCACCAGTTGCACGGCATGGCGGAACGCCAGCCAGAGCACGGCGCCGCCCAGCGCAAAGGAAATCCCGTAGAACAGGCTGGCCATGCCGCAGGCCCGGAGGTCCTCGGCGCCGCGCCGCAGCCACTCGAAGGGAGCCGTGAGCGGCAAGCCGCTGCGGACCACGGGAAAGGGAGCGTGCTGCGGCGTGCTCAAGCGGCGATGAAGGAACGCAGGGTATCAAGCATCGCGTCGGGCTGTTCCGAGATGACGTGTCCGGCACCTTCCAGGCTGACCGTCCGCACGTCACGCAGCGCTGCGGCGAGCCTGGCCGCCGCCTTCGGATTGGTCATCATGTCCCGGTTACCGCTGATGATCAGCACCGGGCAGGCGATTGCCGCCGCCGCATCCATGCCGTGGCCATAGGCATTGCAGGCCGCCAGGTCGTTGTGCAGCACGCCGGGCTTCTGGCGCTCGGCCAGGCGGCGGGACGCGCCGAAATGCCAGATTCCCGGCACGGCGTAGCCGCCCATGGCCGCGCGCGGCGAATGCGACCAGGTGTTGATCATGGAAATCGCCTTCGGCTCGTCGTTCTTCGCCGCGTCGAGCAGCCCGTCGGACACCGGCATCGGCACCGCGGTACCGAACAGCGCGATGCGCGCGATGCGCGCCGGGTGGCGCGCGGCGCATTCGAGGACGGCCAGGGAGCCCATGCTGTGGCCAACGAGAGAGACCCTTTTTGCCGTATCGCCAGCGCCATCCGTCTGGATACCGCTTCGCATAACTTTCTCCAGCAACAGCTCAATCCAGTCGGCGATGTCCTCGATGGAGGGCAGCGGCTTGCCCGCACTGCGGCCGTGCCCCGGAAGGTCAACGGCCAGCACGCCGAAACCGTGATGGGCGAACCAGCGGCTTTGCAGCCCCCAGACGCTGTGGTCGTTGTGCGCACCATGGATGAAGACGACAGTCGGCAGCGAGGCATCGAAAGGCTTGCCGCCGGTGTAGGCGTAAGCCGGCTGGCCGTTGATCTCGAGTTCCATGTCAGGCCCTGGCGGCGGCAGCCAGGCCGCGGTTCAAGTCCTCGATCAGGTCGCCGGCATCTTCCAGCCCGATGGAAAGGCGGATGGTGCCGGGATGGATGCCGGCCGCGACCAGGGCCTCGTCGGACATGCGGAAATGCGTGGTCGATGCCGGATGGATCACCAGCGACTTGGCGTCGCCGACGTTGGCCAGGTGCGAAAACACGCGCAGGGCTTCGATGAACTTGCGTCCGGTCGCGCGGCCGCCCTTGAGGTTGAAGCTGAACACCGATCCCGCACCGCGCGGCAGCAGCCTTTGCGCCAGGGCGTGGTCCGGGTGGTTCTCGAGTTCCGGATACGCCACCGAGCCGACGGTTTCGCTCTTGACCAGATGGGCCACGGCCTGGCGGGTATTGGCGATGTGGCGCTCCATGCGCAGCGGCAGGGTCTCGACTCCCTGCAGCAACTGGAAGGCCGTCATCGGGCTCATGCAGGCGCCGAAGTCGCGCAGGCCCTCGCGCCGGGCGCGCAGCAGGAAGGCGGCGACTGTCGACTCCTCGCTGAAATCCATGCCGTGAAAACCCGCGTAGGGTTCGGTCAGGGTCGGAAATTTCCCCGACCTGTCCCAGTCGAAGGTACCGCCGTCGACCAGCAGGCCGCCGATGGCGACGCCGTGGCCGCCGAGGAACTTGGTCGCGGAATGGAAGATCAGGTCGGCGCCGTGGTCGAAAGGGCGCATCAGCCAGGGCGTGGTGAAGGTGCTGTCCACCATCAGCGGCAGGCCGTGCTGGTGGGCCAGCGCCGACACGGCGGGAATGTCCAGCACGTCGAGGCCGGGGTTGCCCAGCGTCTCGCCGAACAGCAGCCGCGTTTCCGGGCGGATTGCGGCGCGCCACGCATCGAGGTCGCGCGGGTCGACGAAGGTGGTCTGGATGCCGAAGCGGGGCAGGGTGTAGTCGAGCAGGTTGTGCGAGCCGCCATAGAGCGAACGGCTGGCGACGATGTGGGCACCTGCGCCCATCAACGTGGCGATGGCGAGGTGCAGCGCGGCCTGCCCCGATGCCACCGCGATCGCGCCGACGCCACCCTCGAGCGCGGCGATGCGCTCTTCGAGCACGGCATTGGTCGGGTTGGAAATGCGCGAATAAACATGGCCGCCGCGCTCCATGTTGAACAGCGATGCGGCCTGGTCGGAATCCTTGAAGACGAAGGACGTGGTCAGGTAGATCGGCGTCGCGCGCGCGCCATGGGTCGCGTCCGGCACCTGTCCAGCGTGCAGGGCCAGCGTATCAAAATTGTAGGTCATGCCATTTGCCTAGGCGTATTCATCCGGATCCAGCAGGCGCTCCAGCGCGGATATGCGGTCCTTGATGACCAGCTTGCGCTTTTTCAGGCGCCGCAGCATCAGGTCGTCGTCGGGCGGGGCCAGGGTCAGCCGTTCGATCGCCTCGTCTAGGTCCCGATGTTCGACGCGCAGCTCGACAAGTTTCGTGCGCAGTGCTTCAGGGGTTTCGGGCGCGTCGTTGGCGGCCATGGCGGGCGACGGGACTCAGCTGGCGATGTACTGCTCGAGTTGCTGGATCAGGAACTGCTGCTCGGAGATGGTCTCCTTGAGAAGGTCGCGAATCGAGACCATGCCGAGCACTTTCATCCTGGCATCGAGCACGGGCAGGTGGCGAAAGTGCTTGTCCGTCATCAGCGCCATGGCCTGGTCGACAGTCTGCTCCGGCAAGGCATACAGGACCTTCTCGGTCATGATTTCCTTGACCGCCATTTCCTTGGAGGACTTGCCGAGCAGGATCACCTTGCGGGCGTAGTCGCGCTCGCTGAATATGCCGACAAGATTGTCGTCGCGCATCACCAGCAGGGCGCCGATATCGTGTTTGGCCATCAGCTCAAGGGCAGTGAATACCGAATCGTCGGGGCCCACCGAAAGCGGCGTACGCGGCTTTTCGCCGAGCAGTTGTTTCAGGGTTTTCATGGTGACTCCTCCTCTCGTGTGGGGTGGCCGATGTGCGGCCGGTTGTTGTTCGGGGCGGGCGCCCAAGCCTAGCGCATTTCGTTTTGGCTATTGTGCAGGAAGTTGCATGCTTGGTGTTTTCTGATGTCGGAAACGAATCCGCTTATGGTGCGGTCCTATTCGGCGAGGCCGTGCTCGAGGCCGTAGCGGATCAGCTCGGCCGTGCTCTTGAGCCCCATCTTTTCCAGAAGGCGCGCGCGGTAGGTGCTAACGGTGGCGACGCCGAGGTTCAGGGCCTCGGCGATCTGGGTCAGGGTCTTGCCACCGGCGATCATGACCAGCACCTGGTATTCGCGATCGGTGATGCGCTCGTGCGGGGAGCGGTCGGAATTGTCCGAAATCGCCTCGGCCAGTTGCTGGGCGACCGCGGGGCTGAGGTACTTCTTGCCGGCGGCGACCTGGCGTATCGCGGTGACCAGCAGTTCCGGCGCGCTCTGCTTGGTCAGGTAGCCCGAGGCGCCGGCCTTCAGGGCACGCACCGCGTATTGTTCCTCCGGATGCATGCTCAGTATCAGCACCGGCAGGCGCGGAAATTCCTTCTTGAGCTGTTTCAGCGTATCGATGCCATTGCGGTTCGGCATCGACACATCGAGCAGGAACACATCCCAGGGCTGCTGCCTGGCCAGGCTGAGCGCTTCGGCGCCATCGTCGGCCTCGCCCGTCACCAGGAGGTCTTCCGTGTCGGAAAGGATCTGCTTGAGGCCCTGCCGCACAATGGCGTGGTCATCGGCAATCAGGACGTGAATCTTGTCGGCCATGGTCGGGAGGCTTGGTTTCTCGGTGAAGTCAGGGCATCAGGCCATGACTAGAACAGGTTGCGTTGCACGTCTTCTTCGCTGGGGGTTTCGACCCCGGGACGTTCCGGAACACGCAGGATGATATGGGTGCCGCCATGCTCTGCCGGCCCGATGGAAAACTCGCCGGCCAGGCTCAATACACGCTCCCGAATCCCGCGCAGGCCAAAGGATCTCGGCTTTTGCATGTCCTGCTCGGAAATCCCCCGTCCGTTGTCCCGAATCTCAAGCAGGATGTTACCGCGTTCGCGCCGCAAACGCATCACGACGAGCGATGCATGGGCATGCTTGGCGATATTGGTCAGGGCCTCCTGCGCGATACGGAACAGCGCCAGCGATGTGTCGGGGTCCGGCTCGATCGCGTCTTCGTCACATTGCACTCGGCAGGGAATCGCGAACCGCTGGGTGAAGTCCTCGGCCTGGCATTCTATCGCCGCGGGCAGGCCGAATTCCTTGAGGATGCCGGGGCGCAATTCGCGGGCGACCCGACTGGCGGTACTCATCGCCTGATCGAGCAGGTTCTCGATCGAGTGGGCCTTTTCGCGCAGGCGCTCGGCGCCTTCGGGCAGCTTGCTTGCCAACTGTGCCGCCTCGATCTTGAGGAACACGAGGATTGAACCGAGTTCGTCGTGGATGTCGCGCGAAATTCTTTCGCGCTCCTCCTCTTTGGCGGCTTCGAGATGGGTGGACAACTCCGCCAGCTGCTGGCGCGAGCCGCGCAGCTCGGCCTCGCTTTCCTTGCTCTCGGTGATATTGCTGGCGATGCCGCGCCACTCGACCGCTCCCGAATCGAAGCGATGCGGCGTGGACCTGAGGTTGATCCACTTCTGCCTGGCGCGGCCCCGTGTGTGCCCTTCCCAGTTGAGCAAGGTTCCTCGCGCGGCGGACTCGCGCAGTGCCTGTTCGAGGCTCCTGCGCTTTTCGGAGTCAAAGGCGTCGAACAGTTTGTCGGCCGAAGTCAGCAGGTGTTGCTGCTTGAAGCCGAAGAGCTTTTGGCAGCCTTCGCTGACGAACAGGAAGCGATATCCGCCTTCTGCGTCGCGCCGCAAGTGAAACAACATGCCGGGCAGGTTCGAGGCCAGCGCGTCGAAACGTGCCTGGCTTTCATTCAGCATTTCCAGTGCCGCCCGATGGTCGGCGCGGTGGCGCGCTTCGCGCACCTCGCGTTCGACCGCCGGAACCAGGCGTTCCAGGCGATCCGCCTCGATCACGTCGCGCGCGCCGGCTTTCATCGCGGCCTGCATCGGACAGTCGTCGTCGGGACCGGCAACCAGGATCAGCGGCAGGTCGACGCCGCTGGATTCGATCTCGCGCAACGCTGCTTGCAGCGTGAAACCGGACAACCCGGGGAGGTAGAGTGCCGCGTCCCATGGTTGCTCGCTAAGGGCATTCAGCAATTCCGCCGCATTGCCGACACGCTGGAATTCGCCACTCTTGCCGGCATTCGCCAGGACGGGCAGCAAGCGCTCGGCCACAGTATCGGTCGCGGCGATGACCAGCAGGTTCAATGGTTGGCGGGAAGGGGAGGTAGCGATCATGGACGACGTCGGATGCAGCGGAGGCGAAGTTTAAGGCGGAACGGCTCCGCTATAATTCGCCCTGAGCCGGCATAGCTCAGATGGTAGAGCAACCGCCTTGTAAGCGGTAGGTCACCAGTTCGATTCCGGTTGCCGGCACCAGACAAAGCGCCTCCCGAAACGGGGGCGCTTTTCTTTGCCGGGTCTGCGATGAAAAAAATGGGACCGGAGGTTTATCC
>JBIKLV010000009.1:0-78506 GCA_044359585.1 Sulfuritalea sp. | reverse complement strand
GCAGTGCCAGAGTCAGGCCGGCAGTGAGGATGCTCTGGCCGAAGCCGAAGTAATACACGAACAGGCCCAGCGCCAGCAAGCCGTAGACGATGGACGGGATGCCGGCCAGATTGCTGATGTTGATCTCGATGATGTCGGTCATCCAGTTCTTCGGCGCGTATTCCTCGAGGTAGACACCGGCGGCGACGCCCAGCGGAACGGCGGACAGCGCCGTCACCAGCATGACCAGGACGGTGCCGACCCAGGCCGAGAGGATGCCGGCATTCTCCGCGCGGCGCGAAGGAAACGAGGTGAAGAACTCGTAGCTCAGGCGCGGCACCCCCTGGATCGCCATGTCGACGAATAGCACGACAAACGTGAGAACGCCGATCATCAGCGAGAGGATGCCGAGTACGGAGAAGAACAGATCCCAGCGCTTGGCGCGCGTGATGATGGCGCGGATGGCGGCGAGGTCGGCAGGTTTCAACATTTCAATACACCTCGCGGTAGCGCTTGCGCAGCCAGTAGCCGAGCAGGTTGAAGGCCAGCGTCATCAGCAGCAGGGTGAGGCCGGCGGCGAAGATGGTCTGGTAGCCGATCGATCCGTGCGGCAGGTCGCCCAGCGCCACCTGCACGATGTAGGAGGTGATGGTCGCACCCGGTTCGGCCGGATTGAAGGTCAGGTTGGGCTGCATGCCGGCCGCCACGGCGAGGATCATGGTCTCGCCCACCGCACGCGAGATGCCGAGGATGTAGGCCGAAGCGATGCCCGAGGTCGCCGCCGGGGTTACCACCCACAGCGCCGTCTGCAAGCGTGTCGCGCCCATGGCGTAGGAGCCTTCGCGCAGCGCCATTGGCACGGCGCGCATGGCATCTTCGGACAGCGAAGCGACGTAGGGAATGATCATGATGCCCATCACCAGGCCAGCCGAAAGCAGGTTGAAGCCCGGCAGGTCGGGGTAGATTTTCTGCAGGATGGGCGTCAGGAAAGTCAGGGCGAAGTAGCCATAGACGATGGTCGGCACACCGCCCAGCAGTTCGAGGAAAGGCTTGGCGATTTCGCGCACCTTGAAGCCGGCGAACTCCGACAAATACAGCGCGATGATGGTGCCCAGCGGGATCGCCACCACCAGGGCCACGGCGGAACTGGTCAGGGTGCCCGAGAGCAGCACCATGATGCCGTAGTGGGCGTCGTCGAACAGCGGCGTCCATTGCGTGTCGAACAGGAAATCGGAAAGCGGCACGGTCTGGAAGAAGACCCAGGATTCCTTGACCAGCACGTAGACGATGGCGATCGTGACGAATACCGAGAATGCCGCCGCACTGAACAGCAAGGCCTCGATGAGGCGCTCCTTGACATGGCGCGATGCCTTCTTGCTCAGCCGGTCGCTGATGCCACTGCCAAGCGGCAGCGGTTGGGATGGCATGGATGCGCTGGCGGTCATTGCGGGATTCCGGAACTATTGAATTCGGGGCATTGCGTCATTATAGGAGCGCGGTGCGGCCGGAACGGACGCCACCAGAAAGGCGACGTCCGTTCTGCCGATCACGGATTGTTACTCTTTCGGGTCGCGCTTCAGCAGGTCGGCCACCTTGACGCCAACCTCTGCCTCGCCGCCAAACGCCGTGCCGGTCTTCTTCTTGCTGAAGTTATCCAGCGCGTGCTTGTAATCGGCGGCACCCAGCGGCACGTACTTGACTTCCTTGGCCAGCTTGCCGCCTTCCTTGAGGTAATACTCGACGAATTCCTTGACCTCGGGCTTGTCTATCGACTTGGCGCTGACGTAGATGAAGATCGGACGTGCCAGCGGCTCGTATTCGCCGGCCATCACGGCTTCGATCGACGGCGTCACGGCCTTGCCCTTGGGATTCACGATCTGTACGGCCTTCAGCTTGCCCTTGTTTTCGTCGTAGTAGGCGAAGCCGAAGAAGCCCAGCGCGTTGTTGTCGCGCGAGACGCCCTGCACCAGCACGTTGTCGTCTTCCGAGGCGGTGAAATCGCCGCGGCTGGACTTCGCCTTGCCATTTACGGCTTCGGTGAAGTAGTCGAAGGTGCCGGAATCGGCGCCCGGGCCGAAGAGCTTGAGCGGCGCGTCGGGCCAGGCCGGATTGACGTCCTTCCACTTCATGACCTTGCCCTGGGCCGCAGGTTCCCACATCTTCTTCAGTTCGGCCACGGTCAGCTGGTTGATGAAGGTGTTCTTCGGATTGACGACGACGGTCAGGGCGTCGAAAGCCACCGGCAGTTCGACGTACTTGATGCCGGCCTTGGCGCACTCTTCCATTTCCTTCTTGAGGATCGGGCGCGAGGCGTTGGAAATGTCGGTCTCGCCGCGGCAGAACTTCTTGAAGCCGCCGCCGGTTCCGGAAATGCCCACGGTAACGCGGACGCTGCCCTTCTTCGCCTTCTGGAAATCCTCGGCCACCGCTTCCGTGACCGGAAACACTGTTGAAGATCCATCGATCTTGATCAGTGCCTGCGCGTGAACAACGGCGGAAGCGAACACGCTGGCAACGACTGCGGCAATTTTCAGGGCTTTCATCAGGGGACTCCTTTGTACTTGCGATGTTGGAAGCTGACAGTCTAGGTGCCGAATGTTACAGAGCCGTTAAACCCGGCGAGGTCGAAAAATCCAGGATCTGGCCATGGTCATCCCGCTGTAACTTGAACCGGCTAAGGTCGATTGATGCGGATTTTTCGATTTCCAGCCAGTCTGGGCCTGTTTCGGGTCGGGGTACACCTACTATATGGCGCACTGCAGGTGGCCCTGCTCTATCCACTGGCCGGCGCCAGCCGCCGCCAGCGACTGCGAAGTCGCTGGTCGCAAGGCCTGCTGGGAGTGCTCGGGATCCGCATCGAGGTCGCCGAAGGCATCGCCCCCGGCCTGGAGAGCGGGCTTCTGGTCGCGAACCACATTTCCTTCGTTGACGTATTCCTGATCAACGCCCTGCTCCCGTCCGCCTTCGTCGCCAAAAGCGATGTCGCGGGTTGGCCCCTGATCGGCTGGCTGGCCCGCCGCAACGACACGGTGTTCATCGAGCGCGGCAACCGCAAAGCCGCCCAGCACGCCCGTGAGCACATGCTGCGTGCCCTCGGCAACGGCCAGCGGCTGGCAATTTTCCCCGAGGGGACCACGACGGCGGGCGATCTTGTCCTGCCGTTTCACGGCGCGCTGTTCCAGGGCGCGATCGACGCTGCCATCCCGGTGCATGCCCTGGCGCTGAGTTATCACGACTCGAACGGAATTCGGTCGGAAGCACCGGCCTATATCGACGACGTCACGCTGATCGATTGCCTGCGCGCCATTCTTCGCGCCCGCGGCCTCGTCGCCCGGGTGCACTGCGCCGCCAGTTTCCGGCCACCGCTGCCCGACCGTCGCCATCTCGCGCACCATGCCCACCAGGCCATCGCCCGCACGCTGGCCCATGCGCCTGATCCACGGAACAGAGGGGTAAAGCCGTTTCAAGCCCGTCAGCAACCTCTCCGTAATGAAGCGGAAATCAGGCAGTAACGCAGGCTCTTGAAAATTCAGGCGAACCCAAGAGAGCAAAGGAGAACGCCATGCAAGAACGCCTGAACGAAAACACCGCCACCCGGGAAAAGGTCGGCTACAGCCTGACGCTGGCGCACAGCGAGGAGGAAGTCCGCGAAGCGCAGCGGCTGCGTTACAAGGTATTTGTCGAAGAACTCGGCGCCCGCGTGCAGACCCGCCTGCCCAACCACGACATCGACCTCTACGACGCCTTCTGCGAACACCTGATCGTGCGCGAAACCCACGGCGACCGCGTGGTCGGCACCTACCGCATCCTGTCGCCGGCCGCCGCGCGCCGCGTCGGCAACTACTACTCGGAGAACGAGTTCTACATCAACCGGCTGCAGAACCTGCGCGGCCGCATGGTTGAAGTCGGCCGCTCCTGCATCCATCCCGACCATCGCAGCGGCGCCGTCATCACCCTGCTCTGGGCCGGGCTCGCCGACTACATGGTGCGCAACAACTACGACTACCTGATCGGCTGCGCATCGATCGGCATGGCGGATGGCGGCCACAATGCCGCCAACCTGTTCAGCCAGCTGGCGCAGGAACACATGGCGCCGGCCGAATACCGGGTATTTCCGCAGCACGGGCTGCCCTTCGAACGACTCGCCGACGGCCGCACGGCGATGGTGCCGCCCCTGATCAAGGGCTACCTGCGCGTCGGCGCCTGGGTTTGCGGCGAACCCGCCTGGGATCCGGACTTCAACACCGCCGACCTTTTGCTGCTGCTGCCCATGTCGCGCATGAATCCGCGCTACCTGCGCCACTTCGTCAAGCCAAACGCGGCGTTCATTCCGTGAGCCAGGCATTGGCCGCGCAGACCGATCCCGATCGGGTCGCCGCCAACGACCTTAACCTGTTTCATGGGCATCGCCTGCATGTGTTGATGCTGACGGATGTCTTCCATCCGCGCATCAATGGTGTTTCGACCTCGATTGAAACCTTCTGCTCGGCCCTGTCCGCACAGGGCGTCCGCGTCACCCTGGTCGCCCCGGAGTATCCCGCCAGCGCCCCCGCCGCAGATGCGCCCGCCAATGCGTTGTCGGCCGAGATCATTCGCCTGCCTTCGCGCGCCGTTCCGCTCGATCCGGAAGATCGCCTGATGCGCTGGAAGCCCCTCGCCGAGATCGATCGCCGTCTTGCCAACGCCGACTTTCACGATATCGACCTGGTGCATGTGCAAACGCCGTTCGCGGCCCACTACGCAGGGCTGAGGCTGGCGCGCAAACGGGGCGTTCCCTGCCTTGCGACCTACCACACGCATTTCGAGGAATACCTGTTCCATTACATCCGCTTCCTGCCCAAGGCCGCCTTGCGCTTTGCCGCGCGCGCCCTGGCCCGGCAGCAATGCAACGCGCTCGATGCCGTCGTCGTGCCCTCGCCGGCGATGGCCGAGACCCTGCGCAGCTACGGCATCCGCAGCCCCCTGCACGTGATCCCCACCGGCATGCCGGAAAGCCAGTTCGTGCGCGGCAATGGCGAACGCTTCCGCCAGCAGTGGGGCATCGCCGCCACCCGCAAGCTGGCCCTGTTCGTCGGCCGCGCCGCCTTCGAGAAGAACATCGGCTTCCTGCTCCAGATGACCGCGCTGGCCATCAAGGCCGAACCGCAATTGATGCTGGTCGTTGCCGGCGAAGGGCCGGCCCTCCCGGCCTTGCGCCGGCAGGCTGCCGAATTGCGCATCGAAGACCACGTCCGCTTCGTCGGCTACCTGCCGCGTGCCACCGGCTTGCGCGATTGTTATGCCGCGGCCGATGTGTTCACCTTCGCCTCCCATACCGAAACGCAGGGACTGGTGCTGCTCGAAGCCATGGCGGCAGGGCTGCCGGTACTGGCGATCCCGGCGCTCGGCGTGGCCGGCATCGTCTCGCCACGCCGTGGCGCGATCCCCGCGGCGGATACCGTCGAGGCGTTTGCCGAGCAGTTGCTGAGCCTGTTCGACCGGCCGGACAAGCTTGCCGCCATGTCCAGCGACGCCATCACCTTCGCCCGCGAATGGGATGCCGACGCACAGGGAGCTCGGCTGGCGGCGCTATATCGGTCGCTGCTGCGCGCTCCGCTGCCGATCAACGCCACCCAGCCGCAGGCAGTCGCACAATGAATACGGAGCCCCTGGCCAAGGAAAGTCCCTTCAAGGGGCAAACCGGCTTGCGCCGGATATGGAATGCCTTCAATTATTCCATCGCGGGCCTGCGCGCCGCCTTGCAGAACGAGGATGCCTTTCGCCAGGAATGCCTGCTCGCGGCAGTCCTGATTCCCGTCGCCCTGCTGCTGCCCCTGCCGGGCGTGGCTCGTGCCCTGATGGTCGCCAGCGTGATGCTGGTGCTGATCGTCGAACTCCTGAACTCCGCGATCGAAGCCGCCATCGACCGCATTTCGCTGGACCGGCACCGGCTGTCCGAGCGCGCCAAAGACATCGGCAGCGCGGCAGTACTGATCGCGCTGATCAATGTGCTGGTGACCTGGGCGCTGGTGCTGCTGAGCTGAGCATGAATACACCCTTGCATGTCGCCGTCGTCACCGAGACCTATCCGCCGGAGATCAACGGCGTCGCCATGACCATCGGACGCATGGTTCGGGCGCTGCTGGCGCGCGGTCATCGGGTCAGCCTGACCAGGCCACGCCAAGCCGGCGAACAAACTATGGCAACCAGCGCCCGGCCGCCGACCACGCTGGTGCGCGGGTTGCCGATTCCCGGCTATGCCGGCCTGCGCTTCGGCTTGCCGGCGCGGAAATTGTTGCTGCGCCAATGGAGCGAGGAAAGGCCCGACGTGGTGCAGGTCGTCACCGAAGGCCCGCTCGGCGCATCGGCCGTAAGCGCCGCGCGCGAACTGGGCATCCCGGTGGTGTCCGAGTTCCACACCAATTTCCACAGCTACAGCAAGCACTACGGCTTCGCCTGGCTGGAAGGCGTGGTCGCCCTCCATCTGCGCCGCCTGCACAACCGCAGCCGATTCACCCTGGTGCCGTCACGCCAGCTCGGCATAGACCTGCAGCTGAGGGGTTACCGCAATCTGCGCGTGGTCGCCCGCGGCGTCGATACCGACTTGTTCAATCCTTCACGGCGCAACCCGGGCCTGCGCGCCGTCTGGAACGTCACCGAGAACGACCTGGTCGTGGCCCATGTCGGCCGCCTGGCGCCTGAGAAAAACCTGCCGCTGGTACTCAGCACCTTCGAGGCAATACGCCGCCACACGCCGGGGGCACGCCTGCTGTTCGTCGGCGACGGCCCGGCGCGGGCACGGCTGCAGGCGGAACATCCACAGCACATCTTTGCCGGAATGCGCCATGGCGAGGACCTCGCGCGCCACTACGCTTCCGCCGACCTTTTCCTGTTTCCCAGCATGACGGACACCTACGGCAACGTGACTCTCGAAGCCCTGGCCAGCGGCCTGCCGGTAGTTGCCTACCGCATGGCGGCGGCGGCCGAACTGGTCCGCCACGGCAGCAACGGCATGCTGGCCGAACCAGGCGCCAGCGACCAGTTCGAGCGCGCCGCCCTCGACCTGGTGACCCGCCCCGGCGCCCGGCGTCGCGCCGCCATCGCCGCGCCCTACAGTGTCGCCATGCTCGATTGGGACAGTATCCACGACCAGCTCGAAACGGCCTTGCGCGAGGCGATCGCCGGCACCACGCAGCCGGCGGCTGGCGACTCCTCGCTCCACGTGCTTGCCGGCCGATGAAGGTCCGCTCCATTTTCATTTCCGACGTCCACCTCGGCACCCGGGGCTGCCAGGCCGATCGCCTGCTGGATTTCCTTCGTGACTACGAAAGCGAGAACCTGTTCCTGGTTGGCGACATCATCGACTTCTGGTCCATGAATCGTTCCATACACTGGACTCCGGCGCAGAACACCGTGGTGCAGAAGATCCTGCGCCGCGCGCGCCACGGCGAGCAGGTCATGCTGATTCCCGGCAACCACGACGAAGCCATGCGCGAATACGACGGGCTTTCCTTCGGCGACATCGTGGTGAAGCGCGAGCACATCCATGTTGCCGCCGACGGCCGCCGCTACCTGCTGCTGCACGGCGACGAATTCGACCAGGTAACCCGCTACCACCGCTGGCTGGCGGTCATCGGCGACGTTGGCTACAACCTGCTGGTACGGCTCAATGCCATGCTCTCCCGCCTGCGCCGCCTGCTGCGCCGACCGGGCTACTGGTCGCTGGCGGGCTACGCCAAGAACCGGGTCAAGCGCGCGGTGTCCTTCGTCTTCGATTTCGAGGACTCGCTGATCCGTGCCGTGCGCGAACGCGGTCTGGACGGCGTGATCTGCGGCCACATCCACTGCGCCGCGATACGCACCGTGGATGGCGTGGTGTATGTCAATTGCGGCGACTGGGTCGACAGCTGCACCGCCATCGTCGAGCATCACGATGGACGGCTCGAACTGGTGCAAGCCTGGCAGCCGGTCGCCGTTGCCTCGGCGCCGACTATTGAACCCTTGCCCGAGGTCGTCCTCGCCTGCAAAGAGCTTGCAACAAAATCGTAATACTTGTTGCCGCTGTCAGTCGCTACACTTGGCGCCTTACCTGCCGATACCCACCCGATGAATCAGCAAGTCGTCCTCAAACTGGCCGTCGCCGAAGACCGCCACGGCGGGCTGCTCAGGCACCCGATCCTTGCCGCTGCGACGAGCCGCGCGCAGCAGACGCTTGTCAGCATCTATTACGACACTGGCCGCCTGGCGCTGCGCCGTGCCGGCGTCCTGCTACGCCTGCGAAAGCAGGGTGCATCCTGGCAACAGATGGTCAAGCGCCAGAATCAGTCCGATGGCGGGCTTACGATGCGGCCGGAGTGGCAGGCGCCCTACCTCAACCACTTCGATTTCGCGCACATCGATGATGTCGATCTGCGCGAATGGCTGCAACGTGACAAGATCGACGGCCGCCTCGGCGCCGTGTTCGAGACCAACCTGCGCCGCACCGTCTGGGAACTGGACCCGACGCCGAACACCCGCATCCAGGTCAAGCTCGACCGTGGCTGGCTCGCCTCCAATGGCCGCCGCGAGACGATCTCTGAACTGGAACTGCAACTGGTCGCCGGCAGCGTCGACAGCCTCTACCAGATCGCCCTGCAACTGGCACAGCGCGAAGCCCTGCCGCCGCTGCTGCTGTCGAAGGCGGAACGCGGCTACCGGCTGTTTCGCGGCACCCTGCCGGCTCCGGTAAAGGCCGGCGATGTCGCGATCGACGCTACCGATACGCCGCTGGCCGCTTTTCGCCTGATCGGGCTGGATTGCCTGACCCACCTCCAGTTGAACCATGACGGCGCGGTGCATCTCGATGACCCCGAATACGTGCACCAGATGCGGGTCGCCATGCGCCGCCTGCGCGCCGCACTGCGCATGTTCCGCCCGGTGCTGCCGGAGGGCTTCGCCGAGGAGTTGGCGCCACCGATGCGGGAACTGATGGCGGCACTCGGGCAGGCCCGCGACCTCGACGTACTGATGGGTGAAATCGTGGCCCCCGTCGCCGCAGCCCTGCCCGACGAGCCACGCCTGGCCGATCTGGCCGGCGCGATCACCAACCGCCTGTATGCCGCCCGCGCCGAGATCCGCCATGTGCTGCGCCGGCCGGCTTATGGCCAGTTCCTGCTGACGGCATCCAGGCTGTTGCACCAGGCTCCGTTTGCCGGGCAACCCGCCGGCGAATCCGCCGGGCCGTCGCTGCTCCAGTTTGCCGACCGCCGCCTGCGACGCCTGCTCGAATCGATACATCGGCTCGCCGCCGCCGCGCGTCCCGAAAGCCCGCCATCGCTGCACGCGCTACGCATTGCCATCAAGCGGCTGCGCTATGCCATCGAGTTTTTCGACGCAATGATTCCGGGAAAATCCGGTACCACGGCGGTCAAGCGCCTCGCCGCGCTGCAGGACGAACTGGGACAGCTCAACGACCTTGCCAGCGCCGGCACGCTGCTGATGATCTGTGCCGGACGTGATACGCAACTGCGCGAAGCGGTGACGCTGGTGGGCGGCTGGCACGGTCCGCGCCACGCGGCGCTGCTCGACGACATTCCGGAAAAGCTCAAGCGGGTCCGCGATCTGACGCTGCCGCGCCTGGACTGACAACCGACGCCCGATTTGGCAACGGACCTGAAAGTCGGCGCTGGCGATACGGCAAGGCCGGCCAGTGGATTGGCAACGGCCAAAGCCTCAGGCGACCCTGACGCTGGACGTGTCGCGCCGCACAAGCCATTTCAGTAGCGAGGCGAACAGGTTTTCCGGCGTGAACGGCTTCATCAGGAAATCGTTCATGCCCGACTGAAAACAGCGTGTCCGGTCCTCGGCGAAGACGTTGGCGGTCATCGCAATGATCGCCGTGTCCGCGTGTTGCGGAATCCTGCGGATGCGCCGGGTGGCCTCCAGCCCGTCGACCTCTGGCATCTGCATGTCCATGAATATCGCCGCGTAGCGATGTTGTCGCGCCATCTCGACCGACATGGCACCACTATCGGCGACATCGACCGCGAGGCCGGCCTCCTCGAACTGGGTCTGCGCCACCATCCGGTTGACCGGCTCGTCATCGACCACCAGGATGCGGGTACCCTGGAAACGCCGCTGCAGCTCGGCCTCCGCGCTCGCTGCGCCACTGGCGGGTGGCACCATGCGGTCGATCGGGTGACTCCGTTTCAGCCGGACGGTGAGCCAGAACGTGCTGCCGATACCTTCCGTGCTGGCGACCCCGACCTCGCCGCCCATGAGTTCGGCGAGTCGCCGCGCGATGACCAGGCCCAAGCCGGTGCCGCCATACTTGCGTGTGGTCGAGTTGTCCGCCTGTTCAAAGGCGTTGAACAGCCGTGGGATGACCTCCGGCGCTATGCCGATACCGGTGTCGGCGACTTCGACCCGCACCAGCACGCCGTCCCCGGTCTCCTCGAGCGGAAAGGCGCGCAGGGTCACTGAGCCTTCGTCGGTGAATTTGATCGCGTTGCTCGCGAAATTGAGGACCGCCTGCTGCAGTCGGGTCGGATCGCCTTCGAGGCGACCCGGAATTGGAGCCACGTCGATGAGCAAAGCGAGATTCTTCGCTGTCGCCTGCTCCGACAGCATCGACCTGATGTTGTCGCACACCGCCTCCATGCTGACCGGCGCCTGATCGAGGACGACCTTCCGCGCCTCGATCTTGGAGATGTCGAGGATGTTGTTGATGATCGCGAGCAAATGCATCCCGGACTTTTCTATCGTCTCCAGCCGCTCCGCCTGTTTGAGGGATACCCCGCCGCGTCGCAGCAGATGGGCCATGCCGAGGATTCCATTCATGGGAGTCCGTATTTCGTGGCTCATGTTCGCCAGAAAGGCGCTTTTCGCCACGTTGGCGGCGTTCGCCGCGTCGCGCGCCTTGGTCAGCGCATGGGTGCGGATGCGGACCATATCTTCCAGCCGGTCGCGGCTCATGGCGAGTTTCTGGGAATGCAGGCGATGCGTCTCCGCCATGATGCGAAGGACGTCCTGGGTGCGGCCCATGCCTCGATAGCGTTGGTCCGCAACGATGATGAAGCCATCCGCCGCGACTTGCCCGTTGGATTCCGCGAGGAGGGTAGACACATCCGCGAGGGGCATCGCATGGTCAACGATCACGGGGAGCGGATCGATGAAAACCTTGCAGCTCTTGTGAAAATAGACTTCCTTGTAATAGGGCTTGGCAAGATTGCCCATGAACATGGTGTGATTGATCATGCCCACCGGGCGTCCGCTCGAGGGATCTATGACCGGCAGGCTTCTGAGTTGCGGTTGGGCGATGAAGCGCTCGATGACCGCGCTGGTTGGCGTATTCGTATCCACCGCCGGGCATTCATCGAGAACGTCGGCGGCGACCGGAGTAACGGCGTCATGCACGTCCCCGGGTGGCGCCTCGTCCAGCGGGTCTTGCTCGATTTCATCGGCGTCGCGGCTCATCTGGTGGATTCCAATAAGGTCTTCAGGCCAGCAGGGATTGGCCTGCGGTGTCCGGGATGGCCCGGTCCTGACCGCAGGCAGGGTAGCCCCCGCAAGCGGATACGATGTTAGGGGCACTATGTTGCGCAGGCATGTCCGGCAGGTTTCAGTCGCGGCGGAACCTGACGCCCCGGATGCGGCCCAGGCCCGCGCCCTCGCGTAATCGGTGTTTCATCAGCCTGTAACGAGGTCCGCCTATTCTTGGGCGAATCGATGGCAACGCAGGTGTTCAAATGACAACCGAGCAGCGTCCCTTGCAGGTCCTGTTCCTCGGCAGCCGGAATGTTGCCCGGTCGCAGATGGCCGAGTGCCTGTTGAATTCCATCGGCAGCCGGCGTTACAACGCTCATTCAGCCGGTATCCAGCCCGCCACCGAGGTTCACCCCCTGGCCATCGAGCTTCTGCACAAGAACAGGCTTGCGACAGACCACTTGCACTGCAAGGATTGGCAACGCTTCGCGCTGCCCGGGTCGCCCGATCTTGACATCGTCGTTTCCGTCTGCGAGTCGCCCGTCGAAGAAATCCACAGCGACTGGCCGGGCAATCCGCTGCTCGCCCATTGGCAACACCCCGATCCGGTCGCGCTGGATGATCAGGACGGGAGCATGCGCCGCGCCTTCTTTCACACCTACAACCTGCTGGTTCGCCGCTTGACCATTTTCGCCAGTTTGCCGCTGAACAAACTGGACCGTGAAGCCCTCAAGCGCCGCATCGACGATATCGGGCTAAAGGGGGCCTGAGGTTCCTTTTCAGGCAGGCCCCAACCGCCGGCCGATCTGTTCCAGTACCCAGGACGCGTCGTCCAGCGGCAGGTCGTGTCCGGCCGCGGGGTGCAATGCCAGCGGCGCATCCCATTGCCGCGCCAATCGACGCGAACAATCGACGTGAACCAGCGCATCGCGCTCGCTGGCCAGCAGCAGCAAGCGATTCGGCGGCGGCGCTACCGGCGCGCGATAGCGTGCCGCCGCGATCAACTGGCGCAGGGCATTCTGCCGCGACACCGGATTCTCGCGTCGCCACTGCAGCCATTGCGCGATCACGGTGTCAGGATCGGGAACGAGGCGAGTGGTCAATTGCAGAATCGCCGTCTCGATCTCGCGTTCGTTGGCAGGCAAGGCGAACAGGCGCAACAGGCGCAGGTAGTTGGCTGGCCGCAGGCGCCGGAAAAATGGACTGAACGGCCGCAGGCTGGTATTGACCAGCACCACGGCGGCCAGGTCTTGCGGATGGCGTTGCGCCCAGGCCACGGCGACCATGGCGCCCAGCGACATCGCCAGCACCCGGCATGGCGCTGCAATGCCCTGCCGCGCAAGTTCGGCATGGCAGAAGTCCGCCATGCCTTCGACGCTGCCGGGGCTCGCCTGCGCGTTGAGCTTGCCGTTGCCCGGCAGGTCGAGGCAGATCATCGGCGCTGCTTCGAAAGCCTCGCCCAGTCTTCGCGGGAAATCGCCCCAGTGACGGGCCTCACGTGTCAGGCCGCGCAGCAATATCCAGGGTCGTTCGGCCTTCACGCCGACCGCCCGCCATACCAGCGCTGCAGGGCGGCCTCGCCGTGCCTTTCACGCGCCTCGCCGGTCGGCAGCCAGAGCGCGCTGCCGCTGGCGGCGCGGGTCATGAAATCCAGCCACGCCAAATGCCGCCGCAACACGCGCTGGCGGCGGTGTTCGATCAGCGGGTTGAACATGCCATGCCGCGAGAACAGCTGCCGCGGATTCTTCTTGACCCACAGCCAGGACCCCATTTCCAGCGTCAGCGGCAGGAACATTCTTTCTGGATTGTCCAGCGCGCGCAGGTAAAGGTAGTCCCACAGGTCGCCGTGAGCCAGGTATTGCAGACTCTGCGGCTCGAACACGTAACGATGGTGGTTGTGGGTCTGGTCCAGAATTTCCAGCAGCGCATGCATTTCCGCCAGATGCTGTATCGGCTGCGCCGTGTGCGCATAGGGAAACCAGATCCGATCGCTGAGGCCGAAGCCGGAATGGCAATCGACGGCCATGCTGAACCGATGGCTGAGCAATTCGTCGTCGACCACGCGGCACAAGGCGGCGGCTTCCACCTCCAGGGCGGCCCCGACAGGTCCCCGGTACCACGGCAGGCCTGGCCCCAGCCGATGCCCGCCGATCAGAAGCGGCGTCTTTTCCTTCGCCTCCAGCGGCGCGTTGCGCATCAGGTCAACGCCATTCGGATTGGCCCGTGTGCGCCGCCACATGCCACCGGGATTCAGCGCGGGAACGAACACCAGCCGCAGCTGTTCGAGCTGGCGATGCAGCGTGGTATCCCAGCGCAACCTGCTGATGATGCTTTGCAGGAACGCCAGCACCACCTGCACGCCGATCCGCTCCAGGCCATGCACACCACCGAAGATGCCGATCGCCGGCACGGCGGGATCGCGATTTCCTATGCATACCGCATGCACAGGCAGCCGACACGAGCCGCAATCGACTTCGCACAAGGTCCGTACTTCGACCCCCGGACCTCCGCCAGCAACGATCTGTTCCAGTTCCTCGAGCTCGTCAATATCTTTCCACGTCATCGCCACAGCCCTGATTTGAACCGGATGCATTCCACCGACAGCATAGCGCATGACGATGTCGGCCAAGCTACCCGATCGCGCCATCGCGTACCACGAAGCAATTTGTCATCCAGACGCAACCGAGGTGAAACATCGACTGCCTATGCTGTCCACACTCGAACCGCCACATGGAGACCACCCATGAAATTCCTGATCGACCGACTTTTCGGAGAACTTGACCGCATGTTCGACGACCCCTGGGTGCTGGTCTGGCAACTCGACAAGTTTTGAGCCAGCGCAGCATCCACCTTCCCCAGCAAATGCCATCACCTGCAAGGAGAACACCATGCGCCGCCCGATCGCCGAACGCTCTCTGGTACTGGCCAGCGCACTGCTTTGGGGGGTGATCGAAGTGCTGGCATTGCTGCGCTCGCGACGAGCAGATTCCCGCCATCCGCTCCGCGACTAGTGCGGCATGCGATGTAGAGATCGCCTGCGCCGTATCGCCAGCGCCGACTCTTGACCAAACGACCCGGTCACACGGCCCTTTCGCCACCGCGCCTGTCATCCGCTTGTCACGCCGCAGGCATATGCTGCCGGCCTCGACAAGAATAGGAGGATGGAGTGGACCTGATACTCTGGCGTCATGGTGAAGCGAAAGATGGCGACGGCCCGGTGGCCGACGCGGACCGGGAACTCACGGCTCGCGGACTGAAACACGCAGAGGAAATGGCGGAGTGGCTGCGCCGGCAAAAGCTGCCCAAGGTCACCCTGCTGTCAAGCCCCACCCGGCGCACCCTGCAAACCGCGCAAACGCTCGGCTTGCCGATCAAGGTGAAGACCCAGCTCGGAATCGGCGCCAGCGTCGCCGACTTGCTCGGCGCCGCCGAATGGCCGGACCACTCCGGTGCGATCATCCTGGTCAGCCATCAGCCGGTATTGGGCCGACTGGCGTCCTTGCTGCTGGCGGGCAGCGAGGCCGACTGGACCATCAAGAAAGCCGGCATATGGTGGTTTACCAACCGGGTTCGCCACGACGAAACGCAGACCGTGCTGCGCGCGGTGCAAAACCCGTGACGCGTGCCGTCTCGCGCGCAGGCACCGGCTCAGGCGCCGAAAGCGCGCCTTACCGATCCCGCGATGGCCTCGGCCTGCGCCAGGACCAGCGCGGCATCGCGCCCCTCGACCATCACGCGCAGCAGCGGTTCGGTTCCTGATGGACGCAGCAGCACCCGGCCAGTGCCGTCCAGCGTGGCCTCGGCGGCCTTCACCGCCGCCTTGATGCCGGCGTCGGCGGCCCAGTCGAAACCGCCGGGCATCTTGACGTTGATCAGCTTCTGCGGATACAGCGTCAGGTCGGCGCAGGCGTCGGCCAGCGTCTCGCCCGTCGCGCGCAACGCGGCGAGGACCTGCAGGGCGGCGATGATGCCGTCGCCGGTGGTGTGGCGATCAAGGCAGATGATGTGTCCCGAGTTCTCGCCGCCGAGGATCCAGCCCCTGTCCTGCATCATTTCGAGGACATAGCGGTCGCCGACCTTGGCGCGGCCCAGGGCGATGCCCAGGCGATCCAGCGCGTGCTCGAAGCCGAGGTTGCTCATCAGGGTGCCGGCGACGCCCGGCACCGGCTGACTGCGCGCACGATGGCGGGCGATCACGTAGAGCAGTTGGTCGCCGTCGTAAAGGGTGCCGGCCGCATCGACCATGACCAACCGGTCGCCATCACCGTCGAGTGCGATGCCGCAGTCGGCGTGGTGCTCCAGTACCGCCTGGCGCAGCGCCGCAGGCGCCGTGGCACCGACCTGGTGGTTGATGTTGAGGCCATTGGGCGCGTCGCCGACGCCGACTATCTCGGCGCCGAGCTCATGGAACACGTTCGGCGCCACATGGTAGGCCGCGCCGTGTGCGCTATCGACCACGACCTTGAGGCCGCGCAGGTCGAGGTCGTTGGGGAAGGTGCTCTTGCAGAACTCGATGTAGCGCCCCGCGGCGTCGTCGACCCGGCGCGCCTTGCCCAAATGAGCTGAATCCATGCAGGCCATCGGCTGTTCGAGTCGCGCCTCGATGTCCAGTTCGACGGCATCGGGCAGCTTGGTGCCCTGGGCCGAGAAGAATTTGATGCCATTGTCGTCAAACGGATTGTGCGAGGCGGAGATAACCACGCCCGCCTGCAGCCGAAGGGCGCGCGTGAGGTAGGCCACCGCCGGCGTCGGCATCGGGCCGCACAACATCACGTCCACCCCGGCCGCGGCGAATCCCGACTCCAGCGCCGCTTCGAGCATGTAGCCGGATATCCGCGTGTCCTTGCCGATCAACACGGCAGGTCGGTCCTGCGGCCGCAGGCCGTCACGCGCGACCAGCGCCGCCCCGGCAGCAAAGCCAAGGCGCATGACGAAATCCGGCGTGATCGGCGCCTGGCCGACACGACCGCGCACGCCATCGGTGCCAAAATATTTGCGTCCCATCAGTAATCCTCCACAGCTTGCAATACGGCGATAGCATCGCGCGTCGCGGCGACGTCATGCACCCGAAGAATCCGCGCGCCACGCAATACGGCGAGCACATGCGCGGCAATGCCGGCATGGACCCGATCGGGCGCCGCGCGCCCGGTGATCAGGCCCAGCATGGACTTGCGCGACATGCCGACCAGCAGCGGCAAGCCGGGTACCACCAGTTCATCCAGGCGGCGCAGCAGCTCGACGTTATGTTCCAGCGTCTTGCCGAAGCCGAAGCCCGGATCGACGGCGATGCGGTTCAGCGCGATGCCGGCCGCCTCGGCAACGGCGACACGCTCGGCGAGGAAAGCCACCACCTCGACCACGACATCCGCATAGTGCGGATTCTCCTGCATCGTGCGCGGCTCACCCTGCATGTGCATCAGGCCCACCGCGGCGCGGCTGGCGGCGACCAGTTCCATGGCGCCCGGCGCGCGCAGGGCATTGATATCGTTGATCATGTCGGCACCGGCCGCGAGTACCGCGCGCATCACCTCGGGCTTGACGGTATCGACCGAGAGCGCCACGCCGCAATCGTGCAGCGCCTCGATCACCGGCAGCAGGCGCTCGATCTCGATCTGCGCCGTCACCGGCGCCGCGCCGGGGCGCGAGGACTCGGCGCCCAGGTCGAGGATGTGCGCGCCCTCCTCGATCAGCCTCCGACCCTGCTCGATCGCGGCAGCGGCATTGCCGTGCAGTCCGTCACCGGAAAAGGAATCGTCGGACAGGTTGACGATGCCCATGATGAGCGGGCGCTCGGCGTTGAGGACGTGGCGGCCGCAATGGAAGTGCTGTGTCATGAAATAAGAAAGCCGCCGAAGCGCGAACTATTCGGCGGCTTGTTCCATGGCGAAGGCGTCAGGCCGGTGCCGGCGCCGTCGGCTCCGGGCCCGGCGAGTTGTCGCCGCGGGGGGTGGGAGCCGCGCTGGAAGGCTTGGGCGGACGCGGCGGCAGGCCGGCCATGATGTCGTTGATCTGGTCGGCGTCGATGGTTTCCAGTTCGAGCAGGGCCGCGGTCATGGCTTCGACCTTGTCGCGGTTGTCTTCCAGCAGTTTGCGCGCCCGCGCGTACTGCTCGTCGAGCACACGGCGAATCTCGACGTCCACTTTCTGCATGGTGGACTCCGACATGTTCTTGTGAGTGGTGACGGAGCGGCCGAGGAAGATCTCGCCCTCCTCTTCGCCGTACACCATCGGGCCGAGGCTGTCGGACATGCCCCACTGCGTCACCATGCGCCTTGCCAGATCGGTGGCGCGCTGGAAATCGTTGGAAGCACCGGTGGTCATCTGCTGCATGAAAAGTTCTTCGGCAATGCGCCCGCCGAACAAGACGCAAATGGTGCACAACAGGCGATCGCGGTCCTGGCTGTAGCGTTCCTGGTCGGGCAGCTGCATGGTCAGGCCCAAAGCGCGGCCACGGGGAATGACGGTCACCTTGTGCACCGGATCGGTCTTGGGCAACAGCTTGGCCACCACAGCGTGACCGGACTCGTGATACGCGGTGTTCCTGCGCTCCTCCTCGGGCATCACCATGGAGCGCCGCTCGGCGCCCATCATGATCTTGTCCTTGGCGCGCTCGAAGTCTTCCATGTCAACCAGACGCTTGTTGCCGCGCGCGGCGAACAAGGCCGCCTCATTCACCAGATTGGCGAGGTCGGCACCGGAAAAACCGGGGCAGCCTCGCGCCAGGATCGAGGGATCGATATCGGGTGCCACCGGCACCTTGCGCATGTGCACCTTGAGGATCTGCTCGCGGCCGCGGATGTCGGGCAGCGGCACGACGACCTGGCGGTCGAAACGTCCGGGACGCAACAACGCCGGATCGAGCACGTCGGGGCGGTTGGTTGCAGCTACCACGATGACGCCGGCGGAGCCTTCAAAGCCGTCCATTTCGACCAGCATCTGGTTCAGGGTCTGCTCGCGCTCGTCATTGCCACCACCGAGGCCGGCGCCGCGCTGGCGGCCGACGGCATCCAGTTCGTCGATGAAAATGATGCAGGGCGCGGCCTTCTTGGCCTGGTCGAACATGTCGCGCACGCGGGCGGCGCCGACGCCGACGAACATTTCGACGAAGTCGGAACCGGAAATCGAGAAGAAGGGCACCTTGGCCTCGCCGGCGATGGCCTTGGCCAGCAGCGTCTTGCCGGTACCGGGCGAACCGACCAGCAGCACGCCGCGCGGGATGCGGCCGCCGAGCTTCTGGAACTTGGATGGATCGCGCAGGAAGTCGACCATCTCGTAGACTTCCTCCTTGGCCTCGTCGCAACCGGCGACATCGGCGAAGGTGATGTTGTTGGACGATTCATCCATCATGCGCGCCCGGCTCTTGCCGAAGGAGAACGCGCCGCCCTTGCCGCCACCCTGCATCTGGCGCATGAAGAAGACCCAGACGCCGATCAGCAGCAGCATCGGGAACCAGGAAACGAAAATACTGGTGAGGAAGGACTGTTCCTCTTCGGGCTTGGCGACCACCTTGACGTTGTTCTTCAACAGGTCGGACACCATCCACAGGTCGGGCGGCGCGTAGGTGGTGATGCGCTTGCCGTCGGTGGTTGTCGCTTCGAGAGTGCGGCCCTGGATAACGACCTTGGTGACGCGACCGGCTTTCACCTCCTCAAGAAACTGGGAGTACTCCAGCGATCCGAGTGCCGCACCCTGGCGAGTATTGAACTGATTGAACACCGTCATCAGGACAATGCCGATCACCAGCCAGATCGCCATACTTTTGAACATGTTATTCAAGTGGAGCCTCTCTTTCCCGCAACCGGGATTACGAATCAAATCATTCTAGTGCCGAATACACCGCCCTGCAAACCGCAAGCGTCAGACGTTCAAACCTTTTTCCCGCGCGCCAGCAGGTAAATCTCCGCGCTGCGATTGCGCGACGCTGCGGGCTTTCTCATCTGCAGGTTCGCGAACTGCTCCTGCAGCGCCTTGCGCAATTCCATGAAACCGTCGCCCTGAAACACCTTGACCAGCATATCGCCGCCGGGCTTCAGGTGTTGAGTGCAAAATTCCAGCGTCAGTTCCGCAAGGAGCATCACCCGCGCCTGGTCCACTACGGCGATACCCGACATATTGGGGGCCATGTCCGACAATACAAGATCGACCTGACGGCCACCGAGGGCGACAGTCAGCGCCTGCAGGACCGAATCCTCGCGAAAGTCGCCCAGGATGAACTCAACACCGTGCATGGCATCCATGGGCAGGATATCGAGCGCGACCAGGCGGCCACCGGGCGCCACCCGCCGCGCCGCCACCTGCGACCAACTGCCCGGCGCGGATCCGAGGTCGACCACCGTCATGCCGGGTTTGAGCAGCTTGTCCTTGTCGTCGATCTCGGTGAGCTTGAACGCGGCGCGCGAGCGCCAGCCCTCGGCACGGGCGCGCTGCACATAGGTATCGTTGACGTGCTCGTGGATCCAGGCCTTGTTGGTCTTGTTCTTCTTGTTGCTTTCTACCTTGCCGCTCAAGCTACAATCCCGCCATGATTGAAATCTCCCCCACCCAGCGCCGCGCCCTGCGGGCCGCCGCGCACCATCTGAAACCCGTCGTCTCCATCAGCCAGAAGGGCCTGACGCCTTCCGTGCTGGCCGAGATCGACCGTTGCCTCAAGGCCCACGAACTGATCAAGCTGCGACTCTACGGCATTGAGCGGGAAGTGCGCGAGGCACTGTTCCTCGAAATATGCACGGCGCTCGACTGCGCCGAGATTCAGCACATCGGCAACCTGCTGGTGCTGTGGCGCGAGAATCCCAAAGATGCCACGCCGCAAAAGTCGGCGCCGGTGGCACGGCGCAAGGCGGAACCGGCGACCAAGAAGCAGGCTGCGGCACGCAGCGAAACGCGCAGCCAAAAGCGCTAGCGGCTCCTGCCGCGGTCCTGCAGCACAACCAGGGCGACTCCCAGCAGGGATTGCACCAGATATAGCACGCTGGAAACTCCGTGCCAGGTCGCAAAGCGGCTTCGCAGTGCGCTCTCCATGACCTGGCGCGGCAGCGCATCGGCCTTCAGCTGGGCCAGTATCGGCTGCACACCAAAATGGCCGGCGGCGGTCAGCACCAGCATCAGCAGCACAATCCAGAACACTCCGGACTGGATCGCCCGCCACCCTTTGCCGAAGAGCAGGAAGAGAACCAGATAGGCGCCGCAGCCCAAGCCAATCCATGCCGTGTAGGTAAACATCACGCCCGCGAGATTGCCGGCCAGGCCGCGATCGGACAATTGGGAAAACAGCACCGGCGCGGCGAGATAACCGATCGCCAGCAGGCTTCCGACCCATACGGTCACCGTGATGCCGTACAGCGCGGAGAAAAAGCCCCTCATTCAGACGTATTTGACATCGAGGATTTCATATTCCCGGCGTCCGCCCGGCGTCTGCACCTCGGCCACGTCGCCGGCGAACTTGCCGATCAGCGCCCGTGCCACCGGAGAATTCAGCGAAAGCATGCCCGACTTGATGTCGGCCTCGTCGTCACCGACGATCTGGTAGGTCACGACACCACCGCTGTCCGTGTCCTCCAGTTCGACCGTGGCGCCGAAAACGACGCGGCCATCGGCATCGAGCGATGCCGGGTCGATGATCTGGGCGTTGCCAAGCTTGCCCTCGACTTCCTTGATGCGGCCTTCGATGAAACCCTGGCGCTCCTTGGCGGCATCGTATTCGGCGTTCTCCGACAAGTCGCCGTGGGAACGCGCCTCGGCGATTGCCGCAATGACCGCCGGACGATCGACCGACTTCAGGCGCTGCAATTCCTTGCGCAGCAGGTCCGCACCGCGCAGGGTAATGGGAAATTTTCCGCTCATGCCGTCGTCTCCGCAGGGCCGCCCCAAGGAGATGACAAGTCAACGAGCCGGAGCGGGCGCATCCCGCGAACCTCAGTCACCCCCTTCTTTGAGAAGGGGGACGGGGGGAAGTGGGCGTTCATTTGAGTTCTGCGTGGAGGGACTGCAAGGAATAGGTTTCAAGGCCATCGTGCCGCATTCCGGCACAGGCAGCACGGCCACCCTCGATGGTGGTGAACAGCGTCACCTTGGCGCCCAGCGCGGAAGTGCGGATGGAGCGCGAATCCGCGATCGCGGTGCGCTTCTCCTCGACCGTATTGATGATCAGCACGATTTCACCGTTCTTGATCATGTCGACCACATGCGGCCTGCCCTCGGTGACCTTGTTGACCAAGCCCACCGGGATACCCGCGGCCGCGATGGCACCACCGGTACCACGGGTGGCCACCAGCGAAAAGCCCAGTTCGTGCAGTTCGCGCGCGACATCGACGGCCTTCGGGCGATCCGCCGGCTTGACGCTGAGGAATACCTTGCCGGACTTCGGCAGGCGGGTGCCGGCGGCAAACTGCGATTTGACGAAGGCTTCGCCGAAGGTACGACCGACTCCCATCACCTCGCCGGTGGACTTCATTTCGGGTCCGAGGATGGTATCGACGCCGGGGAACTTGATGAACGGAAACACCGCCTCCTTCACCGAGAAATAGGGCGGGATGATTTCGCGCGTCACGCCCTGGTCGGCCAGGCTGCGCCCGGCCATGCAGCGCGCAGCGATCTTGGCCAGCGGCAGGCTGGTCGCCTTGGAGACGAAGGGCACCGTGCGCGAGGCGCGCGGATTGACTTCGAGCACATACACCACGGCCTCGTCGCCGCGACCCTGGATCGCGAACTGCACGTTCATCAGGCCGACCACGTTGAGTCCCCTGGCCATCATTTCCGTTTGGCGGCGAAGTTCGTCCTGGACTTCCGGGCACAGCGAGAACGGCGGCAGGGAACACGCCGAATCGCCCGAATGCACACCGGCCTGCTCGATGTGTTCCATGATGCCGCCGATCAGCACCTGCTTGCCGTCGCTCAGGGCATCGACGTCGACCTCGGTGGCGTCGTTGAGGAAACGGTCGAGCAGCACCGGCGAATCGAAGGACACCTTGATGGCGTCACGCATGTAGCGTTCGAGATCCTTCTGCTCGTGGACGATCTCCATCGCGCGACCACCGAGCACATACGACGGACGCACCACCAGCGGGTAGCCGATCTCCGCGGCCAGACGAATGGCGTCAGGCTCCGTGCGCGCCGTGCGGTTCGGCGGCTGCTTGAGGCCGAGGTCGTGCAACAGCTTCTGGAAGCGCTCGCGGTCCTCGGCGGCGTCGATCATGTCTGGGCTGGTGCCGATGATTGGCACTCCGTTGGCTTCGAGCTCGCGCGCCCGTTTCAGCGGCGTCTGTCCGCCAAACTGGACGATGACACCCGTCGGCTGCTCGACATGCACGATTTCGAGGATGTCTTCCAGCGTCACCGGCTCGAAGTAGAGGCGATCGGAGGTATCGTAATCGGTCGACACGGTCTCCGGGTTGCAGTTGACCATGATGGTCTCGTAGCCGTCCTCGCGCATCGCGAGCGCGGCATGAACGCAGCAGTAGTCGAACTCGATGCCCTGGCCGATGCGGTTGGGCCCGCCACCGAGCACCATGATCTTCTTGCGCGCGCTTGGCCGCGCTTCGCATTCGTCCTCGTAGGTCGAGTACATGTAGGCCGTCGCCGTGGAAAACTCGGCGGCGCAGGTATCGACCCGCTTGTAGACCGGGCGGATGCCCAGCGCATGGCGCCGCTCGCGCACCGCCGTCTCGCCGCTGGCGCCGGCGGCCGGATCCTTGCTGGCGCTAACCAGGGTGCCGATGCGACGGTCCGAAAAACCCTTGCGCTTGAGTCCGCGCAGCGTCGCATGATCGAGGTCGTCGAGGTTCTGCGAGCGCATCCAGGATTCCGTGGTGGCGATGTCTTCGATCTGCACCAGGAACCAGGGATCGATCTTGGTCAAGTCGAACACCTGCTGCAGCGTGTAGCCCTCGCGGAAGGCCTGGGCGACGTACCAGATGCGCTGCGGCCCGGGGCTCGCCAGCTCGCGGTTGATTTCCTCGCTGTCGGCATCGATGTCGTCGAAACCGTAAACACTGACTTCCAGACCGCGCAGCGCCTTCTGCATCGACTCCTGGAAACTGCGGCCGATGGCCATGACCTCGCCCACCGACTTCATCTGCGTCGTCAGGCGGTCGTTCGCCTGCGGAAATTTTTCGAAGGCGAAGCGCGGCACCTTGGTCACCACGTAGTCGATCGACGGCTCGAAGGAGGCCGGCGTGGCGCCACCGGTGATGTCGTTCTTCAGTTCGTCGAGCGTGTAGCCGACGGCCAGCTTGGCCGCCACCTTGGCGATCGGAAAGCCGGTCGCCTTGGACGCCAGCGCCGACGACCGCGAGACGCGCGGGTTCATCTCGATCACCACCATCGCGCCGTTGTTCGGGTTGATGGCGAACTGCACGTTGGAGCCGCCGGTATCCACGCCGATCTCGCGCAAGACCGCAATGCTGGCATTGCGCATGATCTGGTATTCGCGGTCGGTCAGGGTCTGCGCCGGGGCGACGGTGATCGAATCGCCGGTATGCACGCCCATCGGATCGAGGTTCTCGATCGAGCAGACGATGATGCAGTTGTCCTTGCGGTCGCGCACCACCTCCATCTCGTACTCTTTCCAGCCGAGCAGCGATTCCTCGATCAGCAGTTCCTTGGTCGGCGAGGCTTCCAGGCCGCGCTTGCAGATCTCGACGAATTCTTCCTGGTTGTAGGCGATGCCGCCGCCGGAACCGCCCATGGTGAAGGACGGCCGGATGATGGTGGGGAAGCCCATGGCGCCCTGCACCTGCTGGGCCTCTTCCATGCTGTGGGCGATGCCGGAACGGGCCGAACCGAGGCCGATGCGGGTCATCGCCTGCTTGAACTTCTCGCGGTCCTCGGCCATGTCGATCGCCTCGCGCGAGGCGCCGATCATCTCGACGCCGTATTTTTCCAGTACGCCATGCTTGGCCAGGTCGAGCGCGCAGTTCAGCGCTGTCTGTCCGCCCATGGTCGGCAGCACCGCATTGGGGCGCTCCTTGGCGATGATGTTTTCCAGCACCTTCCAGGTAATCGGCTCGATGTAGGTGACGTCAGCCATGCCCGGATCGGTCATGATCGTCGCCGGATTCGAGTTCACCAGGATCACCCGGTAGCCCTCTTCGCGCAGGGCCTTGCAGGCCTGAGCGCCGGAATAGTCGAACTCGCAGGCCTGGCCGATGACGATCGGGCCGGCGCCGATGATGAGGATGCTGTGGATGTCGGTGCGCTTTGGCATATTATTTTTGCTCCATCATTCCGATGAAGCGGTCGAACAGATAGGCGACGTCGTGCGGGCCCGGACTGGCTTCGGGATGGCCCTGGAAGCAGAACGCCGGTCGGTCGGTCCAGGCCATGCCCTGCAGGCTGCCGTCGAACAGCGAGACGTGTGTGACTTTCACATTCGCCGGGAGGGTCGTCGGGTCGGCAGCAAAGCCGTGGTTCTGGCTGGTGATCAATACCTGCCCGGATTCGAGGTCCTTCACCGGATGGTTGGCGCCGTGATGGCCGAACTTCATTTTCATCGTCTTGCCGCCGGAGGCGAGCGCCATCAACTGGTGGCCGAGGCAGATGCCGAAGGTCGGCAGCTTTCTGTCGAGGAAGACGCGAATCGCGGCAACCGCGTAATCGCATGGCTCCGGGTCGCCGGGACCGTTGGAAAGGAAGATGCCGTCGGGCCGCAGCGCCAGGACTTCTTCAGCGGAGGTTCGCGCCGGCACCACGGTCAGCCTGCAACCGCGCGCGGCCAGCATGCGCAGGATGTTGCGCTTGACACCGAAATCGTAGGCGACGACATGGAAGCGCGGATTTTCCTGGGCACTGAAACCGGCACCGAGCTTCCATTCGCCTTCGCTCCAGGCATAGGGCTTCGCCACGCTGACGACCTGTGCCAGATCCATGCCGGCCAGCCCCGGAAACGCCCGCGCCTGGGCCACGGCGGCATCGGCATCGAGCGTTTCGCCGGCCATCAGGCAGCCGGCCTGGGCACCCTTCTCACGCAGGATGCGCGTCAGCTTGCGCGTATCGATATCGGCAAGGCCGAGCACATTCTCCGCGCGCAGGTAGGCATCCAGGGTCTGTTCGCTGCGAAAGTTGGACGCCAGCAAGGGCAGGTCTCGGATCACCAGGCCAGCGGCGTGGATGCGCGATGCTTCGCAATCCTCGCGATTGACACCGTAGTTGCCGATATGGGGATAGGTCAGGGTTACGATCTGCCGCGCATACGAGGGATCCGTGAGGATTTCCTGGTAGCCCGTCAACGCGGTGTTGAACACCACTTCGCCGACGCTGCTGCCGCTGGCGCCAATACCTTTGCCGTGAAACACCGTTCCGTCGGCCAGGGCAAGAAGGGCAGGCGGAAAGTGAGGCACGATGAGGCTCCCGGAGCAAGGCAATGCGGCGATCGGAACCGGACACCGCATGTTTCTCATGGCGTCCGGCAAACCTTCGAATTATAGCCCCTTTACGCCACTTGTCGCAACGCAACGCGGACTTCTCGCGACGCTCCGGATTACTTCAGACCCAGCACGTCCTGCATGTCGAACAGGCCGTGTTCGCGCCCGCTCATGAACCGCCCGGCCCGCAACGCGCCTTGTGCGTAAGGCATGCGCCCGGCCGACTTGTGGGTGATTTCGATGCGTTCGCCGACACCGGCGAACAGGACCGTATGGTCACCGATGATGTCGCCGCCGCGTATGGTCGAAAAGCCGATTTGCGTCGCCGGGCGCTCCCCGGTGTGCCCTTCGCGGCCGTACACCGCGCACTGGTCCAGATCGCGACCGAGCGCGGCGGCCACCACTTCACCCATGCGCAGGGCCGTGCCGGACGGGGCGTCGACCTTGTGCCGATGGTGTGCCTCGATAACCTCGACGTCATAACCCTGGTTGAGGATGCGCGCCGCGACGTCGAGCAGACGGAACACCGCATTGACGCCCACCGCCATGTTCGGTGCGAAAACGACGGGGATCGTGCGCGAGGCTTCGGCGATAGCCGCCTTGCCTTCCGCCGAAAAACCCGTGGTGCCGATCACCAGACTGACCTTGTGGCGCTTGCAGGCCTCCAGGTGCAGCAAGGTGCCCTCCGGTCGGGTGAAATCGATCAGGCAGTCGGATACCGCCAGCGCGGCGTCGAGATCGGCGGTGATCCTCACGCCGCAAGGCGCGCCGACCAGTTCGCCGGCATCCTTGCCGATGAAGGGGCTGCTGGCGTGCTCCAGCGCGGCGGCGAGCGTGGCGCCCACATCCTGCTGCACGGCTTCGATCAGGGTGCGGCCCATGCGTCCGGAACTCCCGGCGATGGCATAGCGGATCAGTTCCATGGCCTACTTCTTCTCTGGCTCTGCGGCGCCGACGGCGGCAGCCGGCGCGGGAATCTCGATCACCTGTGCCGCCGGCTTCGGTGCTGCGGTCTGCGCGCCGTCGTCGGCGACCACGTCGCCGGTGACGCGAGTCAGCTTGTTGTTCTCGAAAAACACAGTCAGGACGCGCTGTTGCACCTCACCCTGGCCAGGCCGCAGGCGATACACGTAGTCCCAGCGATCGACATGGAACATGTCGGCCAGCGGCGGCGAGCCGAGGATGAAGCGCACCTGCTCGCGGGTCAGGCCCGGCTTCAGTTGCGCCACCATTTCCTGGGTGACCAGGTTGCCCTGCCGCACGTCGATGCGATAGGGCGAAAGCACGTTGGTGATCTGCGGCGTACCGGAACAGGCAGCAAGAAATGGCAGCAGGAGAAAAATTCGCTTCATCGGGGAAATCCGGAAAAACCGCGGGTCGCTGGTGGCCATCGGTGCTAGCTGGCCGCAATGTCGGCCGGATGCATTTTCGCCATCGGCCCGCGAAAACTATATCATAGCGGGCCACTCGGCCCAGCACTGCGCGTCCCGCCAATGACCCATCCCGACGACCTCAAGAGCATCGGCCTCAAGGCAACTTATCCGCGGCTGAAGATACTCGACCTCTTCCACAAGTTGCAGGATGAGGGTTCGCCGCGCCACGTCACGGCCGAGGACGTCTACCGCCACCTGCTGGCCGACGGACTCGACATCGGCCTTGCCACCGTCTATCGCGTCCTCACCCAGTTCGAGCAGGCCGGCCTGTTGCAGCGCCATCATTTCGAGTCGGGCAAGTCGATCTTCGAACTCAACGAAGGCAAGCACCACGACCACCTGGTGTGCCTTCAGTGCGGCAGGGTGGAAGAATTCTTCGACGCGGCGATCGAAAAGCGCCAGCACAAGATCGCCGAGGAACGCGGCTTCGTCATGCGCGAACATGCACTCTATCTTTATGTCGAGTGCAACAAACCCGACTGTCCCGACCGCAAGAAGCCCAACACCTGACCGCAAACGGTTAGCCCACCGAACGACCGCGTGGCATGCGCGGCGACCTTCGATCCACGCATCGCGCTGCACCTCTTCGACTCACACCCCCCCATGGAAGCTTTCCTCACCTCCACCACGCTGGTGGCCGTTGCCGAGATCGGCGACAAGACGCAGTTGCTGTCCTTTGTCCTCGCCGCCCGCCTGCGCAAGCCCTGGGCGATCATCGCCGGCATTTTCGTCGCGACCGTGCTCAACCACGCCCTGGCCGGCTCGGTCGGCGTCTGGCTGGCGCAACTGATCGCGCCGCAATGGCTGCCCTGGATCACCGGCGCCGTCTTCATCGCCTTCGGCCTGTGGGCGCTGCATCCGGATTCGCTCGACGAGGACCCAAAAATCCATCCTGCCGGCGCCTTCGTCACCACCACGATTGCCTTCTTCATCGCCGAGATGGGCGACAAGACGCAGTTCGCCACCATCGCACTCGGCGCGCAGTTCCAGGGCGCCTTGATCGCGGTGGTACTGGGCACCACGCTGGGAATGATGCTGGCCAACGTGCCGGCCGTGATCATCGGGGAAAAACTGGCGAAACGCCTGCCGCTCAAGCTGATCCGCTGGATTGCCGCCGGCGTGTTCATCGCCACCGGCGTGGTGACCATGCTCGGCGCACCGGCCGTGTAAGCCTATTTGAGCGGCAGGACTTCCTGCGGCAGCTTGAGCGCCGCAAACTCCGGATCCTTGTGCACCAATGTGGCGCCCGCAAGGCGCGCCGTCGCAGCGATCCATGCATCGGCCAGCGACAAGGCATTCTTCGCCTTGATCGCCGCCGCCTCCTCCAGCAATTCTGTGGATTCATGAATCCACTCCATCGGCAACGAACGGCACTGCTCATAGGCAAGACGCCCGGCCGCCTCACCTTCGTCCTTCCAGACGCGGTAATACACTTCCATCAAGGACATGAAGCAGCCGCAACACGCGGCGCGCCCGGCCTGCGCCTGCCGCAGCAGCGTCGCGACCCGATCCGCGCCGGCCTCGTCGTCGCGCAAGGCGAGCAGCGCGGACGTATCCAGCAGCCAGCGCTTCACTCGCGCGCCCGGTCCGCCTTGCGCTCGGCGAGTAGGCGTTTGACAGCGCCCCCCTTGCCCTGGCCGCGAAACGCCGCAACCGGATCGCGCCGCACCGGAACGACCCGGATGGTCGCGCCTTCCACCAGCCACTCCAGGCCGTCGGATGGCGTCAGGCCGAACTGGTGTCGAATCTCGGCTGGCACCACGGTCTGTCCGCGCGAAGTGAGCGTGCTTTTCATCGAATGCTCCGTCGTCTTGAATTACCAATTGACTGTTAATGTAATTCAAAACGTCCCGGGGAGCAAGGCCAACGCCAACCCGGCGCCTCGTCTCCGCGAAATTCGCCGCAGCGCCAGGTCCGCGAAAGCTAAGTCAGCCCCAGCATTTCCGCCGCGTGGCGGCGCGTGGTATCGGTGATCTTCTCGCCGCCGAGCATGCGGGCGATCTCGCCGACGCGGGCTTCGCCGTCGAGCACATTCACCGTGGAGGTCGTCGCGCCATCGCGCGTCTGTTTGGCGATCGACCATTGCCAATCGGCCTGCGCCGCCACCTGCGGCAGATGCGTCACGCACAGCACCTGGCGGCTCTTGCCCAGTTCGCGCAGCATGCGGCCGACGATCTCGGCGACTCGGCCGCCGATGCCCACGTCGACTTCGTCGAAGATCAGCGTGCCGGCCGGGTTGGACTGGCTGGCAATCACCTGCAGCGCGAGGCCGATGCGCGACAACTCGCCGCCGGAGGCGACCTTGGCCAGCGCGCGCAGCGGCTGGCCCGCGTTGGCCGAAACCAGGAATTCGACGCTTTCCAGCCCGCTGGAAGCGCCTTCGGGCAACGCCTCGAGGGCGATCTCGAACCGCCCGCCGGCCATCGCCAGTTCCTGCATGCCGGCGGTGACCGCCTTGGCAAGCGACTTGGCGGTCTTGGCGCGCAGCGCCGACAACTGCTTCGCGACAGTGCGAAATGCCGCCTCGGTGCGGCGTTCGCGCTCGGCCAGTGCCTCGGGATCGGCGCGCAGCGTCAGTTCGGCCAGCCGCGATTGCAATCGTTGCAGCAGCTCGGGCAATTCCTCGGGCGTGACCCGGTGCTTGCGCGCCATCTGGGTTACCGCGTCGATCCGGTTGTCCAGTTCGCCCAGGCGCGCGGGATCGAGTTCCAGGCGGTCCTGGTAACGCCGTAGCGCCAGCGCCGACTCTTCAAGCTGGATCAGCGCGCCTTCGAACAATTGGGCCGCCTCGCCCAGCGCGGAATCGAACGCGGTCAATTGCGTCAGCCGGGCGCCGGCATGCTGCAGCGAGGGCAGGCTCGCCGCCTCGCCGTCCTCTAGCCCCGCCAGGGCGGCACTGACGCCGTCGAGCAATTCCTTGGCGTTGCCCAGCCGGCGCTGCTCCTGTTCGGTTTCCAGCCAGCCGTCCGCATCGAAGCCCAGCGCCAGGAGTTCCTTCACCTGCCAGTCGAGCAGTTCGCGTTCGCGCTGCGTCGCCTCGACATCCTTTTCGGCCGCCTGTCGCGCCTCGCGCGCCACGCGCCACGCGGACCAGGCCGCGGCGACATCCTTCGCCAGCGCCTGGGCCCCGGCATGGGTATCGAGCAGGCTGCGCTGGGCGTCGGCGCGCAACAGCGAATGGTGCGCATTCTGGCCATGGATGTCGGCCAGGAAATCGGCCACCTCGCGCAACTGGCCCAGCGTCGCCGCGGCGCCGTTGATGTAGGCGCGCGAGCGGCCGGCGCTATCGATCACGCGGCGCAGCAGGCAGGCGTCGCTGTCGTAGTCGTTGGCGCGCAGCCAGGTTTGCAGCGCACCGTCGGGCGCGAGGTCGAACTCGGCGGAAATTTCGGCGCGCTCGGCGCCACTCCTCACCACGGCGGCATCGGCGCGTTCGCCCAGGGCCAGCGACAGGGCATCAACCAGGATCGACTTGCCGGCGCCGGTCTCGCCGGTAAGGGCGCCAAAACCGGCGCCGAATTCGAGTTCGAGCCGGTCGACGATGACGAAATCGCGGATGATCAGGCGCAGGAGCATGGCTTAACGTAAAACAACAGGATGAGTCGCGGGTGATATCGAGCGCAGCGAGCCAATCAATAGCCTCCCCGCGAGGGGAGGATGGGAGGGGCGGGCCTTCAATTCGCCTTTCGCGTGTTTCATCATCGACGGGTGGCTCTAGCTGCCATGAGCGTTAATGGCGCGGTGTCGCGCTCCAGTGCAGCTTCTCGCGCAGCATCGCGAAATAGCTGTAGCCGGGCGGATGCAGCAGAGTGACGCCGTGGCTGGAGCGGCGCATGCGCACCACGTCGCCGGCGCGGGCATCGAAACTCGTCTGGCCGTCGAAGTGCACTCGCGCGTCGTGCGGTGGCGGCAGTGTGATGTCAATCGTGCTGCTGTCGCTGACGGTGATCGGCCGGTTCGACAGGGCATGCGGACACAGTGGCACGATGGCGATACCCTGCACCGAGGGATGCAGGATCGGACCATTGGCGGAAAGCGCATAGGCGGTCGAACCGGTCGGCGTCGAAACGATCAGGCCGTCGGCGCGCAGGACGTGGATCAATTCGGCATCAACCTTGACTTCGAGTTCGATCATGCGGCCCAGGTCGCCCTTGTTGACCACCACGTCGTTCAACGCCAGGGTCTGGTAGGCCACTTCGCCGTCGCGCAAGACTTCGCTGTCAAGCAGGAAGCGGCGTTCGCGCGAAAACTTGCCATCGAGCAGGGCGGTGATGCTCTCGATCATATCGTCCAGCGCGATGTCGGTCATGAAGCCCAGCCGGCCCTGGTTGATGCCGACCAGCGGCACATCGAAGCGTGCCAATTGCCGCGCCGCGTTGAGCATGGTGCCGTCGCCGCCCAGAATCACCGCGAGTTCGGCGCGCTCGCCGATCTTCTCGTAGCCCGCCACCAGGTAGCCGTTGGCGCCGACCGCGCCCGCAGTCGCTTCCTCCAGCAACACCTCGACGCCGCGCTGGCTGAGGAATCCGGCCAGTTCGAGCAGGGATGCGGCGATCTCCCGGCTCCGGTACTTGCCGATCAGGGCGACGGTACGAAATGCGTTGTTCATGCCGGCGATTAAACCACAATGCGCCCGGCAATTTTTGGCTGGCGAATGACCGGCCGCCCGCCGGACAGCCCTTCCGGGATGAACCGAACTGGCTGCTACAATCGTTGCCATGCTTGACTACCGCGCCCAGACCCTGCTGAAGACCCTCATCGAACGCTACATAGCGGAAGGTCAGCCGGTCGGATCGCGCACCCTGTCCAGGTATTCGGGCCTCGAACTCTCGCCGGCGACGATCCGCAACGTGATGTCCGACCTCGAGGAAATGGGCTTCATCGCCAGCCCGCACACCTCGGCCGGGCGCGTGCCGACGCCGCTGGGCTACCGCCTCTTCGTCGATTCCCTGCTGACGGTCAAGCCCCTGCAGAGCAGCGAGCTTTCCGAGATCAAGGAAGCGATGCAGCCCGACCAGCCGCAACTGGTCATCAGCCATGCCTCGCAACTGCTGTCGCAGCTCACCGCCTTCGCCGGCGTGGTGGTCGCGCCGCGCCGCCAGCAGCCGCGCATCCGCCAGATCGAGTTCCTCAGCCTGTCCGACAAGCGCGTGCTGCTGATCATCGTCACCGCCGATGGCGACGTGCAGAACCGCATCCTGTTCACCCAGCGCAACTACAGCCCGTCCGAACTGATAGAAGCTGCCAATTACCTGAACCAGAACTGCCTCGGCCTCGACTTCGACCAGGTGCGCGCGCGCGTCGTGGAAGAACTGCGCCAGTTGCGCGCCGACATGTCGGAGCTTATGACGGCAGCGCTCGATGCCGGCAACCAGGCGATTTCCGACACCTCGACGCAGTACGTCATCAGCGGCGAGAAGAACCTGCTCGGCGTCGAGGACCTGTCGTCCAACATGACGCGCCTGCGCCGCCTGTTCGACCTGTTCGAGCAGCGCACCGGGCTGGCCCAGCTGCTGGAACTCTCCAGCCGCGCCGAGGGCGTGCAAGTCTTCATCGGTGGCGAATCGGGCATCGCCCCGCTCGACGAATGCTCGGTGGTCGCCGCTCCCTACGAAGTCGATGGCCAGATCGTCGGCACCATCGGCGTCATCGGCCCGACGCGCATGGCCTACGAGCGCGTGATCCCCATCGTCGACATCACCGCCAAGCTGCTTACCTCGGCGCTGTCCGCCCCCTGAGCGCGCCCCGAGCGCGCGATTCGAACCCATGCCCCGCTACGCTCCCGAACCCGCGCCCAAGCACGGCGCCACCCGCCGCACGGCGGTCCTGCTGGTCAATCTCGGCACACCCGAGGCACCGACGAAATCCGCGCTGCGCCGCTACCTCGGCGAATTCCTCTGGGATCCGCGCATCGTCGAGATCCCGCGCCCCATCTGGTGGCTGATCCTGAACCTTTTCGTGCTCAACCTCCGCCCAGCCAAATCAGCCGCCAAGTACGCCAAAATCTGGATGCCGGAAGGGTCGCCGCTCAAGGTGCACACCGAGCGCCTGGCCAAGTTGCTGCGGGGCTGGCTGGGCCAGGCCGGCAATCCGGACGTCGCCGTGGCCTGGGCCATGCGCTACGGCCAGCCCTCGATCGCCAGCACGCTCGACCGGCTCAAGGAAGACGGCGCCGAACGCGTGCTGGTGGTCCCGGCCTACCCGCAGTACGCCGCGAGTTCGTCGGGCAGCGTGATGGACGACGTTGCCGACTGGATCAAGCGCACGCGCAACCCGATGGAGATCCGCTTCATCAAGCACTTCCACGACGAGCCGGGCTACATCGCCAGCGTTGCCGCCACCGTCAAGGAATACTGGGCCGCCAAGGGGCGCCCGGACACGCTGCTGATGAGCTTCCACGGCCTGCCGCGGCGATCGTTGGATCTCGGCGACCCCTACTACTGCGAATGCCAGAAAACCGGGCGCCTGATTGCCGAAAGCCTCGGTCTCACAGGCGACCAGTACCTGATCACCTTCCAGTCGCGCTTCGGCAAGGCCGAATGGCTGCAGCCCTACACCCAGGCCACCCTGGAAAAACTCGGCCACGAAAAAACCGGCCGCGTCGACGTGATCTGCCCCGGATTCGTCGCCGATTGCCTGGAGACGCTGGAAGAAATCGCAATGGACTGCAAGGAGGAATTCCTGGCCTGCGGTGGTGGCGAGTTTCACTACATTCCCTGCGTCAATGAACGACCCGACTGGATCGCTGCGCTCGGCGGCCTCGTGAGTCGGCACCTCACCGGCTGGCCGCTGGCCGCAACTGCCGACCCGCAAGCGAAAGGGCGCGCGGCTGCCCTCGGCGCCAAATCCTAGAAGCCTCCTTGAACTGGCGCCGCGCGTCCATATATCAGTAGTAACTGATATATAGGAGCCCGCCATGGCTGAAAGCCTGATCGTAGTCTGTCCGCACTGCCAAGCCCCGAATCGCCTGCCGTCCGATCGTCTGGGCGACGGTGGCACCTGCGGCAAGTGCCAGTCGGCACTGTTCCAAGGCAAACCGCTGGAGCTGGATGCTACGACCTTCGAAAAGCACGTCGGGCGTTCCGACGTCCCGGTACTGGTCGATTTCTGGGCGCCCTGGTGCGGCCCTTGTCGTGCCATGGCACCGGCCTTTGCCGAGGCTGCGCGCCAACTGGAACCGGCGTTTCGCCTGGCCAAGGTCAATACCGAAGAGGAACAACAGCTTGCCGCGCGGTTTGGCATTCGCTCGATTCCTACGCTCGCCCTCTTCCGCAACGGCCGCGAAGTGGCACGCCAGGCCGGGGCGATGGATGCCGCCAGCCTGCTGCGCTGGGCGCGCAGCCACGCCTGAACCTTTTCTGTTCGTCAGCTCTTGAACCCGCCGAAATCGCCCTCATCTGCGGCGGGTTTCTTGAGGAGCCCGACCCATGCAGGACAACACAGACAAGACCCCTACCGAAGCATTGCCCGATTCAGCGGACGGCACGCAAAACGCCGTACCGCCGGCGCCGACTTTTAACGAACCCGACGTCGAAGTAATGCCCAGCCTCGAAGACCTGCTCAAGGCCGCCGAACTCAAGGCCGCCGAGCACCACGATGCCTGGTTGCGCGCCAAGGCCGAAGGCGAGAATATCCGCCGCCGTGCCCAGGACGACATCGCCAAGGCCGGCAAGTACGCGGTCGAGAAGTTCTCCGGCGAACTGCTGGCGGTGAAGGACAGCCTCGAGGCCGCGCTGGCCAACGAGAACCAGAGCGCCGAGAACCTCAAGGCCGGCGTCGAACTGACCCTGCGCCAGCTGGTGGCCGCCTTCGAGAAATCGAACCTGGCCGAGATCAACCCGCTGGGCCAGAAGTTCGACCCGCACCAGCATCAGGCCATCAGCCAGATCGAAGCCGAAGGCGAGCCAAATACGGTGATCACCGTGCTGCAGAAGGGTTACGCCCTGCACGGGCGCGTGATCCGCCCGGCGCTGGTGGTGGTTTCGAAACCCAAGGCTTGAAGCAACCCGCAATACCCCCATATCAGGCATAGAGATTCGCTGCGGAACATTCCCGGCGAGCAACATTTTTAAAGGAAAAATCATGGGCAAGATCATCGGCATCGACCTCGGCACCACCAACAGCTGCGTCGCCATCATGGAAGGCGGCAAGCCCAAGGTCATCGAAAATGCGGAAGGCGCGCGCACCACGCCGTCCATCGTCGCTTATGCGGAAGACGGCGAGATCCTCTGCGGCGCCTCGGCCAAACGCCAGGCGGTGACCAACGCCAAGAACACCCTGTTCGCGGTCAAGCGCCTGATCGGCCGCCGCTTCGAGGAAAAGGAAGTGCAGAAGGACATCAACATGATGCCCTTCAAGATCGTCAAGGCCGACAACGGCGACGCCTGGGTCGAGGCGCGCGGCAACAAGATGGCGCCGCCGCAGGTTTCCGCCGAAGTGCTGCGCAAGATGAAGAAAACCGCCGAGGACTACCTCGGCGAGGAAGTCACCGAGGCCGTGATCACCGTGCCGGCCTACTTCAACGACAGCCAGCGCCAGGCTACCAAGGACGCCGGCCGCATCGCCGGCCTCGACGTCAAGCGCATCATCAACGAGCCGACCGCCGCTGCGCTGGCCTTCGGCATGGACAAGCAGGAAGGCGACCGCAAGATTGCGGTGTATGACCTCGGCGGCGGCACCTTCGACATCTCCATCATCGAGATCGCCGCGATCGACGGCGAGCACCAGTTCGAAGTGCTGTCGACCAACGGCGACACCTTCCTCGGCGGTGAGGATTTCGACCAGCGCCTGATCGACTACGTCGTCACCGAATTCAAGAAGGAACAGGGCGTCGACCTGAAGAACGATGTGCTGGCCCTGCAGCGCCTCAAGGAATCCGCGGAAAAAGCCAAGATCGAATTGTCCTCGGCGCAGCAGACCGAATTCAACCTGCCCTATATCACGGCCGATGCGTCCGGGCCGAAGCACCTGAACATGAAGCTGACCCGCGCCAAATACGAGGCCCTGGTCGAAGACCTGATCGAGCGCACCATCGCGCCCTGCCGCATCGCCATCAAGGATGCCGGCGTCAAGACTTCCGACCTCACCGACGTGATCCTGGTCGGCGGCATGACGCGCATGCCCAAGGTACAGGACAAGGTCAAGGAGTTCTTCGGCAAGGAGCCGCGCCGTGACGTCAACCCCGACGAAGCCGTGGCCGTCGGCGCCTCGATCCAGGGTGGCGTGCTGCAGGGCGAAGTCAAGGACGTGCTGCTGCTCGACGTGACCCCGCTGTCGCTCGGCATCGAAACCCTGGGCGGCGTCATGACCAAGCTGATCCAGAAGAACACCACGATCCCGACCAAGGCGGCGCAGACCTTCTCCACCGCCGACGACAACCAGAGCGCGGTGACCATCCACGTGCTGCAGGGCGAGCGTGAAGTTTCGGCCGGCAACAAGAGCCTCGGACAGTTCAACCTGTCCGACATTCCGCCCTCGCCGCGCGGCATGCCGCAGATCGAGGTCACCTTCGACATCGACGCCAACGGCATCCTGCACGTTTCGGCCAAGGACAAGGGCACCGGCAAGGAAAACAAGATCACCATCAAGGCCAACTCCGGCCTCTCCGAAGCCGAGATCCAGGCCATGGTCAAGGATGCCGAAGCCCATGCCGCGGAAGACCACAAGACGCGCGAACTGGTCGATGCGCGCAACCAGTGCGACGCCATGGTGCATTCGGTGAAGAAAGCGCTGGGCGAGCATGGCGACAAGATGTCGGCCGATGAAAAGGCCGCGATCGAGACTGCGGTCAAGGAAGCCGAAGACGTGATGAAGGAAGGCGACAAGGCCGCCATCGAGGCCAAGACCGAGGCGCTGGCCAAGGCTTCGCAGAAGCTGGGCGAAAAGGTCTATGCCGAAACCCAGGGCGCGGCAGGAGCCGGGCCCGCTGGAGCCGGAGGCGCATCGGGCGGCGGCGAGGCCAAGAAGGACGAAGGCGACGTGGTCGATGCCGAGTTCACCGAGGTCAAGGACAAGAAGGCTTAAGCCGGTCGCCGACGCGCCGTCCTAAGTGGCCGAGTTGAAGCGGACGACATAGTCGCCGCTTAACTCGGCCTTTGCACAAGACTGATGGATAAGAAAACATGGCAAAAAAGCGCGACTACTACGAAGTCCTCGGCGTCAATCGCGACGCCTCGGACGAAGACATCAAGAAGGCCTACCGCAAGCTGGCCATGAAGCACCATCCTGACCGCAATCCGGACAATCCGAAATCCGAGGAGCAGTTCAAGGAGGCCAAGGAAGCCTACGAAATCCTTTCCGACCCGCAGAAGCGGCCGGCCTACGACCAATACGGCCATGCCGGCGTAGACCCGCAAGCCGGCGCCGGAGCGGGCGGCGCAGGCGGCTTTGCCGATGCCTTCTCCGACATCTTCGGCGACATCTTCGGCGGCGGCGGCCAGCGCGGCGGCGGCCGTTCCAATGTCTACCGCGGCGCCGACCTGCGCTACAACCTCGAAGTCAGCCTGGAAGATGCGGCGCGCGGCACCGAAACCCGCATCCGCATTCCGACCATGGCCGAGTGCGAATCCTGCGACGGCAGCGGCGCCAAGAAGGGCAGCGAACCCAAGACCTGCCCCACCTGCGCCGGACACGGCCAGGTACGGATGCAACAGGGCTTCTTCTCGATCCAGCAGACCTGCCCCAAGTGCCACGGCACCGGCCGCTACATTGCCGACCCTTGCGGCACCTGCCACGGCGCGGGCCGCGTCAAGCAGCACAAGACGCTGTCGGTCAAGATTCCGGCCGGGATCGACGAAGGCGACCGGATCCGGCTCACCGGTGAAGGCGAGCATGGCGTCAATGGCGGCCCGCCCGGCGATCTTTACGTGCAGATCCACCTCAAGGCCCACGCCGTATTCCAGCGCGACCACGACGACCTGCATTGCGAAATGCCGGTCAGCTTCTCCACGGCGGCGCTCGGCGGCGAAATCGAGATTCCGACCCTGGACGGCGTCGCCAAGCTCAAGGTGCCGGCCGAAACCCAGACCGGCAAGGTCTTCCGCCTGCGCGGCAAGGGCATCAAGGGCGTGCGCTCATCCAGCCACGGCGACCTGCTGTGCCACGTGGTGCTGGAAACCCCGGTCAGCCTCACCGAGCGGCAGAAGGAACTGCTGCGCGAATTCGAGGAAATCAGCCAGGGCAACGCCCAACGCCACAGCCCGCGTGCGCAGAGCTGGCTCGACAAGGTCAGGGATTTCTTCGGCAGCTGATGCCGCCTGCGCAAGAGTTATGCCTCCGGCGGAGCCGGGGGCGGTATCCCTTGCGGGCGGCGCTGGCGATACGGCATCGCGGGGTGCTCCGGCAGGAAGCCTCGTGTCCTGATGCACAAGGAGCCGACTGATCCGGCTCCTCTTGTATTATTTCCGCAACCAGCGTAACAGGCACGCGTAGAGATCCTCCGGCATAACCGGCTTGCTGATATGGGCGCTCATGCCGGCGGCGATGCAGGCCGCACGATCTTCGTCGAAGGCATTGGCCGTCATGGCCAGGATCGGGATCTCGGCCATACCCGGCAGGCGCCGGATGGCGCGGGTGGCGTCGAGTCCGTTCATCACGGGCATCTGCACATCCATGAGGATCAGGGCGTAATTTCCGTTCTGCGCCATTTCCAGGGCTTGCCCGCCATCCATCGCAACCTCGGGCACCAGACCGACATCCTCCAGAAGCAAGACGGCGGTTTCCCTATTCACCGGCTCGTCTTCCGCAACCAGGACACGCGTTCCGGAATAGGCCTGGACCAGTTCCTCGCGCGCTGAAATCCCCGTCGCCGGGCGATTCTCCGCCGAAACTCCGGACGCGCGCCGCAAGCACACGGTCACCCAGAAGGTACTGCCGCTTCCCGCCGAACTCACCACGCCGACATCGCCCCCCATCAACCTTGCGATGCGCCTGGAAATGATCAGGCCGAGTCCGGTACCCCCGTACTTGCGGGTCATCGAATCGTCGCCCTGGGTGAACGCCCGAAACAGCCGTCCCTGCTGTTCGGGGCTGATGCCGATGCCTTGGTCGGCGACTTCCAGTCGCAACAGCACGCCATGGCTGTCCTGGCCCATGAGCCGACCGCTGACGCGAATCTCGCCATCGTCGGAAAACTTGATCGCGTTGTTTACGAAGTTGATCAGTATCTGCCGCAAGCGCAGGGCATCGCCGCAATACTGCCCCGGCAGGTCCCGCGCCAACTCGCATGACAGGCGCAAGCCCTTGGCTTGCGCCTGCTCCCAATGCATGCCCAGAGCATCATCGACCACCTGCGCCAGGGAAAAATCGCGTTCCTCCAGCGTCATGCGATCAGCCTCGATGCGCGATATGTCGAGGATGTTGTTGATCACGGCGAGCAGGTGCTGGGCGCCCGCCAGGCTCTTGCCCAGGTAGTCGATCTGCTTAGGATCGGAGGTGCAGCGCAAGGCCAGATTGGTCATGCCGATGATCGCGTTCATCGGCGTGCGCAGCTCGTGGCTCATGTTGGCGAGGAACACGCTTTTGGCGCGGCTGGCGGATTCGGCGGCATCGCGCGCTTGCGCCAGTTCGGTGGTGCGTGAATGCACGAGTTCCTCGAGGTGGTGCCGATGCTGGTCGAGTTCCCGATCGGCCAGCCTCTTCTCGGTGATGTCGTGACCGATGCACAGGACTCCGGTGGGTCGGTTCAGCGCGTCCAAAACGGCGCGATTGGCCCAGCGCACATAGACGCGCCGCCCATCGCGGGTCATGTTTTCATTTTCGTTTTCGGCGAATTTTTCAGGCTCGGCCGCGATCGCCAGGATCATCGCCCTCAAGTCGCGGCCGCTATCGCCGTCGCGCGGCGGAACGATGGTGCCGAGGACATTGCGCCCCAGAATCTCGCCGGCCGAATACCCGAAGAAGCGTTCGGCGAACTCGTTGAAGTAGGTGACCTTGCCTTCGATGTCCATGCGCAGGATGATCACGTTGGCATGACTGACCAGCTCGCGATACTTTGCCTCGCTCGCTTTCAGCGCCTCGTAGGCCGTGGCGAGCTGCGACTTCGTCACCGTGGTCTCCTGCAGGCTCTGCATCAAGCCGTTGAAGGCCCTGGCCAGGGTACCGATCTCGTCGTCGGAGTCGAGCGGAACGCGCCGGCTGAGGTCAGTCGTATCGGCGCGAAGCTGTTCGATGGACTCGATCAGCACGGCAAGCGGACGGGTGACGAAACGCGAAAGCACGAACACGAAGGCCGCAAAGCCCGCCAATACCGCGAGCAACCCGACGCCCGCCCTGCCGACCTGCATCTGGCGCAACTTTTCGTCGATCACCCTGGCCGATACGCCTACCACGACGTTGCCCAGGCGGGCGCCGTCCAGCGAGGCCAGCGGAACCACCGCGGCATAGCCGTCCATGCCGTCGAAGGAATAGCCGACGGTCGCCGCTTTTGTCGCCGCCAAAGCGGCGAGCAGCGCCGGATCCACGATCCGCGTTCCATGCCGGCCAGGCTCACTGTGGAAACGCACGACATCGTCGCTGCCCACCACCATCGCGAACTCGACACCATCGAAGGAATCCACGACGTCCCGGCAATGCTTGTCGAAGCCTGCCAGGTCGTCAAGGCGGATGCCGAGCGACTGGATCCGGTCGAGCTGGATCTGCAGGCCCTGGGCGATCGCCAGCGACCGCGATTGCAGCGCAGCGACATAGGTTTGCGTAAACAGGATGCTGCTGGCCAAGTAGATCGCCACCATGCCAATCAAGGTAATGCTGGCGGCGATCAGAAGGATCTTTGCCAGCAGGCGGTGCTTCATGGCTGGTCCCACTCGAAGCGCTGGATGATCTCGGCGCCCAACAGCAGGTCGGAATTGAGGCGCAGGCCGAGCTTCCTGGCCCGGGCCAGGCTGATCACCGGCACGCCCTTGGTGGTTGGGACCATCGCGAAGCTGGAAGGGCTCTTTCCCGCGGCCAGTATGCCGCGCGCCATGCGGCCCGCGGCCCTGCCCTGCTCACGCTCGGAAACCGTCACCGCGCAAAGGGTGCCGAAATAGACGCGATCGATCCAGAAGGCGAAATCCGGGAGCTTGCTGTTCTCCACCGTCCAGCGCTGCACTTCCTGGTAGGGCACGTTCTTGCCGTCGGCATCCTTCAGGTTGAAGATGCCGATGGTGCCGATGATGTCGGCCCGACTCTGATATTCCGCGATCTTGCGCTTGTAGTCGGCAAAGCTGGGAACGGTATCGGCGGCGACGATCGTCATTCCCGCAAGCTGCGGCATGGCACTTTCGATGCGCGCCCGCACCGGCTCCCACATCTTCGCGTCATCAAAGATCAGTGCAATTCGCCTGGCATCGGGGACGATCTTCCTGGCCAGCATCACCGACTGGACGAAGTGTTCCTGTTCGAGCACCCCGGTCACGTTCGAGCTGCCCGCGAATCCGTAGGCGGCCGGCTGGTTGTTGACTCCGCTGAAGACGAAGGGAATCTTTGCATTGACATAGTGCCGCGCCACGTATTCCTGCGCATCGTCATCGGTGCTGTACACCAGGTCGGGCTTCCAGCTTTCGATCAGCGCGCGGGCCTCCAGCCCTTTTCGCCCCTTGCTCTCCGTCGCGCTCATGCGCTTGGTATCCATCTGGAAAACCTTGTAGGTCAACGGCAGGCCCTTCATTTCCTCCTGAAAGCCCTCCAGTTGCCTGTCGGTCCAGCGCCATGGAGAGTGGTAGCTCATGATGTGCAATATGCGGAACTCCCTCTTTGCTGGGGCAGGTGAATCCGCCAGCGCCAAGGGCGAGATTCCGAACGCGATCAGCGCCAGTACCCGCAGCCAGCGGGGCCATTCAGCATGCGATTTCATGCGTATCTCCTTGGAACGCGCAAAGTAAATTCCGGAACCAATGGCATCGATCAGGCCGCCTTTCGCAACCAGCTCAGCACCGTCGCGAACAAGACATCCGGCGCCACCGGCTTGGCGATGTGGTCGTTCATGCCGGCCTCCAGGCAGCGTTCGCGATCCCCGGCGAAGGCATTCGCGGTCATCGCCAGGATCGGCACCGTCGCCATCCCGGGCAGGCGCCGGATCTCGCGGGTCGCGTCCAGTCCGTTCAACACCGGCATCTGCACGTCCATCAGGATCAGGGCATAGTTTTCGGTACGCGCGCGATCGACGGCTTCCGCGCCATTGCGCGCTGCCTCCGGCATGAGTCCCGCGTCTTCCAGCAGGAACATGGCGACATCGAGGTTCACCGGCTCATCTTCGACCACCAGGATCCGGCTCCCGGAAAACTCCCGCGCCAGCGCTTCGCGGTGGGAACCCGCGTCGGGCGCGACGCCCGCTTTGCGCGCTTCGACGCAACGCCGCAGGCGAACCGTGGCCCAGAATGTGCTGCCCTGCCCAACTTCGCTGACGACGCCGACGTCCCCTCCCATCAAGCGGGCGATACGTTTGGAAATTACCAGGCCGAGGCCGCTGCCGCCGTGCTTTCGTGTCGAAGAATCGTCCACCTGGGTAAATGCATGGAACAGCCTTGACTGCTGTTCCTTGCCCAAACCGATGCCCTGATCGATGACTTCGATGCGCAACAGCAGGCTGTGGATGTCCTCCTCTTCGGCGCGGGCACGAACGGAGATTTGCCCCCGGTCGGAAAACTTGATGGCGTTGCCAATGAAGTTGAGCAGGATCTGCCGCAGGTGCAGGGCGTCGCCGCTGAATTGATCGGGCAGCGCCGGAGCGATCTCGGCGACCAGCGTCAATCCCTTGGCGCAGGCAAGTTCCTCCTGCATGGCCAGGGCGTCGCCGAGGACCTGCGCCAGGGAGAACGGCTTTTCTTCGAGGACCAGCCGATCGGCCTCGATGCGCGAAATGTCGAGGACGTCGTTGATCACGGCCAGCAGGTGCCGCGCGGCGCCCATGCTCTTGGTCAGGTGGTCGATCTGCCTCGGATCGGTCGCCCGGCGGAGCGCCAGTTCGGTCATGCCCATGATGCCGTTCATCGGCGTGCGCAATTCATGGCTCATGTTGGCCAGGAACACGCTCTTGGCCCGGCTGGCCGCCTCCGCGGCATCCTTCGCGGCGGCAAGTTCTGCGGTACGCGAGAAGACCAGTTCTTCGAGGTGGTGGCGATGCTGTTCTAGTTCGGCTTCAGTCAGCATGCGCTCGGTGATGTCCCGGCTGATGCCGAACAAGCCGACCACCTTGCCCGTCCTGCCGGTATCGAGCAGCGGCCATTTGTTGGTACTTACCCAGCCGCGGTTTCCCGCCGCATCGATGTAGGGATCGATCTTGTTCAGCAGCGGCTTGCCTTCACGGAAGATCTGAAATTCCTCCTCGTAGTAGATCCGGGCGATCTCGGGCGGAAAGACTTCCAGGTCGTGCTTGCCGATCATGTCGCGCCAACTGGCGTGGCCGGTGATGTCGGCGAGCGTCTGGCTGCAGAAGCGGAAGCGGCTGTTTTCATCCTTGAAGTAGACGAAGTCGCTGGTGTTTTCGAGGAAGGACACGAAGTCCCGATTCAATTCCCGAGTTGCCGCCTCGGCCTGCTTGCGTTCGGTGAGATCGATGTCGACACAGAACATTTCCGGCGCCCGCCCGTCCACCTGGACGAAGGCATGGCTCGAATAGACATCCACCCGGGTGCCATCCTTTCGTTGCAAAGACAGTTCGCCCGGCGGAATCGGCTGACCGCTGGCGAACATCTCATCTATGGCCAGTTTCACGGGCTCGCGCATCTCCGGCGGAATGATCAGTTCGAACAGGTTGCGCCCCAGCGCCTCCTCCTCGGCATAGCCGTAGATCCGGGTCGAAGCCCGGTTCCAGTAGATGGTCGTGCCGTCGGGTCCATAGCCCTGAATCGCGACCGAGGGGATTTCCTGCAACATGTTGCGGAAACGCGCTTCGCTTGCCTTGAGACTCTGATCGGCGATGCGTTTCTCGGAGATGTCCTGGACAATTCCGACCACATTTGGCGCGCGACCGTCGCCACCGGAGCGGCTCTCGGCCTTCTGGCGCACCCAGCGCGTTTCGTTCCCGACCACGACCCGGTATTCGTTGGCGCTTGCACCACCCTTCAGCCCCTTGCGCCACACTTCGTCCGCCGCCGCTCGATCCCGCGGATCGACACAGGCAAGGAAGGCCTCGTAGGGTGCCACGGTTCCCTCCGGCAGGCCGAAGATGCGATAGGCCTCGACCGATGCCTCGATCTGGCCGGTCACCGGATCCAGCGTCCAACTGCCCACCCGGGCCACCGCCTGCGCCCGATTCAGCTCTTGCTTGCTCGCTTCGAGATCTGCGGTACGACGGGCAAGTTCGCGACCGGCCCGGCTCAACTCGGCCACGCGATCGCGGTAGGAGCGCGCCAGGTAGGTGATCAGCACCGCGCAAAGGATCAGGACAATGAGTTGCAGCGAACCATGGAGCAAGGGCGGCGTCGCGGGTTCCGGCGGCAGCAGGCCGCGGGATTCGCCGATGGCGAGGCCCAGGGTCACGATGGTGGTGAGGATCAGGAGGGTCAATGTCGATCGCCATCCCATGGTCCAACCGGCGAGGACGATGATCGCCGGATAGACAACGACGATCGGCGCGTGGGTGCCGCCGGTGGTCGCGGCGACCACGGTCACTGCAATCCAGGAACCGAACACCAGCACCATCAAGGTGGCCCGCCGCTGCCCGCGGCGCAGGAAATGCCAGCCGAGCAGTGCCACCAGGGCCAGCAATCCGGGCCGCGCGACCCTCGCGGTCTGGTCCGGTGCCATGATGACAAGCATCAGCATCGCCCCGAGCGCGCTGGCCAGCATCACCCATATGGCGAACTTAAGGAAATCGCCGGACGGCGTCATGGACCCGGACGAATTCTTGGCATCGGCAGTCGGTTGATCGGTTTCGAGCTGCGCGCTCATTGGGGATAACACCGGAGCATAGAGTGGAACCATCACTGACCTGCGACCGAAGTTCGGGTCGCGCGCAGTAGTCCATTGCGATTATCCGCCGCAAATCACCGGGCGGATTGACGCATGTCAATGCGCTGCGGTACCGCAGGCTGGCCGCCGCCCTCACCCGCCGGGAGCCAGCACCCTTTCAATACGTGTCCATCAGGCGCGGCGCCAGGTGGTCCCCTGCGGCCCGTCCTCCAGAACGATGCCAGCGGCCTTGAGTTCGTCGCGAATTCGATCGGATTCAGCGAAGTTTCGGGCCTTCTTCGCCGTGGCGCGAGCGCCGACTTTTGCTTCGATCTCGTCGTTGCTGAGTCCGCCGGCCGGTGCCGCCTGCAGGAAAGCCTGCGGATCGCGCTGCAGCAGCCCCAGCACGCCCCCAAGCGCCTTCAACTGCGCGGCCAGGACCGCGTCGCCGCGATTGGCCGCAGTCGCCAGGTCGAACAGCACCGCCATGGCCTCGGGCGTGCCGAAATCGTCGTCCAGCGCGGCCTTGAAGCGCACGGCGTGGGCTTCGTTCCAATCGACCTGCGCTTCCCCGGCAACGCCCTTGAGTGAGGTGTACAAGCGCGTCAGCGCCTGCCGCGCGTCGTCAAGGTGGACGTCGGAATAGTTGAGCGGACTGCGGTAATGAGCGCGCAGGATGAAGAAGCGCACCACTTCGGCGTCGTATTTCTTCAGCACTTCGCGGATGGTGAAAAAGTTGCCCAGCGACTTCGACATCTTCTCGTCATCGACGCGGACGAATCCGTTGTGCATCCAGTAATTGACGAACTGGCAGCGGTGCGCGCCTTCGGACTGGGCGATCTCGTTCTCGTGATGCGGGAACTGCAGGTCCTGGCCGCCGCCATGGATGTCGAAGTGCTTGCCGAGCAGTTGCGAGCCCATCGCCGAACACTCGATGTGCCAGCCCGGACGGCCCGGCCCCCAGGGCGATTCCCACTTCACTTCCGCGGGTTCGTCCTCCCTGGCGTGCTTCCACAGCACGAAGTCGAGCGGATCCTGCTTGCCCGCCATGACATCGACGCGCTCGCCGGCGCGCAGGTCTTCCAGCGACTTGCCCGACAGCTTGCCGTAGCCCTCGAACTTGCGCACCGAATAGCAGACGTCGTTGCTGCCGGCGACATAGGCGTAGCCGTTCCTTTCCAGCGTGCCGATCATGTCCAGCATCTGCGGCACGTAGTCCGTGGCGCGCGGCTCGGCGTCCGGCCGCAGCACGCCCAGTGCACCGGCATCTTCGTTCATCGCGGCGATGAAGCGGTCGGTAAGCTGGCGGATCGTCTCGCCGTTTTCCTGCGCGCGGCGGATGATCTTGTCGTCGATGTCGGTGATGTTGCGCACGTAGTTAAGCTCGTAGCCGCTGGCACGCAGCCAGCGCGCGACCATGTCGAACACCACCATCACGCGGGCATGGCCCAGATGGCAAAAGTCATACACGGTCATGCCGCACACGTACATGTCGACGTGACCCGGTCGGATTGGAACGAATGCCTGCGTTTCGCGGGCGAGGGTGTTGTATATCTTCAGCATGGAAAGGGCTAGCACCAGACGACGGGTTAAGCAGGAAAATGGGCGCCAAAGGCCGGCATTATCGGGCCATCGATCAAACAGGCTCAGGTTGTGGGGAGGGCAGGCTTCTTGTTAGAATCCAACGCTGAATCCCGCATGGTTTGTCCGGCGAAAACGCAGTTTCAGAGCAGGCTGACACCAGTTCCACCGGAGTCGAGCGCAGCGGCCGTCACTCAATTCATTTTCGGGCAACCGCCAACGAGAAGTATATACCATGACCCAAATCCGCCTCAATGCCGCACGCTTACTGGCATCCGCCGCTTCCTTCGTCCTCTTGGCGCTGGCGCCGGCGGCGCAAGCCGACACCCTGCAGGACATCAGCAAGCTGATCAAGCAGGGACAGCATGCCCAGGCACTGGAACAGGTCGACAAATACCTCGCCAGCAAACCCAAGGATGCCCAGGGCCGCTTCCTCAAGGGCATCGTGCTCACCGAAATGAACAAGCCCAATGAAGCGATCACCGTATTCTCCAAGCTGACCGAGGACTTCCCGGAACTGCCCGAGCCCTACAACAACCTGGCGGTGATCTACGCCCAGCAGAAGCAGTTCGACAAGGCCAAGCAGGCGCTGGAAATGGCCATCCGCACCCACCCCTCCTACGCCACCGCCCACGAAAACCTCGGCGACATCTACGCCCGCCTCGCCAGCCAGGCCTACGACAAGGCACTGCAGATCGACTCCTCGAATCCCACTGCGCAAAAAAAGCTGGCGCTGATCCGTGACCTGATGGGCACCGGCGCCCGCCCGGGCAAGACCATCAAGCCGATCGGCGATGCGCGGCCGACGGAACCGATCAAGGTCGCCGAAGCACCGAAGGCCCCCGTCGCCCCTGCGGCTCCGGCACCGACCACCCCGGTGGCGGCCGCGCCGGTTGCGGCACCCGCTGCACCAGCAGCAGCGCCCGCGGTCGCCGTGCCGGCCAAGCCCGCCGAGGTCGCCAAGGCCGAACCCGCCAAACCCGCCGCGGCAAAGCCCGCCGGGGACGCGACCGCTGAAGTCACGCGCGCGATCGACCTGTGGGCCGCCGCCTGGTCGCGCAAGGACATCAAGACCTACCTCGGCGCCTATGCGCGCGACTTCAAGACTCCGGCCGGGGAATCGCGCACAACTTGGGATGCCGAACGGCAGAAGCGCATCGAGAAACCGGGCGCCATCCAGGTCAGCTACGAGAATCTGCGCGTCAGCGTCGACGGCGACACGGCGACCGCAAAATTCCGCCAGCACTACAAGTCGGCAACGCTCAAGACGTCGAGCAACAAGGTGCTGCAACTGGGCAAGCGCGATGGCAAGTGGCAAATCCTGCAGGAGCGGGTCGGCACTTGATGAAGCGCATGCTGCGATCCCGCACCGTCGTCGCTGGATGCAGCCTGCTGCTTGCGGCCGGCTTGGCTTACTCCGCCGGCAAGGCGCCTGCCCACATCAAGAAGCATAACGCCGGCTCGACGGTCGAAGCCCGTTACACGGACTCCGGTCCGGAGCCCCTGCTGGCCAAGGTGTTCGATGCCATCGAAGCCAACCAGCTCGACGTGGCCATGCAGCAGGCCGAAATGCTGGTCAAGGCCTATCCCAATTTCCGCCTGGCGCACCTGGTCAAGGGCGACCTGCTGCTGGCGCGCGCACGACCGCTGATGGCCTTCGGCGAAGGCGGCGGACCTGCTGCCGGTGAAAAGGTGGCCGACCTGCGCGACGAAGCCATCGTCCGCCTCAAGGGCTATCGCAGCAAGCCGCCGGCGGACTACGTGCCGCGTTACCTGTTGCAGATGCATCCGGAACAGAAGCACGCGGTGGTCGTCGATACCCAGAAATCCCGGTTGTACCTGTACCAGAACGACAAGGGCACTCCGCGCTTCGTGGCCGACTACTACATCTCGCAGGGCAAGCTCGGCGCCGAGAAATTCCGCGAAGGCGACAAGAAGACTCCGATCGGGGTCTATCACGTCACCTCCAGCCTGCCACGCCAGAAGCTGACCGATTTCTACGGCAGCGGCGCCTTTCCCATCAATTACCCGAACGAATGGGACAAGCGCCAGGGGCGCAATGGCCATGGCATCTGGCTGCACGGCACGCCCTCCGACACATTCTCGCGGCCGCCGAAAGCCTCCGACGGCTGCGTGGTGCTGGCCAACCAGGACCTCGACTCGCTGTCGAAGAGCCTGCAGGTCGGCCTGACCCCGGTGATCATCAGCAACAGCATCGAATGGCTCTCGCTCGACGACTGGCAGACCGAGCGCAGTTCCCTGCTGCAAATGATCGAAGAATGGCGGCAGGACTGGGAAAGCCGAAACATCGACCAATACGCGCGGCACTATTCGCACAAGTTCAATGTCGACGGCCAAGGCTACCGCGACTGGGTGGAACACAAGCGCAAGGTCAATGCGGGCAAGAGCTGGATCAAGGTCGGCACCGGCGACATCAGCATGTTCCGCAATCCCGGCAAGGAAGAATACGTCGTCGTCACTTTCGAGCAGGACTACCGCTCCAGCAACCTTTCCAACCAGATGAAGAAGCGCCAGTACTGGATCAAGGAAAGCGGCCGCTGGAAGATCGTCTTCGAAGGCGCCGTTTAGCAGCAGCTCGTTTTTCACACACCCTTTCCCCCAGTTCCGGAGGTCACATGCATCGCCTGATTCTTGCCGCATTCGCATTCCTTTTCAGCCTTGCCGCGCTTGCCGCGAACCCGCAGCTCGAGGTCAAGACCTCGCAGGGCACGCTGGTGATCGAGCTTTACCAGGACAAGGCGCCGAAGACGGTGGAAAATTTCCTGCAGTACGCCAAGGACAACTTCTTCAACGGCACGGTGTTCCACCGCGTGATCCCGGGCTTCATGATCCAGGGCGGCGGCTTCACGCCCGACCTGAAGCAAAAGGAAACCCGCGCGCAGATCCAGAACGAGGCCAAGAACGGCCTGAAGAACGAAACCGGCACGCTGGCCATGGCACGCACCAACGACCCGCACTCGGCCAGCGCACAGTTCTTCATCAACTTGAAGGACAACAGCTTTCTCGATTACCCAGGACGTGACGGCTGGGGCTATGCGGTGTTCGGCAAGGTGGTGCAAGGCATGGACGTGGTCCAGAAGATCGCCGCCGTGCCCACCAGCAATGCCGGCCCGCACCAGAACGTGCCGACCACCCCGGTCCTCATCGAATCCGTCAAGCTGCTGCCGGCCAAGAAATAATCCCCAAGGAAACTCTCCATGATCAAGCTCACCACCAACCACGGCGCCATCACCCTTGAACTCGACGCCGAGAAGGCACCGATCAGTGCCGCCAACTTCGTCGCTTACGTCGAAGCCGGCCATTACAACAACACCATCTTCCATCGCGTGATCGATGGCTTCATGATCCAGGGCGGCGGCTTCGAACCGGGCATGGACCAGAAACCGGTTCGGGATCCGATCCAGAACGAGGCCAAGAACGGCCTCAAGAACGCGTGCTACACGGTCGCCATGGCGCGCACCGGCGACCCGCATTCCGCGACCGCGCAGTTCTTCATCAACGTCGGTGACAACGACTTCCTCGACAACGACAAATGCCAGGACGGCTGGGGCTACTGCGTCTTCGGCCGCGTCGTCGAAGGCCAGGACGTGGTGGACAAGATCAAGGCGGTCAAGACCGGCAACAAGGGCTTCCACCAGAACGTGCCGAAGGAAGACGTCATCATCGAGCGCGCCGAAGTCGTATAACCACCCGCGGTTCCATGCTGACGATCACTGGAACCGCGCGCTTCGTCTCCGACCTGCACCTGCGGTCGGAGCGGCCGGACCTGACGCAGCGCTTCGCTGCATTCCTCGCCGATACCGCCGCCTCCAATGTCGAGGTGCTGTACATCCTCGGCGACCTGTTCGAATACTGGATCGGCGATGATGACCTGCAGGATGAGTTCAACGCGGAGGTCTGCGGCCTGCTGCGCAGCGCTGCCGACATGGGTCCGCGCCTTTGCTTCATTGCCGGCAATCGCGATTTCCTGATCGGCGCTGACTTTGCCGCCGCGGCGGGCATCACCTTGCTCGACGAGGTCGAAAAAGTCGGCGCTGGCGGTACGGCAACCTTGCTGATGCACGGCGACACCGTCTGTACCGACGATCTGCCCTACCAGGAGTTCCGCCGCATGGTGCGCTCGCCGCAATGGCGGCGGCAGTTCCTCGCGCGGCCGCTGCCCGAACGCCGCGCCGAAGTCGCCAGCCTGCGCCGCCGCAGCGCCGAGGCAATGCAGGAAAAAACGGCTGAAATCATGGATGCCAACGCCGACGCGATCAAGGCCGCACTGAGCACGCATGGCTGCACCCGGCTTATCCATGGCCACACCCATCGACCGGGCCGCGAGGAAATCGCGCTGGCTTCCGGCAATGCCGAGCGCTGGGTGCTTTCCGACTGGGATACCGGGCGCGGCGACGCGCTGGAAATCGGACCGGCCGGCGTGCGCCGGCTCGACCTGTCGCGCTAGCCCAGGCCGCGCGCCAGGTCGGACTTCAGGTCGGCCGGCGCTTCCAGTCCCACCGCAATCCGCAGCAGGCCCTCGCCGATGCCCGAGGCGGCCCGCGCTTCGGCGCTGATGCGACCGTGCGTGGTCGATGCCGGATGGGTGATGGTGGTCTTGGTGTCGCCCAGGTTGGCAGTGATCGACAGCAGGCGGCAGTTGTCCACCACGCGCCACGCCGCCTCGCGCCCGCCCCCGACCTCGAAGGAAACGATGGCGCCGCCGCAGGCCTGCTGGCGCATCGCCAGCGCGTGTTGCGGATGCGAGGCAAGCCCGGGATAGAACACGCGGGTCACGCTGGGCTGCGCTTCCAGCCATTGCGCCAGTTCAAGCGCATTGGCCGATTGCGCCTTCATGCGCACCGAAAGCGTTTCCAGCCCCTTGAGGATGATCCAGGCATTGAACGGCGACAGGGTCGGTCCGGCCGTGCGCAGGAACTTGAAGACTTCCTCGGTCAGCGCCTTTGCGCCACAAACGGCGCCGCCGAGCACCCGCCCCTGCCCGTCGAGGTACTTGGTGGCGGAATGGATCACCAGGTCGGCGCCCATGGTCAGCGGTCGTTGGAGGGCCGGTGAGCAGAAGCAGTTGTCCACCACCAGCAGTGCCCCGCCCTCATGTGCAACCTGGGCCAGCGCGGCGATGTCGAAGACTTCGGTCAGCGGATTGGACGGCGTCTCGATGAACACCAGGCGAGTGGTCGGTCGCATCGCCGCGCGAAAGGCCTCCACCGTGCCCTGATCGACGAAACTGGTGTCGACGCCGAAGCGCGGCAGGATAGTACCGAACAGCTGCTGCGTGGCGCCGAAGATGCTGCGCGAAGATACGATGTGCTCGCCGGATTTCATCAGCGCCATCACGGTGGACAGGATCGCCGCCATGCCGGTCGCTGTGGCGATGCAGGCTTCGGCGCCTTCCAGGGCCGCCAGTCGCTCCTGCATGGTGCTTACCGTGGGATTGGAGAAGCGGGCGTAGACGTTGCCCGGCTCGGTTCCCGAAAAGCGCGCGGCGGCCTGCGCCGCGCTTTCGAAGACGAAGCTTGACGTTAGATATAGCGCTTCCGAGTGTTCGTTAAACTGGCTGCGCTCCTGGCCGGCGCGCACCGCAAGGGTATCGAAGGACCAGGCAGCGTCCGAAGCGTCTTCAGCCACGCTCATCCGGCCTGCACCAGGTTGAGGTCCAGCTGCTCGCCATCGGCGCCGTCGAAACCGTCGTTGTCCTCGGACTTCGCCAACGGAGGCAGGTTGCGCCTGTCTTCCATGCTCTGCAGATAGATGGCCGTGACGTCGCCGGTGATGTACTGGCCATCGAAACACGAAGTCTCGAACTGCGTCACGGTGGGGTTTACCGAACGCACCGCGGCCTTGAGCGCGTCGAGGTCCTGGTAGATCAGCGCATCGGCACCGATCTCGCGGCAGATCTCCTCATCGCTGCGGTAGGCGGCGATCAGTTCGCTGCGCGTCGGCATGTCGATGCCATAGACGTTGGCAAAGCGTACCGGCGGTGAAGCAGAGGCAAAATAGACCTTCTTCGCGCCGGCCTCGCGCGCCATCATGATGATCTCGCGACTGGTGGTGCCGCGCACGATCGAATCGTCGACCAGCAGCACGTTGCGCCCCTTGAACTCCTGGCTGATGGCATTGAGCTTCTGGCGCACGGATTTGCGCCGCGTCGCCTGCCCCGGCATGATGAAGGTACGGCCGATGTAGCGGTTCTTGACGAAGCCCTCGCGATACGGAAGGTTCAGCCGCGCCGCCAGTTCCATCGCCGAATGCCGACTGGAATCGGGGATCGGGATCACCGCGTCGATCGCCAGGTGCGGCATGGTCAGACGAATCTTGTCGGCCAGGTAATCGCCCATCTTGGCCCGCGTTTCGTAGACCGAAATCCCGTCCATCACGGAATCTGGTCGCGCCAGGTAGACGAACTCGAACATGCAGGGCGCATGGAGGGTGGCTTGGGCGCACTGGCGGCTGACAAAGTTGCCGCGCATGTCCACCAGCACCGCCTCGCCGGGCTCGACGTCGCGCAGCATCTTGAAGCCGAGCGTGTCGATCGCCACGCTCTCGGAAGCCACCAGGTACTCGGTGCCTTCGGCCGTCTCGTTCTTGCCGATCACCAGCGGGCGGATGCCCCAGGGATCGCGGAAGGCGAGCAGGCCGTAGCCGGCGATCATCGCCACCACGGCATAGGCACCCTTGACGCGGCGATGCACGCCGGCCACCGCCTTGAAAATGGTTTCGGCATCGACCTGGTACTTGGTCGACGCGGCCTGCAGTTCGTGCGCCAGCACGTTGAGCAGCACCTCCGAATCGGAGTTGGTGTTCATGTGGCGCAGGTCCTGCAGGAACATGTCCTGCTTCAACTGATCGGCATTGGTCAGGTTGCCGTTGTGCGCCAGCATCAGGCCGAAGGGCGAATTGACGTAGAAGGGCTGTGCCTCTGCAGCGTTGTCGGCGGAACCCGCGGTCGGGTAGCGGCAGTGGCCGATGCCCCAGTTGCCCAGCAGGCTGCGCATGTTGCGGGTACGGAAGACGTCGCGCACCAGTCCCGAGCCCTTGTGCATGTGGAAACGCCCGCCTTCGGCGGTGGAGATGCCGGCGGCATCCTGGCCACGGTGCTGGAGCACCTGCAGGCCGTCGTAGAGCAACTGGTTCACCGGCGTGGTCGCCACCACACCCAGAATTCCGCACATGGTCGTCCTCTATCGAAACCGAATCCGTTTTGCCGCTTCCGGCGGCAACCAGGGTTTTGCCGCGATCACCGCCGTTTCCAGCGGTTGCGCCAGCATTGCATTGCGCCACCAGTCCGCTTTTGGCAACGGCGTCATGCCCGCAACCAGAACTGCCAACAATACCACCACTACGCCGCGCAAAACACCAAACGCGAGGCCGAGCAAACGATCCAGCAATCCCAGGCCCACCGCCTTGACCATCAGCGAGATCACCAGGCGCGCAACGGCGAAGGCCAGCAACACGCCAAGAAACACCAGCACATAGGCCGCCGCCAGGCGCATCCCCGGTTCGACCACCTGCCCCGCCAGCCAGTCCGACACCTGCGGCGCTTGCGCGCGAGCCACCAGGAAGGCCACCACCCAGGCGACCAGGGCCAGCATTTCGCTCACCACGCCACGCCACAATCCGAGCAGCGCCGACGCAACAACAAGCGCCAGCACGGCGTAATCGAACGCAGTCATTGCCCTACTTTTGAGCTACCGGCCCGTCGACGCCGATGATCTTGATCCTCGTGCGAGCCTTCTCGGCCGCTTCCTGGCTGGGAAAGGGGCCGGCACGAACGCGGGTGCGCTGTCCCTGCGGCGATTCGAACTTTTCGGAATATGCCGGAACGCCGATTCCCTTCAGCTTGCCCAGCAAGAGCTTGACGTTGCCGGCCTCCTTGTAGGCACCGAGTTGCACGATCCACTGCCCGGAGGCATCCACAACAGGCTTCGCGTCAGCGGCAGCCCGGGGCGCCGGCTTGGGGGCCGGCTCGGGAGTCTTGGCTGGCGGCGCGGATGCTTCGGAAGTCTTGGCTGGTGGTGAGGCGGGAGCGGAGGACGACTTTGCCGGGGGCACCACCGCCGCAGCAGCAGGGACTGAAGCTGGAGCCGGAGCGTCGGCCTTTGTAGCCGGTTCGGCAGCGGCGCGGGGTTCCGGTGCCGGCATCGGCGTCGCAGGCTTGCCAGGCAAGACCTTGGAAGCGAGGCCGGTGGCGTCCTGGCTCGGGATGCGCACTTGAATGTCCTGGCTCGCAGGACGGGGTTCGCGATCCATGACCATCGGCAGCACGATCACGGCCAACAGCGCCAGCGCGACGGCGCCGACCAGTCGGCGGCGGGCACGCTTCTTCAGCTGCAGGTCTGCGTCAGGCGATGTGTCTTTTTCCGCCATCGTGGTTAGGCGTTTTACCTCGAGCGGCCAAGCGCTTGCAGGGCCGCAGCGACAGTGAGGAAGGATCCGAAGGCGAGAATTCTATCATCTTCGCTCGCCTTCTCTTGCGCGTAAGCCAGTGCGGCCGCCGGCGTCGCGAAGCTTGCGGCGACCTTCTTGCCGCGGGATTCCAGCCGCGCCGACAAGAAGTCGGCGCTGGCGGCACGGGGACCATCGAGAGTACACGGCAGCCAATGCGTCACCCGCTCGCCCAGCGCGTCGATCACGCCGTCGATGTCCTTGTCTGCAAGCATGCCGAACACCGCCCAGGTATTGCGGTGGAAGCCCTGGTCGCCCAGGTTTGCCGCCAGCACGCGCGCGGCCTGCGGATTGTGTGCGACATCGAGCACCACCAGCGGCCGTCCAGGCAATACCTGGAAGCGCCCCGCCAGTTCGACTTCGCCCAGGCCCTGGCGGATGTCCTTCATCGCGACCGGCAAGACCTGGTGCAGCACATCGAGAGCCGCTAACGCGCAAGCCGCGTTGGCCAACTGGCGTTCTCCGCGCAGCGCCGGAAAGGCCAGCCCGCCGCGACGCGTGACGCCGCTGCCGCCAGCCGCCGGCCCCCAATACAGCCATTGCTGCTCCTGCCGCTGATAGCCGAAATCCCGCCCCATCACCAGCAGGCCTGCGCCGACCCTGGCGGCATGATCCACCAGCGATTGCGGCGGCCGCGCATCGCCGCAGATGGCTGCGACGCGCGCACGAAAGATCCCGGCCTTTTCGAAACCGATGGCTTCGCGGTCCGCGCCGAGGAATTCCATGTGATCGAGATCGATGCCGGTGACGATGGTGCAGGCCGGTTCGTAGATGTTGGTGGCATCAAGCCTGCCGCCGAGCCCCACTTCGAGGATCACGACATCGGTAGCAGCCGCAGCGAACACCTCCCATGCGGCGAGCGTGCCAAATTCGAAGTAGGTCAGCGCGGCATCGCCCCGCGCGCGTTCCACGCGTTCGAAAGCGTTGCACAGGTTGGCGTCCGACACCGCCACGCCGTCGATGCGAACGCGTTCGTTGTAATGCAGAAGGTGGGGCGAGGTGTAGAGCCCGACGCGGTAGCCGGCGACGAGCAGGATGCGCTCCAGCATGGCGCAGGTCGAACCCTTGCCATTGGTGCCACCGACCAGGATCACCGGGCAGAACTCGCGCTGGCCAAGGCGCGCCTTGACGGCGGCGACCCGCTCCAGACCCAGTTCGATGCCCGCGCTGCCGCGCGGATGCAGCGCCTCGATCCGCGCCAGCCAGCCATCGAGCCCCAATGGCATCAGACGGCGGGAACGCGTTGCAGCAGGGTCAGCAGCGAGGCCAGTCGATCCCTCAGTTCGCGGCGATCGACGATCATGTCGATGGCGCCTTTTTCCAGCAGGAACTCGGCACGCTGGAAGCCTTCGGGCAGGGTTTCGCGGACCGTCTGTTCGATCACGCGCGGGCCGGCGAAGCCGATCAGGGCGCCTGGCTCGGCGATCACGACGTCACCGACGAAGGCGAAGGATGCCGAAACGCCACCCATGGTCGGATCGGTCAGCAGCGTGATGAAAGGCAACTGGTGGCGTGCCAGTTGCGTGACCGCCGCCGTGGTCTTGGCCATCTGCATCAGCGAGAACAGGCCTTCCTGCATGCGCGCGCCGCCCGAGGCGGTGATGCAGATGAAGGGAGACTGCAATTCGATCGCCGCCTTGACCCCGCGCACGAAGCGCTCGCCGACCACCGCGCCCATCGAACCGCCGAGGAACTCGAATTCGAAGCAGGCGATCACCACCGGCACGGTCTTGATGGCGCCCTGCATGACCACCATCGCATCGGCTTCGTCCGTATCTTCGTTCGCCGCCGCTAGGCGATCCACGTAGCGCCGGCTGTCCTTGAACTTGAGCGGATCCATCGGCAGCACTTCGGCACCGATTTCGAAGCGGCCCTCGGGATCGAGCAGCGCATCGAGCCGGACCCGGGCTCGCAGGCGCAGGTGATGCGAGCACTTGGGGCAGACGTTCTGGTTGTTTTCCAGGTCGGAGCTGTATAGCACCGCCTCGCAGGCCGGGCACTTGGCCCACAGGCCTTCGGGGATGGACTTGCGTACGCCTTCCGAACGCTTGATCTTCGGCGGCAGAAGTTTCTGGAGCCAGCTCATAGTCCCTCCGCAGGGCCGCCCCAAGGAGGGACAGCCAAAAGATATGGAGCGCAGCGAACCCGTGTCACCCCCTTCCATGGGAAGGGGGAAGGGGGGAAGGTCGTCATACTGCAACTCCCTGTTTGGTGGCGGCATCCATCGCCGCGCGTATGCCGGAAAGGAAACCCTGCACGCGCGCCGCAGCCTCGCCCGCCGGGGAATTCTCGATCTCTTCGATGATGCGACTGCCGATCACCACGGCGTCGGCCACCGTCGCGATGCGCGCTGCTGTGGCGCCGTCGCGGATGCCGAAGCCGACGCCGACCGACATGCCGACCTGCGCGCGGATCAGCGGAATGCGTGCCGCCACCTCACCGAGGTCGAGCGTGGCGGAACCCGTGACGCCCTTGAGCGACACGTAATAGATGTAGCCGGCGCCGAACTGCGCCACCTCGCCGAAGCGTTTCTCGGTGGATGTCGGCGCCAGCAGGAAGATCGGATCGATCTGCACGCGCTTCATCGCCGCGGCGAATCCGGCACACTCTTCCGGCGGATAGTCGACCACCAGCACGCCATCGACGCCGGCCTCATGCGCGTCGCGCGCGAAGGCATCGATGCCGTAGGCTTCCACCGGATTGGCATAGCCCATCAGCACGATCGGCGTCGCGGCATTTTCCTGGCGGAAATCCCGCACCAGACCAAGCACCCGGCGCAAGCTCATGCCATGCGCCAGCGCGCGTTCCGAGGCGCGCTGGATGGTGGGACCATCGGCCATCGGATCCGAAAACGGCACGCCGAGCTCGATGATGTCGGCGCCGCCCGCCACCAGCGCGCGCATCAGCGGCAAGGTCTGGTCGGGATGCGGATCGCCGGCGGTGATGAAGGGAATCAGTGCCTTGCGGCCTTGTGCGGCAAGCGCCGCAAACGTGTTGGGGATGCGCGACATGTCAGAACTGGATGCCGGATGCTTCGGCGACGGTGTGCATGTCCTTGTCGCCGCGTCCGGAAAGGTTGACCAGCAGGATCTTGTCGGACGACAGAGTCGGCGCCAACTTCGCGGCATGGGCCAGCGCGTGGCTGGATTCGAGCGCGGGGATGATGCCTTCGAAATGGCACAGGTCATGGAAGGCCTGCAGGGCCTCGGCATCGGTGATGGTGGCGTATTCGGCGCGACCGGAATCCTTGAGCCAGGCGTGTTCCGGACCGACCCCGGGATAATCGAGGCCGGCCGAAATCGAATGCGTCTCGATCACCTGGCCGTTTTCGTCCTGCAGCAGGTAGGTGCGGTTGCCATGCAGCACGCCCGAGCGACCTGCCGTCAGCGATGCCGAGTGTTTGCCGGTATCGAGCCCGTGGCCGGCCGCCTCGACGCCGATCAGCCTGACCCCGGCCACCGGGATGTAGGGATAAAAGATCCCCATCGCGTTGGAGCCGCCGCCGACGCAGGCGATCACCGCATCGGGCTGGCGTCCTGCGAGGTCCGGCATCTGGGTCTTGCATTCCTCGCCGATCACCGCCTGGAAATCGCGCACCATCATCGGATATGGATGCGGTCCCGCGACGGTGCCGATGATGTAGAAGGTATTGCCGATGTTGGTCACCCAGTCGCGCATGGCCTCGTTCAGGGCGTCCTTGAGCGTCTTCGAGCCCGATTCCACCGGCACCACGGTGGCGCCCAGCAGCTTCATGCGATAGACGTTCGCCGCCTGGCGCCTGATGTCCTCGGAGCCCATGTACACCACGCACTCCATGCCGTAGCGGGCGGCAACGGTGGCCGTCGCGACGCCGTGCTGGCCGGCACCGGTTTCCGCGATAACGCGCGGCTTGCCCATGCGCCTGGCCAGCAGGGCCTGGCCGATGCAGTTGTTGATCTTGTGCGCGCCGGTGTGGTTGAGGTCTTCGCGCTTGAGGTAGATCTGTGCGCCGCCCAGCAACCCGGACCAGCGCTTGGCGTGGTAGATCGGACTGGGACGGCCGACATAGTGCTTGAGATCGTATTCGTACTCGGCACGGAACTCAGGATCTGCCTGCGCCGCCGCGTAGGCCTCGCGCAGTTCGGCCAGCGCCGGCATCAGCGTTTCGGCGACGAAAATGCCGCCATAAGGACCGAAGTGGCCCCCGGCGTCGGGCATGTTATAGGGAAGGTCCTGCATCTGCATTTCGCACTCCGGCAACAAAATCGGTGATCTTCTGCGCGTCCTTGATGCCTCGGGCGGACTCCACGCCGCTGCTGACATCGACCGCCCACGGCTTCACGGCACGTACCGCCTCGGCAACGTTGCCCGGATGCAAGCCTCCCGACAGGATCACCGGCAGCGGCAGGGACCGCGGAATCAGTGACCAGTCGAAGGTCTTGCCACCGCCGCCGTAGCCTTCGACATGGGCATCCAGCAGCAGGCCGGCAATGCCCTCGGAGCCGGCGAACGCGGCCGCGTATTCTAACAAATCGAACCCTGCCCTGACCCGCGCTGCCTTGATCCAGGGCCGGCCGAATTGCGCGCAATACCCTGCATCCTCGTCGCCATGGAACTGCAGCAGGTCAAGCGGTACCGTCGCGAGGACATCGCGCACCATCTGCTCCGTTTCATTGACGAAAAGGCCGACCCGGGTCACAAAGGCTGGCGACTTTGCCGCCAGTTGAGAGGCGCGCTGCGCGCTGACGTGGCGCGGACTGGGCGCATAAAAGACGAACCCGAGTGCGTCGGCTCCGGCGGCAACGGCGGCGGCAAGGTCCTGTTCGCGGGTAATGCCGCAAATCTTGATTCGGGTGCGCGTCATGGGATCCGGCTTCAGGGCAGGAGCAGCGCCGTATCGCCAGCGCCGACTTTCAACTGCCAGACCGGATCATAGTCGACTCCCGCGAAATACAGACCGCAAGCCTCGAAGGTCGGAGCCGCGCGGGCCCGGTCGCGTCCGTCCAGCAGTTCGCCAATCCAGGCCGGCGGATGGGCGCCCTTGCCTACATAGACCAGCGCCCCGACGAGGTTGCGCACCATGTGGTGCAGGAAGGCGCTGGCTTCGAATTCGAACACCAGCAACTCGCCATGACGAACCACCGCGGCGCGGCGCAGCGTCTTGATCGGCGACTTGGCCTGGCATTCGACGGCACGAAATGCAGAAAAATCATGCTCGCCGAGCAGCAATGCCGCCGCCGCGCACATGGCATCCGCCGCGAGTGGCCGGTGAAACCAGCCGACGCGCCCCGCCATCAGGCCCGGTCGCTCTGGACGATTGAGCAGGAGATAACGATAGCGTCGGCCGCGCGCCGAAAATCGCGCGTGAAATTCATCCGCGACCGGCTGCGCCCAGCGCACCGCGACACCGGCCGGCAAATGGGCATTGACTCCGCGTACCCAGGCGCTGTCCGGGCGAACGGCCTGCGTGTCGAAGTGAATCACCTGGGCCAGCGCATGCACGCCGGCATCGGTTCGTCCGGCGCAGACCACGCGGGTTGCGGCGTCGGCAACCTGCGAAATCGCCGCTTCCACGGCGTCCTGCACCGCGCCACCGCCCGCCTGCGACTGCCAGCCGCAAAAGCGGGAACCCTCGTATTCGAGGCCGAGCGCGATCCTCATGCAAACCACGCGAGCACGAACAAGGCCCCGGTCAGACACCCCAGCACTGCATCGCCCGGCCCCCAGGAAGCCGCCGGAAGGGCGAGCGTGGATACCGCACCGTCGGAGGCACTGCCTGGGCCCCGCCGCGACGCCTCGACCTGCTCCAGGGTCAGCGCGAGTCGAACCGCAATCCGGTCCGGCGACAGCTTGAAGCGACCAAACGGCGCAAGCAAGGAACGCAGGCCGGCAACAAGTTGCGGAGGCGAGAGCGACGTCAGCAGGCCCGCCACCACCGAAATTGCCACAAGCAGGTAGGCCAGGTTCTTTGCCGCGAGTTGGAAGCCCTCCTGGGTGGCCCCGGGCAACGGCGTTAAGGGGGTACCGGGCGTCAGCCAACCGAACAGGACCAGAATGGTCAGCAGCAGCCAGCGGCTGCGCCGGACCAACTTGAGGAAGTGCGCCCGAGCCGCAACCAGCGCCAGCGTCATCAGGATCGAACATGCAATGGCGAGTTGCCCGCCTTCACGCGACGAGGCCGCCACAAGCAGTGCGGTACAGAGCAGGATCAGGCTGGCGGGGTGAAGCGTCCAGTTCGCCGCCGACGGCGCCGCAGAGGGCATCGCCGATGGCGACTGTCCCTGAGACCCGGATTTCACGGAAAAATTTTCTCCCGGCACACTCGCGCCGGGAGGATGTCGGTCAGCCGAGACTGTCAAGTTTGGCGCGTGCCACCTGCTGCTGCGCCGGACTGCCTTCCGCAATGGCTTCCTGGAACAATTCGCGAGCGCCGTCCCGGTCGCCCATCTCGGCATACGCCGCCGCCAGTTCGAGCTTGGTGGCGACTTCGGGATTGTCCGCAATATCCGCGCCGGCAGGTGCGGCCGCCGGTGCATCCAGGTCGAGACTGATGTCGCCAAGATCAAGCGGCTTTGGCGCAGCCACGGCCGATGCCACTGGAACGTCAAGCGCCATTTCCGGCGCAGGGGTCGTTATCGCCCCGCCACCGGCTCCGAGGTCGAACTCGAAATCAATGCTGCCGGAATCGGCAGCGACCGCGGGTGTTTCCGGTACTGCGGCGGCGGGGGGAGTTTCGAGCGGGAAATCGATCGTGGCCGGCGCCGCCAGGGGCGTCGGCATGTCGAAATCGATATCTAGCACCACATCGTCGCTCTTGGCTGCAGCCTCGGCGGCTGCGGCTGGAGCGGTCTCCGGCGCGCCAAGATCAAGGTCGAAATCCAGGCCGGCGCCGAGATCCGGTGCAGCGGGCGCTGCGGCAACATCGGGGGCGGGGGTGGTGCCGATATCGAGGTCGAAATCGACCACGGCGGCGTCGGCAACCTCCGCAACAGCGGGAGCCTGCTCCGCAGCCAGCTCACTTCCTGGAACCGGCCCGCGCAGAATCGTGGTCGACTCCATGTCCGGCTCGCGAATCACGGTGGCATCGTGATCGACCGCCTTGGCCGACGAATACAGCGAATTGTCGGGATCGATGGCAATGCCCATCGCAGCGACCTTTTCCCAGACATCGCCGCTGCCGCCGGTCAATGCGTGCATGTCCTGCGCGACTTCGCCGAATCGGCCGGCGTTCTTTTGCCCGGAATAGATATCCAGCAACTTTAGGTGGATCGCCTGGCGATTCGGCTCCGTCTTCAGCGCTTCAAGCAGGATTTCCTCAGCTTGGGCTTCCCGACCAAACGCGAGGAAAGTATCCGCTTCGACTACCGGATCGACGGTTTCGTTGCTGGCAACCATGCCGACGCCGGTAGTGCTGAACTGGCTCGCCTCCTGCTCGCTCGGGGGCGGCGCAACGGTGGTGGTGCTGAATACGGAATGCGCAGAAAGATCGGCCTCGGCAACCAACGCGTTGGCGCTGCTCGCCGCCGCCTTCTTTTTCCGATAGGCGGAAAATCCTAGCCAACCGAACAGGGCGGCAAGCAAGGCACCTCCGCCGAACACCAATGGGCCGTTCTCTTCGATGAAGTCGGGCTCCGGCGGCGGGGGCGGGGGCGGAATGACCTTCTTCGGCGCCGGCTTGGGCGCCTCGGGAGGCTTCGCCGCCTCGGCCGGTTTGGCCGCGACGGCGGCGTCTGCGGGCTTTGCCGCTTCCGCCGGCTTTGCCGGTTCGGCCGGCTTCGGCGCTTCGACGGGTTTGGGTGGTTCCGTGGGCTTTACTGCTGCCGCGGGCGCCGGAGCCGGTGCTTCCGGCTTCTTGGCTTCTGCCGCGGGAGGTTTGGCAGCCTGTGCCGATTTCTGCAGGTCGGCTCCGGCCTGGCTCTTGAGTTCCGCAAGCTTCTTCAGGTCGGTAAGGTTCTTTTCCAGTTCGGCGATGCGGCTGCCAGCTTCCTTGAGTGCCCGATCACGCGTCACCAGATCTTCTTCAAGAGAAGCGATGCGCCCCTGCAAGGGCTTGCCCTTGGCGTCGCGGGCTGCCTCGGTGCGCGAGACTTCGAGCTTGTCCTTGCCGGTAGCCGCGGGAGCCTTGTCTTCCACCTTGGGCGCAATCTTGCCGCTCACCGATTGCTTGGCCGCCTGATCGCGCGCCGGTTCCGCCGCAGCCACCGAGGCGAGCCGCTGCCGATAGGCGTTGAAATCGGCCGACTGCGCCACGATTTCCTTGCGTGCATCGCCCAGCGATACCTTGCCGGCGGATTCGGCATCGGGGATCGAAAGTATCTTGCCGGCCTTCAGCCGGTTCATGTTGTCGCCGATGAACGCGTCCCGATTATTGCGGAAAAGCGCAACCAGCATCTGATCGAGGCTGACGCCCTGCGGCACCGTTTGCGCCGCGATCTTGCCCAGCGTATCTCCCGCCACCACTGCGCGCGTTGCCCCGGTGGCAGGCTTGGCCGCAGATGCTTCCGCCGACCGCGCCGGTGCGCGACTCTCAGCCACCGGCTTGGCTTCGGCGGGAACCGCCACGGCCTTTTCGGCAGGTTTGGCTGCAGGTGCGACTGCCCGTACTTCCGGCGCCGCAACGGGCACCGGCACAGCTTTCGCGGCAAGTTCCGGAGGATCGAGCAGGAAGGTATATTCGCGAACCAGCCTCCCCGACGCCCAGCTCAACTCGACCAACATGTCGATGAACGGTTCGTTCAGGGGGCGGTCGGTGCTGATTTCAATATAGCGACGCCCGCCGCGCTCCTTCAGGTCGCGCGAAAAACGCAGGTTCGCAAGGATCGGCGAGTACTCGATGCCGGCCTGCCGAAAAGCCTCGGCTGCCGCCAGCTTGGCGACCAGGGACGAGGCTTCATCGCGGGTCGCAGAGACTTCCAGCTCTGCCTTGAGGGGCTGCCCCAAGGCAGAGAGCACGGTGATCTTTCCCAGACCGGCTGCATGTGTCGCCAGCGGCAGGATGGCAATGGCTGCCGCGATGACGGTGGCCTTGAATGGATTTCGCTTGGCAGTATTGGGCACTGTGACTCCCGACGGGCTTTTTGTCATGATATCAAAACGAAGTTTCAATTGAGGCTGACACCCGCTTCATGGGCGCATCTGCCGGAACCAAAACCTCCTGCTTCAATGAGGGCTAACGCCAGCCTTGTCGGCGCTTCGCTCGATGGCCAATGCCGATAACCCGCTAGCGGCTTGACCCCTCGGCTCCCGGGGCCAACCCCGGCAACCGTAACTAAAATAACATCATGATGTTAGCGATGCAAGCTCAACCTTCCCATCACATACCAACGACACATGAGCCACAGCATCAATGCAACAGAATGCGCAGCATGCGTCGCAAGGGCTCCGCAGCGCCCCACAATAACTGATCGCCGACGGTAAACGCCGACAGGTACTGCGGTCCCATGCTGAGTTTGCGCAGGCGACCGACGGGAACACCCAGCGTTCCGGTCACCGCTGTCGGGGTCAGTTCCTTCAGGGTGACGTCACGCTGGTTGGGAATGACCTTGACCCAGTCGTTGTGCGCCGCCAGCATACCGTTGATCTCGTCCAGCGGAACATCGCGGGCAAGCTTGATGGTCATCGCCTGCGAGTGGCAGCGCATCGCACCGATGCGGACGCACAGGCCATCGACCGGAATTGGCGTGTCGCTGCGGCCGAGGATCTTGTTGGTTTCGGCCTGCCCCTTCCACTCCTCGCGGCTCTGGCCGTTGCCGAGGTCCTTGTCGATCCAGGGAATCAGCGAACCAGCCAGCGGCACGCCGAAGTTGGCGGTCGGGAACCCGTCATCACGCAGGATTCCGGCCACTTCGCGGTCGATGTCGAGGATCGCCGACGCAGGATCGTCGAGCAGGCCCTTAACCACGCGATGGGCTTCGCCCATCTGCGACAGCAGCTCACGCATATTCTGTGCACCGGCACCGGAAGCCGCCTGGTAGGTCATCGAGGTCATCCATTCGATCAGCCCGGCCTTGAACAGGCCGCCCAGCGCCATCATCATCAGGCTGACCGTGCAGTTGCCGCCGATCCAGTTGCGGCCGCCCCTGGCCAGTGCGTCCTTGATCACGTCCATGTTCACCGGATCGAGGATGATCACGCAATCGTCCTTCATGCGCAGGCTCGATGCGGCGTCGATCCAGTGGCCGTTCCAGCCCGCCGAGCGAAGCTTGGGGAAGACCTCGGTAGTGTAGTCGCCGCCCTGGCAGCTGATGATGATGTCGAGCTGGCGCAGCGCATCAATGTCCTTGGCATCCTTGAGCGGCGGCGCACCATCGGCGAACGCGGGCGCCTTGCCGCCGGGATTCGAGGTCGTGAAAAATACCGGTTCGATGAGGGCGAAATCGCCCTCCTCACGCATGCGTTGCATCAGGACCGAACCCACCATGCCACGCCAACCCACCAGACCTACTCGCTTCATGATCAATCTTTCGTTATCGGATTACAGCGCCGCAACCACGGCATCGCCCATTTCCCGGGTGCAGACCTTCCTGGTGCCGGGTTCGAAAATGTCACCGGTGCGGAAGCCCTGTGCAAGGACCTTCTTCACAGCGGCCTCGATGCGCCCGGCAGACACCTCGTCGGCAAAAGTGTAGCGCAGCATCATGGCAGCGGAAAGAATCGTCGCCAGCGGATTGGCCACGCCCTTGCCCGCGATGTCGGGCGCCGACCCGTGCGAGGGCTCGTAAAGGCCCTTGTTGTTCGCATCGAGCGACGCCGAAGGCAGCATGCCGATCGATCCGGTCAGCATCGAGGCTTCGTCGGAAAGGATGTCGCCGAACATGTTGCCGGTGACCATGACATCGAACTGCTTGGGATTCTTGACCAGTTGCATGGCGGCATTGTCCACCAGCATGTGGGTGAGCTCGACGTCAGGATATTCCTTCGCCGTCTCGGTCGCCACATCGCGCCAGAGCTGGGTGCATTCGAGCACGTTCATCTTGTCCACCGAACAGAGCTTCCTGCTGCGCTTGCGCGCCGCCTCGAAGGCCACCCGGACGATGCGGCGAATTTCGCTCTCGGTGTAATGCATGGTGTTGAAGCCGAAGCGCTGCTTCTGCCCATCAACATCGCGCACCTCGATCCCGCGCGGCTGGCCGAAATAAATATCACCGGTCAGTTCGCGCACGATCAGGATGTCGAGGCCGGCCACGATTTCGGGCTTCAGTGTCGAGGCATTGGCGAGTTCCGGATACAGGATCGCCGGGCGCAGGTTGGCGAACAAACCAAGTTGCTTGCGAATACCCAGCAGGCCGCGTTCCGGTCGTTGCTCGCGCGGATTGTTGTCCCATTGCGGACCGCCTACGGCGCCCAGCAGCACGGCGTCCGCCGCCTGGGCAAGCTTCTGGGTCGCATCAGGATAGGGACTGCCGGTGGCATCCACCGCGCAGCCGCCGAGCAGGGCTTCCTCCAGCTCCAGCTTGAGGTCCAGCGCCTTGAGGACTCGCACCGCCTCGGCCATGATTTCCGGGCCGATGCCGTCGCCGGGGAGAACACATATCTTCATCAACTATCCTTCAGGCAAAAAGCCAAGGTTGCTCGATTCGCCGACGCGCTTCGAATTCGCGAATCTTTTCGGCATGGCGCAGGGTGAGGCCGATGTCGTCCCAGCCGTTGAGCATGCATTCCTTGCGAAACGCGTCGACCTCGAAGGGGATTGCATGCCCGTCGGGCCGCGACACCAACTGCGCAGGGAGGTCGACCGTCAGGCGATAGCCCGGCGTGTGCTCCGTCAGGCCGAACAGGGCATCGATTTCCGCCTTCGGCAGGACCACCGGCAGGAGGCCATTCTTGAAGGAATTGTTGAAAAAGATGTCGGCGAAGGATTCGCCGATGATGGCGCGAAAGCCGAAGTCGTGCAGCGCCCAAGGCGCATGCTCGCGCGATGAGCCGCAACCGAAATTGCTGCGCGCCAGCAGGATGGACGCCCCCTGGTAGCGTTCCTGGTTGAGCACGAAATTCGGGTTCTTCGGCCGCTTCGCGCAGTCCTGGCCGGGTTCGCCATGATCCATGTAGCGCCACTCGTCGAACGCGTTCGGACCGAAGCCGGAACGCTTGATCGATTTGAGGAACTGCTTGGGAATGATGGCATCGGTATCGACGTTGGCGCGGTCGAGTGGCGCCACCAGGCCGTCGAGCTTGATGAACTTTTCCATTACTTGGCCGACTTCTCGATGGCTTCGCCACCCTTCTTGAGGTCCTTGCCGATGCCGGACACCGTATTGCAGGCGGACAGGGCAAACACCAGCGCGATGGCAACCAGGATGCGGAAATTGGGCTTGTTGCTCACGAAAACTCTCCTTACGACAACTGACGAACATCGGCAAAACGGCCGGCAATCGCCGCCGCTGCCGCCATGGCCGGACTGACCAGGTGGGTGCGGCCGCCGGCGCCCTGGCGTCCCTCGAAATTGCGGTTCGAGGTGGACGCGCAACGCTCGCCGGGATTGAGGCGATCGTCATTCATCGCCAGGCACATCGAGCAGCCGGGCTGGCGCCACTCGAAGCCGGCGGCGGTGAAAATCTTGTCCAGGCCTTCGGCCTCGGCCTGCGCCTTGATCAGACCGGAACCCGGCACCACCAGCGCGAGCTTGACGTTGGCGGCGACATGGCGACCCCGGGCCACGGCGGCGGCGGCGCGCAGATCCTCGATGCGGGAATTGGTGCAGGAACCGATGAAGACCTTGTCGATTGCGATCTGATCGATGCGCATGCGCGGCGTCAGGCCCATGTACTGCAGCGCGCGGGCCACGCCCTCGCTCTTGACCGGGTCCTTGAAATCCTCGGGCGCCGGCACGGTGCCGTCGATGCCGGTGACCATTTCCGGCGACGTGCCCCAGGTCACCTGCGGCACGATGCGGCTCGCATCCATCTCGATCACCGAGTCGAAGCGCGCATCGGGGTCCGACACCAGGCTGCGCCAATGGGCGACGGCCTTGTCCCAATCTGCCCCCTTGGGCGAGAAGCTGAGGCCCTTGAGATACGCGATGGTGGTGTCGTCGGCGGCAACGAAGCCGACCCGGGCGCCGGCCTCGATCGCCATGTTGCACACCGTCATGCGGCCTTCCATCGACAGCGCGCGGATCGCCGAGCCGCCGAATTCGATGGCATAACCATTTCCGCCCGCCGTGCCGATACGCCCGATCAGCGCGAGCACGATGTCCTTTGCCGTAACGCCAGCGCCGACTTTTCCATCGACCCGGACCAGCATGGTCTTCGACCTCTTCTGCAGCAGGCATTGCGTCGCCAAGACGTGCTCGACCTCGGAGGTGCCGATGCCGTGCGCGAGGCAGGCGAAGGCGCCGTGCGTCGAGGTGTGCGAATCGCCGCAAACCACGGTCATGCCGGGCAGCGTCGCGCCGTTCTCCGGACCGACGACGTGCACGATGCCCTGGCGCTTGTCCTTGAACGGGAAATAGGCCAGTGCGCCGACCTCGCGGATGTTGGCGTCCAGGGTTTCGACCTGCTGGCGCGAGATCGGATCCGTGATGCCCTGTTCCCAGTGCGAGGTCGGCGTGTTGTGGTCGGCCGTGGCGACGATCGAACTCACGCGCCAGGGCTTGCGCCCGGCCAGCTTGAGGCCCTCGAAGGCCTGCGGACTGGTGACTTCATGCACCAGGTGGCGATCGATGTAGAGCAGCGCGGTACCGTCGTCCTCGACGTGGACCACGTGACTGTCCCAGAGTTTTTCGTAAAGCGTTCTTGCCATGATGTGGGGTGATGCGAAATGGACCGTCGATTATCGCACAGGCTCCTGCGCCGAATCCGGCGGAACGCCACGCCAGACCAGAAGCAGGCCGATCAGCGCCAGTCCGGACGCCGCGGTGAAAGTGATCGCCGAACCGGCGCCGTCCCACAGTGCTCCGGCGAGCAAGGCGCCCCCCAGTCCGCCCGCGCCGTAGGCCACGCTGCCATACAGCGCCTGGGCCCGCGCCTGCTGGCCGGCGGCGAACCAGTGGTTGAGCGCCGCCATGGTGGCCGCATGGTGCGCGCCGAAGCTGGCGCCGTGCAGCAGTTGGGCCATGAACAGCAGGACGACGAACTCGACGGCCCAGCCGATCACCAGGAAACGAAGCACCGCTATGGCGAAGCACGCCATCAGGATCCGCCGCAGCGATACCCGTCGCGCGATGCGCGGCATTACAAGGAAGACGCCGATCTCGGCCACCACGCCGAGGGTCCACAGGAGGCCGACCAGCGTCTTTCCATAACCCTGCGCCACCAGGTGGATCGAATAGAACACATAGAGCGCCCCGTGCGCCGCGGTCATGAACATCCCGGCAGCAAGCAGGAAGACCACCTTGCGCTGACGCAGCACATCGATGATCGGGCCGGCGACCTGCCCCGCCGCCCCCTTCACCTCGGTGAGGGTCAGCGCACTGAGCGTGGTGCCCAGCAGCAGCGCCCAGCTGACCCAGAGCTGCGAACTGATCGGCGCAACGTCGAGCAGCAGCCCGACGCCGAGAACCGTGATGATGAAGCCGACCGAGCCCCATAGCCGGATGCGCCCGTAGCGCTCCGGATTGGGTGCCAGGTGAGCCAGAGTCAGGGCCTCCACCAGCGGCAGCGAGGCGCTCCAGAAAAAATGCAGCAAGGCAAGACCGAGCAGCAGGCCAACGAAATCCTGGGTCAGGAACACGGCGAAAAAGCTCGCCAGCGACGCTACCGACGACGCGACGACGATGCGCACCCGCCGGCCGCTGCTGTCCGCCAGCCAGCTCCAGAGCAGGGGCGCCAGCAGCCGCATGAACTGGCCGAGCGACATCAGCACCGCAATGCGGCCAGCGGACAGCCCTATGGATTGCAGGTACAGCGCGAAGTACGGCAGGAAGGCGCCGATGAACGCGAAGTACCAGAAATACCAGACGGCCAGGCGGCCGTGCGGGGGAAAGATCAAGCCGGGTGTTTCTGGCCGGCGCGGAAGGCCACCAGCAAATGGAAGATCTCGTCCTTGAGCTTGACCCGCGCCTTCTTCATGTCCTCGAGCGTGAAGTCGGCGACCGGCATGTCGTGCTCCTCGAGGTCTTCGACCTTGCCGGTGAGCCGGTTGTAACGCCCGAACAGGCTGCCGATGTAGCCGCCCTGGGCCTTCAAGGCGTCGATGGCGTCGCGCATGTCGGGAAATTCGGTATAGAGATCGTGGTGATCAACGCGCATGATTTCTTCCCTGAATATAGCTTTGAAAAAAATGTTGAAAAATTCTATCAGCCGCGCCTCGGGGCCTCTGCCGCAATCTTCGGCGTCGGGCAGTCGACATCGGCGCACTGGGCACGATGGCGCAGCGCGGCATCGATAAGCACCAGCGCCAGCATCGCCTCGGCGATCGGCGTGGCGCGAATGCCGACGCAAGGGTCATGGCGGCCGAGCGTCGAAATTTCGGTCGCCTCGCCCGCGACATTGATGGTCCGTCGCGGCAGGCGGATGCTGGACGTCGGCTTGACCGCGATGCGCGCCACGACGTCCTGGCCGGTGGAAATGCCACCCAGCACGCCGCCGGCATTGTTGCCGAGGAAGCCCTGCGGCGTCAGTTCATCGCCGTGTTCGCTGCCCTTCTGCGTCACCGAACGAAAACCGGCGCCGATCTCGACGCCCTTCACGGCGTTGATGCCCATCATGGCGTAGGCGATGTCGGCGTCGATCCGGTCGTACACTGGATCGCCCCAGCCCACAGGCATGCCGCGCGCGATGACGGTGACCTCGGCACCCACCGAATCGCCCGACTTGCGCAGGGCGTCCATGTAGGCTTCGAGTTCGGCGACGATGCCGGCATCCGGCGCGAAGAAGGGGTTGCCGTCGATCGCTGATTCGTCGGTGAAGGGAATGTCGATTTCGCCCAGGCGGCTCATCCAGGCACGCACCGTGACGCCGTAACGCTCATTCAGCCACTTGCGGGCGATGGCACCGGCGGCCACGCGCACGGCGGTCTCGCGCGCCGAAGACCGGCCGCCGCCGCGATGGTCGCGGATGCCGTACTTCTGCCAGTAGGTGTAATCGGCGTGGCCGGGACGAAATTTCTGCGCGATGTCGCCGTAATCCTTGCTGCGCTGGTCCTCGTTGCGGATAAGCAGCGCGATCGGAGTCCCGGTGGTGCGCCCCTCGAAGACGCCGGAAAGGATTTCCACGGTGTCGGATTCGCGGCGCTGGGTGACATGGCGCGAAGTGCCCGGCTTGCGCCGGTCGAGTTCATGCTGGATGTCGCCGGCGGTCAGTTCCATCCCCGGCGGGCAGCCGTCGACCACGCAACCGATCGCCGGTCCGTGGGATTCGCCAAAGGAGGTGACGCAGAACAGCGAACCGAAGGTATTGCCGGCCATGGGATAAATCCAGACTGCGAAAAGAACTGCGGATCAGCGAAGGATCAACGCTCCAGAAGGGCGAGCTTGCCGTCCTTCTTGAGCCATTCGTCGGCGTCGGCCGGCGGCTCCTTGCGCTCGATGATCACCGGCCACAGCTTGGTCAGCTCGGCATTGAGCGCGGTGAAATGCTCCTGCCCCTTGGGCACGTCGTCCTCGGCGAAAATCGCCTCAGCCGGACATTCGGCGACGCACAGGGTGCAGTCGATGCACTCCTCGGGGTCGATGACGAGGAAGTTCGGCCCCTCGTGGAAACAATCCACGGGGCAGACATCCACGCAATCGGTGTATTTGCATTTGATGCAGGATTCGGTGACGACGTAGGTCATGTTCAGGCTCCGTATTCGCCGGACAATTTACCATTGCCGTGCCCGCTTGGCGCATGGAGGCGTTCGCCACGACGGGTTTTTTTTGCTAGGATTGATAGCTGCAAGCGAAGCAGGCCTTGCAATCCATCGCGCCATCCGGCAGCCATTGCCCAACGCGGCGCGCAACTCCCCGAGGAATTCATGAGCGAACACATTCACCACGTTACCGACAGTACCTTCAAGGCCGAGGTTCTCGACTCCGCCGTGCCGACCCTGGTCGACTTCTGGGCCGAATGGTGCGGCCCCTGCAAGATGATCGCCCCGATTCTCGACGAGGTCGCGAAGGATTACTCCGGCAAGCTGCGCGTCGCCAAGCTCAACATCGACGACAACCCCAAGGTGCCCGGCGAGTTCGGCATCCGCGGCATTCCGACCCTGCTGCTGTTCAAGGGCGGCGCGGTCGAGGCGCAGAAAGTCGGCGCCCTGTCGAAATCGCAACTCACGGCCTTCATTGACAGCAATCTCTGATCCCGTTACATTTCGGCCCGGAGTCTGATTCCGGGCCGTCGCAGCAGCTGTACCTGGCGCCCAAGCCGTTCCACCGCCGAATCGATTCTCCCCCTGTCCGAATTCATTCCTGAATTCACCCCCGAGATTCCCCTGTGCCGGCGCATCACGCCGGCATCCCTGCGCAGGTAATCCATGCACCTATCCGAGCTCAAAGCCCATCATGTCAGCCAATTGCTGGAGATGGCGGCCGCCGACAACATCGAGGGCGCCAACCGGCTGCGCAAGCAGGAACTGATCTACGCCCTGCTGAAGAACCAGGGGAAGAAGGGCGAAACCATCTTCGGCGACGGTGTGCTTGAAATCCTGCCCGACGGCTTCGGCTTCCTGCGCGCTCCCGAGGAGTCCTACCTCGCCAGCACCGACGACATCTACATCAGCCCGAGCCAGGTGCGACGCTTCAACCTGCGTTCGGGCGACACCATCGAAGGCGAGATCCGCACCCCGAAGGAAGGCGAACGCTATTTCGCCCTGGTCAAGGTCGATCGCGTCAATGGCGAATCGCCCGAGGCGGCCAAGCACAAGATCCTGTTCGAGAACCTGACCCCGCTGCACCCGACGGTGCACATGCTGCTGGAACGCGACATCCGAAGCGAGGAAAACATCACCAGCCGCGTGATCGACATGATTGCGCCGATCGGCAAGGGCCAGCGCGGCCTCATCGTCTCGCCGCCCAAGGCCGGCAAGACGGTGCTTATGCAGCACGTGGCCCACGCCATCACCACCAATCATCCCGACGTGACGCTGATCGTGCTGCTGATCGACGAGCGCCCCGAGGAAGTCACGGAAATGATGCGCACGGTGAAGGGCGAAGTCGTCGCCTCGACTTTCGACGAACCGGCCACGCGCCACGTCCAGGTCGCAGAAATGGTCATCGAAAAGGCCAAGCGCCTGGTCGAACACAAGCGCGACGTGGTCATCCTGCTCGACTCCATCACCCGCCTCGCGCGCGCCTACAACACCGTGCAGCCGGCCTCGGGCAAGGTGCTGACCGGCGGCGTGGATGCCAACGCCCTGCAAAAGCCCAAGCGCTTTTTCGGCGCCGCGCGCAACGTCGAGGAAGGCGGCTCGCTGACCATCATCGCCACGGCGCTGATCGAAACCGGCTCGCGCATGGACGACGTGATCTACGAGGAGTTCAAGGGCACCGGCAACATGGAAATCCACCTCGACCGCAAGATGGCCGAGAAACGCGTCTACCCGGCGATCAACGTCAATCGCTCCGGCACCCGCCGCGAGGAGTTGCTGCTGGTCCCCGCCGTGCTGCAAAAAATGTGGGTCCTGCGCAAGCTCCTGTACAACATGGACGACATGGAAGCCATGGAATTCCTGCTGGACAAGGTCAAGGCCACCAAGAACAACGGCGAATTCTTCGACGCCATGCGCCAGCGCTGATGCGTCGGGCCGATTGCGCATCGCGGCAAATTAGCGGATAATGCGCGGCTCTGTCGGTTCGCCAAACCCACGAATCGCGCTTGATCCTGAAAGGAAAACTCCATGAAAACCGGCATCCACCCGAATTACGCCGAAATTGAAGTCACCTGCAGCTGTGGCAACAAGTTCAGCACCCGTTCCACCAGCGTCAAGCCGCTGCACATCGAAGTCTGCTCCGCCTGCCATCCGTTCTATACCGGCAAGCAGAAGATCGTCGACACCGCGGGCCGCGTCGAGCGCTTCCGCCAGAAATACAGCAAGAAGGCAGCCTGAGTCCCGCTCAGCCCTGCGTTACGCCAAAAAGGCAGCCCACCGGGCTGCCTTTTTTGTGCCTGCGCACACGCGGAGGCGGCAACCCTGCGGCATACCCCTACGAATGGAACGCAGGGACGGAATCCGGGAATCGTGTGCTGGTAAGCTCCCATCGTGCCTGACCTGATCGACCGCCAACCCGGCTCCGCACCGAAACCGGCGCGCTACGGCGCGCTGCTGCTGTGCGTCGTCTGGCTGCTGGCGGGAACCGTCGGCCACGACCCCTGGAAGAACGATGACGCCCTGCACCTCGGCGTCGCCTTTGGCATGTCCGGCGGTGACTGGCTGGTGCCGCGCATCGCCGGCGATCCCTGGCTGGTCACGCCGCCGCTTTACCACTGGGTCGCGGCGGCCTGTGGCAAGGCGCTGGGATGGCTGCTGCCGTGGCATGACGCGGCGCGCTTGGCGTCGGCGCTGTTCGGCGCACTCATGCTGCTGGCGCTGTCGCGCACCGCGCAACGACTGCATGGCGGCAGCGCCGCGCTCGCCGCGCCACTTTTGGCCATCGGCACGCTCGGCCTGCTGGTGCCCCTGCACGAAGCGCAGCCGGCGGTGGCCGGCATCACCGGCTTCGCCCTCAGCCTGTGGGGACTGACGATCTGGCAGCGACAGGCGCAGGCCGGAGGAGCGCTGTTCGGCCTGGGGCTGGCCATGAGCTTCCTCGGCAGCGGACTCAACGGCATGGCGATCGGCCTCGTCACCGGCCTCGTTCTGCTGCTGCATCCGGCCTGGCGCACGCGCGACAGCCTGCTGGCCTGGCCGGCGGCGGCGGTTGTCGCCCTGGCGCTGAGCCTGCCCTGGCCGGTGCTGCTATGGCAGCAAAGCCCGGCGCTGTTCGATATCTGGTGGCACGCCGAACTGGCGAGTTTCACGCCGCCCGGCGGAGTCTCCAGCAACCACCTCGAACTGCTGGCCTGGGCCGCTTGGCCGGTGCTGCCGCTGGCGCTGTGGAGCCTCTGGCTGGAACGCCGCCGCCCCTTCGCGGCGCACACTTTCCTGCTGCTGGTCGCGACGCTGGCGGGGCTGGTGACCTACACCATCGACACGCCCAAGCCAACCGCGCTGCTGCCCAGCCTGGTGCCGCTGACCTTGCTGGGCGCCGTCTGCGCCGGACGCCTGCGACGCGGCGCGGCGAATGCCTTCGACTGGTTCGGCATGATGACCTTCACCCTGGTCGCCGGCCTGATCTGGCTGGGCGGCATCGCCATGCTGACCGGCGAACCGGAGCGCGTCGCCAAGAATTTCAGCAAACCCGCGCCAGGCTTCGTCGCCGACGCCTCGCCGCTGGTGATCCTGCTGGCGATCGCCGTCAGCGTGGCCTGGATCGCCGTCATGCTGCGCACGCCGCGCTCGCCGTGGCGCGCCGCAGCGCGCTGGAGCGTCGGCCTGACCACGATGTGGGTGCTGCTGATGCTGCTCTGGCTACCGTGGATCGACTACGGCAAGACCTACCGTAGCGTCAGCGCCGACTTTCGCCAGATGCTGGGCAAGAACCCCGGCTGCATCGCTCGGCGCGGCCTGGGCCTGGCGCAACGCGCCTCGCTCGATTACTTCAACGGCATTCGCACCGTGGGCGCCAGCCACGCCCGGGATTGCCGCTACATGATCGTGCAGACCACGCCGCGCGCCGACAAGGACGTCGACGGCTGGATACTGCTGCGCGATGCCTCGCGCCCGGGCGACAAGGGCGAACGGATGCGGCTATACCGCCGCGCCGAATGACTCAAAGCTTGCGGGAAAATCGTAGCGAGCGGACCGCAGCGGGGTGCGGCCGGAGCGCAGCTACCGGAATGTACGTCTTTGTACATGAGGATAGCGAGCACCGCCCAAGCCCCGATCCGGTGCGCGCAGTAGATTTAACCGCAAGCATTACAGCTTCAGGAAATGCTCGCGGTAGTACTTCAACTCCTCGATCGACTCGAGGATGTCCGCCAGCGCTTCGTGCTTGCCGTGCTTCTTGAGTCCCTTCGCGATTTCGGGTTTCCAGCGCTTGCACAGTTCCTTGAGCGTGGACACGTCGAGGTTGCGATAGTGGAACCAGTCCTCCAGCTTCGGCATGTACCTGGCGAGAAAGCGCCGGTCCTGGCAGATCGAGTTGCCGCACATCGGCGTGGTCGACTTGGGCACGTGGCGGCGCAGGAACTCCAGCGCCTGCTCCTCGACCTGCGCCTCGGTCAGGATCGAATCCTTGACACGCTGGATCAGTCCGGACTTGCCGTGGGTGCCGCGATTCCACTCGTCCATGCCGTCGAGCACCGCGTCGGACTGATGCACGACCCAGGTCGGCGCCTCGGCGATGATGTCGAGGTTGGCGTTGGTGACCACCAGCGCCACTTCGATGATGCGGTCGCTGTCGGGGAGCAGTCCGGTCATTTCCATGTCCAGCCAGACGAGCGCGTTCTGATCCTGTGCCATAATTTTCCAATGCCGTTGCCGGAATCGCGGCATTCTCGCACAGCCCCCGCCCGCCCATGACACCGTCCCAATTCACGCTGGTCTTTCTCGCCGCCCTCGCCCTGTCCACCGCCTTGCGCCTGTGGCTCGACGTTCGCCACATGCGCCACGTCGCCGCCCACCGCGACCGGGTGCCGGCGGATTTCTTCGGCCGCATCGATCTCGTTGACCACCGCAAGGCCGCCGACTACACCGCCGCCAAGCTGCGCCTGGGCTTCGTCGAGATCGCCATCGACACCCTGTTGCTGCTCGCCTTCACCGTCGGTGGCGGGCTGGCGCTGATCGACGCGACACTGCGCGATATGGTCGGCAGCGGCCACCTGCAGGGCCTGGCGCTGTTCGCCACGGTCGCCGTGGTCGGCTTTTTCGTCGGCCTGCCGGCCAGCCTGTACCGCAGCTTCGTCATCGAGGAACGCTTCGGCTTCAACAAGCTGACCTGGCCGCTGTGGTTCGCCGACCTCGCCAAAGGCGCGGTACTCACCGTCGCCATCGGCGCCCCGCTGCTCTACGCCGTGCTTTGGCTGATGGACGCCATGGGCCGCCAGTGGTGGCTCTACGTCTGGCTGTTGTGGCTGGCCACCAACCTGCTGATCCTGTTTCTCTACCCCACCGTCATCGCGCCGTTGTTCAACAAGTTCACCCCGCTCGAAGACGCCTCGCTCAAGCAGCGCATCGAAGCACTGCTGACACGCTGCGGTTTCGCGTCCTCGGGCTTGTTCGTGATGGACGGATCGAAGCGCTCGGCCCACGGCAACGCCTACTTCACCGGCTTCGGCCGCGCCAAGCGCATCGTCTTTTTCGATACCCTGCTGGAAAAGCTCGCGCCACAGGAAATCGAAGCCGTGCTGGCGCACGAGCTGGGCCACTTCCGCCACAAGCACGTTATCAAGCGCATCGCGCTGATGGGCGTGATGAGCCTCGCTTTCCTCTGGCTGCTCGGACAACTGATGGGCCAGCCCTGGTTCTTCCAGGGCCTGGGAGTCGGCGCCGGCAGTACGGCGCTGGGCCTGCTGCTGTTCTCCATGGTGCTGCCGGTGTTCCTCTTCCCGCTGGCTCCGCTCACCTCCGCCCTGTCGCGCAAGCACGAGTACGAAGCCGACGCCTATGCCGCGAAGCAGACCGCCGCCGCCGACCTGATCGCCGCACTGGCCAAGCTCTATCGCGACAACGCGGCGACACTGACGCCGGATCCGCTACATTCGCTGTTCCACGACTCCCACCCCCCGGCCAGTCAGCGCATCGCGCGACTGCACACCTCGTAACTTTGATGGCAGTGAGAGTCGCCCGCCGATCATGAAACACGTTAAAGGCGAATTGAAGACCCGCCCCTCCCATCCGCTCCGCGGCCCACGGCAGGCATTGCACTGCCTGCCGGCTGCGGCGGCGCACCGCATGCGGTGCGAAACCCCGCCTCGCCCCCTCACGGGGAGGCTACCAATCGGCTCGCTTCGCTCGACGGTCACCAGTCGCTCGGAACGAGTTGTTTCACGTTAGAGGAAATGCCATGACCATGGTCTGCGATCTCACCAAAGGCAAATGCAAGCCCTGCGAAGGCGGCGTGCCGCCGCTCTCCGACGCCGAAGCCGCAAAACTGCTGGCCACGCTGCCGGGCTGGCAACGCGAAGGCAGCGTCATCGGCAAGACCTACAAATTCAAGAACTATTACGAGACCATGGCCTTCGTGAACGCCACGGCCTGGATCTCCCACCGCGAAGACCACCATCCCGACCTCGCCGTCGGCTGGGGCCATTGCACGGTGAGCTACACCACGCACGCCATCGGCGGCCTGTCGGAAAACGACTTCATCTGCGCGGCCAAGATCGATGCCCTGCTCAGCCTGTAAGCCTCGTTGAACGCCGCCGGCACCATCGTCGCCGCCTTCGGCCGGCACTACGAAATCGAACTGGCCGACGGCCGCCTCGCCACCGGCTAGCCGAAA
>JBIKLV010000044.1:0-28570 GCA_044359585.1 Sulfuritalea sp. | reverse complement strand
GAAAAGCCTGCTGGCGGTCGGCGATGAAGTCCAGTTGAGTCCCGATGGCCAGATCATGGGCCACGCCACGCGGCGCAGCCTGCTTTATCGCAGCGATGCCTACCGCCAGAAGCTGATCGCCGCCAATGCCACGCAGTTGCTGCTGGTGGTCGCCACCGATCCGTCATTCTCCGACATGCTGCTTTCGCGCGCGCTGGTCGCCGCCGAACATGAAGGCCTGACCACCACCATCGTGCTCAACAAGTGCGACCTCACCGCCGCGCTGCCCGCCGCCAGAAAGCTGCTGGCGCCTTACATTGCGCTCGGCTGCCGCGTCGTCGAACTCTCCGCCAAGTTCGATCCCTCGCCGCTGCTGCCGCTGCTGGCGGGTGAAAGCTCGGTACTGGTTGGGCAGTCCGGCATGGGCAAGTCGACCCTGACCAATGCCCTGGTGCCCGGCGCAGCGGCGCCCACGCGCGAGCTGTCCACTGCGCTCGACAGCGGCAAGCACACCACCACCTATGCCCGCCTCTACAAGCTTCCCCACGGAGGCACGCTGATCGACAGCCCCGGCCTGCAGGAATTCGGCCTGAAGCACCTCACCGCCCAGGAAATCGAATACGGCTTCGCCGAGTTCCGCCCCTTCCTCGGCAAGTGCCGCTTCCGCGACTGCCAGCACGATGCCGAACCCGGCTGCGCCATCAAGCAGGCGCTTGCGGAAGGCATAATCCATCCACGCCGCCTCGACCACTTCCGCCAATTCATCTCGGAAAGCCGCCATGGATCGCACTGAGCGCTTCTACAAGATCGACCAGATGATCCACGACCGCAAGCTCGTGCCCTTCGTCGACCTGATGGAAGCGCTGGAGGTCTCGCGTGCCACGCTCAAGCGCGACCTCGAATACATGCGCAACCGGCTCAACGCCCCCATCGTCTGGGACCGTGACGCCGGCGGCTACTGCTTCGACACGCCGCACGCCGAGGCCGGCGCGCAGTACGAACTGCCCGGGCTGTGGTTCAACTCGGGCGAAGTGCATGCGCTGCTGACCATGCAGCACCTGCTGACCGACCTCGATCCCGGTGGCATCCTGACGCCGCACATCCAGCCGCTGATCGCGCGCCTCAACAGCCTGCTCGGCAGTGCCGAAAACACCGCCGAGGAAATCCGCCGCCGCGTGCTGATCGTGGGCTTGGGCAAACGCGAGCTCAAGCTCGCGCATTTCGAGAAAGTCGGCGCCGCACTGTTGCGCCGCAAGCGCCTGGCCATCACCTATTTCGCCCGCGGCAGCGGCCTCACCACCGAGCGCGAAGTCTCGCCGCAGCGCCTGGTGTATTACCGCGAGAACTGGTACCTCGACGCCTGGTGCCATCTGCGCAGCGACATCCGCAATTTCGCCCTCGATTCCATCCGCGCAGCCAATGTCATCGAAAGGAAGGCGCGCGAGGTCTCGCATCGCAGCATGGACGAAGTGCTCGGTCCAGGCTACGGCATCTTTTCCGGGCGCCGCCTGCAGCACGCGAAGCTGCGCTTCACGCCCGAGCGCGCGCGCTGGGTGGCGCAGGAAACCTGGCACCCCAAGCAGAAGGGCAGCTTCGATGCAGACGGCTCCTGGCGTCTGGAGTTCCCCTACGCCGACCACCGCGAACTGATCATGGACATCCTCAAGTTCGGTGCCGACGTCGAAGTGCTGGCCCCGCCCGACCTGCGCCGGCGGGTGGCCGACGAAGCGGCGCGCCTGACCTGCCTGTATGCCGCCGCGCCGAAGGCAGGCCGCGCAGGAAAACCGAAGAAGACCTGACCCGCCGCGACTGCTGCACCGTACTGCCGACTGACGCAGAATCGTGCTAACTTTTCGTCGCTACCCCGAACCATAAAAAATGCCCAACAGGAGAACACCATGAAAATTGCATCATTGCTCGGCGCGCTGGCGTTCGGAGCGCTGCTCGCCCAACCGGCGCTTGCGCAGAACGTGAAAATCACGCCGCTGGGCGGCCATGACGGCGAGTTCTGCCCCTTCGACCGCGCCCTGATCTTCGAAGACCCCAGCGGCACGCGCGTGCTCTACGATCCGGGCCGAACCGTCGCCGGCGCCGACGATCCGCGCCTGGGCAAGATCGACGTGGTGCTGGTCACCCACATGCACGGCGACCACATCGGTAACGCGCATAACAAGGCGCCCAACTCGGGCGCCTGCGACAAGCCCGACACCTCGGTCTCCGCCATGCCCAACTCGAACGCGGTGAACATCGCCGTCGCCAAGAACGCCAAGATGGTCACCGGCAGCGAGATGCCGGCCTTCTTCGCCGGCAAGATCAAGGCCGCCGGCGGCGACCCGAAGAACTCCATCCTGGCCCGCTTCGGCGCCAGCCAGCGGATCGGCGGCGTCAGCATCGCCACGGTAACCGCAATCCACAGCAACGCGCTCGATCCCGACCTGATCGGCGGCACGCTCGGTCAGTACATGAAGGAAGTCGGTATCGGCGCCTACGTCGGCGAGGCCACCGGCTACATCCTCAAGTTCAGCAACGGCCTGGTTGCCTACCTCTCCGGCGATACCGGCGTCACCTCCGACCAGGACCGGGTGGTGCGTGGCCACTACAACGCCAAGCTGGTCGTCATGAACATCGGCGACACCTTCACCACCGGACCGACCGAGGCCGCCTACGTGATCAACGACCTGGTCAAGCCCGCCTCGGTGATCGCCTCGCACGCCAACGAACCGGCAACCCTGGGCGGCAAGGTGAAGTCAGGAACCCGCACCGATGCCTTCATCAAGGCGACCAAGGTGCCGGTGCATGTGCCGCTTTCCGGCAAGACCATGGAGTTCAACGGCGAGGGGAAATGCGTCGCGGGTTGTTGAGCGCCTGAACACCGGCAAACGAAACGGCGCGGGCAACCGCGCCGTCTTCATTTCAGGAACCCGGCCCAGCCGACGAGTTGGCCACCGGGTTTGCCACCACCGCACCATCCACGCCATGCCGGCGCAATGACTCGGCAATGAAGCCCGAGGCCTTCATCTCCTCGATGAATTCCCGCAGGTAAGCCGCCCCCGCGGCGCGGCCCCTGGGCAGCGCCATGGCCTGGCGGATTTCCATGAAGCGGCCGTCGAGCAGGCGCAGCCCGGGCAGGCGTTTGGCATCGGCCTGCATCTGCTGCTTCACTCCGGCGGCAACGTCGAGCTTCTGCGCCAGCAGCGTATCGGTCACGGCCTGCGAGGTCGGCGCATGCACCAGCGTCGCCTGCTTCAGCGCCCGCGTCAGGTACAGGTCGTAGGCGCTGCCCTTCGCCGCCGCCACGCGCACCCCGGCGCGATCCACATCCTCGTTGCGCGTGATCGGCGAAGCCTCCGGCACCAGGAAGGCGCCTTCGATCAGCAGGTAGGGTGCCGTGAAATCGGTATCCGCCGCGCGCACCGGGTCGATGGCGAAAAATCCCACGTCCCACGCACCGGCCCGGATGCCCTCCACCACCTTGCCGGCCGCCGTGTAGATCACCGGTTCCAGCGGCACACCGAGTCGCCGCGCCAGCTCGCGCGCCAGATCCACCGATACCCCGCGCGGCTCGCCGCTCGCGTCGCGCGTCGCCAGCAAGGGGTTGCCGTAGTTGATCGCCGCGCGCAGCGTTCCGCCCGGCGCCAGCTGCGCCGCTACAAGAGTCGGCGCTGGCGGCACGGCAGCGCAGGCCGCCAAAAGAACCGCCGACAGCAGCGCCAGCCCCACCCGCAAAACCTTGATCCAGGCCATGGCCACGCCTCCAGAGAATCGAAGGAATTCACTGTACACTCGCCCGCCATGTCTGCCAAACCAACCCTCTGCGCCAAGGAGCGCGGCTGATGCCCGCCAGCCTCGAAGGCCAGCTCGTCGTCGCGCTTTCCTCGCGCGCGCTGTTCGATTTCGAAGAGGAGAACCGCGTCTTCGAGGACCAGGACGATTCCGCCTACATGCGCCTGCAGCTTGAACGCATGGACCAGCCGGCGCGACCTGGCGTCGCCTTTCCGCTGGTGCAGAAGCTGCTCGCCTTCAACACGCCGGAACGCCAGCGCGTGGCCGTGGTGGTCCTCTCGCGCAACGACCCGGTCTCCGGCCTGCGCATTTTCCGCTCGGCCACGGCCGCCGGCATGCAACTCGAGCGCGGCGTGTTCACCCGCGGCCGCTCGCCCTTCAGCTACCTCAAGCCGCTGGGCGCCAACCTCTTCCTCTCCGCCAACGAAGCCGACGTGCGCGCCGCCCTCGAAGGCGGCTTCCCCGCCGCGCGCGTGTATTCGACGACGCTGACCGAAGCCGAGCAGCACCCGCAGGAAGTGCGCATCGCCTTCGACGGCGACGCCGTGCTGTTTTCCGACGAGGCCGAGCGCGTGTTCCAGGAACAGGGCCTCGCCGCCTTCCAGGACCACGAAGAGAGCCGCGCCCTGCACCCGCTGCCGCCCGGACCCTTCCTGCCGTTGCTGGAAGCCCTCCACCGCCTGCGCGCCGACAGCGCCGGCTGCCCGATGAAGATCCGCACCGCACTAGTCACCGCGCGCAGCGCCCCCGCCCACGAACGCGCGATCCGTACCCTGATGGAATGGAAGGTGGAAGTCGACGAAGCCATGTTCCTCGGCGGCCTGGAGAAGACCCACTTCCTGCGCGAGTTCGAACCTGACTTTTTCTTCGACGACCAGACAAGGCATTGCGAGCCGGCGTCAAGGCTGGTGCCGACGGGGCATGTGGTTAGTGGGGTGGCGAACCGGGAGTAGGATGCGCGCCCAGTGAAAGCCTTGCTGCAGCTCATTCCCTGCGCCCAGGCTTGAGAGTAAGGCTATTCTGCATTACACTGTAAAGAATCGAGTCAGCATGAGGGCATCGCCATGACCACCTTGACCGTGACGTCCCGGGGACAAGTGACGTTCAGAAAAGAAGTGCTGCAACACCTTGGCATCAAGCCGGGCGACAAGGTCGAGCTGGATTTACTACCCGACGGTCGGGGTATGCTCAAGGTGGCTCGGCCCACCGGAACGATAGACAACTTCGTCGGATTGCTCGGGGGCCGGTCGAAGAAAGTCGCCACCATCGAAGAAATCAACGCGGCAGCCGCAAAAGGCTGGGCCGGCAAGAAGTGAAAATCGCCGTCGATACCAACGTCCTCGTTCGCGCCGTCGTGCGCGACGACCCCGCGCAAGCGAAGGTCGCCATCAAGGCCTTGAAACAAGCCGAATTGATCGCGGTCGCGTTGCCATGCCTGTGCGAGTTTGCGTGGGTGCTGCGCCAGGTTTATGGATTCACTGCCGCCGATGTTGCCATCGCAATCCGGACGCTGCTTGCCGTAGCCAACGTGGAAGCCAACCGACCCGCCGTCGAGGCCGGCCTGTCCGTGCTCGAAGCCGGCGGGGATTTCGCCGATGGCGTCATCGCCTACGAGGGCTGCTGGTTAGGTGGGGAAATCTTCGTTTCCTTCGACAAGAAGGCGGTTGCGCTTCTAACGGCGGCAGGGCAGTCGGCTAGGCTTTTGTAAGTAAGGTGCCGAAGCCTACGAATTCAATTCGAGCCTGGAACTTTGAATTTCCAAATGTTGCTGACCCCTTTCGGTTCCCTCCGGCACCAGCCCCTGGCAACCGCCCATCGGTCTTGAACGACGTCCATCGCTTCTGGGGCTGACATTCCCCTGCTTCCGGTAGCTGGCGGGCAAGTGATATGCTTTTGGCAAAATTCGTCAGGAGCGAATGTCATGCGCCAGTCCGAACCTCGCTATACGGCGATCCTGTGGCCATGGCTGATCATATTCGTCTGGTGCGCCTTGTGGTTCTTCGTCTCCTACATGGCCTTCCGGCAGGACCGCTTGGACGCCATGGCCATAGCCGGTTTGGCGGTCCTGCTCGGCATCTACATAGGATGGCGCGGGGTCCGGGTCGCACTGGACTTGAAGAAGTTCGGCGTCGTTTCGCTGACGCCGCGGCTGGGCGCATCGGCGCGGCCCGGTGGCCGATTCGTCGGCCTTTTGCGGTTTCAGGACAAGGTTCCGGCGATGCCAGAAATTGAAGCGGAAATCCGATGCCAGCACGTGACGTGGTTCGCCTACTCGTCGGGCAAGGCGTCTCGGACCGAGGAAGTGGTCTGGAGCAGCCGCGAGCGCTTTCCGCTGCGGTGCCGGGGCCTGGGGGCGGGCGCCGAAATCAGCTTCGACATCGCCGCCGACGCACGGCCTACGGATCTCGCCGAGGAGCACGACGAGGAGTTCGATCGATTCCGCCGCGACGGAGGGGAAGCCCGGCATTTCCATCGATGGGAGATCGCGGTCGTTGCCCAAGTGCCTGGAATCGACCTGGATCGCGGCTTTTCGATCGTCATCGAGCCTGACCCGGCCACTGCCACTACCACTACCGACAAGCCCGAAGCCGTCGTTGCCGCAACCGATCCTAGCGGAGCGATGACTTTGAATTGGTTTGGTTGGGTCATGCTCCTGATTATCGTGTTGATGGTGCTCTGGTCGGTATTCGGCGATCGCCTTTTCGTCGGCACAGTCGGTCCCGATCCATCACTCCCGGCTCCGCCGCAAACGACGACAGCCGTCGCACCGGAACCCGTACTCCCGCCAAAGACGCCGTGGATCACCGACACCCGCACGTGGTCGATGCCGATGCAAGAGTTCGCGCCCTACCTCGGGATTGCGGCCAACGGCATACGTCGCACCAGGGTAAATGGACAGGAACGCTTCAGCTTCGACGAAATCGTGATCGAAAAGAACCCCGGGCGCGCAGAGGTCACGTACTTGAGCCTGGGTATCAATGTCACTTACCATGACACAGAAGTGGACGACACCCGCAGTACGGGTGGCTTTGCCAGGGGGCTTCAGAACATCCAGGGCAAGCTCACTGCAGAAAACCCGGTCCTCGTGCTGCGGAATCTCTCGATTGAGAGTTCGTCCCCCAAGGGCCACATCGCCAGAACGCGCATTTACCTTGCCATCAATGCCGTCTCCGGGCAGCTTGGCCGAAACGGGGCGTGGAAGCAAGTTCATGAAGTGAGCCGGCATTTCACCGGTCGCTAGCGGCACAAGTCCGCGAACGCATCAGCACGGTCTGCACCTCATGCGACGGCGAACCAGGTGCTTAACGGCCCGGTATTGCGCCCGGCGCTGTTTCCCTGACATCGCCGCTCAGTAAGAAACCGAGAACGTAACGAAGGCCGCGCGCCGCTCGGGCAGCAGGCCGAAGGCCGAATCCGGCTTGCCACCGTAGGCGCGCAACCCGGCATCCAGCCGCCACTTGTCGGCGGCATAGCCGGAGGACAGCGTCAGGTTGCGGCCGCCGTCTTCCAGCGATGCCATCCAGTCGGCCGCTGCGCTCCATTTGCCGGCGGGCTCGGTCCACGCCAGGCGCGCCAGCATCCCGCGCCGCGCCAGGTTGCCCTGCTCGAAGATTCGCGTCGATGCCGCGTTGGCGCCGGCGATGGCGATGTCGGGCACGCCCGGCAGGCCGCGCAGCGCGTTCCTCGCCACGGCATTGGTGCGCAGGCGGCGCCAGTCGTCGGCCGAGTTCGCGCTGCCATCCCACCACAGCTCGCCCATCGCCGAGATGCCGCTCTCGGCGGTCCAGGTGGCGCCGAGCAGGGCCTTGCCGACCCGGCCGTGCGATTCCACCTGCAGCGCCCGCGCCGCGTCGAGCAACTGTCCCACGCCGGCCCCCGCCGCCAGCGGCACGCGCCGCTCGCCGCGCTGCTGGAGCAGCAGCGAACCATGCACTTCAAGCGCATCGTTCGGCACCGCCGCGAAGCCGGCGCCCAGTTCCAGGCCATGGCGTGCCGAGGCGCGCGCGACGCCATGAATGTCGGCGCTGGGCGCACGGCGAAACAGGCGCAGCGCCAGCGAAGCGTCGTCGCGCGCGGCGGCCGTGCTGCCCGCATTGCCCGGACCGTGGCCCGGATTGGCGAGGATCAGCGACCAGGCGCTGTCGGCGTCGAAGTTGTCCCAGGCGATCATCGGGATGCCGGTCAGCGGCACCGGCGCCAGTTGCAGGCGTGACTCGCGCTGCAACACGTCGAGCGGACGGAAGGCGTAGCCGACGTCGCCCGACAGGACCTTGCGCCCGGCGCTGAAGCGCTCGCCGCCCAGCGTGAAATCGACGTAGGCCTCGTGGGTGACGAATCGGGTGTCCGGCTTTGCGCCCTCCTGCCCGCTCGCCGTCACGGTCGCCAGCAGGTTCAGCGGGCCGAGTTTGCCGCGCGCCTCCTGCTCGATGCGAGCGCGGTCGCGGCCGAAGCTGGTCAGCGGCAGCCCGGCACCGAACGCGCTGTCGTCGCGCAGGCTGCGCGTCTCGGCGACCGCGCGCGTGGTCCAGGCGATGTCGATGCCCGGCGCCTGCTGCGCCGCCGCCGGCCCCGCGATGGCGGCGAGCAGCAGCGCGAAGAGTCGGCGCCCCAAAGGGACTTCCTGCGGTCGCTGGCGATACGGCGTTTTGACAGCCTCGCGCGGAGATCCGTCGCGAGCGCAGGCAGGTCGGGGGCGCCCGGAGCACAGCAACCGGAGCGTACCGGCAGTACGTGAGGATTGCGAGCACCGCGCAACCCCGAGATGCCAAGCGCAGCAGGACTCTCCGCCGAGGCTCATTGCGGCGACTCCGCGCGCACCAGAAACGCCGGGTTGAACCACTCGTCGCCCAGCGTCTTCGGCGTGCGCGAGAGGTAATGCACCTCGGTGCTGCGTTCCTTCTGCAGGTGGTCGGTCAGCGTCATGGTCGTCACCTGGCGGCGACCGTCCACTTCGCCCAGCGTGAAGCTCGCCACCTTCGCCAGCTTGTCCGAGGCGACGTACAACTCGGCCTGCACCGGCGCGTGGCCCTTCTTCGCGATCCAGGCCACCACGCGCGGGTAGCTGACGCCCTTGCGCGTCGCCGTGAGTTCCAGCTTGACGCAGGGCTGGCCGGCGACGGTTTCCTCGCCGAGCGATGCGGCCTCGTAGTCCTCGCCCCAGGTCATTGTGGCGATGTCACCGCTCGACGCTTCGCCCAGCAGCTTCTGCATCGGCGTGATGCGCAGCGGCCGCTGGCTGCTGGGCATCATCAGCCAGAAGTCGTCGCCCTGCATCAGCAGCTTCTGCCCGCGCTCGGCGGGGCTCCTGAACAGGACCAGCGAGCGATTGCCTGGCTTCAGGTACACCGTGTAATTGCGCGTCTTGTCGAGCTGGCCGCTCTTGAAGCTGCGGATCTCGGTCTCGACGCGCCCGGCATCCATCGCCAGGCGGTAGGCGTCGGCGTCCTTGACCAGGGCCTGCAGTTTGGCGTCGGCAGCGAAGCCGGCGGAGGATGCCGCAATGCCGATGGCAAGCAGCGCGGAACGGATGAGCGTGATCTTAGACATGAGCGAGAGCCTCTGTTATCGGTTTGTGTGCGGCGCGGCGGCTGACGAACCAGGCGGCGGCGGCGGCCAGCGCCACCACGACCAGCGTGGCGCCAAGGTAGAGCGGTGGGGAAAAGCTCAGCAGCAGCGGGTAGCCGATCGAGCGTCCCGGCGGCGGCGGCATTTCGAGGCCGGCGAAGATCAGCGCCAGCGTGGTGGCGCCTGCCGCCAGCATGCCGATCACCGCGCCCGCCGCGCCGATGGCCGCGCCTTCGAGCACGAAGTTGCGCACCACCTCGCCCGGCTGGGTGCCGATCGCGCGCAGGGTACCGATCTCGCGGGTGCGCTCGACCACCGCCATGCCCAGCGTGTTGCTCATGGCGAACGCGACGATGACCACCATGATCAGGCCGAGGATGCCGAAGATGCGGTTGTACAGCGCGCGCACCGCCTGGTAGAAGACCGCCATGTCGCGCCAGGTGCGCACCGCCAGTTCCGGGTGGGTGGCCTTCACCTGCGCCGCCATCGCCTCGGTCTGCGCCGTGTCCTTGAGGTAGATGGCCAGGCTGCCGACCTTGTCCGTCAGCAGCAGGCGCTGCACGGCACGGATGTCGGTCATCACCAGGCGGCGGTCGATGTCCGGCACGCCGGTCTTGACGATGCCGCGCACCACCGCATCCACCGCGTTGAGGTTGCCTTCGGTGGTGGTGCCGAGCAGGGTCAGCGAGCCGCCCACCTTGACCTTCATCAGCGTCGCCAGTTCGTCGCCGATGACGATTTCGGGCACCGCCTCCGACGGCCCCGGCGCCTCGCCGGCGACGAAGTCGAGCTGCGGCCCACGCAGACGGAAATCAACTTCCGGATCGACGCCGCTGCCGATGAATACCGCCGACTTGTCGCCATTGGAAACCAGGCCCGAGAACTGGATGCGCGGCGCTACCGCGCGCACCCCGGGCTGCGCCGCATAGTGGGCCGCGAGCGCCGCAGCGCCGCTCAATCCGTGCTGCAGCGGCACGTCCTCGTCGTTGTCGAAGCCGCGCTGCGCCGCCAGCACCACGTGGCCACTGTCGCGCGCCGTCATTTCCTCCAGCGATTCGTAAGTGAAGAGCGCGAAGCCGCCGCCGATCAGCACGGCCGCCGTGCCCATGGCCGTGATCAGCATCGCGGTGAGCGAACGGCGCTTGTTGCGCATCACGTTCTTCCAGGCAAACAGGATCCAATTCATTGCAGTTCTCCAGTCAAGAGTTCGCCGTCCGCCAGGCGCAGCACGCGGTCGCAATGCGCGCTCATGCGTTCGTCGTGGGTCGCCACCACCACCGCCGCTCCGCGTTCGTGGGACAGCTCGCGCAAAAGATCGACGATCTGTTGCGCCGTGTGCGAATCGAGGTTGGCGGTCGGTTCGTCGGCGATCACCAGGCTGGGCGACTTGACCAGCGCGCGGGCGATCGCCACGCGCTGCCGCTGGCCGCCCGAGAGCGCGTCCGGCAGGCGTCCGGCCAGCCCTGTCAGCCCGGTGCGCTCGAGGATTTCAGCCACCTTGCGGCGTCGTTCCGCCGGCGGGCGGCCCAGCAGCAACAGCGGGTATTCCACGTTGTCCGCCACGTTCATCACCGGCACCAGGTTGAAGCCCTGGAAGATGAAGCCCACCTGCTCGCGCCGAAGCTGGGTCAGCGCCGCATCGTCGAGCCCATCCACCGGCTTGCCGTCAATTTCGCGCGTGCCGGAATCCTGCGTGTCGATCAGGCCGGCCAGGTTGAGCAGCGTGCTCTTGCCGCTGCCCGAGGGGCCGGTGAGCGCCACCATCTCGCCCGCCGCCGCCGTCAGGCTGACGCCCTTCAGCGCCTCGGCCCAGTCGTCGCCGACGCGGTAGCGCTTGCGCAAGTCCGTCAGGCGCACCGTGCAGGCGCGCACGGCAAGCGCCGCGATCGGCGCGTTCATTTGGCCGACTCCGCGAGGCTGGCTTCGGCGGCCGCCACTTCGGCGCGAAACGCCGCCGGCGCCGCCGCCAGCAGCGGATCGGCACGCAAGGCGGCAAGTTGCTTGCGGCCGTCGGCGCGGCGGTGGAACAGGCCGTCGGGCACGGCGACGAAGGTCGCCGCCGCCACCAGCCGGGTCTGCAGGCTGACCGGCACGCCGCGCACCGCGACCGTGGCATGTTCGGGCTTGAGCATGGCCAGTGCCGCATCGAGCTGGTCCAGCCCCTGCTCGGTGTACTTCATCTTGCTCCACGGCATCCAGGCCGCCTTGCCCTGCAGCGTCAGCGCACTGCCCAGGCAAGCCGCCTGCAGCGGCTGGCGCTGCGGGTCGGCCGGCAGGCCGCGCAGCGCCGCGATGGCCGCATCGACCCGCTTTTCGTCGGCACGCGCGGCATCGAACTCGCGCAGCGCGGCCTCGAAGCTGGCCTCGGTGGCCGGGGCGGCCGGGGCGGCGAACACGGTGGGAATGAAAGCGGGCGTGGTCGTCGGCAGGAAAAACACCGCGCCCACGGCAAACAGCTTGACGGCGGCCAGCGCCAGCAACTGGCGACGGTTGGGAATGAGTTTCATGGCATGACTCCTCTGGGGTTGAAAGTGAGGCCATGCTAGGAAGCGCCGCCCCCGCCGTCATCCGGCGTGCGACGAATTGCGGAAAGCGGGGGGTGAATTGCGGGGTGAGGGGATGGGTGGGAGCGTCGAATCGCCGTATCGCCAGCGCCGACTTTTGGTGTAGGGGCTATTCAGCGATTTCCACGACAAGAACATGGGAATCCGCGTCGGCAATGTTCATCCGGCGCAGGCGCTACTCGCCCGGTTCAGCTTGTTGCGCAACCTGCGGAAACATGTCACCTTCACCATCGTTGTCCTGTCGATAACCACTTTCCCGAGGAAATCCATGCGTAAACTTTTCTATGCGGCGACACTTGCAATCTCCCTCGCAACCTCCGCCCAGGCCGCACTGCGCGAAGAGCCGGTGACTTACCAGGATGGCGGGACCACGATGAAAGGCGTCGTGTACTACGACGACGCCCAGACCGGAAAGCGCCCCGGCATCGTCCTGGTGCACGAGTGGTGGGGCATCACCAAGCACACCCTGGCCGAGGCGCGCCGCTTCGCGGAGCAGGGTTACACGGCATTCGTCGCCGACATGTACGGCGACGCCAGGACCGCCGACAACCCGACCGACGCGAGCGCGCTCATGAAATCCGTGATGGGTGACCCGGCGCTGGTGCAAAGCCGCTTCAAGGCCGCGCGCGAGCAGTTGGCCAGGCACGCCACGGTCGATGCCAAGCGCATCGTTGCGTCAGGCTACTGCATGGGTGGCGCCGTGGTGCTGAGCGCGGCGCGCGCCGGCGCGGACCTGGCGGGGGTGGCCGCCTTTCATCCAAGCCTGGGCGGCTATCGCAGCAGCACGAACGCCATGACGTCCAGGGTGCTGGTCCTCAACGGTGCCGACGATCCCTTCAACAAGCCGGAACAGATCGCCAGCTTCAAGAAGGACATGGAAACGGCCAAGGCCGACATGAAGTTCATCGACTATCCCGGCGCGGTACACGCCTTCACCAACCCCGAGGCGACCGAGAAAGGCCAGACGTACAAGCTGCCGCTGGCCTACAACGCCGAAGCGGACAAGCAGTCGAAGGCCGAAGCCGACCTCTTTTTCAAATCCGTACTGAGGTAAGCAGGCTTCTGCAAGCGGAACGGGCCATCGGTTGGGTGGTCCGTTTTCCGACGCCCTCCATGGCGTCGTCCGCAAAAGCCATGCGCGCGCACCGCTGATGGCAACCGCGACGGACCGATGATCCCTGCGAGTCCGCCGCAGGCTTCCGCTTACTGCGACGGACGGCCGAAGCTGGCCAACCCCATGCGCTGGGCACCCGCCAGCCACATCCGGATGCCCACGCTGGTCACCACCGATTCCGCGTCGCGGTTGCGGTAAGGGGACGACAGGCAGGTATCTGTCGGAGACGGCAGCGTCTGGCCATCCAGCGCGTCGGACTGCACTACCTTGCCGGTGGCCCAGCGCCGTTTGACGGTCACGAAGTTGCGCGGGACGCGGACCGGAAACGCGAAGCCGTCCTGCGTCCAGGCGGGAGTCAGGGCCGCAGTCGGAGGCCCTGCCTCCACGGGCGCCGACGTCCAGTCGGAACGCTGCAGGCTGCCCGCCGCATCCCGCCAATACATGCGCCAGCGCGGGGCGGGATTGGCGGCAAGGCGGAAGACATGGAAGTCTTCGCCGTCCCGGCACAGGATGCTGCCGGTGCTATCGCCCGCCTGCAGGTATTGGCCGCCCAGTTCCCATTCGATGCGCTCGACCCTGACGCCGGGCGGCGCCTGCCAATGTTCGGAGAGCACCTCGCCGATCTCGGGCAGGAGAAAGCGCTGGGGTTGCAGGATGCGGTGGGCCAGCGGCGCTTCGACTGCAAGGCCGCGCTGCATTTGCCGCACCCCCATCCCCAGTTGATGCACCCAGGGCGAGGCCATGCCGGCCAGGAACGCCGGAAGTATCACCAGCAGCAGGCCACTGCCACCGATCGCCGCGGCTTCGCCGGCGCTCAGGGCGGGTGTGGTCATGCGGCCGGCAAGCCAGTGCAGGCCGAAATAGACGAGCGGCCCGAGCGAGAACATCAGCAGGTAGAGCGCCGCGAGCGCTTCCGGCCCATGCACGGCGCGGGCGGGCAGCCACACCGCCGCGGCGGCGAGCAGGCCGATGGGCAGGCTGGCCAGGCGCAACCGGAGCCAGGCGCCGGCCTTGCCGCGCGCGGCAAAGCGGCGGCGTTCGGCGCGCAGGGCCAGGCCGACAAACAGCAGGGCCGCCAGGGCCAACACGCTCCAGATGACTTGCGTTTCCGACATATCGATGCTCTCCTCCCGTTGAACTCGGCACTAGCGGGAATCTACCGGAACCGGATGCGGAAAAGTCGGCGCTGGCGACACGGCGATAAGTCCGGCACGAGCCTGGGCACGGATGAAGTGGCAATTCCCGCGAACCCCCATGCGACAATCCCGCATGCCCGCCACCCTGCCCTTGCGCCACTTCCTGCTCGCGCTTGCCGTGGTTGCCGTCTGGGGCATCAATTTCGTGGTTATCAAGTTCGCGCTGGGGGCCTTGCCGCCGCTCCTGATGGCAGCGCTGCGCTTCGGCCTGGTGCTGCTGCCCGGCCTGTTCTTCTGCGCGCGCCCGGCGGTGCCGCTGGGCAACCTGGCGCTCTACGGCCTGCTGATCGGCGCCGGGCAGTTCGGCCTGCTTTACGTGGCGATGAACGGCCACATTTCACCGGGCCTGGCCTCGCTGGTTATTCAGGTGCAGGTGTTCTTCACCATCGGCCTGGCGATGCGCCTTTCCGGCGAACGCGTGCGCCCTTTCCAGTGGTTCGCCCTGTTGCTGGCCGCGGGCGGCATCGGCGTGATCATCCTGCATACCGACGGCAGCACCACGCCGCTCGGTCTGTTCCTGGTGCTGCTGGCAGCGTTTTGCTGGGCCGGCGGCAACATCGCGGCGAAGCAGGGTGCGCCGACCAACATCCTCGCCTACGTGGTCTGGTCCAGCGCCTTCGCGGTGCCACCACTGATCGCGCTGTCGCTGGCCGTCGAAGGCTGGGATGCGATCTCGGCGGCGCTGGTCACGGCGGATGCCGCGGCCTGGGCCGCGGTGGCGTGGCAGGCCTGGGGCAATTCGCTGTTCGGCTACGCGGCCTGGGGCTGGCTGCTGGCGCGCCACCCGGCGGCGACGATCACGCCGATGGCGATGCTGGTGCCGGTGTTCGGCATGGGCGCCGCGGCCCTGTGGCTCGACGAATCGCTGCCGGGCTGGAAGCTGACCGCCGCCGCGCTGGTGCTGGCGGGCCTGGCGATCAACCTGCTGTGGCCGCGGCTGCGCGCGGCGCTGGCAGCAGGCGGCCGTTAGGAAAGTCGGCGCCGGCGATACGGCGCCGATGGACCAATCAAGCGATCATGCCGCCAGCTTGGTGGCCGGACGTGCCTGACGCTTCGTGACGACCTTCTTCGCAGCCGGTTTGCGCACCGGGCGCTTGGCGGCGACCCTGCGCACGCGGGTCAGTTCGACCACTTGCGCCGACACCCGATGCACGCCCTTGCCGAACAGATCGACGCCGTATTGCGCGGGCGCGGCCAGGCCGACCCTGTCCAGCACCGGCATGACGCGCTCTTCCAGCACAAGCTCGACGGCTTCCCATGCGGCGACCGACTTGTCGTTGGCGGCGGCCACCGTGGTCCTCAGCAACTTCAGGTTCTGCCCGGCCAAGGTACCGGCCGTGGCGCCCAGCGCGCTCCAGACCTTCCTGCCCTGGTCGCGGGTTACGTAGAGCACGTTCAGGTTGGCCGACAGCACATTAACGGCGGCTTCCCGCATCGCGACCACTACCTGATTGGCTGCCAGATCCTTCGGGAGCAGCTTTTTGGACTTCAGCATGATGATTCCTTTCATTGTCTCGGGCCAGCCAGGAAGCCGGTCCTCCAGCGCATTGACTTTAGCGGGCCTGCCTAGAGCGGACACCCTAAACCCCTAGGCGAAGCCCTCTAGTTTCCCGCGCGACTCCGCGCAGGAAGCTCGGGTCAGGCAAGCTTGGGTGCGGGTAAAATCCGCCAGGTCTGGCGTGCCGGTCGCAGAACCGGCATGAACCCTCCCGCACTACCCCAACCTACAGGAAACCAACCATGGCGATCACTGCATTTCTCGGCACCGGCCTGCTCGGCGCGGCCTTCGCGGAAGCCGCGGCAAAACGCGGCGACCGCGTCACCGCATGGAACCGCTCGGCCGACAAGGCGCAGGCACTGGCGCAATTCGGCATCAGCGTGGCGGCAACCCCGGCCGACGCGGTGCGCGGCGCATCGCGGGTGCACCTGGTGCTGAAGGACGACGCGGTGGTCGATGAAATCCTCGCCGCGGCGCGCGCGGGACTGGCCGCCGATGCGGTGATCGTCGACCACAGCACGACGCTGCCGACACTGACCGCCGCACGCGCCAGGACGCTGGCGGCGGCCGGCGTAAAGTACCTGCACTGCCCCGTGTTCATGACACCGCTGATGGCGCGCACCGCCAAGGGCTCGATGCTCGCGGCGGGGCCGGCGGCGGTGTTCGATCCGCTGCGGGCAGACCTTGCGGCGATGACCGGGCGCCTCGACTACCAGGGCGAGCGCAGCGACCTCGCGGCGGCAAAGAAGTTGTTCGGCAACGCGCTGATCCTCAGCCTGTCGGCGGCGATGGCCGACGTCCTGACGCTGGCGAAGGCCTGCGACGTGCCGGGGCAGGACGCGATCAAGATGATGGAACTGCTCGACCTCAACATGATGGTGGCGACGCGCGGCGCGAACATGGCGCACGGCGACTTTCCGCCGAGCTTCGAACTGGCCATGGCGCGCAAGGACGTCGGCCTGATGCTGGAGACGGCGGGCGCGCGGCCGCTGGCACTGCTGCACGGCATCGCGGCGCGGATGGACCAGTTGCTGACGGCCGGCCACGGCGCCGCCGACGTCAGCATCCTGGCGATCGACGCCGTGCAGCGCTGAGCGCGGGGCGACACCATGGTCCTGCTCGAATTTTCCATGTCGCCCTTCGCCAAGGGCGAAAGCCTGAGCCCCTATGTCGCGCGCTCGCTGGACATCATCGACAAGAGCGGCCTGCCCTACCAACTGACGCCGATGGGCACCATCATCGAGGGCGAATGGGCCGAGGTGATGGCGGTGGTGACGGCCTGCTTCGCGGCGATGAGCGCCGATTGCGAGCGCATCAGCACGCAGATCAAGATCGACTACCGTGCCGGCCCCGGCGGGCGCATCAAGGCCAAGGTGGCGGCCGTCGAGAACCGCCTCGGGCGCAAGCTCTCTACCTGAACCGCCAAACCGGAGCCAGCTCGCCATGCCCTTCGTTCGCGTCGGCGACCTCGAGCTCTGTTACGAGCTGGCCGGCAGCGGCCCGCGCCTGCTGAAGATCTGGGGCACCGGCGGCGACCTGCGGCGGCAGCCGACCGAGTTCGACCGGCGGCTGGCCGAACGCTTCACCGTGCTGGCCTTCGACCAGCGCGGCAGGGGCCGCAGCGGCAAGCCCGCGCGCGACTACACCATGGCCGACTACGCCGACGATGCCGCCGGCCTGATGACGGCGCTGGGCTGGGACAGTGCGGCGGTGCTGGGCTATTCCTTCGGCGGCATGGTGGCGCAGGAACTGGCACTGCGCCATGCATCCCGCGTGACGCGCCTGGTGCTGATGTCCACCAGCGCCGGCGGCGCGGGCGGCGCCTCGTTCCCGATGCACGAACTGGCGGCGCTGGACGATGCCGCGCGCGCGCGCCGCTTCCTCGAACTGGCCGACGTCCGGCGTACGCCGCAATGGCAGGCCGCGCACGCGACGCTGTGGCAGGGCATGGTCGATGACGGCCTGGCCGCGCTGCGCCTGGCCGACCAAGACCCCGCCGCGCGCGACGGCGCCCGGCGCCAGATGGAAGCGCGGCGGCACCACGACACCTGGGGCAGGCTGCCCGCACTGGCGCTGCCGGTGAGCGTCTTCGCCGGCCGCCACGACGGCATCGCCGCGCCCGACGTGCAGCGTCCCCTGGCGCAGCGCATTGCCGGCGCGAGTTATCGCGAGTTTGAGGGCGGCCACCTGTTCTTCGTGCAGGACCCGACGGCGGCACCGGTGATCGTCGAGGCGCTCGGTGGCTAAGGTGACTCAAAAGTCGGCGACGGCGATACGGCAACGCAGCGCTCCCCAGCCATCAACAGGAGCATTCCCATGAAAATTCTGGACCAGATTCCACTGGCCGTGCTGGTCGTCGCGACGGTCTTCATGCTCGGCGCACCCTTCGTGCCCGAACCGCACCTGGTGGAAAAATTTCGCATGCTCGGCGAAGGCCGCCTGACGCGACCGCTGGACATCTTCGACGTGGTCTGGCACCTGCTGCCGGCGCTGCTGCTGGCGCTCAAGCTGGCCCGCGCCAAAGGCAAGCCGCCGGCAGTGTAGCTATTGAGCCGGCATTCATGAGCTTGAAGCCGCCGTTCGGGCTGAGCCTGTCGAAGCCCTCCGCACCCTTCGACAAGCTCAGGGCGAGCGTACAAGTAGGTTGTGGCCGGATCAATAGTGCAAAGTAAGGTTGAAACCGATGGACGCAATTCCAGCGGTCGTCCCGGGCTTGACCCCGGATCCAGTAACGGCTGCGCAAACTGGATTCCGGCTTTCGCCGGAATGACGGATCCATCCCCTGATTCTGCATGAATGACTACTGAGCCTTCGCGGCGCTCGCCGCCAGCGTTTCATCGAGCAGTTCGATCCAGTGCCGCACCGGCAGCGGTGAGGCTTCGGCGAGGTGGGTCAGGCAGCCGATGTTGGCGGTGACGATCATCTTCGGCCGCGTCGACAGCAGCGTTTCGAGCTTGGCCGCGCGCAGTGCGCCGGAGATTTCCGGCTGCAGGATGGCGTAGCTGCCGGCCGAACCGCAGCACATGAAGGGATAGGCGACCGGGGTCGGCGTGTAGCCGGCGTGCTTGAGCAGGCGTTCCACCACCCCCTTGAGTTTCTGCGCGTGCTGCAGGCTGCACGGCGACTGGTAGGCGACGCGCCGGTCGGGCGAACGCGGCTGCGGCGGAATGGCCGGCAGGCGCCCGGCGGCGAGTTCATCGCTGATGATCTCGGCGATGTCCTTGCTCAAGTCCGAAAAGCGCCGGGCCTTGTCGCGGTACTGCGGATCATCGGCCAGCAGCGCGCCGTAGTCGCGCACGTGGGCGCCGCAGCCGCTGGCGGTCATGACGATGGCTTCGGCGCCGGCCTCGATCTGCGGCCAGCAGGCGTCGATGTTGCGACGCATGAAGTCGCGCGCTTCGCCGGTTTCGGCCATGTGGTAGCTCAGCGCCCCGCAACAGCCGGCGTTGGCCGCCACCAGACGGATGCCGCAGCGATCCAGTACGCGCGCCGCAGCGGCGTTGATGTCGGGCGCGATGGCCGGCTGCACGCAGCCCTGCCAGACCAGCATGGTGCGCGCGTGGGCGGCGGCAGGCCAGGGCCCGGCCACGCGCTTTTGCGGCACCCTGGCGCGCACAGCGGCGGGCAGGACGCCGCGCAGCGCCTGGCCGACCCGCAACAGCGCGGTGAAACGGGCGCGGTAGGGCACCACGGCGCGCAGCGCACGGCGCAGCAGGCGCTCCCTGGTGCCGCGCTTCGCCACCGGTTCGATCTGCTCGCGCGTGATGTCGAGCAGGCGGCCGAAGCGCACGCCTTCGGGGCACATCGCCTCGCAGGAGCGGCAGGTCAGGCAGCGGTCGAGGTGCAGCTGCAGATCCGAGCCGCTGGGCTGGCCTTCGAACAACTGGCGGATCAGGCTGATGCGCCCGCGCGGGCTGTCCCAATCGTCGTTGAGGATGCGGAAGGTGGGGCAATTGACGGTGCATTGGCCGCACTGGACGCAGGCGCCGAGGATGGCGGCGGCTTCTTCGCCGTGGGCGGTACCCCGATATTGTTCGGCAAGCTCGATGGGCATTTCAGAACTCCGGCTCAGTGCGCCCGCGACCGGGATCGACGGTGGCGGGATGGATCATGGGGAGATGCGCCGCAAAAGTCGGCGGCGGCGGCACGGCAATTCTCGCGTCACGCAGCATCCAGCGCCTGCTTCACGTCGGCCAGCAGGTCGTCGAGATCCTCCAGTCCGGCCGAGATGCGCACCAGGCCTTCGGCGATCAGGTGTTCCTGGCGTTGCTCGGGCGTATAGAAGGAATGCGTCATGCTGGCCGGATGCTGGGCCAGGCTTTCGGCATCGCCCAGGCTGACGGCGCGCGTGACGAGTTGCAGCGCGTTCATGAAGCGGCGCCCGGCCTCGATGCCGCCCTTGAGTTCGAAGGCCAGCATGCCGCCGGGCAGCTTCATCTGGCGCTTTGCCAGTTCGCGCTGCGGGAAGGATTCCAGCCCGGGGTAATGGCAGACCGCCACCTTGGGATGGCGCGCGAGGAATTCCGCGATGCCCTGCGCGTTCTCGCTGTGGCGGTGCATGCGCAGCGACAGCGTCTTGATCCCGCGCAATATCAGGAAGGCATCCTGCGACGACAGCACCGCGCCGGTCATGTCCTTGAGGCCGTGGAAGCGCACCTGCAGCAACGGCTCCTGCGGCCCGACGATGGCGCCGGCGATCAGGTCGCCGTGGCCGCCGAGGTACTTGGTCGCCGAATGCAGCACGTAGTCGGCGCCGAGTTCGATCGGGCGCTGCAGATAGGGCGTGCAATAGGTGTTGTCCACCACCACCAAAGCACCGTGGCGATGCGCGATGGCGCAGATTGCCGGGATGTCGACCAGGCGCATGTTGGGGTTGGCCGGCGACTCGAAGAACACGATCTTCGTCTGCGGGCCGATCGCGGCTTCAAGATTGCGCGGGTCGGTGAGGTCGAGGTGGGTGATCTTGACGCCGAACTTGGCCAGCCCATGATTGAGGAAGCCGAAGGTGCAACCGTAGAGCGTCTTGTCGGCGATGACCTCGTCGCCGGGCGCGAGCAGGGTCCACAGCAGCGAGGTGGTGGCGCCCTGCCCCGAGCCGGTGACCACGGCGGCCTCGCCACCTTCGAGGTCGGCGATGCGCTGTTCCAGCAGATGCGTGGTCGGGTTGCCGACCCGCGAATAGACGAATCCGGCCTGCTCCCCGGCGAAGCGCGCGGCGCCGTCCTCGACGGTCGGGAAAGTGTAGGTCGAGCTGAGATACAGCGGCGGATTCAGCGAGCCGTGGCCCGCGTAGGGGTCATAGGCGTGGTGAATGGCGCGTGTATTGAAGCCCTTGCGGGGTCCGCTGGATTCGGTCATGGCCTGGTTCCTCTTTTCCTGATGAAGCGCTGCAGCGTTGCAGCGCCGGTGACGCCGGGCAACGCGTCAGGCGTCGCCTTCCGGCAGCCACTTGCGGATTATCGCAAACAGCTTGTCCGGATTGAACGGCTTGGAGATGAAGTCGTTCATGCCTACCGCGAAGCAGCGCGCCTTGTCCTCGGCGAAGACGTTGGCGGTAACGGCGATGATCGGCACCGTGGCGCCATTGGACGAAGCGCGGATGCGTTTGGTGGCTTCGATGCCACCCATGACCGGCATCTGTATGTCCATCAGGATCAGCGAGTAGGGATGCCCCGCCGCCATCTCCACGGCAATGTCTCCGTCCGCTGCCGCATCGACGATGAGGCCGGCGTCTTCGAGCACCACGACCGCGATCTCGCGATTCATCGGGTCGTCCTCGACCAGCAGGATGCGCCGCCGGTCGGCTGCGACGAGCGGGACGCCACCCGAAGCCTCGTCGCGCGCGACGGGGGCAGCGGCGGCTTCGGGGCGGCCCTTCGCCAGGTGGGCGGTAAACCAGAACGTGCTGCCGACGCCCGGTTCGCTATCGACGCCCGCGCTGCCGCCCATCAGTTCGGCCAGGCGCCGCGTGATGGCAAGGCCGAGGCCGGTACCACCGTACTTGCGAGTGGTCGAGTTGTCCGCCTGCTCGAAGGTGGCGAACAGCCTGGCCACCGCCTGCGCGTCGATGCCGATGCCGGTGTCCTGGACCTCGAAGCGCACCAGCACCCCGTCGGCGAATTCATCCTGCACCCGGGTACGCAGCACGACGGTGCCGCGCTCGGTGAACTTGATCGCGTTGGTGGCGTAGTTGAGCAGGGCCTGCTGCAGCCGGGTCGGATCGCCCAGCAGGTGGTCGGACAACTGCTGGGTCTCGACGATCAGCTTCAGCTTCTTGGCCTGCGCGCGCTCGAACAGCATCGACGCCACGTTGGAGGTTATGGCGCCGACGTCGACCGCGGTCTGCTCGAGTTCGAACTTGCCCGCCTCGATCTTGGAAATGTCGAGGATGGCGTTGATGATATCCAGCAGGTGTTCGCTCGCCGCACCGATCTTGTCCAGCCGCTCCTCCTGTTTGGGCGTGACGCCGGAACGTCGCAGCAGGCTGGTCATGCCGATGATGGCGTTCATCGGCGTGCGGATCTCGTGGCTCATGTTGGCGAGGAAGGCGCTCTTGGCGATGCTGGCGGCCTCGGCCTGGTTCTTGGCGATCACCAGTTCGGCGGTGCGCTCCACGACCCGCGCTTCCAGGTTTTCGTTGGCTTCGCGCAGGGAGCGCTCGGCCTGCTTGAGGTTGGTGATGTCGCGAAACGAGAATACGCGGCCGATCGGCCGGCCTCGCGCGTACTGCGGCAGCGTGACGCGTTCCAGCGTGCTGCCCGAACGCAAGGACAACACGTCGCTGGTTTCCAGCAGCGGCTCGGCCGCGATGGCCGCAAGGCGATCGGCATAGGTGGCGGGGTCGAGCACGCCCTGCTCCATCCACTTCTGGATCGCGGCATCGTCACGCCGGATCACCAGATCGTGCGGCAAGTTCCACAGTTCGGCGAAGCGCCGGTTGTAGTTGCGGATCGAGCCATGCATGTCGGTGACGAGGATGCCATCGGCGGTCGATTCCAGCGTGGCGCGCAGTTCGGCCAGCAAGCGTTCCAGGTCGGCCTCGGTGCGCCGCTCGGCGGACTGGTCGCGCAGGTCGACGACGAAGATGCTTTCGCCGTCGGCCAGGGTGATCCGGCTGACCGTGCGCTCGACATGCACGGTACTGCCGTCGGCGCGCACCAGCAGTGTCTCCGAGCGGATGCGGTCGCTCTGGCCACGCGCCACCTCTTCCCAGAAGAAGGCATCTTCGGGAGTCGCCGCCAGTTCCAGTGCCGCCTTGCCGACCAGCATCGCGGCGGGCACTCCGAGCAGGTCGGTAGCGGCCTGGTTCACGGCGACCACCCGCAGCGACGCCGGGTCGACGATCCACACGGCGTTGGCGAGGCCTTCGATCAGCGGCAGCCAGGCGGACAGGGTCATGTCGGCACCTCGCTTTCGCCATTCGGGCGCGCCCGCTCGAAGTAGTAGCAGAGGCGCTTGCGCGGGGACAGGTAGTCATACACCGCGCGCGGCAATTGCAGCGGCTTGAGGCTGCGACGAATGCCGATCGTCGGCAACTGTTCGAGGTCCTCGACCATGGCTTCGGCGCGCGGTATGCGCGGCTCGAAGATGACGATGCGCGGCTTCAGCGGCCGCAGCGAGTTCACCGAGACCACCAGCGCATAGCGGCCGTCGGTCAGTTCCACCGCCGAGCCGGGCGGATAGACGCCCATCATGCGGATGAAAGGAGTCAGCACCTCGGGATCGTAGTGCCGCCGCATCTGCGCGTAGATCTGCGACAGCGCGCTGTGCGGGGTCAGGGCGAGCGTCGGATTCTGCGGGTTGCACAGGTTGTCGTACTGGTTGACCAGCGCGCAGATGCGCGCAGACAGCGCAATGGCCTCGCCCGCCAGGCGGCGCGGATAGCCGCTGCCGTCGGCCAGTTCGTGGTGTTCCGCGATCACGGCGAGAGCGCGCGGCGCGAGTTGCATCGCCTGGCCTATGGCAAGGCCGTGCGCGACGTGCTCCCGGTGCAGTTCAAGTTCGGCGGCGTTGAAATCCGGATCGGGCCAGCGCAGTCGTTCGGCCAGGCGCATCTTGCCGATGTCGTGCAACAGCGCACCGGTGCCGAGATCCGCCAGCTCCGCCGCATCCAGGCCCAGGCCCTTGCCCAGCAGCAGAGCGATGATGGTGATATTGACGGCGTGCAGGGAGGACTTTTCGCCGGCGTTTTCGGACAGCAGCCGGATGTCCGATTCTTCCTGCTCCAGCATCTTGTCCACCATGCCGCCGACGATCTGCTCCGCTTTGTTGCGCGCCGCGTCCGGCTGGGTGTCGGCGCTTTCCATTACCTGGCGGAAGGCATGTGCCGCCACGGTGAACTGCCGCTCGCAGGCCGCCAGCCCCTCCTGCTGGGCGGCCAGCAACTGGCGACGCTGGCGCAGCACCTCGGCTTCGGCCACCACCGCATCGACCACGGCCTGGCGCGCGACGAGGTTGCCATTGGGCGCCGCGGGCGGCTTTTCCTCCTCGCGGAAGAGTTCGGGATCGCTCTGCTCGCGCGACCAGCGGATCTGCCCGATGCCGAAGCCACGAATGGTCTCGATCTGGTCGAGCGAGGCAATCCGGAAGCTGTTGAGCGCGAACGGATGCTTCATCCAGTCCAGGTCGAGGAAGACGTACATGCCGACCCGCAGGTCATTGACGTCGATGAATTTTGCTTCGCTGTCCGGCATGGCCTTGTCGAATTTGCTGAATGCGGAGGCTAGGACTCCGTCACGCATGACTATGACACGGAAACACTACGCTGGTGTCAACCTTTCAGGCGCGAAGTATTGCCGCCCATCAAGGACATTTGCGAGGATCCGAAGATGGTCGTATATTAGCGTTATCTAATGCGAAAGGGCAAGCCATGGATGCCGACCGCAAAGCGCTGGCCGATGAGGCTTACCGCAAGGCCACTCAGTACGAACTCGACTACGGCTGCTGCCCGCAGTGCGTTCTTGCCACCGTGCAGGAAACCGTCGGCATCATCGACGACCAGACGGTGAAGGCCAGCCATGGCCTGTCGGGCGGTGGCGGCCTGCTCGGCGAAGGCGTCTGCGGCGCGCTCACCGGAGGCCTGCTGGCGTTGAGCGCCAAATTCGGCCGCGACCGCGACAAGCTCGACAAGGGTCGCTACATCAACAATTTCATGAAGGCGAGGGAACTCACCGAACGCTTTCGCGCCGAGTTCGGCGGCGTCACCTGCCGCGAACTGCAACAGCAGTTCACCGGCCGCACCTATGACATGTGGAATGCCGCCGAATATCAGGCCTTCGACACCGCGCGCGGCGGCAAGTGTGCCCATGCCACGGGCACGGTGACCAAGTGGGTGGTGGAAATCCTTTAGCCGAACGGGATACGCGACAGGGCTACGCTTCGACCGGCATGCCGGCGGCCTTCCATTCCGGAAAACCGTCCTCCAGGCGACGCGCCTTGTAGCCCTTGGTTCGCAACAGGGCCACTGCATCCACCGAAAGCAGGCAGTAGGGTCCGCGACAGTAGGCAATGACCTCGCGGCCCTTGGGCAGGCGCTTGAGGTGGCCGCTCAGCGCATCCATGGTGATATTGACGGCGCCCGGCAAATGGCCCGAGGCATATTCCTCGGGTGGACGCACGTCGAGCACGGTGACCAGGCCGAGCCGGGCGCGTTCCATGAGTTCTTCCGCCGGTATCGGTTCGAGGTCATCGCGCGCCGTAATATAGGTGCGCAGCAACTGCGAGACCTCGGCGACACGCGTCTCGGCCACAGTACGGAGTGCGCCGAGCAGGTCGACCACATCGGGCCCCGCTACTTCGTAAAACACCCGCACGCCTTCCTTGCGCGCCCTCACCAGGCCGGCCTGGCGCAACTCCTGAAGGTGCTTCGAGGCGTTGGCGACCGACAGGTGCGTCATGCGCGCCAGTTCATCGACGCCGCGCGGCCCCTGTGCCACGAACTCGAGCAGCTCCAGCCGGTTGGCGTGACCGACGGCCTTGGCCACCCTGGCCAACTGGGCATACACGTCCTGCTTGAAATTCCCGCCTGACATCCGCTTTGCCTCCTTGTCGTTCGCCTGACCGCGCGTACTGGAATTGTACCGGTCTAGCCTGCCAGCGGCTTCATGAAGTCGTCGTGGATCGTGCGCAGACGGGCCATCAGGGCGTCGATGGCAGCGGGCTCCAAGTCCAGCCCCGCAAGATGGCTGCAAATTTCCTCCGGTGTGAGGATGAAGGCGTCTTCCGGTTGCAACGACGCACCGCGGATGACCAGGCTGGGAAATCCCTCGCCGTGCGCATCGCGGGTCTCGGTGTGCACCACGCTGTGCGGCCAACCGGTGAGTGCTTCGATGGCCTGCGCATAGCGGGTATAGAGGCCGCAACGGCCGCCGGGAGGCTGCTGGGATATGACCTTGACGGGGCTCATGACCGGCGCCCCATCAGAACACCAGAACCTTGTCGGCCCAGACCGTCCATTCGGTCAGTTGGGCCAGCGTACCGCGCAGTGCGCCCGCCACCAACTCGCCGTCGGCAATGCCGCGCGCATCCATGCAAGTGCCGCAGACGCCAACCTCGGCATTGCGCCGCGCGACCATGCCCAGCATGTCCCCGGCGTTGTAGTAGCCCTGGGGTACCTTCTGCCCGTCCTTGGCACACGCGGCCGCGTCGCCCATGAGGAACACCCGGACCTGCTCGCCCTCCACCTTGGCCAGCGAAATCGCGAGGCGCAGAGCGTTGTAACTGCGTTCGGTGCCGTAGGGCGGATCGTTGAGTATGAACAGATGCTTTGCCATTTTCTTTGCCTCCGGTCTTTGCAGAACCGGGCGATCGGCCCGGCTGGAAATCGCCGCTTGACATCCCGCGGCGGCCTTCGTATTATTCAACTCATTGGTTGATTAATTGAATGGTAGCCGCTCTCCCGTCCGGGCGCAAGCGGCTTTCGAGGAGGGTTCGCATGGCGTTCAACGAATTCGCGCTGGCAAACGAACCGGTCATCCGCATGGGCGCCTTCTTCGGCGTGTTTGCCGTGATGGCGCTCTGGGAAATCGCCGCACCGCGCCGCGTCCTCCTTCATACGCGCATGAAGCGCTGGAGCGCCAACCTCGGTCTGGTGGTGTTCAACACCGTGCTGCTGCGCCTGGTGTTCCCGCTGGCCGCCGTCGGATTCGCCGCCTATGCCGCCGAGCACGGCTGGGGCCTGCTCAACAACGTGGCCTTGCCCGAGCCTCTGGCGCTGGTGCTTGCCGTGGTCGCCATGGACTTCGCCATTTACCTGCAGCATGTGATGTTCCACGCGGTGCCGGCCTTGTGGCGCCTGCACCAGGTGCACCATGCCGATCCGGATTACGACCTCACCACGGGTGCTCGCTTCCATCCGATCGAGATCATCCTGTCGATGCTGATCAAGGTCTCGGTGATCGCCGTGATCGGCGCACCCGCCGCTGCCGTGCTGGTGTTCGAAGTGCTGCTCAACGCCACGGCGATGTTCAACCACGGCAACGTCAAACTGCCCGGCGGTATCGATGCCGGCTTGCGCCTGCTGCTGGTGACGCCCGACATGCACCGGGTGCACCACTCGACCGACCACGCCGAGGCCAACAGCAATTTCGGCTTCAACCTTTCGATCTGGGACCGCCTGTTCGGCACTTACCGCGCCAACACCCGCCTGTCGCAGGAGAGCATGCAGATCGGCGTTACCGGCCTGACCGGCGATCCGCGCTGCGTCAGCCTCACCGGCATGCTGGTGATTCCCTTCGTCAATGCCGGCGAGGGCTATGCGATCGGCCACACCAGCCATGAAGCCCGCTAGCCTGATTCGCGCGGCGCTGCTGGTCGCACTGGCCGCCGGCCTGGCGCTGGCCTTCACCAACCGCGGACAGTTCTCTCAGGAAGCCCTGCAACAGTGGCTGGCCTCTGCCGGCTGGTGGGCGCCGGTGTTCTTCATCGCCATCTACGCCGCCGGCACCGTGCTGTTCCTGCCCGGGTCGGTGCTGACGCTGGCCGCCGGCGCCTTGTTCGGCACCCTGCCCGGCGCGCTCTACAGCCTGGCGGGCGCGACGCTGGGCGCCGTGCTGGCCTTCCTCATCGCGCGCCATCTGGCCGGCGCTTGGGTGATGCAGAAGACCGGCGGCCGCCTAAAGCAGTTGATCGAGGGTGTCGAGGCCGAAGGCTGGCGCTTCGTCGCCTTCGTCCGCCTGGTGCCGCTGTTCCCTTTCAACGTGGTGAATTACGCGCTGGGCCTGACGCGCATTCCGCTCGGCGCCTACGCGCTGGCCTCGGCCGTGTGCATGCTGCCCGGCGCCCTGGCCTATGCCTGGCTGGGCCACGCCGGACGCGCGGCGCTGGCGGGCGATGCCAACGCGATCCGCAACGGCATGCTGGCGCTGGCCGTGGCCGCGGCGCTGATGTTCCTGCCGCGCCTGGTGCGCCAGTTCAAGGCCGGCCTGATGATCACGCCGGAAATGCTGCGCGCACTGCAGGTGGAAGGCGGCATCGCCGTGATCGACGTGCGCGAGGCCAAGGATTTCGATGGCGAGACCGGCCATGTCCCCGGCGCCATCAACCTGCCCTTGGGCGAACTGCCGGCCCGTGTCGATGAACTCGCTTCCTGGCGCAAGGATGGAATCGTGCTGATCTGCCGCACCCAGGTGCGCTCGGGGCAGGCCGCGCGCCTGCTGGCGAAGCATGGCTTCTCCGGCTTGCGCGTAGTGCGCGGCGGATTCCTCGCCTGGCGCGAACTGGGCTATCCCACCGAAGGCAATACCGTCACGGAGGGCACCCTTGGCCTCAATAACGCTTGAACAACCCATCGGCGGCTTTCCGCGCGCGCCGCATTGCGTCACGGCCGGCGAGCAGGACACCCTGCCCTCGCGCTACGGCTGGCCGGTCAAGC
>JBIKLV010000116.1:0-10917 GCA_044359585.1 Sulfuritalea sp. | reverse complement strand
GACCAGTTCATCGAACAGGCTCTCCGGCGTCACCTCGCGTTGGCACGCCTCGAGCGTCTCGTGCAGGCCGAACTGCTCCTTGAACCAATTGACCATCCAGAAGCCGCGCGTGATCTGGATTTCGGTGTTGTAGTGGCCGGGGATCGCAGCTTGGTAGGGCGGAATGAAGGGCGTGGCTTCGAGGTAGCGCGGCGTGGTGGTGTTGATCGTGGCGGCGGTGCCGTAGGAGAGGCAGGCGATGTCGGGCGTCAGGCAGCCGGCGCCGATCACCTCGCAGGCCTTGTCGGCGGCGCCGGCGATCACCGGCAGGCCCTCGGGTATGCCCGTGTCGTGTGCCGCAGCGGCGCTCACCGCGCCCAGTCGTGCGCCCGCCGGGACCAGCTCCGGCAGCATCCCGCGCCGGACCGGAAGGCACTGCCATTTCCAGTTCCAGCGATGTGCCCAGCGCGCGCGTCGATAGTCGAATGGAATGTAGCCGATCTGGCTGGCGGCGGAATCGGCGAAGCGCCCGGTAAAGCGCCAGTTGAGGTAACCCGACAACAGCAGGTATTTCTCGGTGCGCGCCCACACAGCCGGCTGGTGCTGCGCGATCCAGTTGGCCTCGGCCTCGCGCGCGAAGTAGCGCACGGTGTCGTGCATGCGCACCGCGCGCAGCGCCAGTTCCCACCACCATGCCAGTGCCGGATCGGCGTCGGAGCGGCGCTGGTCGAGCCAGACGATGGCCGGGCGCAGCGGTTCGCCGCGAGCGTCGAGGTTGACCACGGTGGCGCGCTGCGTGGTGATGACCAGTCCGCGCAGCGCCGACTTCGGCACGCTGGTGTTGGCCCACAGGCGCTGGCAAGCCAGGCACAGGGCGCGCCAGAATTCCTCGGGATCGTTCTCCACCCAGCCCGGCTGCGGCGCCTGGTAGCTGTCGATCTCGACCTGCGCCTTGTCGACCAGGTGGCCTTGCAGGTCAAAGATCAGGGCGCGCACGCTCTGCGTGCCGTTGTCGATGGCGAGGATGTAATCGTTGCTCATCGCGGCCTGGATGCCGGGGAACCCGATCGAATCGCCGTAGCGCCAGCGCCGACTTTTGCGTTGCTACGCTGCGGCGACGACGGTCTGCTGCTGCTCGCCGAGGCCATCCACCGCCAGGCGGAGCCGGTCGCCGATGGCGAGGAAGCGACCGCGGCCCATGCCGACGCCTTGCGGCGTGCCGGTGCAGATCACGTCGCCGGGCAGCAGGGTCATGAAGCGAGAAACGTAACTGACGATCTCGGCGCAGGAAAACACCATGTCGGCGGTGGAGGAGTCCTGCATGCGTTCGCCATTGAGGTCGAGCCAGAGGCGCAGGGCCTGCGGGTCGGGCACTTCGTCTTTCGTCACCAGCCAGGGGCCGATCGGACCGAAGCTGTCGCAGCCCTTGCCCTTGTCCCACTGGCCGCCGCGCTCGAGCTGGAAGCTGCGTTCGGAAACGTCGTTGAAGGTGCAGTAGCCGGCGACATGGTTTAGCGCATTGGCCTCGGCGACCCGGCGCGTCTCGCGGCCGATGACGATGCCGAGTTCGACCTCCCAGTCAAGTTTGGTGCTGTCCACCGGTTTCATGATCGGGTCGTCGGGGCCGCTGATGCAGGTGGTGGCCTTCATGAACATCACCGGCTCGGTGGGGATCGGCATGCCGGCTTCATTGGCATGGGCACGGTAGTTGAGGCCGATGCCGACGATCTTGGAAATGCCGGTGAAGGGTACGCCCAGGCGCGGCGTGCCACGCACCGCCGGCAGCGTCGCCGGATCCAGGGCGCGCAGGCGCTTTTGCCCGGCGGCGGAGAGTTCGTTCCAGCTGATGCCGGCGACATGCGCGGAAAGGTCGCGCAGGCTGCCGTCTGCGGCGATCAGTCCAGGCTTTTCGCGCCCCTTGGGGCCGTAGCGGAGCAGTTTCATGGTGTCTCCTTCTTCATGTATTTCAGCAGGCGCGACTCGCCGAGTTCGAGCGCAGCGAGCCAGATAGTAGCCTCCCCGCAAGGGGAGGATGGGAGGGGCGGGCCCCATTTGCCAGCTTGGCAAGTTACGGTGGCCGGTATTTCATTATGCGGGGTGGCTCATCGAAGTCATGGGCGTCATGGCGTGGACTTCTGCTTCTTGCCGCGCCAGATCGCGTCGGGTTGCTGTTCCAGGGTTTCCGCCAGCAGGCGCAGGGCGTCGGCGGCGCGGGCGATTTCCTTCAGCGCGGCATTGACGTTTTGTACCGTGGGCGCTTCCTGCTCGGTCAGGCTGCGCACGGCGTTGGCGGCCCGCGCCAGGTCCTCGCTGGCCTGCGTCATGCCGGCCACCATGCGCGAGTCGGGTCGCGCCAGGTCGCCGACGCGATCGGCCGCGGTATCGAGCTTGGCCAGCGCGGCCTGCGCCGCCAACAAGGCTTTGTTCATCTCGGCCAGGTTGTCGCGCACATCCTTCAGGATCGGGCCGCCCTGCGCATCGAAACGCCTGGCGAGCGATTCCAGGTGGCGCAGCGTCGCGTCGAGGCGGCGCGGCAGGTCCTGCGTGGCCTGCGCCGACATCAGCTTGTTCACCGCGCCGCTGATCGCCGCGACGTCGGCGAGGAAGCTGTCCATCGGGAAACCTTCGAGCTTGGAGGTGAGTTCCTGCACGGTGGTGCGGATGGTCGGGATTTCGCTGAGTTCGGGATCGAGGGCGGCGAATACGGCCGGCTTGTCCGGATGAAAATCCAGATCGACATAGAGCTGGCCGGTGAGCAGGCTCTGCAGCCGCAGCCGTGCGCGCAGGCCGCGCTCGACCAGTTGGCGGATCGTTTCGCGGTCGCGCAGGTCGATGTCCGCGCCGCCGTGGGTATGCACGACGCGGGGCTCGACTTCGATCGTCACCGGGACCAGAAAGCGGCGGCTCTGCTGGTCCAGGCCCAACTGTATCTGCCGCACGGTGCCGACCTTGACGCCGAGGAAGACCACAGGCGCGCCGACCTGCAGGCCCTGCGCCGCGCCCTCGAAATACAGCACGTGCTGGCGGCGTTCGCCGAACCAGCTGCCGCCGGCCAGCAGTAGCGTGGCGACAACGGCCAGCGCCACGGCGCCGAGCACGAAGGCGCCGATCAGGGTCGGGTTGGCTTTGCGGCTCATGCCGCCTCCGAAGGGCCGCCCCGAGGAGGCGGCGAGACATCATCATGGAAGCCGCGCAGCGGCTGAACCTCCGTCACCCCTTCCCGCGGGGAAGGGGCCGGGGGATGGGCCGCTATATCTCCACCCCGGGTCAGGAAGTGGCGCACCTTGGGGTGGCCGCTTTTCAATGCGTCCTGCGGATGGCCGGTGGCGATCATGCGGCGGCTTTCGGAATCGAGATAGATCGAATTGTTACCGATGCTGAGGATGCTGGCCAGTTCGTGGGTGACGACGACGATGGTGGTGCCCAGGCTGTCGCGCAGTTCCACGATCAGTTCGTCCAGGCGCCGTGCCGTCAGCGGGTCGAGCCCCGAGGAGGGTTCGTCGATGACCAGGATCTCGGGGTCGAGCGCCATCGCCCGTGCCAGGCCGGCACGCTTCTTCATTCCGCCGCTGAGCTCGGCCGGGTAAAGGTCTTCGCAGCCGGCGAGCCCGACCAGGGCCAGCTTGAAGGCGACGATCTCATCCACTCGCGCTGCCGGCAGGCCGGTGAATTCGGCGATCGGCAGCGCGACGTTTTCCGCCAGGGTCAGCGAGCTCCATAGTGCGCCGCCCTGGAACAGGATGCCGAGTCGGCGCTTGAGCCTCTGCTGCTCTTCCGCCGCGGCATTCCAGAAATCCTCGCCGCTGTAGAGCACCGAGCCGGCCGCAGGCTTCTGCAGTCCGACCAGCGCGCGCATCAGCGTGGTCTTGCCGCAGCCGTTGCCGCCCATGACGATGAAAATGTCGCCCTTGTTAACGACGAAGTCGAGGCCGCTTTGCACGATGAAATCGCCATAGGCCATGGACAGGTCGCGGACTTCGATGTGCGGCACGGCGTCCATGGGTCAGATGCCGAGCTGGTAATAGACGACGGTCATGATCGACGCTGCGATCGTGATCAGCAGGATCGCGGTGACTACCGCAGATGTTGCCGCATGTCCGACGGCTTCGGCGCTGCGCCCGCACTGCATGCCGCGCAGGCAGCCGGCAAAGGCGATCATCGCGCCGTACACCGTGCCCTTCGACAGGCCGACCGCGAACTGCTTGAACTCCAGTGCGCGCAAGGTCTCGGTGTAGTACTCGAAGACGCCGATGTCGAAGATCGTGACCGAGACCAGCAATCCCGCCAGCATGCCGATGAAGCCCGAGTAGAGCGTCAAGAGCGGCACCATCAGCATCAGCGCGAGCATGCGCGGCAGCACCAGGAAGTCGATGGCCGAAATGCCCAGCGCCTTGTAGGCGTCGAGCTCCTCGTTGACCTGCATGGTGCCGAGCTGGGCGGCGAAGGCGGCGCCGGTGCGGCCGGCGATGATGATGCCGGTCATCAAGGCACCTACCTCGCGCACCATGCCGATGGCCACCAGGTCGGCGATGAAGATCTGCGCCCCGACCAGCTTCAGCTGGTCGGCGCCGAGGTAGGCGAGGATCAGGCCTACCAGGAAGCTGATTACCGAGACGATGGGCAGCGCGCGCGGCCCCACTTCCTCGATCTCCAGCCACAGGTCGCGGGCGCGGAAACGGGCGCGGCCGGAGAGCAGCCGCAGCAAGGACAGCACGACTTCGCCGAGGAAGCCCAGCATCTGCGGCGCGCCGCGAATGAACTCCAGGGTGGCGATTCCGGCCTGGGCGAACAGTCCCTGGGCCCCGCCATGACGTCCGCTCAGCTTCTGCTCGGGGACTGCCCGTGCCATCGCCAGCAGGCGCCGGGCTCCCGGCGGCAGGCCGCTGTCATCGACGGTGATGCCGCGCTCCGCGCAGATCTTGCCGATTCCGGCAACGAAGCCGAGGAGTGCCGTATCCCAGTCGGTCAGCCCGTCAGCTTCGAAGCGAACCCGGCGCACCGAGGCGTCCAGCTTTTCCTTCAGGGTTTCCGGTGCCGGCAGGCCGGGGTCGATGCGCCAGCGCCCGCCAAGTTCGATGAACAGTGTGCCGCAGTCATCCGACTCGCCCGGGCGCAGGGCCAATCGCCACGCAGCCGCACCGCCCATGATCGAGCTCGGCGCTATTTCTTGCCGAAGCCGCCGAGCAGGGCCGCCACCGGGCGTTGCGGGCGGATGGGTGCCGGCTTCTGGGCGGCGACTTCCACGCCGACCGATTTGCTGACATAGGGCTTGTTCGGATCGAAGTCGAGCTTGGGCAACCGCGGGTCGAGCCTGGGCACATGGGCGGCGGGGGAGGGCAACTCGCGCCCGGCCGGCTTGCTGCCGTCAAGCGTTTGGGCACGATCGCGATCACGCGCCTTTTCGCGGGCCCTTTCCAGGTGTTCGCGCTTGTGGCCGCGATTGCTAGGAGGCGCGCTTTCGTGCACCGGCGCCAGTTCCGCGAAGCCGCTGATCTCGACGCGTTCGATCTTGCGCTTGATCAGCTTTTCGATGTCGGCCAGGCGCTGCGCTTCTTCGGGGGCGAACAGCGAGGTGGCGTCGCCGTGCTTGCCGGCACGGCCGGTACGGCCGATGCGATGCACGTAGTCCTCGGCGGTATGCGGCAGTTCGTAGTTGATGACATGCGGCAGGTCGTCGATGTCGAGGCCGCGCGCAGCGACGTCGGTGGCGACCAGCACGCGGATCTTGCCGGATTTGAAGCCTTCCAGCGCTTCGGTGCGCTGCTGCTGGCTCTTGTCGCCGTGGATGGCGTCGGCGGCGATACCCTGGCGTTCGAGATAGACGGCGAGGCGGCTGGCGCCGAACTTGGTGCCGACGAAAACCAGCACCTGCTTGGTCTTTTCCTCGTCGTGGGTCAGCAGGTGCACCAGCAGGCTGCGCTTGAGGTCGGAGGCGACCGGGTAGACGCGGTGGGTGATGGTCTCGGAGACGGCATTGCGGCGCGCCACCTCGATCAGCTGTGGCGACTTCAGCATGCTGTCGGCGAGGTTCTTGATCTCGTTGGAGAAGGTGGCCGAGAACAGCAGGCTCTGGCGCTCCTTGGGCAGCATGGCGAGGATGCGCTTGATGTCGGGGATGAAACCCATGTCCAGCATGCGGTCCGCTTCGTCGAGCACCAGTACCTCGACCTGGGCGAAGGAGACGCTCTTCTGCTCCACGTGGTCGAGCAGGCGGCCCGGCGTGGCGACGACGATTTCGCGGCCCTCGCGCAACTGGGCGATCTGCGGCCGGATGTCCACGCCGCCGTAGATGCAGACCGAGCGCAGCGGCAGATGCTTGCTGTAGGTGACGACACTTTCGTGCACCTGCATCGCCAGTTCGCGCGTCGGCGCCAGGATCAGGGCGCGCACCGGGTGCCGCGCCGGCGATGGGGAGGAACTCGCATACTTGGCCAGGCGCTGCAGCAGGGGCAGGGTGAAGCCGGCGGTCTTGCCGGTGCCGGTTTGCGCACCGCCCATGACGTCCTTGCCGGCCAGGATGATGGGTATCGCCTGGCTCTGGATCGGTGTCGGGTGCGTGTAGCCGTTGTCTTTGACGGCGCGCAGCAGTTCTGGCAGCAGGCCGATGTCGTCAAAAGTCGGCGCTGGCGCAACGGCGTCGGCGTCTGTTTCTGCGGTAGGGTCGGAGGGCGTGGCGGGGTTTTGTGTGATCGCGTTCAAATGAACTCCTGAATCGGCCTGCCCCTCGCGGGGAACCGGTTCAGGCGGCGAAGCGCTTGAGGGAAATGCGGCGGATTGCCGGAACGGGCGCCAACCGGCAGGGCGCGCCACCCGTATTGTATTACAGGCCACCCCCGCCGCGCGGCCTCGTTTGGGCTGCGCCGCCTACTGGAACAGACCCTTGACGGCGGCCCCGGCCTTGTTCAGCGCCTCGCTGGTGGACTTCATCAGCTTGTCGAAACTGACCGCGCTGCCAAGCTTGGCCTTCAGGGCGCCGGCCACTTCCTGGCCCAGCTCGCCGGGCGTCACGCCGCCCTTGGCCTTACCGATGTTTTTGAGCGATATGTCGGGCAGCGGCACGCTGACGGTCTTGCCGCCCATGAAGGCGGCGCTGGCCTGGGCGCGGGCATTGGTGATGGTCAGCTCCTCGACGATCAGCTTCTTGCCCGGTGCGTCCTTCTTCTTTTCGGCGGGACCGATATAGTCGGCGATGTTCTTCTGGATTGCGTCGAAGTTGGTCATCGTCTCGCCCTTCTCGTAGATCACATCGGGCGCGTCGATCATGATGTGGCGGACCAGGATCACGTCCTTGGTGACGGAGGCGATGTCGATGGCGACGTCGATGCGGCCGACCTTCATGGCATGGGACGTCTTGAATCCAGCCGGATTGCCTATGGTCAGGTTGCTGATCGTGCCCTTGCCGTCGGTCGGCGCGATGTTCACCGCCTCGACGTTGACACGGGCTTGGGTCATCTTGCTGCCATGCTCGGCGATGGCGGTCTTGACCAGGCTGTCGAGATTGCCCGACAGCCAGAACAGGCCCGCGCCGAAGACGACGGCGAGGACGGCAAGAATCAGGGCGATTTTCTTCATCATCGAACTCCCAGTAGGTGCAAGGCGGCGTGAAACAAAGGCTGGGCGGGATCGCCCAGGGCCTCGACGGCGGCCAGGTGGTGGCGGCCGGGCAGGCGCACATCTTCGCGGAAGCAGTGCCGCCAGGCGTGGCGGATCAGGCGATTCTGGCGTTGGAACTCGGCGCTCTCTTCGGCGCCCACGGCGGTGATCAGCGGGATCGCCCGTCGCGGCCGATAGCGGACGGGGCTGGCGAAGCGCGCGGCGGCGGGGTCCAGGCCGAGGTCGTCCTTGAGGAAGGTCGCATGCACCAGCGGCCGCAGGTCGTAAAGTCCGGAAATGCAGACCGCGCCGCGCAGCAGGTCGGCCGGCAGGTCGGGCGCCCAGCGCGGCCAGTCGGCGGCCAGCATCATCGCCGCAAGGTGGGCTCCCGCCGAGTGGCCGGCAACCACGATGCGCCGGGCATCGACACGGTGGCGCGACGCGTTGCGATACAGCCAGGACAAGGCGCCCAGCATCTGCCGCACCATGTCCGCGATCGGCGTTGCCGGCGCCAGGCCGTAATTCGGCATCGCGACGGCGACGCCGGTATCGACGAAGGCTGACGCGAGGAAGGAAAAGTCCTGTTTGTCCAGCGAACGCCAGTAGCCGCCGTGGATGAATACCAGCAACGGAGCGTTGTTCCTGGCGGTCGGGTAGAAATCGAGGGTTTCGGCGGGGGACGGGCCGAATCGACAGTCGGCCGCGATGTCCATGCGGGCACGGGCGGCGCCGGATTCCTCGCGCCATCGCGCAAAGATCTGCGGATGATCCGCAATGGCGGCGCGGGCGTTGTACTCGGCGTCGAGTTGGCGTGGCGTCAGCATGGTGCAGCTAGCGGGCAATTTCCCGGAAGCGATCTGCGCTGTAGCGCATCGCGGAAACCTTGACGGGCTTACTTCTTCTTCGCGGTCGCGGCGGAAGCACTCGTCTTGACCACGGCAAGCAGGTCATAGAGCTGGTTGCGCTGCTTTTCGTCCATTCCGGCGTAGAGCTCGACGATCCAGTTTTCATGGGCGTCGGCCATCTTGCGGAAGCTGCGGCGGCCTTCGGGCGTCAGCTTGACGATGTAGGCGCGGCGATCCTTCGGGCTGTCTTCGCGCACCACGAGGCCTTCGGCCACCAGTTGGTCGGTGATGCCGGTCACGTTGCCGCCGGTCACCATCATTCGCTTCGAAAGTTCGCCCATCTTGAGTCCCAGCGGCGAGCGTTCGAGCTGCGCCATCAGGTCGAAGCGCGGCAGGGTGATGCCGAACTCGGAGCGCAGGCGCGAACGGATGTGGTTTTCGATCAGGTTGGTGCAGGCCAGCGTGCGCAACCAGAGCCGCAGGTCGGGGGCATGCTCGGACGTGGCGCGGGTTTCGGTATCAGCACCGGCGGAAGCGGATTTTTTCGACATGTGGTATGGGGCGGCTGCGGGCGCAGCGCAATTGATATATCCATGCCTAAAATATCAAAAGATGCCTATTTCCGCAACCGGCATGCACAGAGGCGGGCTACCCAAGGGCGCGATCAGGCGAAATCCGGATTGAGCACGGCCCGCAAGATGGTTTCCCGTCGTCCATTCCGGCTGCGGCCGCCGAACCACCAGACGCTGCCTTTCTTGACCGCCCAGTCGTCTTCCCGGCCGGCCAGCAGCAGGGCTGCAACGCGACCCAGCGTGGGTTGATGGCCGACGACCAGCACGGCGCCGTCCCGGTCGGGCCAGCCGGCCGCCGCCAGTATCGCCGTCGCCGTGGCGCCGGCGCCGACTTTTGGTTCGACTTCGTAGGCCAGTCCCAGTGCGTGCGCTGTCTGTCGCGTGCGTTCGGTGGGGCTGGCGAGGATCGCCAGCTTGCGCGGCAACCGGCTTTGCAGCCAGTGCGCGACCTGTTTGGCCTGCTTTTCGCCGCGTTGCGTCAGGCGCCGTTCGTGATCGGGGCGGATGCCGTCGCCGTCCTCGGCTTCGGCATGACGCCAGAGTATCAAGTCCATCGGATTTCCTTCAGCGGAAAAAATTTTGCCCCGGATGCGCACGCATCATGATTTTGGCTCTGCGGCAAGTTTAGGCAGACGCAAGCGGACCAGGCTGCGCTGCTGGCGCGCCAGGCCAGCCTGCAGCGAGGCATAGCGCGGGCCGTGCCAGCCACCGATCAGCGTCACTGCTTCACGCAGGCGGGGATCGTCGCCCGCGCATTCCATCAGCAGCGTGCCGGCATTGGTCAGGTCGTTCAACTGTCCCAGGGTGTCCTGTGCGCCGGACAAGCGCCGCAGCGCGCGGTCGAAGGCTTTCGGCGGTGCCAGGGGGGCGAAGAATTCCAGTGCGTAGCGCAGGCGCTTGACCGCGATGCGCAGCGCGTGCAGCGCGGCGGGTTGCTCCGGATCCGCGGCCGCCGCCAGTCGCCGCAGCTTGCGCTGCAGACGGCCGAGGCGTTGCGCCGCGAAGTCGCGCAAGGAAACTGCTTCGTCCGCATTGGCGTCCGCGGGATGCAGCGCTTCGAGCACGGCCAGCAGCGTCTTTCCGTAGTCGGGCGACGCCAGCACGGCCAGGGCCTGCGCGCGGGCGGCGTAGCGACGGTTGGTGATGTCGCTGGCCAGTGCTGGCAGCCGCGGTTCATCGGGCAGGGCCGTCAGCACCGGATTGGCAATCTCTGTGAGCAACACGTCAAGGTCGCGCGCGCGTCCCAGGTGTTCCATCAAAGTCGCCAGCGGCTGGCGCAGGGACCCGGCCAGCGCGTCGGTCAGCATTGGCGCGAACAGGCGCAGTGCCGCGCGCAGGCGGCGCGTCGCGACCCGCATCTGGTGGATGTATTCCGGATCGACGCTGCACAGCGCGCCGTGGTGGTTCTGTTGCAGGTGTTCGAGGCAGGACAGGGCGATGCGGCGAAAGGCCTCGAACGGGGCCATGGCCGCGGACAGCGGCACGGCGGCGGCGCGGAACGGGACCGGTGCGACGCCGCTGTAGAGCCGATAGCCGCGCTCGGCCTTGGAGAGCACCGCGGGGGTCACCGCCACGCGATGCGCGAACTGGCCGGCGATCTCGAAGATGGCATGCACGGATGCGCCATCCAGTTCCAGCTCCAGTTCGGAAATCGCCTCGCGGCGCCCGTTAGCAACGACCCAGCCACGGTCCAGGGTGAGCAGCACGGCGCCGGGCGCGGCGGCGAAGCGCCAGGTAATCCGGCGAAAGCGCGTCTCGCAGATGGGCACGATGCGCGCCAGCAGCTTCGGCCACCCCAGCCAGTCGCGCACCGCGGGCTGGTCGATGGCCGAGAAATCGAAATGGCCGGCGTAGGGCGTTTCCCACTCCGGTCGGCTCGACAGGCCGGCCGCGGCAGCGCCCGCCAGCTTTACCGTCTGCAGCCAGTC
>JBIKLV010000036.1:0-36732 GCA_044359585.1 Sulfuritalea sp. | reverse complement strand
CAACGCCTGGCTGCACGACCTGTACAAGGTGCTCGGCCTGTTCATCGCGCTGATCGTGGTGAATTGCGCCATCCTCGGCCGCGCCGAAGCCTTCGCCTCGAAGAACACCATCCTCGCCTCGGCGGTCGACGGCCTCGCCATGGGGCTGGGCTTCACCTTTGCCCTGACCGTGATCGGGCTGGTGCGCGAACTGTTCGGCGGCGGCACCCTGTTCGCCCAGGCCAGCCTGCTGCTCGGGCCCTCCTTCGCCTTCCTCGAAACCACGGTCGCGCCGGGCTACGGCGGCATGCTGCTGATGATCCTGCCTCCCGGCGGATTCCTGGTGCTGGGCTTGCTGCTGGCCGCCAAGCGCGCCCGAGAGCTGCGCCGCAGCGCGGCAGCGGCCGGCACAACGCCCGGCGCCGTGTCGCCAGCGCCGACTTTTTCCTGAGAAGCCACCATGCAGATCGGTGTCGCCTATTCCGAAGCCGGCCAGCAGATCTGGCTCACCGTCGAAGTGCCGGACACATCGACGGTGAAGGACGCGATCGAGCGCTCGGGCATCCTCAGATCCTTCCCCACCATCGACCTCGACGCGCAGAAGGTCGGCGTCTTCGGGAAGCTGGTCAAGCTCGACTCGGCGCTGCGCGCCGGCGACCGCGTCGAAATCTACCGTCCCATTACCTGCGACCCGCAAACCGTGCCACGCCGCGACGGCGAGGGCGGGGATGAGGACGAATAGATTCGCCGGTCAGGCGGCGAGGGCCTTGCGAAATCCATGGCGAATAGAATGTCCGGTCGTGCATACAACGGACATCCCATGATCACCAGCAAAATCGAAGGCGCGGTCGGTACCATCAGCCTGAACCACGATGCGCGGCGCAACGCCCTCTCCGAGGCATTGGTCGACGAGGTGATCGCGGCCCTTGCCGAGTTTTCCCGACAGGAGGTCCGCTGCGCCGTGCTGCGCGCCAACCCCGGCGTCACGGTCTGGTCGGCCGGGCACGACGTATCGGAATTGCCCGTGGGCGGCATCGATCCGCTCGGCTGGCGCGACCCCCTGCGCCACCTGATCCGGGAACTGGAGAACTTCACGGCGCCGATCATCGCCATGATCGAGGGCAGCGTCTGGGGCGGCGCCTGCGAGACGGTACTGGCCTGCGACCTGATCATCGCCACGCCGGAGTCCAGCTTTTCGGCGACGCCGGCGAAACATGGCGTGCCCTACAACGTTTCCGGCCTGCTGACCTTCCTCAATTCGGCACCGATCCACATCGCCAAGGAAATGCTGTTCACCGCGCAGCCCGTGTCCGCCGTCCGCCTCGAACGGCTAGGCATCGTCAACCACGTGGTGGCCGTCGAGCAGCTGGAAGAATTCACCTATGCCACGGCGCGGCAGATTGCCCTCAATGCGCCGCTCTCGATCTCCGTGATGAAGGAACAACTGCGCATCCTGGCCGGCGCGCACACCATGTCGCCGCAGGATTTCGAGCGGATCCAGGGCCTGCGGCGGATTGTCTACAACAGCGCCGATTACTCGAATGGAATCCAGGCGTTCAAGGAAAAGCGCAAGCCGACCTTCCACGGCCGGTGACCGGGCGAACCCGGGCCGCCAGCGTTATCCGACCTGCATTTCGAGTACTGCGCGGGTCGCCGCATCGGCGGCAAACATGTGTTCGACGCGCAGCGACGATAGGGTGATGTCCTGCGGGGCGCCGAACGTCGTGAACATGCTGAAGAACGCCAGCTCGCCGTGGGGCGTGGCGTAGCGCGAGGTCAGCATCGGCGTCGCCGGCTGCAGGCGTGCGCGATGAAGGCCATGTGTGCCAAGGCGCGCGCGCAACAGTGCGGCGAACGCCTCCACCCGGGGCGCCAGCGCGGGCTGCACCGACACCTCGTTCATGAGCTGTGCCAGGAACACGGGGCCGACCTCGTGCAGATTGACCATGGGCCGGGTGAAACCCTCGGGATGGGCCAGCAGGTCGAGGATGTTCAGCGTGGCATCGGCCGCCAGATCGGTCACCCATGGCATCAATGTGGCGGCGAGCCATCTGCTGCCGCGATTCATCTGCAGCACGTTCCATTCGGCGTCAATGACCAGCGCCGGCGTTGGATCATGGGCGTCCAGCAGCTGCGTCAAGGCTTCGTTGGCCTGCGCCAGCGACGGGTCGGCCAGACGGGCGGAGCCGTAGGCCGGAGCGAAGCCGGCTTGAAGCAGCGCCAGATTGCGCAGTGCCAGCGGCGTGTCCAGTTCGCCCAGCCATGCCATCAGCAAGTCGCGGCTTGGCCTGGCGCGGCCGCTTTCGACGAAGCTGATGTGGCGTTGCGACACTCCGATCCGCATTGACAGTTCCAGTTGGCTCAAACGGCGGGCCTTGCGTGCCCGCTGCAGGGTACTCGGCAGGGTTTGGGTCGGTTCGTTCATGGCGGGATTGAACCACAGCCAAGCATCGATCCGATTACCTTCAAGGTAATTGCGGCCATGATTTCCGTGCCGGATACTGGGCCGGCAACTTTTCAAGGGACGACATATGAAGCAGGCGCTATTGATCGGTACGCTCGCCGGGTTCGGCGCCCTGACGGCGGCGGCAGTTTGGCAGCATGGATTCCTCGGCATACTCGCGTCTCCGCTGCAGAGCCTTGCCGCGGGCCAGATCTTTGTCGACCTGGTCATCGCCCTGACGCTGGTCATGGTCTGGATCTGGAACGACGCCAGGGCGCGCGGTCGTGTCGCCTGGCCCTGGATTGTCGCCACACTGGCCGTCGGTTCGTTCGGGCCGCTGCTCTATTTGCTTTTACGCGACGCGAAATCCGGGTCCTGATTGCCGGCCCCGAGCGCGGGGCGTTGGTCCGGCTCAGGCCGTCGCTGCGTCCCGGCGGCGCAAGGAGTTGATCCAGGCCTTCTGGCAGATGCTGCGGCGCTGCTGTTCGAGGTGCTCGCGGATGTTCGGCCGCACTTCGTCAAGTTGGGACTGGCGCTCGGGGTTGATGATCTCGCAGTGGATCAGGTGGTAACCCAGCTCGGATTCGATCGGTGCCGACAAGCCGGCCTCGGCCAGCGCGAACGCGACTGATTCGAGTTCGGGGTAAAGCTGGCCGCGCGGCACGGTGCCAAGCAGGCCGCCGTTCATCGCCGTGGGGCATTCGGAGTGTTTCAGCGCCTGCTCGGCGAAGCGCTCGGGCGATTTGGTCAGCCGGGAGTGGATCGCATCTATCCGGGCCCGGGCCGCCGGGCGCTCATTGCCGGCAAGCTGTTCGTTGATGGTGACCAGGATGTGGCGCAGCACGCGCGTCTCGGCGCGGCGAAAGCGATCCATGTGCATGAACCAGAAGATCTCGACTTCGGTATCGCTGACCGTTGCCGATCGGGTTGCAATCCTCTCCAGGACCGCCTCGACCACCATGTCGCGTTCCACCGCCTGCCGCAGCGATGGCGCGTCGAGGCCCATGCGTCGGAGGTCGGCGTTGAAGTCTTCGTCGCTGGCGTAGCGCTCGCGAATTTCCATCAGGCTGGCTTCGATCGAGGTCTCCGGCAGCATCACGCTGGCGGCTTCCGGCGTCGTCAGGATCAGGGTCTCGATTTCGTGCTGCTTCGCCGCGACCGTCCTTACCCGCCGCAGTTCGTCGGCCGCCAGCACTTCCAGCGGCTTGCTGTAAAGCTTCGCCGCCAGCTTGAGGGTCAGATAGACGCCGTGCGGCTCATCCATCGCTGCGGGTCCATTCGGTCAATGCCGCTTCGGGCACCTGCAGGGGGTTTCCCGGCAGGCAGTCGAAATGCACGTGATAGGTGACGCCATGTGATTCGCTGCGTTCCAGATTGAGCACTTCGCCGGGGCTGCCCAGGGGCACGCGGACCTCGCCGCGAATGGCCAGCGCGCGCGCGGCGCGGACCCGCTGCCGCACTTCGAAGCGGTTCTCGATCCAGGCTTCATCGGTGTCGATCAATTCTTCTTCGCGGCAGCCTACGACGCGGCCTTCGTCGAGGAAGTGCACCGAGTAGATGACCTGATCCTGCAGGAATGTGCCGACGTCGCGCACGTGTCCGATGCGGCCGCGTCGCACCAGCAGCTCGCCGGTTTCGATGCCGGGAAAGGTGCCGTCGTTGCGCACGTTGCGCGTCACGCGTACGGCATCGCCGAGGGTCCAGCGCGGACGCATTTCAACGCTCCTTTCCGCGCGAGGGAAGCGTCGAGGATGCAACACGCGAAAAGCGAATTAATGGCCCGCCCCCCTTCCCCCCTCGCGGGGGGTTACCAGTCGGCGCGCTGCGCGCGCAAATCACAATGGACTCCAAACAAGGTGTGCCATGTCACTCAGTCAGCGACGTCAGTGATTGAAAGGACGAACCTTCGGCCTTCTGGAATACGGCGAAGACCTTTTCCTGCTGGGCGCTGGAGCCGACGAAATCCTCGTAGGCGCGCAGCAGCCACCCCCGCCAGGCGGCATAGTCGGGGGCCTTGCCGGCTTCCTGCTTGGCCAGGTAGTCGTGGTAGCGCTGCAGGATGTGCAGGCGGTTGACCTGGACTATCCGGGCGTCGAAGGGGATCTCGAAGTAGTCGAGGAAGTCCTCGGCGGAAACGAGGTCGGCGAGTTCTTCTGCAAAGTGGGCGGTATCGCGGTCCATGGTGTTCTCCTGTCAGCGTGCAATTTCGGGTTCAACGTCTTCCTCTTGTTGCGCCTGCTGCTGCGCAATCACCGCCAGCAATGGCGCCGCGCCGAGCACGTCGCGCTCATCCACTTCCACGATCTTGTTCAGCCTGAGGCTGGCTTCTTCGAGGCGCCCCAGGCGCATCAGGATCACCGCCGAACCTTTCAGCACCTGCAGATGGAAGCGCAGCAGGCCGATCGAGCACATGACGGCTTCGCCCAACGCGACGCGGCCGATGCTGCTCCAGCCGCCCACCAGGTGCAGGCGCCGCGCGGTCACCTCGAGTCCGCGCTCGGCGACCAGCAGCGCATCTTCCATGCGGTGCTGATAGAAGTAGTAGCGGTACAGCGCGACCAGCACCGACAACTGTTCGGGCGCCAGAAAATAGGCGCGCAGCAGGCCGGGTTCGGCGGCCGACTGACCATAGTCACGCGAGGCTTGCGCGATAAGGGCCTCCACTTCCGGCAGGCAGGGTTCATCGAAGTACAGCCCGTCTTCGCCCAGATCCAGCAGGTCGAGACCGTCAGCCACGGCCATGCTCCTCGCAGCACAGTTCGCCGGCGGCGCAGGCGCTGCAGCCGCCGCGCTGCGGCGCCGGCAGGCCGCGCAGCTCGCGCATTTCGGACTCAAGGGTGTCGATGCGGTCGAGCAGGCACTGGATGGCCTTGCCCACCGGATCGGGAATCAGGTGGTGGTCGAGGTTGATGGCGTCGATTGCCGTGGTACCAGCGCCGACTTTTGTGCTTGATTCGCCAACCAGCCGCGCCGGGATGCCGATCGCCGTGCGCCCGGCCGGCACTTCCCGGATGACGACCGAATTGGCGCCGATGCGCGCGGCGTCGCCGACCGTGATCGCGCCGAGGATCTTGGCCCCGGCGCCGACCACCACGTTGCTGCCCAGCGTCGGGTGGCGCTTGCCCTTGTTCCAGGTGGTGCCGCCCAGGGTGACGCCGTGATACAGCGTGACGTCGTCGCCGACCTCGGCGGTTTCGCCGATCACCACGCCCGCGCCGTGGTCGATGAAGAAGCGGCGGCCGATGCGCGCGCCGGGATGGATGTCGACATTGGTCAGCAGCCGGGCCAGCCAGGCCAGCCAGCGCGCGGCAAAGCGCCAGCCGCGCTGCCACAGCGCATGCGCCGGGCGGTGCAGCAGGATGGCATGCAGGCCGGGGTAGGTGAGCAGCACTTCGAGGCGCGAACGTGCCGCCGGATCGCGCGCGAAGACGCAGCCGAGGTCTTCGCTCGCCAGCGCCAGCAGGCCCGGCGGCGGTTCGGCGGCGGCCTCGGCCAGCGCCAGTTGCAATGCTCCGGCGAGGTCATGGCTCATTTGGCAACTCCCAGCAGGACCAGCAACTCGGCCTCGGAGGGCGGATGCTTGGCGGCCAGCACGAAGGCTCGCACGCGACCCAGCATCTCGCGCGCCGCAGCGTCGGAGAGCGGGTGGCCGAGGTCGGCCATCACGCGCTGCACGGCGCGCGCGCCGGAATGCTTGCCGAGAACGACGCGGTGGCGGCGGCCCACCAGGCGCGGATCGAAGCCCTGATAATTGGCCGGGTCCTTGAGCAGGCCGTCGACATGGATGCCGGCTTCGTGGGTGAAGGCACCTTCGCCGACCACGCTCTTCTGCCAGTGCAACGGGCGGCCCGAGGCCAGCGCGACGCGGCGCGAGATTTCGGGAAAGCCCTTGAGTTCGATGCCGGTGTCGATGCCGTGGCAGACGTGCAGGCCGAGCACCACTTCTTCCAGCGGGGCGTTGCCCGAACGTTCGCCCAGGCCATTGACCGTGGTGTTGAGGTGGGTGGCGCCGGCCTTTGCCGCCGCCAGGGTGTTGGCGGTGGCCATGCCGAGGTCGTCGTGGGCGTGCATCTCGATTTCGAGGTCGCAGGCGGCGCGCAGGGCGGCGATGCGTTCGAAGGTGGCGAAGGGATCGAGCACGCCCAGGGTATCGGCGAAGCGGATGCGCCGCGCGCCGGCGGCCTGCGCGGCTTCGGCGATCGCGGCGAGCAGGTCCGGGTCGCCGCGCGAGGCGTCTTCGGCGCCGACGCCGACGTCGAAGCCGAGTTCACGCGCGTAGGCGACATGCTCGGCGATGGCGCGCAGTAGCCAGGCGCGGTCCTGGCGCAATTTGGAGCGCAGGTGCTGGTCGGAGGCCGGCACCGAGATGTCGATCAGGTCGATGCCTAGCCCGGCGGCAAGTGCGATGTCCTCGCGCTGCATGCGGCTCCAGACCATCAACCGCGCCTTGAGCCCGAGCGTGGCGACGGCGCGGATGCTCTCGCGCTCGGCTTCGCCCATGGCCGGGATGCCGATTTCGAGTTCCGGCACGCCGATGGCGTCGAGGCGGCGTGCGATGTCGAGCTTTTCGTCCAGGCTGAACGCCACCCCCGCCGACTGTTCGCCGTCGCGGAGTGTGGTGTCGTTGATGACGATGTGGGGGAGCTGTGTGGTGGACATGGTGGGCAAGCAAGGAATAGCAATTCCGGTGCCCACGAAAAAACGATAGCCGAATCAGACAGATGGCTTGTTGTGTCAGTCGGATTGTCGGACTTCCGACGCTAGCCTGCGACGCGCCGACGGCGCGGTTTCGGTTCTTGTTCCGAGGTCGGTTCCGCGAGCGTCGGATCGCCTGCGGACAGGCACTAGTTCACAGGGCCGGATTGCGCTTGCCTGCGTTCGCGTGTATTTTTCACCGTTCCGGGAACCCGTACGCGAGCGCACTTTCGAACGGAAACCCCTCAACCACAGCTTTGGAGCTTATCGTGAATACCACCAGAAAATTGTTGCTGGCGGCAGCGCTGAGCGGCACGCTCGCCAGCGTGCAGGTCATGGCCGCCGACACGGACCGCAAGACGGTTTCGATCAACGATCGCGTCCCTACCCCCGATCAGGTTGCGGAAGCGATGTTCCCCAAGGAAATCCAGGCACTCAAGGCCGAATGCGCTGCCGTGGAAAAGGTTGGCATGCGTTGTCAGAGCCGAATTCCGAAGTCCTCGCTGGACTCGGTGCTGGTGACCTTTCCGCGCGGTTCTTCGGAACTGACGGGTGAGGCGAAGGGTTTCCTCGATTCCGTGGGCAAGGCGCTGCAGGCGAAGGAGTCGGTATGGACCTCGCTGCGCATCGAAGGCCATACGGACATCACCGGAAGCCCCGGCGTCAATGAGCGCCTGTCGAAGGATCGCGCCGACGTGGTCAAGGCCTACCTGGTGAAGAACTACAAGCTGAAGAACGTCGAGACCGTCGGCCGTTCCAGCGAGCAGCCGAAAGACACGGCCGATCCGACCAGCGCGCTGAATCGACGCATCGAGTTCGTGCCGGAGTGGTGACCGGGAGAGTTCCGGTCAAAGGCCTCGTTGCCAGACCGGTCTGAGCTTCGCCGCCTCCGGGCTCGCAATCGCGGCCCGGATTTCCTTTAGCAGTCGGTCCTTTTCGGCGCCGAGGCTGCCTTTCAACACCAGCCGGTTGGATACGTGGTCGCTGCGGAACACGGTGCGGCGCAGTTCCAGTGCCGAGACGAAGCGCTCCATTTCGACGAACAGTTCGGCCTGCTCGCAGGGCTGCCATTCGGGAAAGCCGGCGCGAAAGCGCGCGTCGCCCTGCGGAAAGCTGACCACCAGCGTGGCCAGGTATTCCGGCTGCGTGGCGTTGGCCAGGCGCGCGGAGTTTTCCGCGTGCTGTCGCGACAGCGACGCGCCGCCAAGGCCGTTGAGGATCATCACCGAGCGCCGGATGCCGGCCTGTTGCAGCTTGTCCAGGGCCTCGGCGGTGCTGGCGAAAGTTTCCCCCTTGTTCACTTTTTCCAGGACGTCGTCATCGCCGGATTCGGCGCCGACGTAGGCGATGGAGAGGCCGGCGGCGGCAAGTTCGCGCAATTCCTCGACCGACTTGCGGCGCAGGTTGCGCGGCAGGCAGTAGCTGGAAACGCGGCGCACCGCGGGCAGGTGCTTGCGGATCGCGGCGAGCGTGTCGAGCAGGCGCCGGGTCGGCAGCACCAGGGCGTCGCCGTCGGCGAGGAAGACGCGGCGGATGTCGCTGCCGAAGCGTTCGCCGCAGCGGCGGATGGTTTCCAGGGTTTCCGCCTCGTCGCGGGCGCGGAATTTCTTTTGCGGCGCCGTGTACATTTCGCAGAAGCTGCACTTGTTCCAGGAACAGCCGTCGGTGACCGGCAGGATCAGGGATTCCGCTTCGCTGGGCGGGCGGAACACGGGGTCGATGTAGCGGATGGGGAAGGCGGAATTCATGGCGTCATTATCGCAGCCGGAGACAAGCGCCGGGCGCGGTATGATCCACGCCCCTGCCCGCAGCGTGCCGCTTTTCATGTCCTACCCACCCTTGGCCTTCGTCGACCTGGAAACCACCGGGGCCACGGCGACCTCCGACCGTATCACCGAGATCGGCATTATCGAGGTCGATGAAGATGGCATGCGCGAGTGGTCCACCCTGGTCAATCCGGGTACGCCGATCTCGTCCTTCATCGAAAGCCTGACCGGCATCAGCAACGCGTTGGTGGCAAATGCGCCCGCTTTCGAAGACGTCGCCGAAGAAGTTTTGGCGCGACTGGACGGACGCCTGTTCATCGCCCATAACGCGCGCTTCGACTACGGCTTCCTGAAGAACGAGTTCAAGCGCAGCGGGCACGATTTCCGCGCCACGGTGCTGTGCACCGTCAAGCTTTCGCGCAAGCTGTTTCCGCAGCACGCGCGCCACAACCTCGACAGCGTGGTGGCGCGCCACGGACTGGTGGTCACTGCCCGCCACCGTGCGCTGGGCGACGCGAGGCTGATCCACCAGTTCTGGAACCAGTTGCGCGCCGACGTCGAACCAGACCTGCTGGCGGCGACGGTCAGGCAGCTGACGGCGCGGCCGAGCCTGCCGCCCAACCTAGATCCGGCGGCGATTGACGAACTGCCGGACGGACCGGGCGTCTATCTGTTCTATGGCGAAAACGCGCTGCCGCTGTATGTCGGCAAGAGCAAGGAACTCAAGAAACGCATCCTGTCCCATTTCGCGGCCGATCATGCCGCCGCCAAAGAGATGAGCCTGGCGCAGCAGGTGCGGCGCATCGAATGCATCGAAACCGGTGGCGAGATCGGTGCCCTGCTGAAGGAGGCGGCGCTGATCAAGTCCCTGCAGCCGATCCACAACCGGACCCTGCGCCGCAACGATGACCTGTGCTTCTGGCAGTTGGTCGAGGCGCGCCCCGGCGAGTGGCGTCCGCGGCTCTTGCCGGCGAGCGAACTCGGTACCCGCTTGCAGGAGCATCTGTACGGCCCGTTCAAGACGGCGCGGGAGGCCAATCGAACGCTCACCGAACTGGCGAAGGAACATCGGCTATGCCATGCGCTGCTCGGCCTGGAAAAAGTCAAGCCGGGCAAGCCGTGCTTCGCCCACCAGTTGCAGCAGTGCAAGGGGACCTGCGTCGGCCGCGAGCCGGTGTCCTTCCACAGCGCGCGCCTGATGGGCGCCCTGGGCAGTCTGCGGCTGGCGCCGTGGCCGTTTCCGGGGCCGGCCTGGATACGCGAGGGCGATGAGGTGCACCTGATCGACCAGTGGCGGCACATCGGTACGGCGCGCTGCGAGGCGGACTTGCATGCGCTGCTCGACAGTTCCTTGCCCGACTTCGATCGAGACAGTTACCGGATCCTGCAGAAAGCTGTCGAGCGGATGGTCCCGCTGGTGCCCGCGCCGGCAGCCTGCTGAGTCAGGCCCGCACCGCGGCGGAGGGAATCAGCGCGCCGGGGTTGGCGGCGGATTGCGCAGGCGCGCGAGTTTTTCCTTGATCGCGGCCATCGATGCCGCGGCGGCCTTTTCACCCTCCAGCACGGCGCGATGGCGGTCATCGAGGGTGGTGGCCGAAAGGTCCGCGGTGGCCGGGCGGATCACGATGTCGGCCTCGGCCAGTTCCTGGCGGCTGATCGACTGGCCCATGATCGCGTAGGTTTGCAGCAGCATGTCGAAGCTGTTGCCACTGCGCCCGTCGCGCGCTTTGGCGGAAATGTCGACGGCGATCACGAAGTCGGCGCCGAGGCGCCGCGCGCCGCGCGCGGGAACGGGACTGACCAGGCCGCCATCCACATACTCGCGACCGCTGATGGTGACAGGCTGGAATACGCCGGGCACCGCGGTCGACGCCTGCACCGCCCATCCGGTGTTGCCGGTGCGGAACAGGGCGGGCTCGCCGCTGCCGAAGTCGGTGGCGACCACGGCGAAGCTGCGTTTGAGCTTGTCCAAAGGCCGCTGGTTGACCGCGTCATTGACGAAATTTCGCAGGGGGTCGCCCTTGAGCGGGCCGCGCAGCGAAACATTCCAGTCGAAGATGTGGTTCTTGTCCATCTCCATTGCGGCCTTTTGCAGCTCGAAGCCATTGAGTCCGGACGCATACAGCGCCCCCACCACGGCACCGGCGCTGGTGCCGACCACGATGTCGGGAACGATGCCCTGCGCTTCGAGGGCCTTGATTACGCCGATGTGGGCAAAGCCGCGCGCTGCGCCGCCGCCGAGTGCCAGGCCGATCTTTACCGGTACGGGTGCCGGCGGCGGGGCTGGCTTTTCGCCCAGCAGCGCGCAGCCGGACAGCAGCGCGACGGCGCAGAGGGCGAACAGAAAGCGCGAATCGGGAGGCGACACGTCGAGCAAAGAACGAAGCGGATCGCCCCCGAGACTCAGGGAAACCTGCGAAACGTCAGCTCGAAGCGCCGGGCTTGCGGCCGGGACTCTTGGGCGGAATGTAGCCCGCCACCCGGCACAGCACCGCTTCGACTTTTTCGCCGTCGGTGCTGAAGCGGGTCACGCTGCACTTCGATATCTCGCCGCGCGCGGAAAGGTCGGAGATGGAGCGGCGCACTTTCGCCAGCGACAGCCCCGTCGCCGCAGCGATTTCGGAATCGAAACGCTGGCCGTTGGCCTTGAGGTATTGCATGATCTCTTGCATATCCGCTGCTCCGGGTAAGTTGAAGCTGGTGGGCCCAGCGAGACTCGAACTCGCAACCAAAGGATTATGAGTCCTCTGCTCTAACCATTGAGCTACAGGCCCTGCTTGCTGCTGCGGCGACCGTTGCTGTTACGGTCGCCGGTGTTGCACTATCAGGTTTCCGAATCGAGGAAGCTGCGCAGCTTTTCCGAACGCGTCGGGTGACGCAGCTTGCGCAAGGCCTTGGCCTCGATCTGGCGGATGCGCTCGCGGGTGACGTCGAACTGCTTGCCGACTTCCTCCAGCGTGTGGTCCGTGTTCATTTCGATGCCGAAACGCATGCGCAGCACCTTGGCTTCACGCGGCGTCAGGCTGTCCAGCACTTCCTTGGTGACTTCGCGCAGCGAGGCGAAAAGTGCCGCGTCGCCCGGCGACAGCGTCGCCTGGTCCTCGATGAAGTCGCCCAGGTGGGAATCGTCGTCGTCGCCGATCGGCGTTTCCATCGAGATCGGCTCCTTGGAGATCTTGAGGATCTTGCGGATCTTCTCCTCGGGCATTTCCATCTTGATCGCCAACGTCGCGGGATCGGGTTCCAGCCCGGTTTCCTGCAGGATCTGGCGGCTGATGCGGTTCATCTTGTTGATGGTCTCGATCATGTGCACCGGGATGCGGATGGTGCGCGCCTGGTCGGCGATCGAACGCGTGATGGCCTGGCGGATCCACCACGTGGCGTAGGTCGAGAACTTGTAGCCGCGGCGGTATTCGAATTTGTCCACCGCCTTCATCAGGCCGATGTTGCCTTCCTGGATCAGGTCGAGGAACTGCAGTCCGCGGTTGGTGTACTTCTTGGCAATCGAGATCACCAGGCGCAGGTTGGCCTCGGTCATCTCGCGCTTGGCGCGGCGCGCCTTGGCCTCGCCTGTGGACATCTGCTTGTTGATGTCCTTGAGTTCCTTGAGCGGAATGCCGATGCGGTTCTGCAGGTCGATCAGGCGCTGCTGTTCCTCGAGGATGTTCGGCGCGGCACGCATCAGTTGTGCGGCGTAGGGCTTGCCCGACTGCACCTCGTGCTTGAGCCACTCCATGTCGATCTCGTGGCCGGGGAACACCTTGATGAAATGGGCACGCGGCATGTGCGCCTTGTCCACGCAGAGATGCAGGATCTTGCGCTCGTGGCTGCGCACCGACTCGACCATGCCGCGTACCGAGTCGCACAGGCGCTCGATCGACTTGGCGGTGAAGCGGATGTTCATCAGTTCATCGGAAATCTGCTTCTGCAGGCGCAGGTAGCCCTTGTCCTGCGAGCCCTTCTTGGCCAGCGTCGGCTGCAGGCGGGCGAACAGGGCGTGGATTATCGAGAAGCGTTCGAGGGCGTCCTGCTTGAGCTGCAGCAGCGAAGCGGAGATGCGCGCGCTGCCATCGTCGTCCTCGTCTTCACTCTCCTCGTCAACTTCCATTTCCTCGTCTTCTGCCAGCGCCTCGATGTCTTCGTCGGTAGCGTTGGGATCGATCAGGCCGTCGACCAGTTCGTCGATGCGCATTTCGTCGCGCGCCACCTTGCCAGCGGTTTCCAGCATCTCGGCGATGGTGGTGGGGCAGGCCGAAATGGCCATGATCATGTGCTTGAGGCCATCTTCGATGCGCTTGGCGATTTCGATTTCGCCCTCGCGCGTCAGCAGCTCGACCGAACCCATCTCGCGCATGTACATGCGCACCGGGTCGGTGGTGCGGCCGAACTCGGAATCGACCGTGGACAGCGCCTGCTCGGCTTCTTCCTCGACCGCTTCGGCATCGACCGGAGCCGGAGCGGACTCATTCAGAAGCAGGTCGTCGACGGCGGGAGCCTCGTCAAACACCTGGATCGCCATGTCGTTGAAGGTGGAGATTATCGACTCGATCTGCTCGGCATCGACCAGGTCATCGGGCAGGTGGTCGTTGATCTCGGCGTAGGTCAGGTAGCCGCGCTCCTTGCCCAGGGCGATCAGGTTCTTCAGGCGGGTGCGCTTGGTGTCGAGGTCGATCGGCGTCGCCTCTGGGGCGACCAGCTTCTCGCGACTCTTGCGGCCACGCGATTCGGCGATGGCCTTGGCCACCGATTTCACCGGCACTGGCTTGGCTGCCGGTTTGGCTGGCGTCGCGGCTGTTTCGCTGGTCACGGCAGCCGGCTTGGCCGGCTTGGTGACGACGGCCTTGACCGGGGTCTTTTCGGGCGCCGGTTTGGCGGGCTTCTTGGCCGGTGCCTTGGCGGAAACTTTTGCGGGAGCTGGTTTCTTGGCCGGCACAGGCTTCTTGGCCGGCGCCGCTTTCTGCGGTGCTGGCTTCTTCGCGACCGGCTTGGCGGCGGCCTTCGACTTGCTCTGCTTGGCGGTGACCTTCGGCATGACTATCCTCGGCTGGAGCGTGTTTCCGGTGCGACGCAGTGGGCCGGGGTAACGCCGCAACGATCACGGGCCGGCCGACTCCGCGCGCCGTGTAAGCGCAGGAGAACCGTTAAGTATATCAGATCGGGCCGTTCGACGCTGAAGGCGCTGCTGGGCGCTTCTTCGCCAGCAGTTCCGCCAGGCGCTGGCGCTCCTCGGCGCTCAGGCCCTGCCTGGCGCGGGCGGTAAGTCGCTCGATTTCCGCGGTCAGGGCGCCATGGCGCAGGTGGGCCACCGAATCGTTGAACATCGCCTCCAGTGCGCCCAGATCGACCGCTTCCACCATATTCGCCGCAATGCCCGAAACCAGGGCCTCGTGCGGGGTGCCGCGGAAGAACTCCAGCAGCAGGCCGAAGCCGCCGGCCGGCAGTTCGCCGTGCTCGATGGCATCGGCAATCGCGATCAGCGCTTCGCCCTCGACACGCTCGCGGTCGATCAGTTCCAGTGGCAGGCGGGCGGCCCATTCCGGCTTGTGCAGCAGGATTTGCAGCAACTTGTACTCGATCGATGAGGGAATCGGCCGCTGTTTCATCTGCGCCGGCGCATAACGGCTGCGGGCGAGCGGCTTGAGGCCGCATTCGGCTTCGACTTCGGCCTGCGACAACTGGGCGCGCTGGGCGATTTCCTTGGTCACCTGCACCCGCAGGATGGGAGCGGATATCTTCTGCAACAAGGGCTTGGCTTCGTGTACCAGCAGGGCACGCCCCTCGACGGTGCCGGGATTGGCCTTCTTCACCAGTTCTCGCAGCAGGAACTCGCTGAGCCGCGTTGCGTTGCGGGTCTGCTGCACGAAGGCCTCGCGGCCGTGCTCGCGGATGAACTCGTCCGGGTCCTGGTTGCCGGGCATCTGGAGGATTTCGACCGTCTTGTTGTCGGCCAGGTGGCCCAGGCTGACTTCCATCGCGCGCCAGGCGGCGCGGTCGCCGGCGGCGTCGCGGTCGAAGCAGAACACCACGCGATTGGCCTGTTTCAGCAGCTTTTGAACGTTGGCGTCGGTGGCGGCGGTGCCCAGCGTGGCGACCACGTTCTCGACGCCGCTTTGCACCAGGCCGACCACGTCCATATAGCCCTCGACCACCAGCACCGTGTCTTCTTCCTGGATCGCCTTGCGCGCCTGCGGCAGGCCGTAGAGTTCGCGGCCCTTCTCGAACAGGGGGGTTTCCGGGGAATTGAGGTATTTCGGTTCGCCTTCGCCGATCACCCGACCGCCGAAGCCGATCACGTTGCCGCGCTGGTCCTGGATGGGGAACATCACCCTGTCGCGGAAGCGGTCGTAGCGGCGTCCCGCCTCATTGACGATGACCAGGCCGCATTCGACCAGGGCGGCGTCGTTGTAGTCGGGGAAGACCTGCTGCAGGCCCTGCCAGCCGTCCGGCGCGTAGCCGAGGCCGAACTTCGCGGCGATTTCGCCGGTAAGTCCTCGGTTCTTCAGGTAATCGACGGCCTTGGGCGAGGCTTTCAACTGCTCGCGGTAGAACATCATGGCGCGCGCCATGAGTTCCGTCAGCGGCGCCTTCTTCGCCCGCTCGGCGCGATTGCGCTCTTCCTGCGGCACCTGCAGGCCGACCGACGACGCCAGGTCCTCCACCGCCTCGACGAAGCCGATGCCGGCGTGCTGCATCAGGAAGCCGATCGCGCTGCCGTGCGCGCCGCAGCCGAAGCAATGGTAGAACTGCTTGGAAGGGCTGACCGTGAAGGACGGGGTCTTCTCGGAATGGAAGGGGCAGCAGGCGCTGTAGTTGGCGCCGGACTTCTTCAGCGGCACGTAGCGCTCCACCACGTCGACGATATCGACGCGGGCAAGCAGGTCCTGGACGAAGCTTTCGGGGATCACCAGAGCATTATGCCCCGAAGCCGCATCGCGGCTGAGCCATGGTCACCCCTTCCGCACCGGAAGGGGCCGGGGGATGGTGCCACTATCCCCCTGCGAGTTTCGCCTTGATGAGTTTGGATATTTCGCCCATGTCGGCGCGGCCGGCGACCTGCGGCTTGACCAGGGCGATCACCTTGCCCATGTCGGCCGGGCCCTTGGCACCCGAGGCGACGACCGCCGCCGCCACGATCGCCTCGACCTCGGCGGCGGACAGGCCTTGCGGCATGTAGTCGGCGAGCACCGAGGCCTCGAACTTCTCGGCATCGGCCAGGTCCTGGCGCTTGGCGGCCTCGTACTGGGTGATGGAGTCCTTGCGCTGCTTGAGCATCTTTTCGATCACGGCAATCACTGCCGCGTCGTCGATGACCAGCTTTTCGTCGACGCGCTTCTGCTTGATCGCCGCGCGCAGCAGGCTCAGCGCATCCTTGCGGGCCTTCTCGCCGGCCTTCATGGCGGCTTTCCAGTCGTCGTCGATACGGGTTTCGAGGCTCATGATCAATCCTTTGCACAAGAACAAAAACCGCCGAAAGGCGGTTTCTTGGTTGAAGCGGTACGGCGTGCTGCCCGGCGCGGCCTTGGCCGCACCGATCAATACATCTTCGGCGGCAGGAGCTGGCTGCGAATGCGCTTGTGATGGCGCTTGACGGCAGCGGCGGCCTTGCGCTTGCGCTCGGTCGTGGGCTTTTCGTAGAACTCGCGTGCGCGCAGCTCGGTCAGCAGACCGGTCTTTTCGATGGCACGCTTGAAGCGACGGATCGCAACTTCGAACGGCTCGTTTTCCTTGAGGCGAATACCCGGCATGTAAATAATCCTGGAGAAACGGGGAAAGGCGCGCATTCTAACCAGTTTGCCCCTGATGTCAATGATCACGTCGCTTGCCGCGCAGGGCACGCACCTCGAAGCTCACCGCATCCAGTTCGACGTCGGCGGCATCCACCAGGGCCAGCCGGTGTTTGCCCGGTTGCGGCAGCCAGCGGCTGCTCCGGTCGGCGCGCCCGGCCGGCTTGCCGTCCATGCGCCATTGCCAGCCGGTTTCGGCCCGGGATGACAATTGCAGCGGCAGGCGCTGGCGCCCCGGCGGGATGTCGGGATCGAGCGCGATCACCGTGCCCTGCGCCGGGTAGGTGATGCGCGCCAGCGCCTTCGCTGCGGCTACGCGGATGACGGCTCGTTCGGTGCCGGCGATGAACCATTCGCGGCGCGGCGGTTCGGCCGTTGCGTTCGCTGCCGGCTCGAAGCGGATGTCGCGCGCGACCAGGCCGGGTGGTGCTGCCGGCGGCGCGCTTGGCGTCCTGCGGCGCCCGGCCTCGTCGCCGCGATGCAGCCAGTCCATCACCTCGCGCCACACCGGCGCCGCGCCGGCGATGCCGGAAACCTCGTGCATCGAGGCGCCGCTGGCGTTGCCGACCCAGACCGCGACCGTGTAGCGGCGCGAGTAGCCGGCGCACCAGTTGTCGCGCATGTCCTTGCTGGTGCCGGTCTTGGCGGCGCTCCAGTAGGGCGTCGCCAGCCAGGATTCGAGGCCGAAGCTGCCGGCGCGCGCGGCGCGGTCGGCGAGGATGTCGCCTACCAGGAAACTGGCCGTGGCCGCCAGCGCGCGTCGCGGCGCGCCGGCGAAGGCGCCGCAGAGCTCGCCGCGACAAGGCGCCGCCTTGCCGTCGGCAGTCGCGCGCAAGGGACTCCAGCGGCCCTCGTTGGCCAGCGTGCGGTAGGCATTGGCCAGCGCCAGCAGCGAGACGTCGGCCGACCCCAGCGCCAGGCTGTAGCCATACCAGTCGCCGCTCTCGGTCAGGCTGTCGAAGCCGAAGCGGCGCAGGCCCTGCTGAAACTCGTCGGCGCCCAGGCGCACCAGCGTTTTGACCGCCGGCACGTTGAGCGAAGCGGCCAGCGCGGTGCGCGCGCTGGTCCAGCCGCGATGCTCCGGCTCGTAATTCTGCGGCGCATAGAGGCCGTTGCCGGTGGCCAGCGTCAGCGGCGCATCCTCGATCAGCGAGGCGGCGGTGAGGTCGCGGCGCGCGAAGGCCATGCCATAGAGGAAGGGCTTCAGCGTCGAGCCGGCCTGGCGCAGCGCGGTCACGCCATCGACCTCGGGCGCTTCCGAAAGTTCGCCGCTGGAACCGACCCAGGCGAGGATTTCGCCGGTGGCGTTGTCCGTCACCAGCACCGCGCCGTCCTCGACGTTGCGCCGGTCGAGCGCGCGCAGGTGGCGGCGCAGGGTCTCGCCGGCAAAGCGCTGCAAATCGGCATCCAGCGTGGTCCGCAGGCGCTGGCCGGGCCGGGCGAGGAGCTTCCTGGCCAGGTGCGGGGCCAGATTTTGGGTCAACCTCGGCGTCTGGTCGGCGCGTTGCAGGTTGCCTGCCAGCGTGGTCGCGGCGACGGCGTCGAGGTCATGACATAAAGATTCGCGCCGCATCTCGCGCAGCAGGGCGCAGGCGCGTCGGGCGACGACCGCGGTGCCGGCGTTCGGCGCGCGCAGCAGCGCGGCGGCCAGTGCGGCTTCCTGTTCGTCCAGCCCCTGCGGCCATTTGCCGAACAGGCCCCGGCTCATCGCCGCGACGCCTTCGAGTTCGCCGCGAAACGGCGCCAGGTTCAGATAGGCTTCGAGGATCTGGTCCTTGCTCCAGCTCTGCTCCAGGCGCAGCGCGGCGGCCGCCTGGTCGAGCTTTTCCAGCAGGTTGCGGCGGCCCTTGCGGCGCGATTCCGCATCGAGCAGGCCGGCCAGTTGCATGCTGAGCGTGCTGGCGCCGCGCGTTTTCTCGTTGCGCAGGTTGCTCCAGGCGCCTGCGGCAGCGGCTTGCCAGTCCACGCCGGCATGCTCCAGGAAGCGCTTGTCCTCCGAAACCAGCACGGCGCGGCGCAGGGCCGGCGCGATTTCGGCGAGCGGCACCCAGGGCAGGCGGCGCACGGTGCGGTCGAGGCGCAGCGTCGCGATCGATGTGCCGTCGCGCGCCAGCAGCCAGGCATCGGAGGGACGGTGCGCGGCGCGCACTTCGCTGAAGCTGGGCAGCGCCATTGCCGCCAGACTGGGCATCAGCAGGGCAAGCGCCGCGAGGCGCCGAAGTTGGCGCCACATTCAGCGCAGTCCCAGTGTCGCTACCAGGCACTGCGCGGCCTGCTGCGCGCCGCTCGCCAGCGGTCGTGGCGGCGCCGGGGTCTGCCAAAGCCGCTGCATGGCCGGGATGAAGTCGCCGGCCAGCACCTGTTCGCGCGTCAGCACCTGCGCACGCGCATGGCATGCGAGCCAGGCCGCGAAGGGGGCCGACTCCGGCCAGTCGTCGCGTTGCAGGTAGAGGATCGGGATTCCACCGCAGGCGGCCTCGACGAAGGTGCCGTAGCCGGGCTTGCTGAGCACGACATCGACGCTGGCCAGCAGGTCGGAAAAATGCAGGTCGGGGATATCCATGTTGCGTACGTCGTCGCGCGCGATCGCCAGTTCGGAGGGCACCAGCCAGCACAGTCCGGGTGTGTGCGGCCAGTCGGCCAGCGGCAGGTGGAACTCCATGCCGCCCATGGCGACCAGCGCCCAGCGCCGGGTCGGGTCGAGGCCGAGCAGTCGCGCGATGCGCTCGCGGTCGCGTTCTCCGTGGCGCGCGATCGGCGCGATGTCCTGGCGGCGCGACAGGTCGGACATCGGCAGCCCCGGCGTGACGCGAAAAAACGCCGTCGCCGAGTTGTAGGCGGCCAGCATCTGGCGGTGGATCGGCGTGGCCCAAGCTTCGCCGGGGAAGTAATGGGAGAACAGCTCGGCCCAGTTCAGCGAGCACAGCCCCGCCGCCGGAATGCCTGCCTCCGCCGCGCCAGCCAGCGGCAGGTAGGCGACATTGGCGACCAGCGCATCGACCTTGTGCGCGCGCAGCCAGTCGGCTTCCGCGGCCACCCGTTGCGGCCAGTCGGCATGGAAATCGCGGTAGCGTTGCGCGCTGGCGGCGAGGTCGATATCGACGGCGTTGTGCATCACGAAGCCGAAATCGCGCGCTTCCGCGATGTGTTCGAACGTGGCGTCGATGCGCCGCCGCAGGCGTTCGAGCGGCAGCGCGCTGCGCACCGTCAGCCGCAGTCCGGGGCGCAGCGCGGCCAGCGCGTTGAGCACCGGCGCGATCTGCGACAGGTGGCCCAGGCCGTGCCCCGAAATGTCGGCCAGCAGGTGCATCAGCCGGGCAGTTTCAACAGGCGCGCCACGCGCCGGTCGACGAAGCCGCGCGCGGCGAAATCCGTGGCGCCGGCGAGCTTTGCGGCCTCCACCGCACTCTCCTCGAAGCTTGCGGCGCAGGCGATGATGGGCAGTTCGGGATGCACGGCCCGCAAGCCGGAAATCTCCGCCAGCGCCTCGCGCCGACCGAGGTCCACGACGATGCAGTCCGGCGTCTCGCCGCCGTCCTTTTTCAGCATGCGCACGCCTTGCGCGGTCCAGGCCGATTCGAGCCGCAAGCGGGTGGTCAGGTCGTGGCACAGCAGCAGTATTTTCATTGCAGGTTTCCTCGCGAGAACGGTTTCAGCGCCGTGTCACCAGCGCCGACTCTTCAGGCCGGGCTGCCAAAGCGCTCAATTCACCACCACCACCTTCGCGTTCGGCATTTCGCCGAACACGTCGGGCGCGTACATGGCTTCGACCCGCGTCGGCGGCAGCGCGAACTCGCCGGCGTTGTTGATGCGCAGCGTGTAGTCGATGCTGAAGCGGCCCTTCGGCACGACTTCGTAATAGGCGCGGAAATTCGCGAACGTGCGCTCTACGAAACTCGGCCACAGGCGGCGCGAGCGGCGGTCTTCGTCCAGCGTCGCGATGCGCGAATCGCGGCCGTCGCCCTCGCCCAGGATGCGACTGCCGGCCGGGATCGGATCGCTGACCACGACCCAGCCCATGTCCTGCTCGGCGTCGATGCTGAGCGTGACGCGCCACAGGTCGCCGCGGCTCACCTTGCCCTTTTCCTTTTCCTGCAGCGGCGTCACCTGGCGCGTGACACGGTAGCCGAAGGCGCGCGGGCCGCCGGCAGGAATCGCGGCAAGTGCCTGGATGCTGGCCCAGGGCTTGCCGCTGCCGTCGTGCGCCACCGCGAGCGTGGCCTCGCCCGCGGGCCAGGGCAGGGCCAGGCGCGGTGCGTCATCGGCACCCTGCCAGCGATGCTCGGCCTTGCCCGCGCCGAAGCTGGCGCGCGTGGTGCCGGCTACCGCTTCGTTCTCGAAGCGCCGTCCGTAGCGGTCAAGCGCGATCGCGGCCCAGGCATTGGCCGTGGTGGTGAACCAGCGCCCGCGCACCTGGCGTTCCAGCGCGCCGCGCAGCAGTTTCGGCAGGTCCTCGCGCCAATCCGGTTCGTCCATCACCGCCTCGATCAGGCGGAAGGCATTGGAATCGCCGCTGACCATCAGCCACCACCAGTAGTCACTCTTCTCGGTCGTGAAGCTCAGCCTCCCACCGGCGTAGGACAGGCGATTGCGAAGCTCCCGATTCGCGGCCGCGAGCTTTTCCGCGCGCTGCGGCAGGTCGGTGAGGCGGCGCACGACGAGGTACCAGTCGATCAGCGCCGAGGTCGGCAGGCGCAGCGGCTCGACCTCCAGCGTGGCGGCGGCCTTGGTGGGTTTGCGTCCGGCGCGGCTCAGGGCTTCGAGCGCGAGCAGCTTGCCGGCGAGCTGCGCGTCGGTTGCGGCGGGCGACCACAGCGGCGCCTTGAAGCGCGCCTCGACGAAGCCGGCGAGGCCATCCTCCATGCGGGTCCTCAGTTCCGCCGGCAACGCCATGCCGCTGGCCAGAGAAATGTCGAGCAGGTAGGCGGTCAGCGTCGCGCTGCCGGCGTTGCTGGCAACCGAGTCGCCCGGAAAGTAGCGCGCCAGGCCGTTGCCGTCGAGCAGCGCGGGGAGGCTGTCGACCACCTCCTTCCAGCGCGCCTCGTCCTTCAGGCCGACGGCGACCGAGGCCCGCTGTTCGAGGCAGGCGAAGGGGTAGTCCTCGAAAAAGCGCCGCAGCCCCGGCGGCGGCGTCGACAGCTTCGGCGACAGGCCCAGTTCGATGCCGCCGCGACCCGGCAGTGCGCCCGGCGGCATGGCGACCGGCATTTCCAGCTTGCCCTCGATGCGGGCGAAGCTGGCCTGCAGCACGGTGACCGGCACCGCGGGCTCGATCTTCTGGGTGATGCGCAACCGGTCGCGGCCCGGGGTCTTGCTGCCGTCGTCCTTTTCGCTCGCCTCGAATTCCCATGTCATGGCGGTGGCGCCTTCCGGCGCCTGCGCATTCCATGCCAGTTCCGCCGCGCCTTCGGCGGCGAGCTTCACTTCCTTCGCTTCCAGCGCCTGTGTCCCGGCGCGCGCCGTGACATTCACCGTCATCGCCCGCGCCGTGCCGTTCCTCACCGTCAGCAGCGCCTGGTAGCGGTCCTTTTCGCGCACCAGCGGCGGCAGGCCGGACACCATCTGCAGGTCCTGGCGCGTGCGTACGGTCGCCGCGCCGCTGCCGAACAGCGCGGCGCCGGCAGTGGCGATGCCGACCAGCTTGAATTCGGTGAGCGAATCGTTGATCGGCAGCTTCACCGTCGCCGTGCCGTCAGCGCCGACTTTCACGCGCGGCTGCCAGGTCAACAGCGTGTCGAACAGTTCGCGTGCCGGCGCGCGGCCGCCGCCACCGCCCGGCGGCACCGCCTTGCGGCCGAAATGGCGCTTGCCCAGCACCTGCGATTGCGCGGTGGATGTGGTCACCTCGTAGGCGCGGCGCGGCGACATGGCTTCCAGCAGGTTCCAGCTCTCGTTGGGGCGCAGTTCGAGCAGCGCCTGGTCGACGGCGGCAAAAGCCAGTTCGGTGCCGGCCGGCAGCGCCTTGCCCGCGGGCGGCGAGACTTTCAGGCGCACCGTGGCTTCCTCGCGCGGCCGGTATTCCTTGCGTTCGGGCAGCACCTCCACCTTGAGCCGCAGGCTTTCCGTGCCGACACCGAGCTCCGCGAGGCCGAGGCGCCAGGCCGGCTTGGCCAGGTCGACCATCGCCGTCGGCTGTTGCGGGTTCCACCAGTCGCGGAACCAGGCCAGCGGTTCGCGCCAGCCCCACTGGAACAGCGAATACCATTTCAGTGGCTCGATCCGCCCGCGCACCACCAGCACCGACACGAAGACATTGGGCGCCCACTCGCCCTTGACCGGCACTTCGACCACCGGGCTGAAGCGCGACAGCGGACGGACGAAGGTTTCGATGATGCCGCCGGCCTCGACCGAGATCAAAGCCGTCGCCTCGCGGAAGGGCGTATGCACCCGCAAGCGCGCGGTGTCACCGGCCTGGTAGCTGCGCTGCTCCGGCACAACGTCGATGCGGTCCTGGTTGCCGGCGGTGAACCAGGGATCATCGCCGCCACCCGCCGCCCAATAGCTGGCGCCGCTCTTCGCGATGTTGCCCTTGCCATCGCGCGTCTGCGCCAGCAGGTAGATCTCGCCCGAGCCCGGCACCTTCGGTTCGCAGCGCAGCAGGCCGCGCGCATCGCTGCGCCCGTTGCACACGGTGCCCAGGTCGGCGAACTCCTCGCGGTTCTCATAGGCGTAGAAGCCGCCCACCACGCGCCGGCGGTGCGAATGCGAAATGCGCCGTTTGGCCGATACCTCGATCTCCTGTCCGGCGAGCGGCTTGCCGTCGAGGTCGAGCGCCAGCAGGTCGACGCGGCCCTTGTCGGCGGGCGCGCTCCAGTCCGGGATGCGCATGCCCAGCACCACCGCCGCCGGCCACAGCGGCACCGTGCCGCGGATGGTCTGCACCTCGCCGTTGGGATCGTTGAAGCTCATCTCGGCGTAGATCTCGGCGGGGCCGCGAGGTTTGCGGCCAAGCGCCACGTCGAGCTTGCCGGCGCCGGCCTGGTCCAGCGTCAGCGCCTGCTTGTCCACGATCAGCTGTTCCCGTTCGCGGCCGTTGTCGATGCCGAAGGCATTGAGCGCGGCTTCGCCGAAATCGGCGTTGAAGCTGTAGCCGTCGTAGCCGGGCCAGCTCGGCCAAGTCGGCCGCAGGGTGGCCGAGACCTGCACCGGGTGCGCCCTCGCCGCGCCGCCATTGAGGAAGGACAGGCCCAGCGCCAGCGGCACGCTGCCGGGCGCGACGAAGCGCTTGCCAGCGCCCTGCACGCTGCCGGTGAACACCGGCAGGCGAAAATCCGAGACGCGGAACTCGGCATCGGCTCGGGTCGGACCGCTGCCGCCGCGCAGCTCGACGGCATAAGTGCCGCGCTTGGCCGCCTCGGGTATTTTCCATTGCGCGAGCGCCACGCCCTGCGCATCCCAGGCCAGCGGCAGCGTGTACTCGGTTCCGCTGTCGTGGCGGATCACCGCCTGCTTGGGCAGCGTCGCCGGATCGGCGAAGCCCATGCCGCGGCTGTTGCGCTCGCGCGCGATGTGTTTCATCGATACGGTCTGGCCGGGACGCAGCAGCGTGCGGTCGAACACCGTGTGGATCAGGCGCGGGCCGGCGCTTTCGCCCCAGGTGTTGACGCCGAAGCGCCAGGGTTCGATCCCCTCGTTCCAGTCGCTGCGCGCGAAGCTGTAATCGTCGCCGAGTCGCGCGCTGGCGAAGAGGAAGCTGGCGCCGCTGCAGGCGGTTTCGCCCAGTGCGCGCTCCGCCAGGGCGCGGCCCTGGGCGTCGGTTTTGCCGCTCCACAGCACGGCGCCCTTGCAGTTCGAGACGCGGACCTCGGCGTTCGCCACCGGCTTGCCGCTGTCCAGCGCCGTGACCCAGACCAGCGCGTTATCGGTGCCGCGCTTGAAATGCACCGCCATGTTGGTCACCAGCGCGGCGGAGCGCACGTACATCGGCTTTGGCCCATCCTTGCCGGCCGCAAGCAGCGCCGCGCCGAGCAGCCGGCTTTCGATTTCGACCACGTGGTAGCCCGGCTTCGCCAGCGGAATGCCGAGCACTTCGAACTCGGCGCCGCCGCCGGGCTTGGGCAATTCGCGGCGGGTGACGCCGGGGGCCTGTGCCAGGTAGCTCAGTTCGCGGGAATGGTAGGGATCCTCGTAGTCCTCGTCCTTGCCCTCGCGCACCACCTTCAGCTTCTTGGTGCGGCGGTTGGATGCCGCCAGCTCCTGCATCGCCGCGATCACCGCGGCATCGTCCGTCAGATGGCGCTCGGCAAGGCGCAGGCTGGCCTCGACGTTGCGCAGGGTGACCGGCAGGAGGCCGCCCTCGCGCAGTTCGACGATGCCGAAGTCGCCCGGAAACTTGGCCAGCGGTGGCAGCGCGGCGATGGCGAACCTGAGCGGGAAGTTCGCCGCGTTGGCCAGCGGTCGTCCTGCTTCGTCCTTGATGCCGGGCGGCAGTTCGAGGCGCAATTCGGCGTTTTGCGCGAAGGGTTTGGCGAAGACGAAACGGGTGGCGGTGTTCTCGCGGCGGCCTTCCTTCAGCGTCGGGTCGAGCGGCAGGCGTTCGCCGGCTGGCGTCAGCAGCCGTATCTTGGCGCGCAGCGCCGCATCGACCGGCGCGGAGAATTCCAGCGTCAGGCTGGACAGCGGCGAGCAGGGCGCGCCGGCCTTCTCGCGCTCGCAACTCAGCGTGGCGCGGAAGGGTTCGCGCACCGGAAAGACGAAGCTTTCCTCCTTTGTCGAGATCGCTCCACGGGTTTGGGTATCCTGGGCTTCGATGCCCTTGCCCCATACCAGTTTCATCTTCGCCCCGGCGGGTAGGCGCTCGCTGCAGGCCAGCACGATCTCGTCCCTGCCGCCGCGCCGCGTCACGTCGAGCACCTCGGCGCGCTCCTTCGCCGCCAGCAGGCGCACCGGAATGCGGTTGCCGACGCCATCGGCCTCGCACCAGGCGTTGCGTTCCACCGAGGCCGGATTCACCGCGCCGGCCGGCGTGATGACGAAGGCCTGATCCTCTTCGACGGCGCTGCCCGGCGCCGGATAGACCGCGCGCGGCCACGGCCCCGGTGCGTAGAAGCGGTAGCGGTTCTGGCCCTGGATGCCCTCGCCATTCAGCGCGCGGAAACTGCTGCGCACCGCGAACAGGCAGCGCTCGCCGGGCTGCAGGGGCCGCTCCAGTTGCCAGGCCCAGGTGCGGGCATCGATCCAGCGCGCGGACCCCCTGGCGGCCCCGCAATCGACGCTGAAGGGGGCAGGCGCATCGGGCCGGCCCAGCGCCACCATGTCGGTATTGAAGGTCGCCGTGGCGCGGGTCTGCTGGTCGACCAGTTCCTGCGGCGTGAACTGCTGCACCCAGGCGGCATGCGCGGCGCCGGAGAGCAGAAGACAGAGCAGACCTGCGGCGCGCGTGGGCATGGAGGATGGGCAGCGGATGGACTTCGGCCGATTATAGCCAGCGTGCGTCGCGGAACCTTCTCCTAGCCGCCGTGTCGCCAGCGCCGACTTTTTACCGGCCGTGCCACAAACAAAAACGGGAGCCGAAGCTCCCGTTTTGTACTGCGTCAGGCGTCGATCAGGCGGCAGCCTTCAGCTTGCGGCGGCGGGCCATGAAGCCCAGCATACCGAGGCCGGCCAGCATCATGGCGTAGGTTTCGGGTTCGGGCACGGGAGCCGCGGACCAGACGTAGTTCGTTGCCGAAATTCCGTCGCTGACCCAGGCCGAATAGGCATACTTGCTGAAGCCGTTGCTGTCGAGATAGCCCAGCGGGTCTTGATACGGATCGGGATCGTTGTAGCCCGGTGGGCCGAAATCTAGCTTGTAGTTCTCGTTGAAGATGCGGTCGCTGTGATCGCCCCAGCCGTCATAGTGCGCGGTATGGGTGACGAACAGGTTGCTGGTCGACACATAGTAGTCCGTTGCAACCCCGCCGAATATCGCGGCCGCCGCTTCCGTGGCGCTGTAAACGGTCGGGTTGGTTTGCCAGTTCGGGCCGGACTCGACCTGGAAGGAACCGAGCAGCACCGGTGCGGCGTTTGCGGATACCGATGCGACGAGCAGCATCGACATGGCCAATTTTTTCATTCGTTTCTTCCTTTCAAAAAGAGTTGGGACGACGATTGGCACCCTGCCGAGCCTGCCAAGTTCATAAGGAATGGACTTGGTGATAATCAGCCTAAAGCCCATATGTATTCAAGGTTATCGAACGACGTCAACCGTCGCAATAGTCCGAACGGGCCAATGCGGGATTTGAAAATTGCGGATCATTCTGATCGACGGGGCATTGTCGGGACGGCCGCTTCAAACAAAAACGGGAGCCGAAGCTCCCGTTTTGTACTGCGTCAGGCGTCGCTCAGGCGGCAGCCTTCAGCTTGCGGCGACGGGCCATGAAGCCCAGCATACCGAGGCCGGCCAGCATCATGGCGTAGGTCTCGGGTTCGGGAATGGGGGTGACATTGTTGGTAATGATGCGCATGTTGCCGACGACGTCGGGCCCGTCGCCGAACGATGCGTGGCTCATGTCGCCGACCGACGTGCCGTTGAAATAGCGACGCACGGTATAGGGGTTTGAGGACGAATAGACCAGGTTCTGCTCCCCCGTACCGTCATTCACCGCGCCATTGGTGTTGGTGAAGTCGACGATCAGGCCGCCGCCGGCGAAGCTGAAGCTCGAACTGGCGACGAAGGCGAGGTCATAGTTGCCGACGATGTTGTCGCCGAAATGACCCAGGCCCAGCGAGGAAACCATGGTGAAGGGCCCGGCCGCGGTGGTGCCGCCGTTCGTCGTGGTCGCCGCCAGGGACAGGTCGAAACGGAGTTCCATGTCATTGGTCCGGCCGGTGTCGAAGGCGATGATATCGCCGGCATTCAGCGTGAACGCGCCGAGGTTCTTGTAGACGAAGCCCATGTGCGGATCGTAGGCATCGGGACAGCCGAACGGTATGCAGTTCGAAACGATGGGCGAGGCGCCTGCGTAGGTAGTCGTGGCCGCATAGGGAGTCGCGGCAGCCAGGGTCAGTGCCATTCCAAGCAGTACTTTTTTCATGTTTGCTACTCCTCGCTATATGCTGTGAGACCATTCGGTCCTGGATTTTCGGGTGTGCTCGCGGCGACCCGATACTGCTTTATATGGGTTTTACTACGCGGCAAATGCTACAGGCGGCTCGCGTCCGGCGATATAGCCCGTTCGGACTAATGCCCGAGCGCCGCGTCGGGCGGATGACGGCTCGCTGGAACGGCGGCGGTACTCGCTACAATGGGCCGATGCCCCGTCCGGCCTTTGTGTCCCCCACATGAAGAGCTTCGGCCCCCGCAAAGGCCGTGGCGCGGTCGTCTCGCCGGACGGCCGCTTCGATGCCTGGCAACGCGAAGCGGCCGACGACGGCTGGTGGAACGAGGGCGACGAAGCGCCGGCCACCGAAGTGATGGTCGACAGCGCGAAGTCGGTGATCACTTACAACGACTCGCCAGACATTCCGTACGATCGCTCGATCAATCCCTATCGCGGCTGCGAACACGGTTGCGCCTATTGCTTCGCCCGGCCGTCGCATGCCTACCTGGGCCTGTCGCCGGGGCTAGACTTCGAGACGAAGCTCGCCTGGAAGGCCGACGCTGCCCTGACCTTGCGCCGCGAACTGGCCCGCTCCGGCTACTCCTGCCAGCCGGTGGCGCTGGGTATCAACACCGACGCCTGGCAACCGGTCGAGCGTCGCCTGCGGGTGACGCGCGGCATCCTCGAGGTGCTGGCGGAAACTCGCCACCCGGTGACCATCGTCACCAAGTCGGCGTTGATCCTGCGCGACCTCGACCTGCTGGCTGAGATGGCGCGCAGCAATCTTGTCCATGCCGCAGTCTCGATTACCACGCTCGATCCCGATCTGGCGCGGACCATGGAGCCGCGCGCGCCGTCGCCCCAGCGCCGACTTTCGGTGATCGCGGCGCTGGCGGCGGCGGGCATCCCGACCGCAGTGATGGTGGCGCCGCTGATCCCGGCGCTGAGCGACCACGAACTGGAAGCCATCCTCGGCGCGGCGCGCGCGGCCGGCGCGAGTTCGGCCGGCTACATCCTGCTGCGCCTGCCGCATGAAGTGAAGCCGCTGTTTCGCGCCTGGCTGGACAGCCACCAGCCGGGACGCGCGGACCATGTGTTCAGCCTGATGCGCCAGATGCACGGCGGCAAGGAATACGACAGCGCCTTCGGCACGCGCCAGCGCGGCAGCGGACCGCTGGCGGACATCATCGCCCAGCGCTTTCACGGCGCGGTACGCCGGCTGGGCCTGGGTGTGCCGACACCGCCGCTCGATGTCACGGCATTTCGGCCGCCGCCAAGGCCCGGGAAGGCAACGCCGCAGCTATCCCTGTTCTGAACGAAGCCGCGCAGCACGGCCGGTAGAATGCCGCCGATGAAAGTGCTCGGCATCGAATCCTCCTGCGATGAAACCGGCGTCGCGCTCTACGACACCGAGCGCGGCCTGCTAGGCCATGCCGTGCACACCCAGGTCGCGATGCACGAAGCCTATGGCGGCGTGGTGCCGGAGCTGGCTTCGCGCGACCACGTGCGGCGCCTGATCCCGCTGCTGGAGCGCGTGCTGGCCGACTCGAGCTGTACGCGCGCCGACATCGATGCCATCGCCTACACGGCGGGGCCGGGGCTGGCCGGCGCCTTGCTGGTCGGCGCCAGTTTCGCGGAAGCGCTGGCCATGGCGCTGGGTGTGCCGGCCTTGCCGGTGCATCACCTCGAAGGTCACCTGCTGTCGCCGCTGCTTGCCGACGACGCGCCGCAATTCCCCTTCATTGCCCTGCTGGTGTCCGGAGGGCATACCCAGCTGATGCATGTGGCTCGGGTGGGTGCTTACGAACTGCTCGGCGAGTCGCTCGACGACGCGGCGGGCGAGGCTTTCGACAAGACCGCCAAGTTGCTCGGCCTGGGCTACCCCGGCGGTCCGGCGCTCGCCACGTTGGCCGCGACAGGTACGCCCGGCCGTTACAAGCTGCCGCGCCCGATGCTGAATAGCGGCGATCTTTCGTTCAGCTTTTCCGGCCTGAAGACGGCGGTGTTGACCGCCGCGCGCGCGGCGGAGTTGTCCGAGGCGGATCGCGCCGACCTCGCGGCGGAATTCCAGGAAGCGGTGACCGAAGTGCTGGCGGCCAAGGCGGTCGCCGCGTGTCGCCAGCGCCGACTTTCATCGCTGGTGGTGGCCGGCGGCGTTGGCGCCAACCTGCGCCTGCGCCAGCGGCTGGACGCGGCGATGGCGAGGATCGGCGGCCGGGCGTTCTATCCGGAGCTGGAGTTGTGCACCGACAACGGCGCGATGATCGCTTTTTGCGGCGCGCAGCGATTGATGCAGGGTGAATTGCCGGCGCCCGGCCGGGGCGCCTTCGCGGTGCGGCCGCGCTGGCCGCTTGCCGAAATTTCCTGAACGACGGGCGCGACGGCGCCCTCCGCATTCAACCGCCGAGCAGGCTGCCGATGTGCAGTACGCGCGCGCTCATCGAGCGCATCAGCGCGACGCCGAAGGCCGGGCGCGACTTCACCATGGCGAGGAATTCGTTGCGGCCGATCAGCAGCCAGGCGCTGTCGACCTCGGCGGTCGCAGTGGCCGAACGCCCGGAGCGGTCGACCAGCGCCATCTCGCCGAACACGCCGCCGGGACCGACATGCTCGATCACGTTGCCATCGACCGAGATCGAGATGCGGCCTTGCGTCACGACGAACATGCAGGCGCCGACCGAGCCCTTGGTAACCACGGTCTTGCCCGCGCCGGCGGTGGTCGGCGTCGGGTCGCCCAGTGCGCGCTGAAGGTCGCCGATCATTTTCCGGTCCAGCGTCTGGGTGTGTTCCAGCACCTTCACGGAAGCCACCTTCGCCGCCGCCAGTCGTGCCACACCGCGGCGCAGGCGTTGGGCCATCACGCTCATCAGCATCAGGGCGAATTCCGGCATCTGCTGCAGCGCCTGGAGGAAGGCTTTCTCGTCCAGCGACAGGGCGCGGCAATTGTGGCGCGCCGTCGCCGTGGCGCTGCGCGGGGTATCGGCGATGGCGGCCATCTCGCCGAAAATCTCGCCGGGCAGCACCAGTTCCAGTGGCTTGCCCTTGATGGTCAGCGCGACGTCGCCCTCCAGCAGCAGGTACATGCGCGCACCCTTGGCGAAGAAGCCGGAACTCTTTTCGTTTTCGACAAAGATCTGGCTGCCGGCCGCGAACTGCTCGAGCGTCCCGGCAATCTTGAAGAAGGCCAGCGCCAGCTTGGGGTCGTATAGCGATGGCGCTTCCGCAACCGGTGCGGGCTTGGCCGCCGGCGCGGGTGCCGGAGCGCTGGGCGGCGCGGGCTTCGCCGGGGTGCCTGAGAAATCCAGATCGTCCATGGGTGTGTTTCCTTATGTCGCCGTTCGCCGGTTGGGGTCGGTATTCCCGGGCGGGGGAAAAATGGGCTGGAACCGAAAGCGCAATTATAGGGAAAGCGAAACGCGCTACCGCTTCTTGCCGCCGATGCGGGATTCGGTGCCGGCGAGCAGCTTGCCGATGTTGCTCTTGTGCCTGTAGATCAGCACGGCGCACATCAGGCCCACCACCACCGTGGTCTCGGTGCTGTGCAACAGCCACGCGGTGAGGAAGGGTGCCGCCGCCGCCGCCGCCAGCGCCGCCAGCGACGAATAGCGGGTGAGCACGACCACACCGAACCAGACCGCCGCCGTCAGCCCCGCCAGCGCGCCGGAAAATCCGAGCAGCACGCCCAGCGCCGTGGCCACGCCCTTGCCGCCCTTGAAGCCAAGGGTGAACGGGAACACGTGGCCGAGAAAGGCGGCCAGTCCGGCCACTGCAATCGCCGTGTCGCCAGCGCCGACTTTTGTTGCGATGAACATCGCCAGCCAGCCCTTGGCCGCGTCGCCGATCAGGGTCAGCGCCGCTGCCGCCTTGCTGCCGCTGCGCAGTACGTTGGTGGCGCCCGGATTGCCCGAGCCGAAGCTGCGCGGATCGGCCAGGCGGAAGGCGCGCGAGACGATCACCGCGAAGGGGACCGAGCCGAGCAGGTAGCCCAGCACGGCATAGATGAGCAGGTTCAGCGTGGAATCCATAGAATGTCCCGAATTCTAAACGGAGGCGGGATGGACTTCATCTTCATCGACGACATGCGGGTCGAGGCCCACGTCGGCATCTTCGAGCGCGAGAAGGCGGCGCCGCAGACGCTCGAAATCAGCCTCACCTTCGGCGTGCCCGACGCGGCGGCGCAGAACGACGACATCGACCAGACCATCCGCTACGACGCCGTGATCGACCGCATCCGCGCCGAACTGGCGACGCGCCACTTCAACTTGCTGGAGACGCTGGGCGAATACGTGATCGGACTGTTGCTGAACGAGTTCGGCGCACCCTGGGTCAAGATCAGCATCGCCAAGATGGGCATCATGAAGGGCGTGCGCCGCGTCGGCGTGCAAATCGAACGCTCGCGATGAACCTGCTGGCGCCGGCCGAACTGGTCTATGCGCTGGGCATGGCGGCGGTGGCGGTGAACGCCGCCTCGGCGGTGCTCGAAACCGAAGACAAGAAGATGGACCTGGTCGGCGCGGTGATCGTCGGCCTCGCCACCAGCCTGGGCGGCGGCACCTTGCGCGACGTGTTGCTGAACCGGCCGGTGTTCTGGCTGGTCGATGTCGCCTACCTGGTCTGCGGCCTGCTCGCGGTGGGCCTCACCTTCGCCCTCGCGCGGCGCGTCCGGGTGCGCCCCGGCCTGTTCGTGATTCCGGACGCGGTCGGCCTCGCGCTGTTCACCGTGGTCGGCTGCCAGGTCGGCCTCGCCGCCGGCGTGCATTGGCTTTCCGTCTCGCTGCTGGCGGTGATCACCGGCGTCGTCGGCGGCATGCTGCGCGACATCCTGGTCAATGAGCTGCCGCTGGTGATGCGCCCCGGCACGCTCTACGCTACGGCGTCCTGGCTTGGCGCGCTGACCCTGCTCGGGGCCTTGCACCTGGGCCTGGGCGATGCGGGGGCGGCGGCGGCCGGTGCCGCGGTGGTGCTCGGCCTGCGCCTGGCGGCGATCCGCTACCAGCTCAGCCTGCCGACCTATAAATCGCGCTAGCCACCAGGGAAGCACTGATCAAGTCCCGAATCGTCATTCCGGCGAACGCCGGAATCCAGGCGAATCAAGGCACTGGACACCGGCGTTCGCCGGTGTGACGGCTTGTTCAGCGCTTCCCTAGTCCTTCAGCGCGCACTCGACGATCTTCGGCTGCAGCACGCGCAGGATGTCGTGCGGATGCACCCCGACCAGGTAGCCGCGCCGACCGCCATTGATGTAGATCAGCGGCAGGTCGAGGATGGACTTTTCCAAATGCACCGGCAGCACTTTTTTGGTGCCGAAGGGCGAGCAGCCGCCGACCATGTAACCGGTGTGGCGCAGGGCGTCCTCGGGCTTGCAGGGGCTGATTTTCTTGACGCCGATCTGGCGCGCCAGTTCCTTGGTCGACACCTTGCGATCGCCGTGCATGAGGACGATCAGCGGCTTTGCATTCTCGTCTTCCATGACAAGGGTCTTGACCACGGCGTGCTCGGCGACGTTGAGTTCGCGCGCCGATACCTGGGTGCCGCCATGCTCCTCGTATTCGTAGAGGTGGTTGGAATGGGCGATGTGGTGCTTGTGCAGGAACTTGGTCGCCGGCGTTTCGGGGGCTTGGGTATCGGGTCTCATGGCGATGATTTTACCCCTCGTCGCAGCGTAAGGAATCTGTTGCTGCCGCGACCAAGGCAAGGAGCATCTCGCTCGATTTTTGGAGCCCCGTCATGAAGACCAAGCTATCTGCCGCGCTGCTGCTGGCCTGTTTCGGGCCGGCCGCCCTTGTGCCTGCCACGGCGGCGCCGGGCTGTGTTGCCCGAAGCGGCGAACATCGTGCCGTTCTGCTTGAACTCTACACTTCGGAAGGCTGCGACAGCTGCCCCCCGGCCGATCACCGGCTGTCGCAATGGAAGACCCAGGCCGGGCTCGCCGGGCACCTGGTGCCGCTGGCCTTTCATGTCGATTACTGGGATCGCCTCGGCTGGACCGACCGCTTTGCCAGCCCGCAATACACGCAGCGCCAGTACGCGATGGCCGGCCTGGCGCGCTCGCGTTCGGTCTATACGCCGCAATTCCTCAGGAACGGTCGCGACTGGCGCAGTGGCGGCGGTCCGCTCGACGGCGCGGCCGAGCTGCCCGCTGGCGCCGCGATTGCGCTCGAACTGGATGCCGCGCGCAGCGGGCAACTGGAGGTAAGCGGCATGGTCATCGCGACGAAGCCGGGCAGCGAGGTCTGGCTGGCGCTGTATGAAAACAACCTGGAGTCGCAGGTGCGTGCCGGAGAAAATCGCGGCAAGACCCTGCGCCACGACTATGTAGTGCGCCGCCTGATCGGCCCGCTGGCGCCAGGCGAAGCGGGTCGCTTGTCGCTGCGGCAGCAGATTGCGCTGGATGCAGGCTGGAAGCGCGCCGACCTGGGGGTCGCCGCCTTCGTGCAGGACAAGGCCAGCGGAGAGATCCTGCAGGCCTTGCAGCGACATTCCTGCCCGGCGTGAATGGTTTCAGCCGCGCGGATGGTGCTGGTGATGCAGTTGCTTGAGGCGTTCGCGCGCGACGTGGGTGTAGACCTGCGTGGTCGAGATGTCGGCATGGCCGAGCAAAAGCTGCACCACGCGCAGGTCGGCGCCATGATTCAGCAGGTGCGTGGCGAAGGCGTGGCGCAGCACGTGGGGCGAGATGCGCTCGCGCGGGATGCCGACCTGCAGCGCGTATTTCTTCACTAGGTTCCAGAACATCTGCCGCGTCATGCCGGCGCCGCGCACGGTGATGAAGATCGCGTCCGACACGCGCTGTTTCAACAGGTCGCCGCGCGCGCCCGCGATGTAGCGCCGCAGCCAGTCGGCGGCGACCTCGCCCAGCGGTACCAGCCTTTCCTTCGACCCCTTGCCCACCACGCGCACCACGTTGTCGTTGAGGCTCAGCTCGAACAGGCGGATGCCGACCAGTTCCGACACGCGCAGGCCGGTGGCATAGAGCAGCTCGAGCATGGCGCGGTCGCGCAGGCCCAGCGCGGTATCGATGTCGGGCGCCGCGAGCAGGCCTTCCACCTGTTTTTCCGACAGCGTCTTGGGAAAGCGCTGGATCGCTGCCGGCTTGTCGATGTTGAGCAGCGGATCGGCCTGCAGCCGGCCCTGGTCGAGCAGCCAGCGGTAGCAGCGGCGCAAGCTCGCCATCAGCCGCCGCTGGCTGGTCGACTTGATGCCGCCGGGGCGCGCATGCAGGTGGGCGAGGTAGGCGTTGATCGCCGTGTGGTCGGCGCCGACTATCGAACCGCCGGACGGCGCGAGCCAGGCAGCGAACAGCGCCAGGTCGCTGCGGTAGCTGGCCAGCGTGTTCTTCGACAGCCCGTCGGCCAGCCACAGGGCATCGATGAATTCGTCGATCAGCTCGGCGTCAGACGACGGCATGCTCGTGTCGCAGCAGCCATTTCTTGACCTCCAGCAGAAAGCCTCCCGAGTTCTTCCCGAAGCCGCCCAAGGCGTGGTTTGCGGCGACGACGCGATGGCAGGGCACGACGATCGGATAGGGGTTGGCGCCGCAGGCATTGCCGACGGCACGCGGGCCGCTGTGGATCGCTGTGGCGACTTCGCCGTAGCTCAGCGTCTGCCCGCTCGGAATCGCCGCGATCCGGGTCCACACCCGGCGCTGGAAATGGGTGCCGGCCGGCGCCAGCGGCAGGCCGAACTCAAAGGCCGGATCCGCCAGCCAGGCGCGCAACTGGCGCACGGCTTCCTGCGCCAGCGGCGTGGTCGGCCGGATTTCCGGCTGCGGTTCGAGGTAGCTGATGCCCGTGATCTCGTCGGCGTTGCACTCGATGCCGATGCTGAAGGAAGGCGCCGACAGCAAGGCGGCATAGGATTTCATGAGGGTCCCTTTCAGTCCGGATCAGCGCGTTATTGTCGATCCTCGGCCGGCGAACCGCAAGCGCCGGACGCTAGGGTCTGTTCTCATTCAGTCGGCGACCGTCGCCTGAATGAGAACAGACCCTGGGTCAGCGTCGCGCCATGTCTTGCAGCGCGCGGATTCTTTCCGTGGTGTCGGGGTGCGAGCTGAGCAACTCGCTGCCCTGTCCGGCGCCGCCCGTGACCGCGCCCTGCGTCCTGTTGCGCGCGTCGTCGAGTCGCCTGAGCATGGCGATCAGGGGCTCCACCGAGGCCGGCGTCCCCAGCAGCAGCCGACCGGCATAGGCGTCCGCCTCCCGCTCGAACTGGCGCGAATAGCGCGATTCGAGCACCAGCGCGGTGAGGCCAGCGATCAGCGTGGAAACATCACCCAGATACACGGCGGCGGCGACCGACACCACCGTGCTTTGTATCAGTTGGCGCATGCCGTGGTGGAAATGCAGGTGGCCGAGTTCATGCGCCACGACGGCGATCACCTCCTCGTCGCGTTTGGCCAGCGTCAGCAGTTCGTCGAGGACGATCACGTCGCCGCCGGGCAGGGCGAAGGCATTGGCGCCGATCTGCGGCGCCGAGCGGAACTGCAGGCGGTAAGGCGGCAGGCTTCCTGCAGAAGTTGCCAGCGCCGCGACTTTCGTCGCGATTTCCTGCTGGCGGTGCGGCGTCAGTTTGCTCGGCGTCAGCACCTGGGAATCGAGCCCCTGCAGCGCCGCGCGGGAAATCGCCTCGGTAACGGCCGCGGGAATCGCCGGCGCCAGACGCTCGGCGAGCCAGGGCAGGCCATGCACATAGGTGACGGCGATCAGCACCACGGCACCGGCCAGCGCACCCAGTGCCCAACGCCAGCGACGCTCCGCACGGATCACCACGGAACCAGCCACGCCAGCGGCGGCCAGCTCGGCCGCCAGGGCGGCGTCATCGGCAAGCTCGCAGAGGGCATCGTCGGGGAAACGCAGCGTGCAGGGACCGCCGCCGCCGCTGTGCGAAATATCGACCTCGGCGAGTGGCCAGCGGCACTGGCCGAAATCGCCCGTGACCAGCACCTGGCCGTCGCCAATGGCCAGCGTTGCCGCATGACGCCGCGAACTGCGGCCGTCGAAATAGTCGGCCGCGAGCATCTACAGGGCGATGTCCATGTCCATCAG
>JBIKLV010000182.1:0-3002 GCA_044359585.1 Sulfuritalea sp. | reverse complement strand
GTCTGGCCCATCATCAGGTTCACCACCGGATCGGTGAGGCCCTTGACGATGCCGATCACCGGCGCGAGCATGGTGCCAAGACGCAGCTTGGCGAACATGCCGAGTTTGGCGCCCAGGCTGCGCGCCTGCGCCATCAGCGAAAACCACATCACCATCTTGTCCGAATACAACAGCGGCGCGCGCGACAGCGCATCGACGCCGCCGGCCAGCACCAGTTGCGAGCGGCCGTTCTGGATGTTGGCGATGGCCGAATCGATGGCCTGCATGCCCGAGGCGCAATTGCGCATCACCGTCCAGCCCGGCACCTTGTTGCCGCAGCCGAGACGCAGACTGATGACACGGCCGATATTCACTTCATCGACGCTGGGGCTGGCGCAACCGACGATCACCTCGTCAAGCTGGTCGGGCGCGAAAGGCTGGCGCGCCAGCAGGGCGCGCCCCGCGATCGTGGCGAGGTCGGAGGCCGAGAACGGCCCCGGCACATTGCGCGACTTGAGGAAGGGCGAGCGCGCGCCATCGACGATATAAACCGGTTCGAATCGCTTCATGCTCAGGCCACCTTGCGCAGGGTTTCGTTTCGGTTCGGCGTCGTCGGTGTGACCGGCGCAGCCTGCTCGATGGAGAAATCCTGCGGGAAATCGTCGACCGCGATCGCCCTGTCGCGCAGCAGGACGCGACGCTGCAGCAGCGCATGTTCCTCGGCTGTGATGATTCCGGCTTCGCGGGCATGGGCCGCCATCGTCGTCGTGTCGCCGGCGCCGACTTTTCCATCCTTGCGCGCTTCGCGGATGCGCGCCTCGATCGGCTCGGCGGCCATGGTCGCCTCCAGCGCCAGTTCGATGATGCCGACGGCGTCATCCTCGCCGCGCGGCACATACATGCCGGCGGTGAGGCGGTCGCGCGTCGCCGAGGGTTCGATCAGCGTTTGCGCCACCTCGTGGCCCAGCTTGTCGGACGGCACCACGTAGGGCCGCCCGATGGGGAAGATGTACCAGTGCAGCAGGCCGGCGATGATGCGGCTCGGATAGTTCGAGATCACGCCCTCGAAGGCATTCTGCATCTTGAACATGGCATCCCAGATCGCCCAGTGCATCAGCGGTGCGTCGGCCACCTGGCGGCCCTCGTCCTCGTAGCGCTTGAGCGTGGCGGAGCACAGGTACATCAGCGACAGGATGTCGCCCATGCGCGCCGAGAGCTTTTCCTTGCGCTTCAGGTCGCCGCCCATGACGAACATGGAGACGTCGGAGATGAAGGCGAAAGCTGCCGAGAAACGCGTCAGCTGCTGGTAGTAGCGGCGGGTTTCGGGCGCCACGCCGGCCGGGGCCGGGCCGAAGTGCGAGCCGGTGAGGCCCATGCTCCAGGCGCGGAAGCCACGGCTCCAGGAAAACCAGAGGTGCCGGGACAAGGCCGCGTCGAAGTCACGCAGACCCTTCGCCGCATCGGGCTCGCGCGCGGCTTCCATTTCCTTCAGCACATAAGGATGGCAGCGGATCGCGCCCTGACCGAAAATGATCAGGCTGCGTGTCAGGATGTTGGCCCCCTCGACCGTGATCGCGACGGGAATCTGCTGGTAGGCGCGGCCCATGAAGTTGTTGGGGCCGAGGCAGATGCCCTTGCCGCCGAGGATGTCCATGGCGTCATTGACCACCTGGCGCGTGCGCTCGGTGACGTGGTACTTGACGATGGCCGAGACCACCGAGGGCTTTTCGCCAAGGTCGATGGCGCCGGCGGTCATGGTCCGCGCCGCATCCATCATGTAGGTGTAGCCGCCCATGCGCGCCAGCGGCTCTTCGATGCCTTCGAACTTGCCGATGGCGGTCTTGAACTGGCTGCGAACGCGCGCGTAGCCCCCCGTTGCGCGCACCGCGAGCTTGGCCATGCCGGTGTTGCTTGACGGCAGCGAAATCGAGCGCCCCGCCGCCAGGCATTCCATGAGCATGCGCCAGCCCTGGCCGGCCATGGCCGGGCCGCCGATGATCCAGTCCAGCGGCATGAAGACGTCCTTGCCCGAATTGGGCCCGTTCTGGAACACGGCATTCAGCGGGAAGTGGCGGCGGCCGATGTTCACGCCGGGATGATTGGTCGGCACCAGCGCGCAGGTGATGCCGATGTCCTCGACGGCGCCGAGCAGGTGATCGGGGTCCTGCAGGCGGAAGGCTAGGCCGAGGATGCTGCAGATCGGGCCCAGCGTGATATAGCGCTTGTCCCAGGTGACGCGCATGCCGACGACTTCCTTGCCCTGCCACTGGCCCTTGCAGACGATGCCGAGGTCGGGAATCGAGGCGGCGTCCGAGCCGGCCTGCGGGTTGGTCAGGGCGAAGGCGGGGATCTCCAGACCTTTGGCCAGGCGCGGCAGGTAGTAATCCTTCTGTGCCTCGGTACCGTAGTGCAGCAACAGTTCGGCCGGGCCGAGCGAGTTGGGCACCATGACCGACACCGCCGCCGCCGAGCAGTGCGTCGACAATTTCTGCACCACCGCCGAATGGGCCAGGGCGGAGAACTCGAGGCCGCCATAGCGCTTCGGGATGATCATGCCGAGGAAGCCCTTTTCCTTGATGTAGGTCCAGACCTCGGGCGGCAGGTCGTTATGGACCTGTGTGGTGTCCCAGTCCCTGGTCATGGCGCAGAGCGCCTCGCACTCGTTGTCGAGGAAGGATTGCTCGACAGGTGTGAGCTTCGGCTGCGGATAGGACAGCAGCGTCTTCCAGGCCGGCTTGCCGGAGAACAGTTCGCCCTCCCACCAGACGGTGCCGGCCTCCAGCGCCTCCTTCTCGGTCTGCGACATGGCCGGCAGCAGTTTCTTGTAAGCGGCGAACATCGGGCCCGTCAGCACGGCACGGCGCAGGGGCGGCAGGAACAGCACGGCAGCCGTTGCTGCGATCAGTATCAATAACCAGGTCATGGCAAACTCCTTTTCTGAATTACCGTCAGGCGGCGCGCTTGGCGCGCGGCTTCCTGGCGGGTTTGGCAACAGTTTTGGCAACTACGTCGGGCAGCGGCGC
>JBIKLV010000115.1:0-10974 GCA_044359585.1 Sulfuritalea sp. | reverse complement strand
AGACTCCATCACCACGCTCCGATACCAGCTCAGCTTTCAGTTGATCGAACGCCTCGGACAATGTCCTTGTTGCGGGCGACAAAACGTAAGTCAATTGTTGTGACACAGTAAGATTAAGGAAACACTGCTCAAGTCCCAAATCGTCATTCCGGCGAACGCCGGAATCCAGGCGAATCAAGGCACTGGACACCGGCGTTCGCCGGTGTGACGGCCTATTCAGTGCTTCCTTGACGCTCAGGCCGCCCGTTCGCGGCGGCCGCACGCCTCACTTCAGTAGCGCGGTGCCGAACCCCAGTTCGGCGTCACGCGGCCGACCAGGCCTTCCAGCAGTTCGAGCTCGGCGTCGGTGTGGTTGATGACCGCGGCCGGCACCATCATCTTTGCCATTTTCGGGTCGTTGTGGATGTACATCGGCTTGTCGTGGTGCCGGGTGCTGTAGCTCTCGGTTTCCTGCGGCGCGGCCGACGGCGCCAGTTCGACGCTGCCGTAGCAGAGGCAGAAATAGGTTCGTGCCTTGGCGCCGTGGTTTTCCTCTTCGATGTAACAGCCGGTGCCGCGGATGCCGATGGTGGCGGTTGATACCTGTATGGTCTTGGCGCCCTTGCCGAAGACCGAAAGGATCTTGCCCGAGACGACGCGCATCAGGTTTTTCGCAACGTCGGCCCCGAAGTCCACGGTGGTGAGTTCGCGTTGCATGAAAGCGTCCTGGCCGATGACGTAGATCGCCTCGCTGTTGCGGCCGGTGACGATGGAGTCGCCGGGCTTGATCAGCTGGCCTTCCGTCGCCAGTTTATGGTTGACCACGACTTCGCCGCGCACCCGGTTGAGGCCGGGCCGGATCGGCACCTCGCCCTTGGCCAGGGCGTCGCGCACCAGTCCGGAGATGCCGGCGGGGCCCAGCAGGCCGGCGGCGGCAAGGGTTTTCAGCAGACGGCGACGTTCTTCCATGGCGCTTCCTCCTTTAGATGCATTGCGGCTTACTTGTTGAGCTCGCGCATGGCGCGTTCGAGACCGGCCAGTGTCAGCGGGAACATGCGGCTGTTGAAAATGGTGCGGATCAGTTCGATGGAGTGGCGGTAGTCCCACAAACGTTCCGGCTCTGGGTTGAGCCAGACCGCGCGCGGCCAAGTGTCGAGCATGCGCTGCAACCAGACCGCGCCGGCTTCCTCGTTGGAATATTCGACCGAACCGCCGGGCTGGAGCACCTCGTAGGGGCTCATGGTGGCGTCGCCGACCACCACTACCTTGTAGTCCTCGCCGTACTTGTGCATCACGTCCCACAGCGGGAAGCGCTCGCCATGACGGCGCCGGTTGTCCTTCCAGACGTAGTCGTAGATGCAGTTGTGGAAGTAAAAGTACTCGAGGTGCTTGAACTCGCTCTTGGCGGCCGAGAAAAGTTCTTCGCAGACCTTGATGTGGTCGTCCATCGAGCCGCCGATGTCGAGGAAGAGTAGCACCTTGACCTTGTTGTGGCGCTCGGGGCGCATCTTGATGTCGAGCCAGCCGGCGTTGCGCGCCGTGCCGGTGATGGTGCCGTCCAGATCCAGCTCATCCTCGGCGCCCTCGCGGGCGAAGCGGCGCAGGCGGCGCAGCGCGATCTTGATGTTGCGCGTGCCCAGCTCGACGGTGTCGTCGAGGTTGCGGTACTCGCGGTTTTCCCAGACCTTGATCGCGGTGCGGTTGCCCGCCGATTCGCCACCGATGCGGATGCCTTCGGGGTGGTAGCCGCCGTGGCCGAAGGGCGAGGAGCCGCCGGTGCCGATCCACTTGCTGCCGCCGGCGTGGCGTTCCTTCTGCTCGGCCAGCCGCTTCTTGAATTCCTCCATCAGCTTGTCCCAGCCGAGCTTTTCCAGCTTGGCCTTTTCCTCGGGCGTCAGATGCTTTTTCATCATCATCTTCAGCCACTCTTCGGGGATGTCGGCCTCGAGGCCGGGAATCTGGGTCACGCCCTTGAAGTATTCGCCGAAAGCCTGGTCGAACTTGTCGTAGTGCGTTTCGTCCTTGACCAGGCAGGTGCGGGCGAGGAAGTAGAAGTCGTCGATCGAGTTGCCCGCGACGTGCTCCTTCAGCGCTTCCAGCAGCGTGAGGAACTCCCGCGTCGAAACGGGGAGCTTCTTGGCCTTGAGATGGAGGAAGAAGTCGATCAGCATGGAAAGTCGGCGCTGGTGAGACGGTGAAATGCGCGGCGAATTGCGCGGCTTAGCGGTTATGACGCGCCATGAACACGAGGCGCTCGAACAGGTGCACGTCCTGCTCGTTTTTCAGCAGGGCGCCAGCCAGCGGCGGCACCACGGCCTTCTTGTCCTTCGAATGTAGCGCCTCGGGCGGAATGTCCTCTGCCACCAGCAGTTTCAGCCAGTCGATGAGTTCCGAGGTGGAGGGCTTCTTCTTCATGCCCGGCACTTCGCGCAGTTCGAAGAAGACTTCCATCGCCTCGCGCAGCAGGTCCTTCTTCAGGTTGGGGAAATGCACATCGACGATGCGCCCCATGGTTTCCTTATCCGGAAACTTGATGTAGTGGAAGAAGCAGCGGCGCAGGAAGGCGTCGGGCAACTCCTTTTCGTTGTTGGAGGTGATGATGACGATCGGACGCACGACGGCGCGCACGGTCTCGCGCGTTTCGTACACATGGAACTCCATGCGGTCGAGTTCGCGCAGCAGGTCGTTGGGGAATTCGATGTCAGCCTTGTCCACTTCGTCGATCAGGATCACGGACGGCTTGCCTTGTTCGAAGGCCTGCCACAGCACGCCCTTGACGATGTAGTTGGCGATGTCCTTGACCTTCTCGTCGCCGAGCTGCGAGTCGCGCAGGCGCGACACCGCGTCGTATTCGTAGAGGCCCTGCTGCGCCTTGGTGGTGGATTTGATGTGCCACTGCAGCAGCGGCACGCCCAAGGCGCCTGCGACTTCCTCGGCCAGCATGGTTTTGCCGGTGCCGGGCTCGCCCTTGATCAGCAGCGGGCGTTGCAGGGTGATCGCGGCGTTGACCGCCAGCATCAGGTCGGGGGTGGCGACGTAGGAGTTGGTTCCTTCAAAGCGCATGGTGTGTTCTTTCAGGGTTGAAGCAATAGAGTATCCCAAAGTCGGCGTGTCGCGCCGTCTCGCCAGCGCCGACTTTTATCCGGCCTTGCGCCGCACGCAGTCGACATAGGCCTCGCCGTCCGGCGGCAGCTTGCTGCGCTGGGCGCGCCAGAGCATTTCGCCGAGGCATTCGAGCACGTCGTGCAGCGCTTCGTGGCGGTCGCCGCGCCGGCTTAGCAGCAGGTTGAATGCGCCGCGGATGCCCGACGGCTGGTCGATCGACAACTGCTCCTCGATCGCCAGGTGCATCGACAGGTGCAGGAAGGGATTGGTCTCGCCATCCTCCGGCGTCCATTCGCGCGTCAGCGCATCTTCCGCTTCGAGCAGGGCGTGGTACTCCGGATGCAATGCCACCAGGTCGGCGGCGAGCGTGTCCATCGGCGTGCCGGGCAGCCGGTTACGGCGCTTGGCCCAGGCATCGATCAGGAACTGGCGCGCCTGATCACGGGAGGGGTTAAACATTCTTCTCCTTGTACGCGCAGAGATCGAACACTCCGCAATGCACGCAATCCGGGCTGCGCGCCTTGCAGGTGTAGCGCCCGTGCAGGATCATCCAGTGGTGGGCGTGCAGGCGGAATTCGGCGGGCACGACTTTCAGCAGCTTCTGCTCGACGGCATCCACGGTCTTGCCCGGCGCCAGTCCGGTGCGGTTGCCGACGCGAAAGATGTGGGTGTCGACGGCGATGGTTGCTTCCTTGAAGGCGATGTTGAGCACCACGTTGGCGGTCTTGCGGCCAACGCCAGGCAGGGCTTCGAGCGCGGCGCGATCATGCGGCACCTCGCCACCGTGGCGCTCGAGCAGCAGGCGCGAGAGCGCGGCGACGTTCTTCGCCTTGGTGCGGTAAAGGCCGATGGTCTGGATGTACTCGATCAGGCCTTCCTCGCCCAGCGCGGCGATCGCCTGCGGCGTCGGGTGGTCGCGGAACAGCGCGCGCGTGGCGCGATTGACGCCCTTGTCGGTGGCCTGGGCGGAGAGCACGACGGCCACCAGCAACTGGAAGGGTGTGGCGTATTCGAGTTCGCCCTTCGGTTCCGGGTTCGCCGCGGCGAGGCGGGCGAAAAACTCGCAGACCTTCTTCGGACTCATGCCGGAAGGGAATTTGCCGGCGGCGGCTGGTCGTGCTGGCGATGTTCGCGCACGCGCCGGTTGGCGCGCGCCTCAAGCCAGTTGCGGCCGGCGACCAGCAGGCCGAGGACGAAGAAGGCGCCGGGCGGCAGGATCGCCACCAGGAAGCCCGGATAGTCCGCGGGCAGGATCTGGATCCCGGACAGCGTCGGAAAGATCATCTCGATGCCGGCGAACAGCGTGCCTTGGCCGACGATTTCGCGCACCGCGCCGAGCAGCGCAATCACCCAGACGAAGCCGACGCCCATCATCAGGCCGTCCATGGTCGAGGCGCGCAGTCCGTTCTTGGCGGCGAAGGCCTCGACCCGGGCCAGCACGATGCAGTTGGTGACGATCAGCGGGATGAAGATGCCCAGCACCAGGTAGAGGTCGTGCAGGAAGGCATTGAAGGCCAGGTCGACCACCGTCACCAGCGCGGCGATGATCAGGATGAACACCGGGATGCGGATCTCGTAGGGAATCAGTGCGCGCAGCGCGGAGATGGCGAAGTTGGACAGCATCATGACGAGAATGGTCGCCAGGCCCAGGCTTACGGCATTGACCAGGTTGGTGCTGACCGCCAGCAGCGGGCACAGGCCAAGCAATTGGGCGAGGATGCTGTTCTGCTTCCACAGGCCGTTCCAGGCGATGTCCTTGTAGATGCTCACGGAGTTTCCTTTCCTTCGAAGCGGCCGTTGGGCGGCAGGGCGAACAGGCGCTCGCGGTGTTCCGCGGCCCAGGCCAGGGCTCGGCCGCCGGCATTGGTCACGGCACGGGCCGAGATGGTCGCGCCGCTCATCTGGTCGAAGCGGCCGCCATCCTTCTTGACGCGCCACTTCTCGCGCGGCACCTCGGTAAAGCCGAGGCCATTGAACTGGGTGATCCAGGGGCGCGCCTTGTTGCGGTCCTTCTTCGGGTCGATGTAGTCGCCCAGGCCCGGCGTCTCCTTGTGTGTCGTAACGCGCAGCGCCAGCAAGCGGCCGTCGGCGCCGACCGCGACGATCAGCGCGATGCGGCCCGAGTAGCCGTCGCGCGCGGCCGCTTCGAGTACCAGCGCCACCGGCACGCCGTTTCGCCGAGCGCGCCAGAGCCGGGTGTCATCGTCCAGCCCGAGCGCGGGTTGCGGCGCGACGGTGATGGCGTCGGCCATCAGGTCGTTGTCGTAGGCGCCGGGCGGCAGCACCTCGCCGATCAGGCGCAGTTTTTCGGCCAGCGCGCTTGCCGCTACCAGCGGCTCCGTGGCCTTGTAGGTGCCGGCCATCATCGCCGTAAACACCAGGGTGAAGGCCAGCATGATGGCCGCCGTGCGCATCGATATGCGCAGCACGCTGGATTCGCGGCGGACGACTTCGATCGCTTCGGGTTCGCTCATGACGAGCCTCCGCGCTTGTTCTTGTGGCCGAAGACGGGCGGCTGGGTGTACATGTCGATCAGCGGCGCGGCGATGTTCATCAGCAGCACGGCGAAGGCGATCCCGTCCGGATAGGCGCCGAAGGTGCGGATCACCCAGGTCAGCAGCGCGATTCCTGCGGCGAAGATCAGCTTTCCGCGCGGCGTAGTGCAGCCGGATACCGGGTCGGTGACGATGAAGAAGGCGCCCAGCATGGCACCGCCGGTGAACAGGTGGAAGCTGGGGCCGACGAAGCGGGTCGGGTCGTACAGCGCGAATCCGCCGGAGATCAGGAACAGCGTGGCGAGGAATGCGGCCGGCATGTGCCAGGTGATGATCCGCTGCTGCAGCAGATAGATGCCGCCGAGGAAATATCCGGCCGCGACCCATTCCCAGCCCTTGCCGCCGATGTTGCCGAAGGTGGCGTCGTTGCCGAGCACGCCGGCCACCGTGGCGCGCGCGTCGGCCGTGTGCAGCGCGGTACGCAGGGCGTCGAGCGGTGTCGCCATGGTGATCGCGTCGAGCTGGCGCGTGCCGAAGATCGCGTTCCATTGCGGCAGGAAATCGGTGAAGCCGACCGCCGGCCATTGCGACATCAGCGAAGGATAGGCGACGATCATCAGGGCGAAGGCGACCATCGCCGGGTTGAAGGGGTTCTGGCCGAGCCCGCCATAGAGGTGCTTGGCGATCACGATGGCGGTCAGCACGCCGATCACGGTGAGCCACCACGGCGCGATGGGGGGGAAGGTCAGCGCGATCAGCCAGGCCGTTACCAGCGCCGAACCATCGCCGAGGAACAGCAGGAGAGGCTTGCCGCGCGCCTTGAGCATCGCGGCCTCGGCGGCGAGCGCGGTGACCGAGGCCAGCGCGATCTGCACCAGCACGGCCGCGCCGAAGAACCAGACGTAGATCGCTATGCCGGGCAGCAGCGCCAGCAGCACGCGCAGCATTACCGACTGGACGCTGGCGGGCTGGAGGAAATAGGGCGAGTTGTTCATTGGCGGGTCCGGAACCGGTTCAGTCGTCCTGCCGCAGGTGCGGCTTGGCCATTTCGCGAATCTCGGCGCGGCGCGCTTCGATCACCGCGACTTCGGCCTGCTGTTCGGGAGTCAGGTCGACGGTGTTTTCCGGATGGACCAGTTCCTTCTGGGTCTTCACGCGTTCCAGCGCCGCGGCGATCAGGGCCTTCTTGGCGTCTTCTTCGGGCGTTACTGCGGGCTTCTGGGCTTCGGCCACCGCGGCAGCGGCCTTCTCGCGACCTGCGGCAGTCTTCGCTGCCAGCTTGGCGGCCTTTTCCTGCTTTTCGCGCTCCTCGCGCAGCAGGCGGAACTCGTAGCGCTCGCGCGCTTCGTCGGCGGCTTCCTTTTCGACTTCGCGGGTCCAGATTTCGCTCTTGGCGAAGCGGTAGTAGTCGACCAGCGGTATGCGCGACGGGCAGACGTAGGCGCAGCAGCCGCATTCGATGCAATCGAACAGGTTGTACTCCTGAGCTTTGCCGAAGATTCGTGCGCGCGAGAACCAGTACATCTCGAAGGGCTGCAGGTCGGCGGGGCAGACCTTGGCGCATTCGCCGCAGCGGATGCAGGGCATCTCGGGCGGCGGCGGCGGGAACAGCGTCTGCGAACCGACCAGGACGCAGTTGGTGGCCTTGACCACGGGAACCTGATCTGTCGGCATCAGGAAGCCCATCATCGGGCCGCCCATGATCACCCGGTCGCTGTCGGGCAACGGGTCGCACAGGGCAATCAGGTCCTTCATCGGCGTGCCGAACAGCACTTCGTAGTTGCGCGCGCGGCCGACGTTGCCCGCGACGGTGACGATGCGCGAGATCAACGGCCGGCCGAGGTCGATGGCCTCGTGGATGGCGTAGGCGGTGCCGACGTTGAAGCACTGCACGCCGTAGTCGGTGGAACGCTCCCCGTGCGGCACTTCGATGCCGGTCAGGACGCGGATCAGCTGCTTGGCGCCGCCGGCCGGATAGCGCGTCGGGACAGCCACGACGCGTATGCCGTCGCCGCCGCCGGCGGCATTCACGGCCCGGGCGGAGGCTTCCATGGCGGCGATGGCCTCCGGCTTGTTGTCCTCGATGCCGACCAGGACCTGGCCGGCGGCGAGCATCTCGCGCATGATCTCGGCGCCCCTCAGCACGGCGTCGGCGCGTTCGCGCATGAGGACGTCATCACAGGTGATGAAGGGTTCGCACTCCGCGCCATTGAGGACCAGGGTGTCGAGCTTGCCCTGCTTGCCGGCGTTGAGTTTGAGGTAGGTGGGAAATACCGCGCCGCCGAGGCCGACGACGCCGGCGTCGCGCAGGTAGTCGCGGGTCTGGGCCGGTGTCGCACTGCGATGGTCGAAGGGTTGCAGCGCGATCCACTCGTCGCGGCCGTCCGGCTCGATCACCACGCAGAGGGCTGACAGCCCCGATGTGTGCGGCATCAGGCACATTTCGACAGCGACCACGGTACCCGATGTAGCGGCATGCACCGCCGAGGAAACATTTCCGTCCGCGCCGCCGATGCGCTGCCCCTTGAGAACGCGCTCGCCGGCTTTCACCAGTGGCCGCGGCGGGCCGCCGATGCTCTGGTGCAGCGGTATCACCAGGCGAGTCGGCGTCGGCGCCACGGCGATCGGCGCGGTGGTCGATGCCTCCTTGTGGTAGGCAGGCTTTACGCCGCCGTGGAAACCGAACAGGCGTTGCAGCATGCTCATGCGGCTTCCTTCTGTACCGGGTTCAGCCTGACCACGGGATACTTCCACTTCCAGGTTTCGACGCTCTGGGCAAGCGGCTCCATGGTGATGCAATCGACCGGACATGGCGGCAGGCAAAGCTCGCAGCCGGTGCATTGGCTCGCCACCACCGTATGCATCTGCTTTGCAGCGCCGACGATGGCGTCCACCGGGCAGGCCTGGATGCAAAGCGTGCAGCCGATGCAGGTTTGTTCGTTGATCAAGGCCACCGCCTTGGGCTTCTCGATGCCGTGCTCCGCGGATAGCGGTTTGACTTCGCGGCCAAGCAGGTCGGCCAGCTTGTGGATGCCCTCCTCGCCGCCCGGTGGGCATTGGTTGATCTCGGCCTCGCCCTTGGCGATGGCCTGGGCGTAGGGCTTGCAGCCGGGGAATCCGCACTGTCCGCATTGCGTCTGCGGCAGGATGGCATCGATCTTTTCCACCAGCGGATCGCCTTCGACCCGAAAACGCACGGCGGCATAGCCAAGTGCGGCACCGAGCACGATGGCGCCCAGCGCCATGACCAGGAGTGCTTCGAGCATGGTTATGCTTCCGCCGGGCCGTCCCAAGGAAGCACGCGCCCCCCGGTGGGGGGCAGCGAGCCGATTCTGCGAGCGTTGCCTGCCCGCGAAGCGGAATTCCAGGTACGCAGAGCGGTGGGGGCCATCACTTGAACTTGTCGAGGCCGGCGAAGCCCATGAACGCCAGGCTCATCACGCCCGCCGTGATCATGGCGATCGCCGTGCCGCGGAAATGCACGGGAACATCGGCCGCCTCGAGGCGTTCGCGGATGCCGGCGAAGAGGATCAGCGCCAGCGTGAAGCCGAGCGCGCTGCCAAAGCCGAACAGCAGCGATTCGAGGAAGTTGTGGCGCAGGGCGACGTTGAGCAGCGGGATGCCGAGCACTGCGCAGTTGGTGGTGATCAGCGGCAGGTAGATGCCCAGCACCTGGTGCAGCACGGGACTGGTCTTTTGGATCACCAGTTCGGTCAATTGCACGATCGCGGCGATGGTGACGATGAAGGACAGCGTGCGCAGGTATTCGAGCTGGTTCGGCATCAGCAGCCAGCGGTCGATGATGTAGCTGGCGCCGCAGGCCATGGTCAGCACGAAGGTGGTCGCCGCTCCCATGCCGAGCGCGGTCTCCAGCTTCTTGGAAACGCCCATGAACGGGCACAAGCCGAGAATGCGCACGAATACGACGTTGTTGACCAGCACTGCGCCAAGAATTATGAATAGGTAGGACGTCATGTGGCGCGCACAGCTGGTGCCGATTCGCAATAATTGGTGGAGATCAAATTATCTCGCTATTAATGGTGTTTCCGCAAGTGGGACGGGGATGTTACCGCTGCGCCGCGGTGTCCGTCGCGGCGATGCATTCGGTGACAAGGCGCGGACCCCGGTAGATCAGGCCACTGTATATCTGCACCAGGGTGGCGCCGGCTTCGATCTTCGAGCGTGCGCGTTCGCCGCTGTCGATGCCGCCCGCCGCGATGATCGGCAGCTCGCCGGCCAGGGCGATGGCCAGGTTTCGAATCACGGCGGTGGATTTCTCGAACAGCGGGGCGCCGGACAGTCCGCCGGCTTCGTCAGCCAAAGGCGAGGATTCGACGCCTTCACGGCCCAGCGTCGTATTGGTGGCGATCACCGCATCGATCCTGTGGCGTTTGAGGGTGTCGGCGATCGTGTCGATCTGGCCAGGTTCAAGGTCCGGTGCGATCTTCAGGGCCAGCGGAACGTACTTGCCATGCCGGTCGGCGAGCACGCCCTGGCGGAGCTTCAGCGCTTCGAGCAGGGCATCCAGCTCCGAGGCGCCCTGCAACTGGCGCAGGTTCTTGGTATTGGGCGAGGAAATGTTGACGGTGATGTAACTTGCCGCCGGGTAGGCTTTGTCGAGGCAGATCAGATAGTCATCGACGGCCCGTTCGATGGGGGTGTCGAAGTTCTTGCCGATGTTGATGCCGAGAATGCCCTGGTAACGGGAATGCGAGAGGGTTTCGAGCAGCGCGCCGATGCCGGCGTTATTGAATCCCATGCGATTGATGATGGCGCGCTGCTCGGGCAGGCGGAACAGGCGCGGCCGGGGGTTCCCGGGCTGCGGGCGCGGCGTCACGGTACCGACTTCCAGAAAGCCGAAGCCGAGCTGTCCGAGTCCGTGAATCGCGGTACCGTTCTTGTCCAGGCCGGCCGCGAGGCCGACACGGTTGGGAAATCGAAGCCCCATCACATCTACGGGAGCCTGGCTTGGGGGAGGCGTACCCCGAACTCCCAATGAAGCGCCTATGGAAAGCAGGCCCAGCGTCAATTCATGGGCGCGCTCGGCGTCAAAAGCGAAGAGAAGTGGGCGGATCAAGGCGTACGGAATCATGGCGGGGCATTCTACGTTGCCGGTCAGGCAAAGGATTTGTCACAAATCGGAAAGAAAAAATGCACAAGGGCTTTACAGACGAGAGAAGGGCCCATATAATCTCCTTTCTCTGCTGCTTGCGGAGCCGCCGAAAGGCGAAGTTCTTTAAAAATCAAACAACCGATAGGTGTAGGTGCTTGCTGCGCTGGCGGTGGTGGTGGGTAGTCGTTCCGAAATCGAAGGGACGGTTGCTGATTCAGGCTGAAAGGTTTGGGTTGAGTTCTGAGGGTGGTGCGAAAGTGCTGCGTGAGGGATCTGCTGCTG
>JBIKLV010000114.1:0-11064 GCA_044359585.1 Sulfuritalea sp. | reverse complement strand
GGTCGGGCTTTCCGGCTTCCTGACGCTGGCCTTCGAGTCGATGAAGGAGACCATCGCGGCCTTCGAGCAGCAGGGCATGCGCGGCAAATTCAAGGTCATGATCGGCGGCGGCCAGATCGACGAGACAGTGCGCGCCTATACCGGGGCGGACGCCTTCGGCGTCAATGCCGTGGAAGCGGTCAACCTGTGCAAGGCCTGGATGGGAGAGGCGGCATGAGCGAACTGGCGCAGACCCCCGAAGCCAAAACCGCCTACGACGCGCGCTGGAAACGCATCCTGGATTGCGTCGCGCTCAAGCAGGCGGACCGGATGCCGGTGATCATGTACGCGACCTACTGGCTGGCGAAGTACGGCGGCATCAGCTACAAGGAACTGATGTACGACTACGAAAAAACCAAGGAGATCGCCGAGCGCGCCGTGCTCGAATTCGAGCCCGATGCCTGCATCTCGCTGGTCGGCGCCAGCGCCCTGGGCCGCGTCTTCGAAGCCACCGGCTACAAGCAGTTGCAATGGCCCGGCCACGGTGTCGGCGACAACCAGCCCTACCAGTACCTCGACCGCGAGTACATGAAGGCGGATGAGTACGCCGAACTGATCGCCGACCCGACCGGCTTCTACCTCAACAAGTACCTGCCGCGCATCTTCGGCGTCTTCGAGGGCTTCGAGAACTTTCCCGTGTTTCCCGGCATGTTCTACTTCCGCGCCATCACCGGCCTGCGCCCGCTGGCGAACAAGGAGCTGCGCAAGGCCCTGCAAAAGGTGCTCGATGCCGCCGATGAAGTTGACGTCTACATGACCCACGTCGGACAGTGGAACAAGCGCATCGGCGCGCTGGGTTTTCCGCTGATCAACGGCAGCGCCTCGGGCGCGCCCTACGACGTGCTGGCCGACTATTTCCGCGGCGCGACCGGGATGATGAAGGACCTGTTCCGCCACAAGGAACAGCTGCTCGAAGCCATCGACATGATGCGGCGCAACCTGGTGCGGATGACCATCGCCAACGCCAAGGCCACCGGCAATCCCATCGTCTTCATCCCCATCCACTGGGCGCCCGATGCCTTCATGTCGCCCAAGCAGTTCGAAACCTTCTGGTGGCCCAGCTTCCGCCAGATGATGGTGGAACTGATCGACGCCGACCTGATCCCGATGCCGCTATGGGAATCGGATTGCACCAAGCGCCTCGACATCATCAAGGACGTGCCGCCGGGCAAGTGCATCTACTGGTTCGAGCGCACCGACATCGTCAAGGCCTGGGAGGTCCTCGGCGACCGGGTCGCGCTGCGCGGCAACCTCTCGCCGTCGATGATGACCACCGGCACGCCGGCCGACGTCGATGCCGCCGTCAAGCGCCTGGTCGATGAAGTCTGGAACAAGGGCGGCAGCCTGATGCTGGATACCGCCTTCGGCATTCCCGACGAAACGCCGATCGACAACGTGCGCGCCATGTTCGATTCGGCGCGCAAGTACGCCGGCTGAACCCGATGCGCGTCGCCCGCGGCTTCGACGTCCTGCGCGAGGTGGCGACTGCGCCGCTGCGCGGCAAGTCATCGCCGGTGCGGGAACGCCTGCGGCAGAAGGCGCTGGCGGTGGCGCGCGAGCCCGGCCTGGTGGACGCGGCCTACAGTTATTGCATCGTTCCGCTCGAAGCTCCGGCGGCGGAATGGCTGCATGCCGGTGACGAGCGGCTGCACGCGCCCTGGCTGTTGCCGGAGTCAGGGACATTGACCGCCATCGCCTGCGCGGTATGCACGCTGGGCCCGGCCTTCGAGCAACGGGTCAGCGAACTGTTCGCCGCGCGCCAGGCATCGCTCGCGATGGCACTCGACGAACTGGGCAACGAACTTTTGTTTGCCGTCTCGCGCCGCGCCCAGGACCGCATGCTGGCCGATGCTGCGCGGCGCAAGCTGTGCATGGCGGGGGAACTGCGCCCCGGCGATCCCGGACTGGCGCTCGACGCCCAGGCCGCGGTGCTGCGCCTGGCGCAGGCGGAGACCATCGGCGTCAGCCTCGGCAGCGGCGGCCTGATGCATCCCGTGAAGTCATGTTCGATGGTGATGGGTGTCGGCATCGACCTGCCTCCGGTGCAATGGTCCCGTTGCGACCAGTGCCCGACGCGGGACAAATGCCGGGTGGTGGAGCGCGCCACCGCCACGGCTGCATCCTGAAGCGCCATGTCCGCCCCCCCTGCCCCGCACCGCCTGCACTTTCCCGAACTCGATCGCGAGATCGAGGTGCAGGGCGGGGAAACCATCTTCCACGGCGCGCGCCGCAACGGCCTGCGCATCGTCGGCGCCTGCGGCGGGCGCGGCACCTGCGGCACCTGCGTGGTGCGCGTGGTCGAGGGACGCATAGACCACGTCCACTCGTCCGCGCCGGACCTGCTGGAAACCGATGACGATGCCGCCGGCGCCGACACGCCCGCGCCGGGCCGCAGGAAGTGGCTGCGCGCCTGCCAGTTGCGAGTGCGCAGCGACTGCACCATCGAGGTCGCGCCGCGCTCCCTGGCCCCTGTGGTGCGGGCCGACGTGGGCCACGACGATGCCGGCGAGGCGCTGCCGCTCGACGCGGCGGTCAGCAACCACGATCTGACGCTGCCGGTGGCCACGCTCGACGACAACCGCAGCGATGCCGACCGTGTGCTGCAGGCGCTGGGCCTGCCCGACCTGGATATCGACATCGGCGCCGCGCGCGGGTTGTCCGCGGCATTGCGCGACGGGAGCGAAGCGCACTGGTCGCTGCGGGTTCGCCGCCACGGCAACGAACTGATCGACTTCGCGCCGGTCGGCAGCGCCAGCCTGGGCCTCGCGGTAGATCTCGGCACCACCAATGTCGCCGCCTTCCTGATCGACCTCGAAAGCGGCGCGCGACTCGCCAGCCTCGGCATCGAGAATCCGCAAACCGCCTGGGGTGCCGACCTGATCAGCCGCATCAACCACGCCATCGGCGGCCCGCGCGCCGCCGCCGAGCTGCGCGAGGCCGCGGTGGCGGCCATCAACGGGCTGGCCCACGACCTGTGCCGCGCGGTGGGCAGCCACAGCGGATGCATCGTCGATGCGGTGGTCTGCGGCAACACGGCGATGCACCACCTGCTGCTCGGCCTGCCGGTGCGCCAGCTCGGCCGCGCGCCCTTCGTCGCCGCCCTGCATGCGCCGAGCGACGTGAAGGCGCGCGACCTCGGATTGAGCTTCTGCCCCGGTGCCCGGGTACATCTGGCGCCGAACGTCGGCGGCTTCGTCGGCGGCGACCACGTCACCGCGCTGCTGGCGACCGAAGAACGCTGGCGTGGGCCCGGCACCAGCCTGGTGATGGACATCGGCACCAACACCGAGATATCCCTGATCCACGGCGGCGCAATCAGTTCGGCCTCCTGCCCCTCCGGTCCAGCGCTGGAAGGCGGTCACATTTCCTGCGGCATGCGTGCCGCCGACGGCGCCATCGAACGCGTCAGCGTGGCCGCGGGCCGAATCGTCGTGCAGACCATCGGTCAGCGCGATCCGGTGGGCCTGTGTGGTTCCGGCGTGCTCGACGCGCTTGCGGCCTTGCGCCGGCTCGATATCGTCAGCGCCCGCGGCCGCATCGTCGCGCAGCATCCCGCCGTCGAGGAAATCGATGGCCTGCGTGCCGCGCTGCTGGCGCCCGGCGTAAGGCTCACGCAGCACGACGTGCGCGCCGTACAACTGGCCAAGGCGGCGATCCGCAGCGGCGTTGAACTGTTGCTGCGCGACCACGCCATCGGCGAGCAGCAGATCGACCGCTTCATCATCGCCGGGGCCTTCGGCGCCTATCTCGACATCGCCAGCGGCATCGACATCGGCCTGTTCCCCGACCTGCCCGCCGACCGCTTCGTCCAGGTCGGCAACGCCGCCGGCCTCGGCACCCGGCGCATGCTGACCAGCCTCAAGGCCAGGACCCGCGCCGCGCAGATCGCCGGCGCCTGCCGCTACGTCGAGCTATCCACCCGCGGCGAATTCCAGAAAACCTTCATGCACCACATCGGCTTTCCCGCCGAGCTACCCAGGAGACCCCAGTGACGGCAGTCAAGGACTTCGCCCTGCGCATCATCGGCGAACGCATCAACCCCGGCTTCAAGAGTACCCGCGCCCTGTTCGACACCGAGGACATCCCCGGCATCCAGGCGCTGGCGGTGAGGCAGGCCGAGGCCGGCGCGGCCTACCAGAACGTCAACATCGGCGCCCGCGCCATGACCGATCCCGAGTTCATGACGAAGATCATTACGGCCATTCAGGACGTGGTGACCTCGCCGCTGTCCTTCGACTTCCCGAGCAGGAAGGTGCAGGAGATCTGCCTTGCCGCCTACCGGCCAGAGCGCGCCGGCGGCGCGCTGCCCATCGTCAACTCGATCACCGAGCACCGCTGGGACCTGATGGAACTCTACGGCAAGTACCGCTTCAAGGTGATCCTGATGGCCTCGGAGCGCATGGAAGACGGCGTCGCCCGCGGCAACAAGACGGCCGAGCAGATCCACGGCACGGCGCGGCGCGCGGCCTTGCGCCTGAACAAGGATTACGCCATGCCGCTCGACGACATCTTCATCGACATGTCCGTTTCCGCCATCATCGCCGACACGGAGGGGCTCAACCGCGCCACCGTCGATGCCATTCGGATGATCGGCGCCGATCCCGAGCTGAAAGGCGTGCACATGATGGGTGGCCTGTCCAACATCGGCCAGCAACTGCCACCCAAGGCGGCCGACGGATCCGACCTCAAGCACTGCCTGGAAAACGCCTTCCTCACCCTGACCGTGCCCCACGGCTTCGATACCGTTCTGGGCACGCCCTGGCGCGGCTACGCACCCCTGCCGGAAGAACACCACGTGATGCAGGCCTACCGCAACTTCCTCGAACAAAGCGGCAGCAACGCCTTGCGCGCGGTACGCAAGTTCTACAAGGCCTGAGCCATGAGCGTCGCCGACCTGGCCCTGGTGGTGGATGAATGGTTCGATGGCGAGGCGCGCCAGCACGAAACCACCACGCTGCTGGTGCGCAACGGGCGCCTGGCGCGGATCGCCCGCGGCGACGTCGCGAGCGAACTCGCGCCACCGGGATGCAAGGTGGAACGCGGCGCCTTCCTATTGCCCGGACTGGTCGACGCGCATGCGCACCTGTTCCTCGACGGCGCGCCGACGGATGCCCCGACGCGCTCCGCTCACCTCAAGAAGCCGCTCGACGAGCTCGTCGCTGCGGCACGGGCCAGCGCGCGCCAGGCGCTGGCCTGCGGCGTCACCCTGGTGCGCGACGCGGGCGACCGGCACGGCATCAACCACCGCATCCGCGACGAGAGCCGTGTCGCCGGCGCCGACTTTTGCCACGTCCGTTCCGGCGGACTGGGCGTCAAGCGCCCGAAGCGCTACGGCGCCTTCATGGCGCGCGACGTCGAGGACGATGCGGCGATCCGCGAATCGGTCGCTGACCTGGCGCGCGACAATGATGAGATCAAGCTGATTCTGACCGGCATCATCGATTTCGATGCCGGCGCCGTGACCGACGAGCCGCAGTTCAGCCTCGACGCGGCCCGTCTCGTGGTCGACACCGCACACGCCAATGGCAGGATGACCTTCGCGCATTGCAGCGGCGAGAAAGGGCTGAAGATCGCGGTCGGTGCCGGCGTCGGCTCGATCGAGCACGGCTTTTTCATGGACCGCGAGACGCTCGCCGTGATGCGCGACAAGCGGATCGCCTGGACCCCCACCTTCTGCCCGGTGCATTTCCAGTGGGCCCATCCCGAAGCTGCGGGCTGGTCGTCGAACACGCAGGGCAACCTGCGCCGCATCCTCGACGGCCATGCCGAACACCTGGGGCTGGCGGCCGAGATGGGTGTGCCGCTACTGATCGGCACCGACGCCGGCAGCATGGGCGTGGAACACGGCCACGCGCTGTTCGACGAGATCGATCGCTACCTGGAAGCGGGGCTGGACATGACGACGGTTCTGGCGGCGGCGACTGCGACGGCGCGGCGGCACTTCGGCATGGAGCACCCCCGGCTCGAAGCCGGAGCCCCGTTCGACGCGGTGCTGCTGGCCGCCTCGCCCTTCGCGCAGCCTGCCGCGTTGCGCAGGCCGCTCCGGGTATGGAAGGGAACTACCTGATCCGCCAGGCGGAAACCGTTCGACATCATTGCCATCGGCGCTGGTAATCTAGCGGGCGCGCCATACCCGACCCGGAATACCAAGCCATCATGACCCCCAGCCAGATAGTCCAGTTCCTCGACCAGCACGTCGTCGGCCAGGACGAAGCCAAGCGCCAGCTTGCCGTCGCCGTCTACACCCACTACAAGAAGGTCGCGCTGGCCGCGCCCGATGGGCTGGAGATCATCAAGAGCAACGTGCTGCTGGTCGGCCCCACCGGCACCGGCAAGACGCTGATGTGCGAGACGCTGTCGCGGGTGCTCAAGGTGCCCTTCGTCACCGCCAACGCCACCTCGCTGGCGCAGACCGAATACGTCAACGACGAGATCGAGGCCATCTTGCAGCGCCTGATCGACAAGGCCGAAGGCGACATCGAGCGCGCCCAGCGCGGCATCGTGTTCATCGACGAGATCGACAAGCTGAAGGTGGTGCACAGCCAGCAGGGCCAGATGCGCGGCACCTCCGGCGAGGGCGTGCAGCATGCGCTGCTCAAGATCATGGAAGGCGCGCCGGTCAAGATCAAGGATGCGCAGTACATCGACACCACGCAGATCCTCTTCATCTGCGGCGGCGCCTTCGTCGGGCTCGAAGAAGTGCTGGCGCGCACCAAGTCCTACGGCTTCATTTCCACCTCGGAAGCCGACAACCAGAAGCTCCTCGACCGCCTCAATTCGCGCGTCAAGCCGACCGACCTGTTCGAGTACGGCCTGATCCAGGAATTCGCCGGGCGCCTGCCCATCGTCGCCTCGCTGAAGCCGCTGTCGCGCGAACTGATGGTGCGGATCATGACCGAACCGAAGAATTCGATCTACAGCCAGTACCAGCAGATCATGCAGAACTCGGGCGTCGAACTGATGATCGCGCCGCTGGTGTTCGAGCAGATCGCCGACCTCGCCATGGAATACAAGGTCGGCGCGCGCAGCCTGCGCGGGATATTCGAGGAAATGCTGACGCCGGTGATCTACCTCGTGCCCGACCATCCGGAAGTGCGCCAGGTCCGCATCACCTCGCTGTTCGACAACCCGAAGTTCATCGGCAGCGCGCCGGCGGCGTGACGCGCGGCGCTCAGGCCGACATCAGGACCGGACCGCCCTTTTCCAGCGCGCGGCGATAGGCGGGACGCGCCACCATGCGCTCCTTGTAGGCCATCAACTTCGGATAGTTGCCGAGTTTCGCGCCGCGCGACAGCGCGGCCTCGACCGGGAAACTCATCTGGAAATCGGCGATGCTCAGTTGCGCGCCGGCGAACCAGTCGTGGTTGGCGAGATGGCTCTCCATGAATGCCAGCGCCGTGCCGACATTGGGGTCGACCAACTTCTTCTGTACCTGCGCGCAAATCTTGCGCGCGATGGGCCGCACGAAGAAGGGCATGGGCTGGGTCGGTATGGTCATGAACACCAGCTTCATCACCAGCCAGTTCATCAGCGAACCCTCGGCGTAATGCATCCAGAAGCGCGCCTGGCGGTGTTCCTCCGTGCCGGGTGCCGGCACGAGGCCGGCCAGGTCGCCGGTCGCCTGCTTCCCATAACGTTCGGCAATGTATTCGAGGATCGCACCGGATTCGGCGATGCCCAGGTCGCCGTCGGTGATCACCGGCGACTTGCCCAGCGGATGTACTGCCTTGAGCTCCGCCGGCGCCAGGCGCGTCTTGCGGTCGCGCTTGTAGATCACCAGTTCGTAGGGCAGGCCGAGCTCTTCGAGCAGCCAGAGGACGCGTTGCGAGCGCGAGGTTTCGAGGTGATGGACGGTGATCATGGCGCTCAGGATATAGGCTTCACGGAACTGCGTCGAGCCGCTTGCGGCGGCATTTCGGAGTGTCGAATGCTACCCGCAAACACGAGGTCCATCCGCTATCCCGGCAGCGGCAGCGTGACCGACAGCGTCTTGCCACTGTACAGGGTGAACACCCCCTTCCCGACCGCAAGGTCCGGCTGGAGGGGCGTTGCGACCGGCAGCAGCAGGCGTCGGTCTTCATAGCTGAAGCCTGCGCTGTTATACACATCCCAGATCTTGTTGCCATGGTTGTCGAATTCCTCGCTATGCACCCACACCTGCTTGGCCGCGTGGCGGCGCGCGACAGGCACCGCGGCGATCGACAGGCCCGACTTCTGGAGGTATCCGGTGGCCGCCGCGAGAGATATCGCCCCGATCCCGTTGTCGTAGCCACCGCCAATGTCGCAATGATTGCCGTACATCCCGAATGTGGTCACCAGCTTGGCCTGGCTCGAATAGTCGGCACCGGCAAACAGGTAGCGGTATTCGTTGAGCGCCTTGATGGCGATGATCGCCCTGGCATCGGGAGGAAAGGCCAGATTGCAATTGACGCCGGTCATCACCGGATCGAACAGCACGCCCGCTGCGATGCTGACGGCGCCGCGTGGAACCAGCAGGGTGGTTGGCGCCCTGGGATTGACCAGGCCGCGTTCCCAGACCATCTGGCTGAAGATCGCCGCGGACGCGCAGCCGCGGCTGAAAGCCACGACCACGGCGGTCACCGTGCCACCCGGATGATCATCGAGCCAGTCGGCCGCCTGCACCGCGAAGTCGTGGTAGGTATCTTCCGCCGCGAGAACCACCTGCTGCTGCACCGCGGCGGGCAGCCAGGAGGAGTGGGTCAGCGTGCCAGGGGTGCCCGGACCGGGATAGTACTTGCCGCCCTGGTTGGCGCTTCCCGGCCCGCTCGCCGCGACGAACTGGTCCCACAACTGCCCGACATTGGTCGATTGCTCGCCCGCCGGCGGCGCGTCCTTGTCGTTGTTGGTGCCGTCGAATGCGGCCAGGAAAACAAACTGGTTGCCGGCGATCGCCCCCGCCGCCGCGACATCGATGATGTCCTGCATTCTCGCCAGGTTTTCGTCACGGACGTCCCTGGTCTGCTTCGCGTTCAATTCGATCTTGATGGTCATGGCTGTCCTCGTTCGCTTGGGGAATCAGTCGCGGGAAGAATCCGGATAAAGGGTGACGACCTTGCGCTGGCTGTACCTGCGGGGTCCGCTGGCGGGCATGCCGGGCGGCCGTTCGACGCCCTCCGGCGAGACCAGATAGACATGCAATCGCTCACCTCGGATCATGAAATAGACGATGTGCTCGGCGATGTCCGGCGGCAGGCGCCGGCGCAGGTCGACGCTGTCCTCGTGGACCCGCCCCGTTTCGGTGTCGCGCCACTTCACGCGGAGGAAGTCGCCACGCACCATCGGCCCGCCGACGGCGTTGAAGGCAATCCCCTTGCCCTCCGCGACAACCCAGTCCGGCGCCCGCACGGGAAGCGCGGACTCGCCGTAGCGGTAATCGAGGACGATGGCATGCTGGTCGTCCTTCCTCATGTCGAATTCGAAGGAATGCCTGACTGTCGCGGCACCGGTGGCACAGGCCGCGACCGCCAGCAGCGCGAACACGCCGAGCCAGGGATACCCTCTGCGCCACCAGCCAACGTTCATCTGCTCCCCCGCAACCACCCCGACAGGACGACAGGATAGAGCCTCGAAGGCGGCTCGTCGAGCCTTTCGCGGCGCCGTGGGCCGTATCGCCAACGACCGAAGGAAGTCCCTGTGGGGCGCCGACTTTTTGCGTTCAGGCCCGTGCCCAAGCTTCCGGTGCCGGAATCGCGGCGGCACCACCGCAAAGCGTTCGCGCAGCAATTGTGCGATCGACGCGAATATCGGATAATCTTTGTATACCGCATACAAAGGATCGCACCATGACCGCCCGCTACGCCAATCCACTGCTCGCCACGCCCAACCGTCCCCTGCCCCGCGCCGTCGCCATCATCGGCGCCGGCACCATCGGCCCCGACATCGGCTATTACCTGAAGAGCGCGATCCCCGGCCTCAAGCTCTACCTCGTCGACGTCAACCAGAAGGCCGTGGAATCGGCCCTGCTGCGCTTCGCCGAGTATTCCAAGAAGGCGGTGGCGCGCGGCAAGATGAGCGAGGCCGAGGCGAAGGACGTCACCACCCATCTCTATGGCACCATGGATTACGCCGACATCGCCGATGCCGATTGGGTGATCGAGGCGGCGACGGAGAACCTGCCGCTGAAGCGCAAGATCTTCGCCCAGATCGAGGCCGTGGTCCGCGCCGACGCGCTGATCACCTCGAACACCAGTTCGCTGCCGGCAGAACTGATCTTCTCCCAGATGAAAAATCCGGCGCGCGCCACCGTGACGCACTTTTTTGCGCCGGCCTGGCGCAACCCGGCCGTCGAAGTCATCGAATGGAAGAAGTCCGACCCGGCCGTGGTCGAGTACCTGCGCTGGGCCTTCTGCGTGACCGGCAAGGTGCCGCTGCTGACGGCCGACGTCGCCTGCTTCATGCTCGACCGCATCTTCGACAACTGGTGCAACGAGTCCGCCATGCTGCTCGACCGCGCCACCGCCGCCGAGATCGATAGCGTCGCCGCCGAGTTCGTCCATGCCGGGCCCTTCTTCGTACTGAACCTGGCCCATGGCAACCCCATCATCACCGAAACCAACACCCTGCAGGCCGAGATGGAGGGGTCGCATTACGATCCCGCGCCCATCTTCAAGTCGGTCGATACCTGGGTCACGGTGCCGCCCGGCAGGAAAGTCGAGGTCGCCCCGGCCACCGCGCAGGCGATCCGCCAGCGCCTGCTGGGGATACTCTTCTCGCAAAGCGTGGACATCGTCGACCGCAAGATCGGCGATTCGGCCGACCTCGACCTCGGCTGCCGCCTGGCGCTGGGCTTCAAGCATGGGCCGCTGGACCTGATGCGCACGCTGGGCGAACAGACCACAGGCCAGGCCCTGATCCGCCTGCGCACCGAACGCGCCGGCATGCCGATGCCGACACGGCCCTTCGATGCCTACCAGGGCTTCCTGCGGCACATCCTGGTCGACGAACTGGGTGATGTCAAAGTCATCACCCTGCGCCGTCCCGAGGCGATGAACGCGCTGCACGACG
>JBIKLV010000035.1:0-37271 GCA_044359585.1 Sulfuritalea sp. | reverse complement strand
GAGGTCGAGAAAAGACTGCGCCGCGATGCGGAAGAAAAAGCTCGCCTTGCCGCCGAGGAACAGGCGCGCCGCGAAGCCGAACTGAAGGCCGCCGGCACCGACAATACCGCCGAACGCCTGCGCCAGGCAATCGCGGCACGGCGCGGCCAGCGCGACAAGCAGGCCGTGGAGTACGTCAGGCAGGGCGAGGAAGAAGCACGCCGCCGCGCCGAGGAAAAGGCCCGCCTGGAAGCCGAGGAAAAAGCTCGCATCGAAGCCGAGGAAAGGGCCCGCCGCGAAGCGCAGGAACAGGCCCGCCGCGAGGCCGAGGAAAAGGCCCGCATCGAAGCCGAAGCGAAAGCCCGCCGCGAAGCCGAGGAAAAGGCACGGCGCGACGCGGAAGAAAAGGTGCGGCGCGATGCTGAGGAAAAGGCCCGCAAGGAAGCCGAAGAAAAAGCCCGCATCGAAGCCGAGGAGCAGGCCCGCCGCGATGCCATCGAGAAGGCTCGGCGCGACGCGGAGGAACTGGCCCGGCGCGAAGCCGAAGAAAAGCTGCGGCGCGAGACCGAGGAAAAGATGCGCATCGCGGCCGAGGAAAAGGCGCGCCGCGACGCCATCGAGAAGGAAAAGCGCGAAGCCGAGGAGAAGGCCCGCAAGGCGGCCGTCGAACAGGCCCTGCGCTACGCAGAGCAGGCGCGCCTCGCCGCCGAGGAAAAAGCCCGCAAGGAAGCCGAGGAACGCGCCCGCATCGAAGCCGAGGAACGCGCCCGCAAGGAAGCCGAGGAAAAGGCCCGCAAGGAAGCCGAAGAACGCGCCCGGCGCAAGGCCGAGGAACAGGCCCGCAAGGAAGCCGAGGAGCGCGCGCGCCTCGAAGAAGAGGAACGCGAGCGCGAAGCCATCAAGGAGCGCCTGCGCCTGCGTGCCGAAAAGGTGAAGAAGCAGTCGCGCATCGTTGCCGCGGTGGTCGCCATCGTGCTGCCAGTGGCCACCGTGTTCCTGGTCAAGTTCATCCCCTTCGACGGCAAGCGCCAGGCCTTCGAGACCCTCGCCAGCGCGGCCCTCGGCGTGCCGGTGAAGGCCGGCAGCGCCCACGTCGAACTGATCCCGAAGCCGCTGCTGACGGTCGATGACGTCGCCATCGGCGACGACGGCGCGGTGAAGGTCCAGCGCATCGCCCTCGGCGTGCCGCTATCGGTGCTGTGGCAGATGCCGGCGGAGTTCGAGTCGGTGCACCTCGACCAGGCCCGCGTCCCGCTCGCCGTGCTGCTCAGGGCGCTGCATGAAGGCGGCGCGAAGATTCCGATGAAGGCCGGCGCACTCACCACCAGCGGGCTGCAGGTCATCAGCGAGCCCAAGCTGCTGCCGCCGCTGGATGTCGAGGCCCGCTTCGAAGGCGGCCAGCTGGCTCGCGTCACCGGCCAGGGCCAGAGCGAGGATTTCGGCAAAGCCACCATCGACGCTCAGCGCGGCACCGGGTTCTGGCAGCTCAACCTCACCGCGCAGCGCTACCAGCTGCCGCTGGGCTTTGACCTGCCGCTCACCGATTTGACGCTCGGCGCGCGACTGGCGCCCAACAGCCTGAGCTTTACCGACGCCAAGGCCTGGAATTCGGAAGGCGAGTTGTCCGCCAGCGGTGAACTGGCCTGGGGCCGTGGCTGGAAGCTGTCCACCAAACTCAAGGCGAAGCGCGTGAATATCGCCAAGTTCGCGCCGAACTGGATGAAGAACGGTTTCATGGACGGCCAGGCGGAGCTTTCCGCCGAGGCGCCGACCGCCGCCGAGCTTTATGCGCGCACCCGGATGCAGGGCCGCGCCACGCTCGGCCGCGGCGTGCTGGCCGGCGTCGACTTCGACCGCGTGGTGCAAAGCCGGGGCGTGGGCGAGCAATACACCTTCGAAACCCTCGAAGGCAACGTGCTGCTCGACGCCAAACGCTACGACTTCACCAACATCCGGCTCACCGCCGGGGACCTCGCCGCGACCGGCGCCTTCAGCATCGCGCCGGACAGCGTCGTGCGCGGCAAGTTCGCCATCGAGGTAAAGGCCGCCGCCATGCGCCTGACCGGCAGCGTCGCCGTCACCGGCACTGCCGCCAAGCCGCAGTACCAGCGCTGATCGCAAAAGTCGGCGCCGGTAACACGGCGCCGCGCGATGCTGACGCCCGCAAGTTGGCGTTGGACAGGATCCCGTCACACACGGGCCTTGTCCCAGATCAAGCCATTGATTTCCCCGGGTGATCTAATGAACTGATCGGTGCAAGCATCCTGGAATCGGAATCTACCTCGCATCAAATGCGGGCATGAATAGAACGCAAAGCCATGCGCAGCGAAATCGACTATCTCCTGCTGATTATTGCCGCGCTTGGCTGCATTGTGGTTTTGGCCGGACTGGTCAAGGGTGGCGATCTGCTGGGTAGAAACGCCGCAGTCAGCCGCTGGGCTCAGGGATCCTTGCTGGCCTGCCTCGGCTTCGTCTTGCTGGCCCTGCGCGACGAGGTACCCGACCTGGTGGGAATTGTCGTGGCCGACTTCCTGTTCGTGGTCGGTTTTGCCAGGGCCCACGGCGGCTTCCGCATCTACTTTGGCGGTCCCGGTCCGCGATGGTGGGGGCTGCTGCTGATCGCAGGGGCTGGTGCCGGCCTGCTGTACTTCACCTATGTCGAACCCAGCGCCGCGGCGCGCCTGGCCATCATCGCGCTCAGCGACAGCATAATCAGCTTCGGCATTGCCCGCTTGCTGCTGCGCGCACGGGCCGCGGGCGTCGTTCCCGGTCCCTATCGCATTCTCGTCGCCATCTTCGCGACTACCGGCGTGCTGGCGCTTGCCGCAGCCGTCGCCGCGATCCTGCTGCCAACCGGAACCGATGGCACGCAGGGCCATTCGGTGGTGGCGACGGCGCTGATGGCCACGGTTGCCGTGCTGGTGCTGGTGGTCGCGTTCATCCTCCCGACGGAGATTCTGGCCCGCGCCCGCCGTGGCATTGCGGCCAGCGAAGGCCGCTACCGCAGCATGTTCCACACCATTCCCGATCCAGCCAGCATCAGCGCGACAAGCGACGGCCGCGTCCTGGATGTCAATGACGCCTTCGAACGGACCATCGGCTTGCGCCGCGCCGATATCATCGGCCGCAGCTGGACCGATCTGGGGATTTGGCCCGACTCAAGCGAGCATGCGCGCCTGCTGGCGGCCCTGGCGGCGAACGGGTATTGCCGCGATTTCGAAACCCGGCTGGTGCGAGGGAACGGCGAACAGCTCGATTGCCTGATATCGGCCTCCAGAGTCGAACTGGATGGCGAGGCTTGCCTGCTGTCGATTGCCCGCGATGTCACCGAGCGCAAGCGCGCGGAAGCGGCCTTGCGCAAGCAGGAGGAATTCTTCCGTCTGATCGCGGAGAACATCGGGGACTTCATCGCGGTGCTCGACCTGGAAGGTCGCCGGATCTACAACAGCCCGTCGTACCAGGGCTTCCTGGGCGCGACACGCGACCTGCGCGGCACGGATTCCTTCGCCGACGTTCATCCGGACGACCAGTCGCGCGTCCGGCAGGCGTTTCGCGAAACCGTCCGTACCGGCATCGGGCAGGAGCTCGAATACCGGTTCCTGAAGGCGGACGGCAGCATTCGTGAAATGGAATCGCGCGGATTCGCAATCAGGGATGCCAGCGGCCAAGTCGAGCGTGTCGTCGTCGTCGCTCGCGACATCACCGAGCGCCAGGAACAGGAAAGCCGCATCGTCGAACTGCTGCAGGAACAGCGCCTGATTTTCGACAACGCCCATGTCGGCATCATGCTGTTGCGCAATCGCCGGGTTCTCAAGTGCAACCAGCGCATCGCCGACATGTTCGGCTTCGCCCATGCCCACGACGTCATCGGCAAGAGCACGGAGGTTTTCTATTGCTCGACGGAACAGTTCATCGCCTGTGGTGAGGAGGGCTATTCGCAACTGGCGAACCAGGGATTCGCCCATTTCGAAACCGAGATGCGCCATCAGAACGGCAGCCATATCTGGGTGATCCAGACCGGGCGCCCGCTCGACCAGAACTCGGTTCTGGCTTCCGCCTCGATCTGGGTGTACACCGACATCACGGCACGCAAGCGCGCGGAAGCAGAACTCGAGCAGCACCGACACCACCTCGAGGAACTGGTCTATTCCCGGACCGCAGAACTGGCCGAGGCGCGCGATGCCGCCGAAGCGGCCAACCGGGCGAAGAGCGTGTTCCTGGCCAACATGAGCCACGAACTGCGCACGCCGATGAACGGGATCCTGGGCATGACCGGCCTGGCGCTGCGCAGCGCCACCGACCCGACCCAGATCGACTGGCTGAAAAAGGGCATGAACGCCGCCCAGCATCTGCTCGCCGTGATCAACGACATCCTCGACATCTCGCAAATCGAAGCCCGGCGCCTGATCCTGGAAGAGAACAACTTCTCGCTTGCCCAGGTGATAAGCGACTCCCTCGAACTGCAAAGCCTGCCGGCGCGGGCCAAAGGGCTCGCCCTGGCATCGGAAATCGATCCCCGCTTGCCCGCGCAACTCTGCGGCGACGCTACCCGCCTGAAGCAGATCCTGCTCAACTTCGTCGGCAATGCCGTCAAGTTCTCCGAGCGCGGCAAGATCACGCTGCGCGCCCGCGCCGTCGAACAAGACAGCCTCGGCGTGCTGCTGCGCATCGAGGTCGACGATCAGGGAATCGGCATCAGCCCGGCGCAGCAGGCCCGCCTGTTCCATGCCTTCGCCCAGGCCGACGACTCGATGACCCGCAAGTACGGCGGGACGGGCCTCGGGCTGGTGATTTCCAAACGCATTGCCAACCTGATGGGCGGCGAAGTCGGCGTCGTCAGCGACGAAGGGCGCGGCAGCCTGTTCTGGGTAACGGTGCGCCTGCGGCACGCCCGCAGCGACATGGGTCCGGAACCCATCGTCGAACCTAGTCCCGTGCGCACATTGCTGGCCAGGGAGTTTGCCGGCACACGACTACTGGTGGCCGAAGACGAGCCGGTGAATTGCGAAGTGGAAGTGGCCATGCTGGCGGACGTCGGCCTGGTGGCGGATGTGGCGCACAACGGCGAAGAAGCGGTGCAAATGGCCAGGGACGGGCGCTACGCGCTGATCCTGATGGATGTGCAGATGCCGGTCATGAACGGCCTCGATGCGACGCGCGCAATTCGTCGCTTGCCGGGGCTGTCCGCGGTCCCGATCCTCGCCTTGACCGCCAATGCCTTCGAGGGTGACCGCGAGGCCTGCCTCGCCGCCGGAATGAACGATCACATCGCCAAACCGGTAACCCCGGATGAACTGCACGGAATGCTGCTGCGATGGTTGCGAAAGGCGACGACGGCAGTTCGCCACCCGTAGCTGCAGCCTGGCCATCCAGGTAAGGGCCGCGCGCAAGCGCCTGACCGGCAGGGTGGCCGTCACCCTCAGCGCCGCCGGGCGGAAGTACCCGCGCCGATCGCAAAAGTCGGCGCCGGTGGCACGGTAGCCCGCCCCTGCGCGACGCTGCCACGTGCAGGCGTGGAATTTGCATTTGGCCCCTGATTGCTTTTTGACCACTTCCGGCCAACCCCAAGCAGCACGACAGGCGAGGACATCGCACCCAGCGAGCAACGCGCACCAACCCCGATCCCGATAACCGATTCCCGGTTTCGGGAAAGCGCGCCACCCCGCTGCATTGACCAAAGCATGCACGACCCTGCCACCAAGACCACTCAGGACGAGGCCCATCTCACCGACGGCACGTCCGCAACGCGCCTGACGCGCATCGTGATCGCCACCTGCGCGGTCCTGCTGGCGGCCCTGTGGGGACTGATCGCGAACGACCTGCGGCACGAACGGGAAATCCACGTCGCCCAGGCCCAGCGCGACAACGAAAATCTCGGGATCGCCTTCCAGTACCACGTCGAAAGCACCCTCGCCAGCATCGACGGCCTGCTGCTTTCGCTGCGCCACGACGTGGAGGGAGGCGCCGACCCGAGCAAGCACAGCGACCTGATCGACTGGGTGCATCGCGGACCGCTGAAGGATTCGATCGTCCAGATCGGCATCATTGACCGCGACGGCTACCTGATCTACACCAGCGCCAACGCCGCAGGAAAACCGATCCATGTCGGCGATCGTGACCACTTCCGCGCCCATCTCGACGGCAGCCGCGATGTGCTCTACGTCAGCAAGTCGATCCACGCACGGACCTCCGACCTGCAGGTCATCCCCTTCAGCCGGCGCATCAACGGGCCGGACGGGCGCTTCCTCGGCGTGGTCTCGGTGCTGGTGCGCACCGAGCATTTCTCCAACTTCTACCACTCGATCCGCCTCGGCGGCCAGAGCGCGGTGACCCTGGTGCGGAACGGGCTGGTGCTGGCCCGCGCCAGCGCGCAAGCGCCGCCCAACGACCCGATCGGCATCGACGCCAGCAGCGTCCTGCCCGGCCCCGAGGTGGCGATCGAAAACCGCGTGATCCTCAGCCCGGTCGATGGCCTGACGCGCCTGATCCACTATCGCCGCGTCAAGGACCAGCCGCTCGCGGTCATCGTCTCGCAGACCGAGCAGGACTACCTCGCCGAGTATCGCGACACCTTCGTGGTGCAGTTGATCATCGGCCTGACGGCATCGCTGGCCATCATCGGCCTGGCGCTGATGCTGGCGCGCCTGGCGCGGCGCCTGGAAGCTGCGCGACAGAAAACCGCCGCCAGCGAATCCCGCCTGCGCAGCATCGTCGAGAACATCAACGTCGCGACCTGGGAATTCGACATCGCCACGGAACGCTTCAGCTACGTTTCGCCGCAGATCGAAACCATGTTCGGTTACCCCGCCGCCGACTGGATTCAGGAAGGCTTCTGGCATCGCCACCTGCACGACGCCGACCGCGAATGGGCCGTGGCCTTCTGCGACGGACAAACGGGCCGATGCGCCGACCATGAATTCGCCTATCGCTTCATCAAGCAGGACGGCTCGGTGGCCTGGGTGCGCGACATCGTCAAGGTACTCACCGACGGCAAGGGCAAGCCGATCCGCCTGACCGGCGTATTCATCGATTTCACGGCGCCCAAGGAAGCCGCGATCGCCCTGGCACACCAGCAGGCGCTGCTGCGAAGCCTGATCGATTCGGTGCCGGACCTGATCTTCTTCAAGGACACCGACAGCACCTACCTTGGCTGCAACAAGGCCTTCGCCGCATTCGCCGGGCGCCCGGAAAGCGAGCAGATCGGCAAGTCCGATTTCGACTTCTTCGACCAGGAAACCGCGGAGTTTTTCCGCCTCAACGATCGCGAAATGCTCGCCCAGGGGCAAACCCGGCGCAACGAGGAATGGGTCCGCTACCCCGATGGCCGCGAAGTGCTCTTCGACACCGTGAAGGCGCCTTTCCTCGACAGCCAGGGCGAAACGCTGGGACTGATCGGCATCAGCCGCGACATCACCGAAACCTATCGCGCCGAGGAAAGCCTGATGCTCGCCAAGTCGGTCTTCGAGACGACCACCGAAGGCATCGTCGTGACTGACACCGATACCCGCATCCTGCTGGTCAATCCGGCCTTCACCGCGATCACCGGCTGGAGCGCGGCCGAGGCCATCGGCCAGACGCCGAGCATGCTCAAGTCCGGCCGCTACCCGCCCGAGTTCTATGCCGACATGTGGCAGTCCATCAGGGAAAAGGGCCACTGGGAAGGCGAGATCTGGAACCGGCGCAAGAACGGCGAAATCTACGTGCAATGGATCAGCATCAACGCCATCGGCGACAACCGCGGCAAGGGCACGCGCTACGTCGCGCTGTTCTCCGACATCACGCAGCGCAAGACCCGCGAGGAAGAAGTCTGGCGCCAGGCGAATTTCGACGCGCTCACCGGGCTGGCCAATCGCAACCTGTTTCACGACCGGCTCGACCGCGCCCTGGCGCGCGCCCGGCGCAACCAGGAATCGATCAGCCTCATGTTCATCGACCTCGACCACTTCAAGTGGGTCAACGACACCCACGGCCATCGCGCCGGCGACAACCTGCTGATCGAAGCGGCGGCGCGCCTCCAGGGTTGCGTGCGCGAGGAAGACACGGTCGCACGCCTCGGCGGCGACGAGTTCACCGTGGTCCTCGAAGGCCATGCCGGGCGCGACGCCATGCAAACCGTGGCCGAAAAGATCCTGGCGGCGCTGACGACCCCGTTCGATGTTGGCGGCATTCAGGTGCGCATCTCGTGCAGCGTCGGCGTGACCACCTTCCCGCAGGACGGCGACGACACCCACGTCCTGCTGCACAACGCCGACCTCGCCATGTACCAGGCCAAGGCCGCCGGCCGCAACCGTTGCCATTTCTATTCGCCCGACAGCGAGCACGCGCCGCGACCCGCGGTAGCCACCGCGGACTGAAACCGGCCCAGAGATCCTCGTTGACGCCAAAAGTCGGCGCTGGCGCTACGGCGAGGGAATGAGCAAGACCGATACGGCGATGCTCTGCTTGCCGGCCTCAACATTCGTTGAACGCATATCGCTTGAGTCGCAGTAATGCATCGTGTACCTGGCGCCGGGCAAAACGATGTATCGAACTCCGGCGCATCCGTCCCGGAACCGCCCGATGGAACTTCTTGCCCTCGGCACAACCTTAAACACAACCGTGAAATCCAGTACGAAGACCAGGAACGTTCGAATCGTCCGCCAAACAAGGTAGCCATGACAAATCCCTCTGAAACCCCGTCAAAGCCTCCAGCCTCACGCTGGCGAAATCGTCTGCTAACGCTGCTTTTCATCGCCGGCGTCAGCAGTTTCATCTGGAGCCAGCTACCCGATGGCGGCTACCCCACAGACCTGTCGAAAATCGGCACCGGACGCCCCGCTCTGGTGCTGGCACATGACTCGAATTACTCGGGAGGCATGGAAGTCATGTACCTGATGAACGAAATCCGCCACGACTACGCCGCGCGCGTCGACTTCCTGGTCGCCCACCTCGGCATGGCCGACGGCCAGGAATTCGCCCGCCGCCATGGCGCCCGCGATGGCGTCGTACTGCTGTTCTCGGGAGATGGCCGGAACGTCGGCGTCCTGCAAAAGCCGCAAAGCATTGACGAACTGCGCCTGGCCCTGAACCAGGCATTTGCCTTCTGACGCAAGCACTTCGGGCGAAGGTTCGCCGGTCGTTCCGCAGGCGAGAGGTTTCCTGCATGCCGCCTCAGAATCCCCCGTCGGCTCGATCAGCTCACACTGCACCAGGCGCCGCGTTTATCGGCGGATTGCCGTCGGCCGAACAGAATTCGGCTTTCATGGGTGATGTGGCGCACACGCAACCCGCGAGAGTGCAACGGCGAAGCTTGCTGTCAATGGCTGGTTGATCGGAGCCTGACTCTGGGCCACGGATGGCAACGACGGCGATCGGAAAGGATGCTCTGCGTATGCTGCCGGCAATTGCGAACCCTTCGACCGTGGAGTCGATCGGGCCGCTAAAGACCGATTGCGAACGGTGGAATTTCCTCAGCCACCGGCAAGTCCATGCCCACCACCGCCGCAGGATCAATGCATTGTCATTGGCCGGTTTCCCTTGGTTAAGCGTCGCTTAAGCACATGGGGACATAGTTGGGGCGTTCACGTTCCATTCAGTTGGCCCCGCGCACAGCACGCCTTACACCGACCCCAGCGAGGAATGCACCATGCCCAAAGATCTGACCACCCCCCTGCTTGAAGCAGCTGCACAGCTCTCTGTGGCGTCGGCCCCAGAGGCGGCCCGGAAACAGATTATCGCTTTGTCATGGACGGATCCGTTTCGCTGGCTTCGGCTGGGCTGGATCGACCTGGTGGCCCACCCAGGAACCAGTCTGTTTTACGGCTTGCCGTTTTGGTGCATGGCGCTGGTACTCCATTGGCTGTTTCACAAGGAACCCGAATACGTCATGACACTGGTTTCGGGCTGCCTGCTGGCGGGGCCGTTTGTGGCGATGGGGCTTTATGACTTGAGCCGTCGTCGTGAACAGGGTCAGGCACCGAATTTCCTGGCTTCACTGACCTGCTGGAAACACCACCTGCACAGTCTGGGGCTGCTGGTTGGGGTGCTGGTGATGCTGGAACTGATGTGGGGCCGAGTATCGCTGGTGATGCTGGCCCTGTTTTTCGATACCGGCCTGCCGACTTCCGCGGGATTGATGGAAGCCGTGGTCAATGCCGATAACTTGGACTTTGTGGCGGCTTACATCGCCGCGAGCTGCATTTTTGCCGTCCTGGTATTCACCCTTTCTGTGGTATCAATTCCGATGGTTCTCGACCGCGATACCGATGCCATTTCCGCCGCCATCGCCAGCGCCGAGGTGGTCGGCCTGAATACCGGCGTCATGCTGCTGTGGGGCGCGCTGATTGTCGTCATGATCGTCCTGTCTCTGCTGCTGCCACTGGCGCTGGGGCTTGCCGTGGTGGGGCCACTGCTGGGGCATGCCAGTTGGCATGCTTACCGGGGCTCCCTGCGCTGGCTGTAACGCCATAGTGGGACACATCATGAATCAAAACCTGACCTCCATTCGACCGGCAAGTGGCCCACCTTGCCAGCGCGTGGCCAAGCAAAATGAAAGGCCGCTCAATGTTCTCGAATCGGCCGCTCAGATACCTCGCCTCGCGCAGCAATACCTGAAAGGTCGTTCCCGCTGCGTTACCGTCCTCCAGAGAGCAAGGGTTCGAGAACCGTTCTGGCCGAACACCGCCGTATCACCAGCGCCGACTTTCGCAAACGCTACAACCAAAAGCCGAAAGTTGCCGTGCAAAGTCCATTCCGATTCACCCCGCAGTCTCCCACCACTCGGCAATCAAACCCCGGTATGAGAAAATCCGCCCCGCTCCATCCCTCCAGCGGGACACCACCGCAACCGTGCTGCCCCCATATCCACAGAATCCCCGCACCCGCCCTTCTGAACCATGAAAAAAAGACGTTGCACCTGTGGCGCCGAAGTACATGTGCGCCGCCGCACCCGACGCACGGCCGAAGGGCGCGAGGAGGTTTTCTACCAGGTGAATTGCCCTGTCTGCGGCCAGTCGGGGCCGGAGGTTCCGGCGGCCGGCAAGGACGAGGCAACCGCCACTGCTGAAGCGATCCAGGCCTGGAATGAAATGATCGCCCGCCTGCGTCCCTTCGAGGACTGATGCGAAGCAATCGATTCAAATTGCGGAACGCGTGGTCAAAATAGAAGTCCTTGCGCTGCCCGACCGGGCCGCTTGAATACCATGCAGCCCACCGACCTGGAACTGCTGGTGTCCCGCGTCATGCCCTTCGGCAAGCACAAGGGCCGGCTGATCGCCGACCTGCCGGGCAATTACCTGAACTGGTTCGCCCGCGAGGGCTTTCCGCCGGGCGAGATCGGGCGCCTGCTGGCACTGATGCACGAGATCGACCACAATGGGCTGAACGACCTGCTGACACCGCTGCGGCAACGCGGCGGACGCTGACACACATGGACCACACGATTTCCGGCGCGGGCTTTCGACGACGCATCTACCGCGGCCCGCTGCATTTCCTGCGCGACCTCGGCCGCGTCGCGTCGGTGTTCGGCACCGTGCTGGCGCTATCGACCAAGGGCGGCATCCCCGCCGGCTTTCGCGAACGCCTGATGCTGGTGGTGACCGCCGTCAATCGCTGCCGGCATTGCGCCTGGGGCCATGAAATCATGGCCCGGCACGCAGGGTTGTCGCATGCGGAAATCGCGGCGCTGCTGATGCTGGACCTGGGCAATTGCCCCGTCGACGAAGTGCCGGGACTGCGCTATGCGATCCACGGCGCCGAACGCGACGGACAGCCGACGGCCGAGGCCCGCACCTTCCTCGACGCGACCTACGGCACTGCCATCGCGCGCCAGATCGACACGGCCTGCCTGCTGATCCAGGTCGGCAACCGGGTCGGCAATACCTACGATTTCCTGCTCTGCTGGCTGTCGCGCGGCCGCTTCGGCCTGTTGCCCGAGGAACGCTGAGCGAGGGTTATTCCAGGCATTCGGCGTCGGCCCGAAAGTCGGCGCCGGCGATACGGCAAGGGCGACGCCACCCCGGCTTGCGCGTAAGATGGCGCCCTTTCCGCGAATGCCGGCCTTCGGCGCTCGCGGCGCCTTTGCCGGAACGCCGCCATGTCCACTGACCTGATCCCCCTGCTTGCCGCCGCCTTCGATGCGCGCGCCGAACTGTTCGCGCGCCTCGCTAGTGAAGAGACCGATGCCTGCCGCCTGTTCCACGGCAGCGTCGAGGGCCATCCGGGGCTGACCGTCGACCGTTATGGCGAACTGCTGCTGGTGCAGAGCTTCCACAGCCCGCTGGTGCCGCAGGCACTGGCCGCGCTGCGCGCCTTCTACGCCGAACGCCTGCCGGGCCTGACGCTGGTGTACAACGATCGCAGCCAGGCCAATTCGCGCATCGGCAACCCGCTGCCGCCGGACGAGATCGAGGCGGCGACGCTGCCGCGCGAGATGCACGAGATGGGCGTGGCCTACCGCATCGCCGGGCGTCATGCCGGGCAGGACCCGTGGCTGTTCCTCGACCTGCGCGCGGCGCGCCGTCGCGTGATGCTGGAGGTGCCGGGCAAGTCCCTGCTGAACCTGTTCGCCTACACCTGCGGCGTCGGCATCGCGGCGGCGAAGGCCGGCGCGCGCTTCGTGGTCAATGTCGATTTCTCCGATTCAAGCCTGTCGATCGGCAAGGAAAGCGCGCGGCTCAACACGCTGCCGGTGCGGCCGCGCTTCGTCAAGTGCGACGCCTTCGCCGCGATGCGCCAGTACGCGGGGCTGGGCCAGGCGGAACGGGTGCGCGGCAAGGTGATGCCCCCCTTCACCAAGCTGGAGAAGCAGGCCTTCGACCTGGTCTTCCTCGATCCGCCGCGTTACGCCAAGAGCCCGTTCGGCGTGGTGGACCTGGTCAATGACTACGCCTCGGTGTTCAAGCCGGCCCTGCTCTGCGTCGCCGAGGGCGGCACGCTGATCTGCACCAACAACGTCGCCGACGTGAAGCGCGATGCCTGGCTGGACCAGTTGCAGCGCAGCGCAGCCAAGGCCGGCCGGCCGATCCGCGAGATGGAGTGGATCCTGCCGGAAGCCGACTTCCCGAGTTCCGACGGCCAGCCGCCGCTGAAGGTGGCGCTGCTGCGGGTCTGACGCGGGAAGCACGATGCAGACGAAACAGGAAACAACAGGAACGGTGTTCGACGTCACCGAGGAGGATTTCGAGGCGGCGGTGGTGGCGCGCTCGCACGAAACCCCGGTGCTGCTCGATATCGGCGCCGACTGGTGCGCGCCCTGCCGCGTGCTGGGGCCGCTGCTGCACCGCCTGGCACAGGCCTACGATGGCGCCTTCCTGCTGGCCAACGTGGACGCCGACGAGAACATGCGCATCGCCGGGCGGCACAAGGTGCGCGGCTTTCCGACCGTGATCGCCTACAGCCGGGGCGTGGAAATCGGCCGCTTCCACAGCGCGCAGACCGAAGGCTTCCTGCGCAAGTTCATCGACGGCGTGATCGAACGCCACGCGGCGGGCGAATAGGCCTTGCGCGGAAGCGCGGTTCAATATTCGCCGATCACCTTGTCCAGCGCCGGTTTGATCCTGGCTCGATCGGCCAGGCTCAACATGCCCACGGCCTGCTTGAGCCGGGCGCTGTCGATGGCGAAGATTTCGTCGGTAGACAGCACGAATAGTCCCTGGCCCGGTACTTCGACCAGTGGCGCCATGATTTCAACCGGATGGGCATCGGCGCGCAGGGGAATCACCACGATGGCGCCGGTTCGGCTGGCAATGTGTTCGTTCTGGACGGCGACCAGGTAGGGAATCTCGACCTTCTTCGAGCCGGGATTTGGATAGATATGAAATTGCGCCAACTCAGGTCCGCTCGAACTCGGCACCCGCCAGCCCGGTAGTGGCGATATCTCGTCCATGGGCTTCCAGCGCCTCGGCGTTGCGCTCGGCCCAGGCGCGATTCTCCAGTTCGTCGAGCAAGCGGGCGAACAACTGCTCGGCCTGCGCCGAGAAATTGACCTGTTGCTTGAAGGGTTCCAGCCGATCAAGCAGATCCTGATTGATCGACAGCGAGAGGCGGCCCTTCCTGGCTGTGGGGTCGTAACGGGTCTGCATCGAGCCTCTCCTGTGGGCGATTTGTGCGCATAATCATACGCATTCGCTCAGAGCGATGTCAATGAAGCGCCTGTCGGAATTCGACCGCCATCGGGTGGTGGGCGAATAAACACGGGCTTTTTGGCACGAACTAGGGGATAATGCGCGGTTCTCCGGCCGCTTGATGTTTCCCGGCCCGCCTTTCCCTCGAAATTCCCTGCCCCGCGCAGGTACGCCATGACCACCTCCCCAGACATTATTGCCGCCGGGTTCGATACCCTCGGGCTTGCCCAACCATTGCTCAAGGCGCTCGCCGATGTCGGCTACGAGACGCCCTCGCCGATCCAGGCCGCCTGCATCCCCGTGCTGCTGGCCGGCCACGACCTGCTCGGCGAAGCCCAGACCGGCACAGGCAAGACCGCCGCCTTCGCGCTGCCGCTGTTGCAGAAGATCGACCTCAAGCGCGCCGTGCCGCAGGCCCTGATCCTGACGCCGACCCGCGAACTGGCGATCCAGGTCGCCGAAGCGCTGCAGAAATACGCCCACCACATGCCCGGCTTCCACGTGCTGCCGATCTACGGCGGGCAGAGCATGGTGGTGCAATTGCGCGCGCTGTCGCGCGGCACCCACGTCATCGTCGGCACCCCGGGGCGCGTCATGGACCACCTGGAGCGCAAGAGCCTGGTGCTGAACAACCTGCAGACGCTGGTGCTCGACGAAGCCGACGAGATGCTGCGCATGGGCTTCATCGACGACGTCAAGTGGATCCTCGAACACACCCCGGCCGAGCGCCAGACCGCGCTGTTCTCGGCCACCATGCCGGACGTGATCCGCCGCGTGGCGCACGAGCACCTGCGCGACCCGAAGGAAATCAAGATCCGCTCGGCCACTTCGACCGTGGTCACCACCAGCCAGTCGTATTGCCAGACGCATACCGGGCAGAAGCTCGAAGCGCTGACGCGCATCCTCGAAGTGGAAGACGACTTCGACGCCGCCATCGTGTTCGTGCGCACCAAGACGGCCACCGTGGAACTGGCCGACAAGCTCGAAGCGCGCGGCTATTCGGTCGCGGCGCTGAACGGCGACCTGACCCAGGGCCTGCGCGAGCAGGTGATCGAACGGCTCAAGGCCGGCACCATCGACATCGTGGTCGCCACCGACGTCGCCGCGCGCGGCCTCGACGTGTCCCGCGTCAGCCATGTCATCAACTACGACGTGCCCTACGACACCGAAGCCTACGTGCATCGCATCGGCCGCACCGGCCGTGCGGGGCGCACCGGCCGCGCCATCCTGTTCCTGGCGCCGCGCGAAATGTACATGCTGAAGCTGATCGAGCGCGCCACCAAGCAGAAGATCACCGCGCTGACCATGCCGACGCCGGGCGAGGTGGCCAACCGCCGCGTCGCGCAGTTCACCCAGCAGATCGTGGACATCATCAAGACCGAGAAACTGGATTTCTTCTTCGACGTGGTGCGCCGCATGGAAGGTGAGCAGGACATCGCCGCGCGCGAGATCGCCGCCGCACTGGCCTGGCTGGCGACGCGCGAACGCCCGCTGCAAATGCCGGGCGCCAACAACGACCATGCACCGCGCGATGCCGCCTCGACTCCGGCCGCCGTAGCGCCAGCGACCGAAGGAAGTCCCCGTGGGGCGCCGACTTTTGAACGCAAGCCCGAATTCAAGGCCCGCGCCAAGGCCGACGACGGCACCGCCGCCGAGCCGCGCCGCGAGCGCCCGGCGAAGGAAGGCCGCAGCGACACGCCGGTAACCCAGCGCACGTTCGCGCCGGGCACGCTGGCGCGCTACCGCATCGAAATCGGCCGCAACCAGGGCGTGCTGCCCAAGGAAATCGTCGGCGCCATCGCCAATGAAGCGGGCATCGCCGGCAAGGACATCGGCCAGATCAACCTGTTCGACGACTACAGCTCGGTGGAATTGCCGGCCAACCTGTCGAACGACCTGATGGACATCCTGCGCCGCATCCGCGTGCGCCAGTTCGCGCTCAAGACGCGCGTCATGGAGCCCGGCGAATTCGTCGATACCCGCCCGCCGCGCCGCGCGCCGCCGACCCGCGACAGCAAGAAGCCGGACTGGAAGAAGCCCGCCGGCGCCAAGCCGGAGTGGAAGAAGCGGACGTAGGCAGCGATGTTTCAGAGAAGGCTAACGCCGGTATGATCGGCGTTAAGCGCAGCGGCCGCAGCTAAGAAGCGGGAACGCTTGTAGTCCATTCCAGCAAACCGGTTACCGTTCGCGGTGAGCTTGTCGAACCGCCAATCCAGCGCCGACGCAGGCCTTCGACAAGCTCAGGCCGAACGGCTTGGTGTAGTCGTTTTTGCGGAATGATCTACCAGGCATCGCGCAGGAATTCACTACGAGGAGAAGTTTTCATGGCCATCTACGCCCTCGGCGACCGCCAGCCCGTGCTCGGGCATGAGGCCTGGGTCGCCCCCAATGCCACAGTCATCGGTGACGTGCGCCTCGGCGACCAGGCCAGCATCTGGTGGAACGCCGTTGCACGCGGCGACAACGACACGATTTCCATCGGCGCCGGAAGCAATATCCAGGACGGCTCGGTGCTGCACGCCGACGCCGGCGTGCCGCTGACGATCGGCGCCAACGTCACGGTCGGCCACCTGGTGATGCTGCACGGCTGCACCATCGGCGAGCAATCGCTGATCGGCATCAAGTCGGTGATCCTCAACAAGGCCGTCATCGGCCGCCATTGCATCATCGGCGCCAATTCGCTGATTCCGGAAGGCAAGGTAATCCCGGAACGTTCGCTGGTGATGGGCTCGCCGGGCAAGGTGGTGCGCCAGCTGACGGACGAGGAAGTGGCGCGGCTGCTGCTCGCCGCGCAGGGCTACGTGGACAATGCCCGGCGCTACCGGGCGGAGTTGAAACCGGCCTGAGTTACTTGGCTGCGGCGGGTGCCGGCAAAGTCGGCGCTGGTGGCACGGGCGCAGGCGACGCCTTCTGCGGCACCTGAACGAAGATCTCGCCCTCCTTGATCATGCCCAGTTCGTAACGGGCACGTTCCTCGATGGCTTCGAAACCCGATTTCAGGTCGCGCACCTCGGCATCCAGCGCGTCATTGCGGTGCTCCAGATTCCGGTTGTGGTCGCGCTGCGCAAGCAACTGGCGTTCATAGTCCCAGACGCGGATCCAGCCGCCCTTGCCCAGCCACAATGGATACTGCAGCAGGGCGATGAGGGCGACCAGCACCAGCGTCGGCCAGTTCATCGCGGAACGCGCAAGAGGGACTACTTCCTGATGTTGTAGAAAGCGTCGAGGCCGGGGTAGGAAACGGTATCGCCGAGGTCTTCCTCGATGCGCAGCAACTGGTTGTACTTGGCGATGCGGTCGGAGCGGGACAGCGAGCCGGTCTTGATCTGCATCGCGTTCAAGCCCACGGCGATGTCGGCGATGGTCGAATCCTCGGTCTCGCCGGAACGATGCGAAATGACCGATGTATAGCCGGCGCGCTTGGCCATTTCAACGGCGGCGAAGGTTTCGGTCAGGGTGCCGATCTGGTTGATCTTGACCAGGATGGAATTGGCGATGCCCTTCTGGATGCCTTCCTTGAGGATCTTCGGGTTGGTGACGAAGAGGTCGTCGCCGACGATCTGCACCCGCTTGCCGAGCTTGTCCGTGAGTATCTTCCAGCCCGTCCAGTCGCCCTCGGCCATGCCGTCCTCGATGCTGATGATCGGATAGCGGTCGGCCAGCGTCGCCAGGTAGTCGGCGAAGGCTTCGGAACTCAGTTCGAGGTTTTCCGAGCCGAGGATGTACTTGCCGTCCTTGTAGAACTCGGAACTCGCGCAGTCGAGGCCGAGCACCACGTCCTGCCCCGGCGTGTAGCCGGCGGTTTCTATCGCCTTGAGAATCAGCTCGATGGCTTCGTCGTTGCCGGAGACGTTGGGGGCGAAGCCGCCTTCGTCGCCGACCGTGGTCGGGTAGCCCTTCTTGTCTACCAGCTTCTTCAACGTGTGGAACACCTCGGCGCCGCAGCGCAGGGCTTCGCGGAAGCTCGTGGCGCCGACCGGCAGGATCATGAATTCCTGGATGTCGAGGTTGTTGTTGGCGTGCGCGCCGCCGTTGATCACGTTCATCATCGGCACCGGCATCGACATCGGGCCGGATCCGCCGAAGTAGCGGTACAGCGGCAGGCCGGCTTCTTCGGCGGCGGCCTTGGCCACGGCCATCGAGACGGCGAGCATGGCGTTGGCGCCGAGGCGCGACTTGTTGTCGGTGCCGTCGAGGTCGATCAGCGCCATGTCGATGAAGGTCTGCTCTTCGGCGTCGAGGCCGATCACGGCTTCGGAGATCTCGGTATTGACGTTTTCCACGGCCTTGACCACGCCCTTGCCGAGGTAGCGCGCGGCATCGCCGTCGCGCAGTTCGATGGCTTCGCGCGAGCCGGTGCTGGCGCCCGAGGGCACGGCGGCTCGACCCATGACGCCGGATTCGAGCAGGACGTCGGCTTCGACGGTGGGATTGCCGCGCGAGTCGAGAATCTCGCGGGCGACGACATCAACGATTGCACTCATGACGGTTTCCTCTATGTTGAATCAGTAAGCTTCCGCGAGGAGCATGTCGAAATCCGACACGCCGGCTCGCGCTTCACGTGCTGCACGGTATTCGGGGGAATCGTAGAAGGTTCGCGCCGCCGCCATGCCGGGGAATTCGAGCACTACCAGGCGCTGCGGCTGCCAGCTTCCCTCCAGGGTTTCGTAGGGCGCGCCGCGCACCAGGTAGCGGCCGCCGAAATGCTCGACGGCGATCTGCGCCAAGCGTCGGTATTCGATCATGCGCTCAGGGTCGCTGGAACGCGCGTCGACCACCATGTAGGCGAGCTTGCTCATTCAATCATTCCTTTGCGTTTGACCAGCGCATCCAGTTCAACCAGTTGTTCCAGCAGCGCGGCCATCTGCGACAACGGCCAGGCATTGGGACCGTCGGACATCGCCTTGGCCGGATCGGGGTGGGTTTCCATGAACAGGCCGGCAACGCCGACCGCCACCGCCGCCCGCGCCAGCACCGGCACGAACTCTCGCTGGCCGCCGCTCCTGTCGCCCTGCCCGCCCGGCAATTGCACCGAATGCGTGGCATCGAACACCACCGGGCAGCCGGTCTCGCGCATGATCGCCAGGCTGCGCATGTCGGACACGAGGTTGTTGTAGCCGAAGGACGCGCCGCGCTCGCAGACCATTATGGAATCCGCATTGACTTCGGCGCCGCCCGCTTTTGCCACTATGGCCTCGCGCGCCTTGAGCACCACCTGCTTCATGTCGCCCGGCGCCATGAACTGGCCCTTCTTGATGTTCACCGGCTTGCCGGAAGCGGCGCAAGCCTGGATGAAGTCGGTCTGGCGACAGAGGAAGGCCGGCGTCTGCAGCACGTCGACCACGGAGGCGACGGCCGCGACTTGATGTTCGGCATGGACGTCGGTCAGCACCGGCACGCCGAGCTGCTTTTTCACGTCTGCGAGGATGTCGAGGCCCTGCTCCATGCCCAGCCCGCGAAAGGACTTGCCGGAGCTGCGGTTGGCCTTGTCATAGGAGGACTTGTAGATGAAGTTGAGGCCCAGCTTGCGGCAAATCTCCTGCAGCTTGCCCGCCGTATCGAAGGCCATCTCGCGCGATTCGATGACGCAGGGGCCGGCGATCAGGAACAGCGGTTGATCAAGGCCGACCTCGAAGCCGCAGAGCTTCATGCTGCGGCTTTCCATGTTGCGCCGCAGAGCTTCACTTGATGCCCTTGTGCGCCAGCGCCGCCCGAACGTAGGCGATGAACAATGGGTGTCCGGTGCGCGGGTTCGAGGTAAATTCTGGGTGAAACTGCACGCCGACGAACCACGGATGGATCGCAGCCGGCAGTTCCATCATCTCGGGCAGGTCTTCGCTCGGCGTGCGCGCCGAAATCACCATGCCGGCAGCTTCGAGCTTCGGCACATAGGTGTTGTTCACCTCGTAGCGGTGGCGATGCCTTTCATTCACTTCCGCGCCGTAGATCGTCGACGCCAGCGTGCCGGACTTGATCGGGCAGCGCTGGGCGCCCAGGCGCATGGTGCCGCCTAAATTGGAGCTGGCGTCGCGCTTCTCGACGCGGCCCTCGCGATCCTGCCATTCGGTGATCAGCGCAACCACCGGATGCGGCGTTTCGGCATCAAACTCGGTGCTGTTGGCGCCCTCGAAACCGGCAACGTGCCGGGCGAACTCGATGGTGGCGAGCTGCATGCCGAGGCAGATGCCCAGGTAGGGCACCTTGTTTTCCCGCGCGTAGCGAATCGCCGCGATCTTGCCTTCCGTTCCACGCCGGCCGAAGCCGCCCGGAACCAGTACCGCATCCATGGTCGCCAGTGCACCGGGACCGTTCTTCTCGATGTCCTCGGAGTCGATGTAGTGGATGTTCACCTTGCTGCGGCAGTGAATGCCGGCATGCACCAGCGACTCGGTGAGCGACTTGTAGGACTCGGTGAGATCGACGTACTTGCCGACGAAGGCGATGTTGACCTCGTATAACGGATGCTCCAGGGCTTCCACCAGCTTCTTCCATACCGACAGGTCGGCGGCGCGGGCGAGGATGCCCAGCTTGTGGCAGACGATCTCGTCGATCATCTGGTGGTGCAGCATGGCCGGAATCTTGTAGATGCTGTCGGCATCGAGGGCGGAAATCACCGCCTCCGGCTGGACGTTGGTGAATAGCGCGATCTTGCGCTTTTCTTCCTCGGGGATCTCGCGGTCGGCGCGACAGAGCAGGATGTCGGGCTGGATGCCGATCTCGCGCAGCTCCTTGACAGAATGCTGGGTCGGCTTGGTCTTCAGTTCGCCGGCGGTGGGTATCCACGGCACGAGGGTGAGGTGGATGTAACAGGCGTTCTGGCGCCCCTCCTGGATCCCCATCTGGCGGATGGCTTCGAGGAAGGGCAGCGATTCGATGTCGCCCACGGTACCGCCAACCTCGACGATCGCCACATCGGCGCCCTCGGCGCCGCGCTTGATGAAGATCTTGATCTCGTCGGTGATGTGCGGAATGACCTGGACGGTCTTGCCGAGGTATTCGCCGCGCCGTTCCTTCTTGATCACCGACTCGTAGATCTGTCCGGTGGTGAAGTTGTTGCGCTTGCCCATCTTGGCGCTGGTGAAGCGCTCGTAATGGCCCAGGTCAAGGTCGGTCTCGGCGCCGTCCTCGGTGACGAACACCTCGCCGTGCTGGAACGGCGACATCGTGCCGGGATCGACGTTGATGTAGGGGTCGAGCTTGAGGTGGGTAACCTTGATGCCGCGCGATTCGAGGATCGCTCCGAGGCTGGCGGCGGCGATGCCCTTGCCCAGACTGGACACGACACCACCTGTAACGAAAACGTATTTGGCCATGGAGAACGCAGCCACTGTGGCTGCTGCGGGAAATTCCAATGATAGCGGAAAAGTCTCGCCCGGTTGGAGGTCCGCACCAGGCACGACTCTCCGCGCGACCGGTGCCCGTTCAGCGTGTCGCCAGCGGCTTGCGCCCGACCTCGCGGCGCCCCAGGCGGTCGGCCAGCACGCCCAGGTTGCCGAGCGACATCAGGTGCGCATAGATCGCCGCCAGGCTGCCATTGGCGAACAGTTCCTGCACCACCTCGGCGCCCAGCGCACGCAGCCGGGTTTCATCGACCACGCTCAGGCCGTTGAGACGAAACTGGGTGCCGTCCTTGAGTTGCGCCAGCGAATCCGCCTGACGCAGCAGGCCCAGTTCGTCGAGCCGGCGGCCCAGGCCCTCGGTAGCGGCCGTCGCCTGGTGGAACTCGCCGAGGAACTTGATCGCGTGCTCCAACTGCGGCGACGGCTTGCCGCCGACGAACAGCGCTTCACCCTCGGTCGCGTCGAAGCACGGCGAGGCTTCGTCGATGCAGACCACCAGTTCGCCCGTCGGCCCCTTGCCGGGCACGAAGGGATAGCGCCGCACGAAGGCGGGTATGTAGCGTGCATCCCACTTCCCCGCCGTGTCGACGAACAGGTTTTCGCTCTCGCGCAAGCCCAACAGCGCCGCCGGCAGGGGACTGCCGCTGCCACGGGCGAAGACGATCGGATACTCGCGCGCGCAATCGAAGAACTCCCCCGCCAGCAGCGGCACCGAGTTGGTTCGCGCGGCAAAGGCGAAGCTGGTCGCGGGCCGCACCTTGAGGCTGGCGTGGGCCTGGTCGCTGAGCGCGACGACGCGCTCGTAGAAGATCATGTCGGACATCGCAATGAACCCTGGATTCGATGCCGGGAGGTTAACACATCGCTCCGCGGGTCGATTCGGCGCCTCGCGCCGCGGGCCGATCCGGGGTCCCAACGCGTATAATCGTGGGCTTTCGCCCCGCCAGGATCAGACCCGTCATGGAAGCCGAACGCATCAACGCCGTCGCCAATCGTATCGCCGACCTTTCCGGTCGTGGCGAGCAACTGCGGAGGTATCTTTGACTACGACGGCAAAGCGGAAAAACTCAGCGAACTGAGCCAGATCCTCGAAGACCCGAAGCTCTGGGACGACGCCGAACGCGCCCAGGCGCTGGGGCGTGAAAAGAAGTCGCTCGAAGCGGTGGTCGGTACCCTTTCCGGGGTCAGCACCGGCCTCGCGGAAGCCCGCGAACTGTTCGAGCTGGCGCGCGACGAAGACGACGAAGACACCATGGCGGCGGTGGAAGCCGACCTCGACGCGACCGAGAAGCTGGTGGCCGACCTCGAGTTCCGCCGCATGTTCAACAACCCGGCCGACCCCAACAACTGCTTCATCGACATCCAGGCCGGCGCCGGCGGCACGGAAGCCTGCGACTGGGCCTCGATGCTGCTGCGCCAGTACCTGAAATACTGCGAGCGCAAGGGCTGGAAAACCGAGCTGCTGGAGCAGACCGACGGCGACGTGGCCGGCATCCGCAGCGCCTCGCTCAAGGTCGAAGGCGATTATGCCTACGGCTTCCTGCGCACCGAAACCGGCGTCCATCGCCTGGTGCGCAAGTCGCCCTTCGATTCTTCCGGCGGGCGCCATACCAGCTTCGCCAGCCTCTACGTCTATCCCGAGATCGACGATTCGATCGAGGTCGAGATCAATCCCGCCGACCTGCGCACCGATACCTTCCGCGCTTCCGGCGCCGGCGGCCAGCACATCAACAAGACCGACTCGGCGATCCGCATCACCCACGTGCCGAGCGGCATCGTCGTGCAGTGCCAGAGCGACCGCTCGCAGCACCGGAACCGCGCCGAGGCGATGGCGATGCTGAAATCTCGCCTTTACGAGCTCGAGCTGCGCAAGCGCCAGGCCGAGGCCGACAAGCTCGAAGCCGGCAAGACCGACGTCGGCTGGGGCCACCAGATCCGCAGCTACGTGCTGGACAATTCGCGTATCAAGGACCTGCGCACCAACGTCGAAATCTCCGCCACGCAGAAGGTGCTCGATGGCGATCTCGATGTGTTCATCGAAGCCAGCCTGAAACAGGGTGTTTAAAGACCCGGATTGACCCGCGATGATTGCCGACACTGAGCACGCAGAAACCGCCGACCTCGATGCCCTGTTGCGCATGGGCGTGCATGAAGCCCTTGCCGGCACCGACTTCAAGAATGCCTTCGGGAGCTTTCTCGCCGAACTGCCGCGCCAGGCGCCGGGCTTCATGGCCCGCATCCCGGCCGGGGCGGAACGGGCGATCGGCTTGGCGCTGTTTCGTGAGATCTGGAATCACACGCCGCGGCCCGACCTCGGCTGGAAGCGGCTGACCCTGCCCAAGCCCGAGCGCAACGCACCCTGCCCCTGCGGCGCGGGCAGGAAATACAAGCAGTGCTGTGCTCCAATGGAAGGGAGATCCCCCTTCCCCAGTGACGGATTCACCGTGCTGAGCTATGTCCTCGAAACCGTGCCCGTGGCGGACTACGGGAATCTGCCGTTCAGGCAACTCGACCCGGCGGAAGTGGCGCATGTGGCGTCCGAGTGGCAAGCCGATGACCGCATCGGGCCCGCCACGCTCTTGCTCGAAGCACTGCTGGCGCCCGGCAGCAAGCTGGACTCGCGCCACGAACCCGCCTTCGACACATTGTGCGACCTCTATCTCGACGACGGCCGCGCCGATGAACGGCTTGCCCTGGTCGAGCGCATCATGCGGACCGAGGACAAACAGTTGCGCGCCACCGCCTGGCAGCGCCGGGCGACGCTGCACGCCGACAGCGGCGAGCACGGCCAAGCCTGGGAAGTGTTCAAGGAAGCGCAACGGCTCGAACCCGATAACCCTTCGCTGGCGCATCTCGAGCTTGTCCTACTTGCCAACCAGGACCGCTACGACGATGTCCAAACCCGCGCTGCGTTCTGGGCCAAGCGGCTGGTCAGACTCGGCTACGCCGGCGAGCCCATCGTCGCCCTGATGGAGGACGTGGCGCGCGACCCGGAGGTGCTGCGCGCGATGCTTGCCGAGCAAGGCGAAGATTGGGATGCCGAAGCCACGCCGGAAGACCTCGACGCTCTGGAAAGCATGATCGAAAACCTGCCGGCGCCGTCCTGCCTGCACCGACTTTCGCCACAGGACGATGCCGCGGGCCCGCTGCAAGCTTCGCCTGAACTCGCCGCCGTCGAGCAGGATTGGGACGATATCTACTGGGGCGACGCCGAAGAGCGCAATCCCTGGAGCGACGCCCGCTGGCTGGGCTGGCTGGCCGACCATCCGCTCGCCTGGCAGAGCTTCGATGTGATCGAAGACGTGATTGGCATCCTCGGAGACAGCCTGTTTCCCGAAGACGCCGACGACCGGCTCGACCGGATGGAGGACAGCCTGTTCGACCATGCCCTGGCCCTGCTGCGCCGAGTGCTGGCCGACAACCGGGCGGAAGGACTCACCCTGGAATGGGGCTGGATGGAAAACCGGCCCGCCCTGCGGCTGTTGATGCAGAAGATCGACATGGCTCGCTACTCGCAAGCGGAACTGCCCCTGCTCGAATGGCTGGTGCTCACCCTCAATCCCGGCGACAACGGCGGCCAGCGCGAACGCCTGGTGCATGCCTATTGCGAAGCCGGGCGCGCCGCCGATGCCCTGACTGTCTGCGACCGCTATCCGGGCGACGACCTGGCCGGCATCCTTTACGGCCGCGTGCTGGCGCTCTACCTGCTGGACCGACGCGGCGACGCGGTGGCGGCACTCGCCCACGCCGCAAAGCGCCTGCCCAAGGTGCTCAAGACCCTGCTCGCCGCCCGCCCCAAAACGCCACCGCTGACGCCGGGATTGGTGACGCACGGCGGCGACGACGAAGCCTGGCGCTATCGCCTGGCATACCTCGAGACCTGGGGAAAATGCGAGGCGCTAGACTGGCTCAAGCAAACCGCCGGCCGCAAGCCTTGAGGCAAGGTCTTCGGGACCACAGCGCACGGTTCGGAAAGGCTGAGCGCGGCAAACCTGCCATCATGGCGCTCAAACTAGAGCCAATCGGTTTCACGAAAGTCGGCGCTGGCGGCACGGCGATTCCCGCCGGCTATTCGGCCTGAACGGCCCTTCGTCGTGGTGAGCGCGACAGGAACGAATCGCCGCAATACGAGAATCTGATGAACTCACACTTTCGGCCATGAAGCGGACCTAGCCATCGCGCCTCCATTTAGGGCGATTTCTTAGCTCGTTTTCCCGTTAGCCGCCATTCAATCGGCACTGCCGATTTCGTCGGGCTAAACTTCAGCTACACAGCGGGAGCGGCCAGTCAAATGGCATGGCTTCCGTATATCGACGGCGCAACGCCATTGACGAAAAATGGCCTTCTGAGGGTCCGCTTCTCTCCCCATAGCTGCCACTCTCCAGGCATCAGGCAGTGCTTGGGGTGCTGTTCGGGACGCTTTTCTGCGAATCGTGATGCATGCCGGCCCGAAATCGGCGATTGACCACGCTGCCCGGCGTCAGCCATACTTAACCCAAGGCCCGTTGGATTTCCTATCCTTCTCATTGACCGACAATCTGGCTTGAGCGTGTCAAGCGTGTCGTTGCAGGCCTTGTGACAATTTCCGCAACGGGCGGTGTCAAGAGCAAGCCCTACGCGATCACAAACCTATTCCGCCCTGCCTCTTTGGCTTTGTACAATGCGGCATCGGCGCGACCCATCATCACCTCGATGGTGTCATTGGGCCGATAGCTTGTTGCACCGAAACTTGCGGTTTGCGCTCCTGCCACGGCAATATCGTTTGCCGCCACCGCTGCTCGGAGTTTCTCGGCCACCACGGCGGCGGCTTCCACATTGGTATCGGTGCACACCACCAGAAATTCTTCGCCACCCCACCGCCCCAGCAGATCGGCTCTGCGCATGTTGTTGGTCAGCACACGAGCGACCTCGACCAGGACACTGTCGCCCACCAGATGGCCAAACCTGTCATTGACACTCTTGAACCTGTCGATGTCGAGCAGGATCAGCGAGAAACAGCCCTGCTGTCGCTCGCAGCGTGCCAGTTCCTGATTCAGCGCAGCATCAAGGTGCAATCGATTCAACAGTCCGGTCAGTGGGTCCGTAACGGACAGTCGCTCCACTTCCTTGTAGGCAAGTTCCAACTTGCGGTTCAAGGTCGCTAAACGCCGGTTCCACGCTATCACAACCATTAGCGCCAACGTGGCGGCGATACCAATTTTCCAAAACAGCGAGTAGTTAAATTTTGGTTCAATATTGACAGAAACCCAGCGGCTGACAATCGCGCGGTTTTCCTTGTACGTGATGGAGTCCGTGGCTTTTTGCATGATGCTCCCCAGCAGCGGTTCATCATTGCGCGAAACAACCCCCAGGTCGTGCGTGAAGTTCAATGTGTAGGAAGTTTTGAGATCCAACATGCCCATCTTCTGCACGGTGTAGCTCAGGGATAGAAGATTGTCGATGTAACCGTAATTTTCCCCACTTTGCACCTTGCGCAGGCCTTCCAGGGTACTTTCGACGTCCACGATCTTCATGAACGGATACATCTCTTGAAGAATCTTCTTTGGCGCGAACCCCTTGATCAGGCCCAGCTTGCGGTTACCAATGTCAACCGCCTGTTGCAGGTCAGGCTCACTGGAGAGAGTGGCCACTCCGAGAGGTTCAGAAACGTAGGGCCGAGTGAAATTGAGCAAGTCATGGCGACTCGGTACATCCATTCCCAGAGGCAGAATGTCGCACCGACGCGCGCGAATTGCCGCGACGGACTCGGCCCAGTCTTTGGTGTGGAGCAATTCAAACGTCAGCCCCAACCGGTTGGACATGAGTTGCAGCATGTCCTCAGCGATACCTTCGTGTTTGCCCTGCTCGTTAATTCGTTGAAACGGCAGCCAGTCGGGCTGCACGCAAAATCTAAGGGGCCCTTTGTTCGCAAGATAGGCGCGTTCCTCAGCGGTGAGCATGGACTGCGTCGCAGCCTGCTCTACCGGCGCCGGCGAATTGCCGGCCAGCGCCCCCCACCCGATGGAAATCAGCAGCAGGCCGAACAAAATTAGCCGCAATGTGGCGACCATATGCCGAGTACCCATGACCAATGTGGAAATTCGTCAGTCACTTGGATGCGCCAAGCAACCGATGCCAAGTATCGCACCGCAGATCGGTAAATGCCGCGACAATAACGCTGGAATTGCACGGATTTCATTGGCGTTGTTTTATAAACTGCCATTTCGCCATGCGGACATGATACGGGTCGATTACAACCGCGATAAAGGATAGGAAATCCAACGGGCCTTGGGGAAGAGAGGCGAGGTCAATGGCCGTTTTGCTTCGGTAAGCCGACGCTCGCCATCGAAGCCTCGCGACATTGCCTTGGCATAGTTTTGATCGGCACCCCAGAATTCTGAGTAGCAGTTGACAGGTCTGGAGCACTCATTCAGGCAAGAAAGTGGTGGAATCCCTTGCCAGCGGCGGTTCAAGACTGGTTGCTGCCGCTTGACGAATGCATCGCCAACGGCCGTTCCCCGGCGCATTGCTGTCGGTCACACTGCGCGGTGCCGTTACCCTTCGCTCTGACTCAGCGAGCGAAGCAAAGTCGCAAATAACTCTTCTGGGTTAAACGGCTTGACCAGGAAGTCGTTCATCCCCGTCGCCATGCACTTCGCCTTGTCCTCGGCAAAGGCGTTGGCCGTCATGGCGATGATCGGTGTGTCCCGATACCCCGGAAGCCGCCGTATCTCCTGCGTCGCCTCAAGCCCGTTCAGCTTCGGCATCTGCATGTCCATCAAGATCGCCGCGTAGCTGTTCTTCTGCGCCAGGGCGACGGCCTTTGCGCCATCCTCGGCCATGTCTGCGATCAGATCGACCGCCTCAAGCTGCATCAGGACGACTTCCCTGTTAATCGGCTCGTCGTCAGCCACCAGAATGCGCTGGCCGGCGTAGCGTCGCCGAATCTCCGCTTCGGCATCGACGGCTGTTGCCGTCGCTGCAACCGCCGCCTCGCCGCTCTTCGTCAGCGTCACGGTAAACCAGAAGGTGCTGCCCACCCCCGGCGTGCTGTCAGCGCCGACTTTTCCGCCCATCAGTTCGGCCAGGCGCTTGGTGATGGCCAGCCCAAGGCCGGTGCCGCCGTATTTGCGGTTCATCGAATTGTCGGCCTGCTCGAAGGTGCTGAACAGCCGGGACAGGGCTTCGGGCGTGATGCCGATGCCGGTATCCGTGACCTCAAAGCGCACCACGACCTCCTCGGCGGTCTCTTCCTGCTTGAGGGTGCGCAGCGTCACGGTGCCCGCTTCGGTGAATTTGACGGCGTTGGCGGCGTAGTTGAGCAGGGCCTGTTGCAGCCGTGTCGGGTCGCCCGTCAGGTTGTGCGGCAAGTGGTCGGTCTCGATCAGCAGGTGAATGCCCTTGGCCTTGACGCGCTCCGACAGGATGGAGCTGACATTGGCCAGCAGGCTGCTGACGACGACCGGGGCTTCCTCCAGGGTGAACTTGCCGGCTTCGATCTTCGAGATGTCCAGGACGTCGTTAATGACCGACAGCAGGTGCTGGGCCGAGGCGTCGATGGTGTCGAGGCGTTTTGCCTGTTTGCTGGTCACCCCTTCGCGGCGCAGGATATCGGCCATGCCGATGATGCCGTTCATCGGGGTGCGGATTTCGTGGCTCATGTTGGCGAGGAAGGCGCTCTTGGCGATGTTGGCGGCTTCGGCTTGAACCTTCGCCTGAGTGAGCAACTGATTGGTGCTTTCAAGGTCGGCGGTGCGCAGGCGAACCCGTTCTTCGAGATTGGTGTTGAGCTTCCTGACATCATCTTCGGCTTGCTTGCGCTCGGTTATGTCCTGCAACAATGCGACAAAATAGTCTGGCTGCCCATCGTCCTTGCGCACGCAAGCGACTGCCAAAGCGACATGTAAGACAGTACCGCTCTTGCAGATGAAACGCTTATCCAGAGTGTACTGATCTATCTCGCTGCGTAAGACCCGCTCGAATTGGGCAACATCCATCGCTAGATCGTTTGGATGAGTGAGATCGGCCCAGGTCAAGGAATAGAGTTCCTTCTTGGTGTATCCCAACATCTCGCATATTCGTGGGTTTACTTCTATCCAACCCTTTTCCAGCGAAGTGATGGCAATACCGATCAGCGGTAGATTGAAGTAGCTACGAAAACGCATTTCGCTTTGTCGAAGAGCATTTTCAGCTCGCTTGCGTTCAGTGATGTCACGGACGAAAGCGCAGTTTCGTTCCTCGTTGCCGTACTTGACATAATTGGCGACGACTTCCACCGGAAACAACCGTCCGTCATTGGTGCGCTGCTCAGACTCGAACGTCATGGAGCCACGCTGACGAAGTTCGGCAAAATGTTGCGGCCAAAGCTCGGCGTTATAGTGAGCATCCACGTCTGGAACGCTCAGTTGGAGTAATTCTTCCCGTGTGTAACCAAGGGCACGACAGGCCGCTGCATTGGCATCCACAATGCGTGCCTCTGGCGTTATCCAGAAGATCGCGTCAGAAGCTGCCTCCACAGTGAAGCGGGTCAGCTGCAAGGTTCGCTCCGCCTGGTATTGCTCGGTGACATCGCTGAACACCAGCACCACGCCGACGATAGTTCCGTCAGCATTGCGGATCGGCGCCGCGCTGTCGGCAATTTGGTATTCCTTGCCGTCTTTGGCCAGCAGTACCGTATGGTTGGCCAGCCCGACCACCTCGCCGCGCGCCATCACCAATTGCACCGGATCGGCTACCGCCTCGCGCGTGTCGGCATTGACGATTCGGAACACCTCGACCATCGGGCGACCGGCGGCCTCGGCCAGCGTCCATCCGCACAGGCGTTCGGCAGTGGCGTTCATACGGGTCACCCGCCCCGCCGCGTCGGTGGCGATCACCGCATCGCCGATCGAATGCAAGGTGATGGCGAGATTTTCTTCGCTTGCCCGCAGATCGGAAGTCTTCTTGCGAACCAGTCTGTCGAGGAACATCGACAGGCCAATCAGCAGACTCAGGCCGATCATCAGGCTGCCGATCATCCACCACACCCATGCCGGTATGGCTGTCGTCTGATGAATCTGCCCGAACCACTTCTGGCGCGATTCGTGATAGACCGAGTTCTTGTCCGCGTGCAGCGCCGACACGTGCTGATCCAGTTTTGCCAACAAAGCCTTGTTGCTGTCCTTCCTGACCGCGAACTGCAGTTTGGTCGGGGCGTACACGATCGCCGTCGACTCGATCGGGGATGGCTCGGACAATTTCAACCCGGCCAGGCTGGCATTGGCGCCGGCATCGACTTCACCCGCTTCGATTGCCTTGAACACGGCCGAAAATTCCGACTTTTCGACGAGTTCAACATTGATGACAAACTGATCGAGCAGCTTTTTCAGCTCACCGGCATAGAACGAGCCTTTCAATACGGCGACACGTTTGTTCTGCAGATCAAAAATTGTGTCGATCCTGGATCCCTTGCGCCGATAGACCATTCCCCAATCGAGAAACAAATGCTGCTGTGTGAAATCGAATTTTCTGGCGCGCTCTTCGGTATACGCAATATTCACCAGCAGATCTATCTCCCCGTTTTCCAGCCGTGCCAAGTTTTCCGGCCAGGTTCCTGGCAGATATTCCAGCGTCCAGTTCTCTTGTCGGGCGATGAAGTCAAGTACATCGACAAACAATCCCTTCGCCTGCTTCTGTTCATCGACGAACACCAGCGGTGAATAGTTGTAGACGCCCACTCGCAACTTCTCGATCGCCAAGGCGGAATTCGTCCAGAAGTACCCTGTGACGATCAGGAATGCCAATATCACCCTTCGCGCAAGCAGGTGTCTCATGTGCTTGCCCAAGGTCTGGATGGAGCAGTGCGCCAGCGACCAAAGTCCCGTCAGGAAAATTGGCAACATGGAGAGGGCGGGGCTTGCTTTGCACGAATGCCGTATGTGGCGCAGTAAAGTCATCCGGGCATCCTCAGTGAGACGTGCGATTGGCGTGGCATGCAGGCACGGCGAATTCCCACAATATTACTCGGGTTTTTAACGCTGGGTATTCTGTCAGAGTCGTCGCAATGGCTGGTGATCCTCTGATACCGGCCGCTCAAAGCGCATCCCTACGTCATCGCCACTGGCTCCAACCGCTGCACTGCCGCCTTCGGGGCGAGAACAGCACTACCGCATAGCTAATGTCGGCTCCCGCATTTTTGGGGTTCCTGGCGAATGTCGGCTCTCGGTTTTCGCCACAGTCCGGTTTGGGCACAGAGGGTGAGTTCAGGATTTTGGGGAGCCGACGCTCAACAATCCAAAATGGCTGTTCGCGGCAATGACCCGATCGGCCAAGGATCTGCCGCATAGTCCCCGAAACAGCCGCGGTTTTCTCCGCCCACATCGCCCCTCGTCCAGGCGTCTTTGCTCACGTCCGGTCAGAACTGTGTCACAATGTCGTCCGTTGTGACACAAGCAGGATTGACCATGAAAACCATCACCATCCGCGAGGCACGCGAGGGGCTTTCCCACCCGGAACAGCTTTTCGCCGAGGACGACGAGGTCATTGTGACCAAGCGCGGCGAGCCGGTGGCGCGCATCCTGCCGATCAGGCCGGCCAAGCCGAAGATCCGCTCCCTGGCGGCATTTCGCGCCAGCCAGCCGTTTCAGGGCATACCCAGCGAAGTATTGATCGCCGAGGACCGCGAAGACCGTTGATGATGGTTTATGCCGATACCAGCGCCCTCCTCAAGCGCTATTTGCATGAAGCGTTCAGCGAGGAGTTTGACGCCTTCTTCCTGAATCGGGGACCGCTGTCGGTCAGTCGCCTCGGGCTTGTCGAGGCGCGTTGTTCGTTGGCACGTCGGCGACGCAACAAGCTCATCGATCGCAAGCTGGAACAACGCGCCATCAAGGAACTGCAAAGCGATATTAGTGACGGAGCGCTGCAACTGCATGCCGTCGCCGACGAGCAGATCGCGCATGCATTTCATCTGATTGAGTCGCTTCCCACCATTTCCCTGCGTAGTCTGGATGCGGTGCATCTCGCCATCGCCCGCGACATCCACGCTGACGCCTTTGCCACCGCCGACAAGACCCAGGCCGAGGCCGCCGCGGCTCTCGGCTTCACCGTTCATCGTTTCTACTGAAGACCATCATGACCGACACCACCCAAACCCCACCCGTCGACGAAAACCGCCTGATCGCCGAGCGCCGCGAAAAACTCGCCGCCTGGCGCGCCACGGGCAAGGCCTTCCCCAACGACTTCTCGCGCGAGAACCTCGCCGGCCGGCTCGACGAACTTTACAGTGCCAAGACGCGCGAGGAACTCGAAGCGACGCCCATAGAAGTCAAGGTCGCCGGGCGCATCATGCTGAAGCGCGTCATGGGCAAGGCCAGCTTCGCCAGCATCCAGGACGTTTCCGGACGGCTCCAGATCTTCGTCAGCAACGACATCACCGGCGAAGATACGCACAAGGAATTCAAGGGCTGGGACCTCGGCGACATCGTCGGCTGCGAGGGCGTGCTGTTCAAGACCAAGACCAACGAACTGACCGTGCAGTGCCGCAGCATCCGCCTGCTGACCAAGTCTTTGCGGCCGCTGCCGGAAAAATTCCACGGCCTCACCGACGTCGAGCAGAAGTACCGCGCCCGGGAACTGGACCTGATCACCAACGAGCAGACGCGCTTCACCTTCGTCGCCCGCAGCAGGATGATCCAGTCGATCCGCAACTACATGATGCACCACGGCTTCCTCGAGGTCGAAACGCCGATGATGCACCCCATTCCCGGGGGCGCCGCGGCCAAGCCTTTCACCACCCACCACAACGCGCTCGACATGGAACTGTTCCTGCGCATCGCGCCCGAGCTCTACCTCAAGCGCCTGGTGGTCGGCGGTTTCGAGAAGGTGTTCGAGGTCAATCGCAATTTCCGCAACGAGGGCCTCTCGCCACGCCACAACCCCGAATTCACCATGATGGAGTTCTACGAGGCCTACACGGATTACCGTCGCCTGATGGACTTCACCGAAGGCTTGCTGCGCCACTCGGCACGCGAAGCCCTGGGCACCGAGGTGTTCGAATACCAGGGCCGCACGCTGGACCTGTCCAAGCCTTTCGCGCGCCTGACCATCGTCGGCGCCATCCACCACTACCACCCCGGCTTCACGTACGAGCAATTGAACGACATAAGCTGGCTGCGCCAGAAACTGACCGAGCTGCGCTTCGACCTCAAGGCGCCTCACATGAAGAACGCGGGACTCGGCACGCTGCAACTCGCGCTGTTCGAAGAAACCACCGAAGCCGAACTGTGGGAACCGACCTACATCATCGACTACCCGGCCGAGGTTTCACCGCTGGCGCGCGCCAGCAACGACAATCCGGCGATCACCGAGCGCTTCGAACTCTTCATCGTCGGCCGCGAGATCGCCAACGGCTTTTCCGAGCTCAACGACCCCGAGGACCAGGCCGCGCGCTTCATGCAGCAGGCCCAGGCCAAGGAAGCCGGCGACGAGGAAGCGATGTACTACGACGCCGACTACATCCGCGCGCTGGAATACGGCCTGCCGCCGACCGGCGGCTGCGGCATCGGCATCGACCGCCTGGTGATGCTGCTGACCAATTCCGCCTCGATCCGCGACGTCATCCTGTTCCCGCAGATGCGCCGCGAGTGATGCCGGGGTGAAGTCACCTCCGCTGGTTCCCGCCGAACCGGCGGCAGCCGGCGACGGCACGCCGTATTCGGCGCTTTACGACGACGTTTATCACACCGCGCACGGCGGCCTCGCGCAGGCCCGCCATGTCTTCCTCGCCGGCAACGACCTGCCGCCGCGCTGGCTTGGCAGCGAGCGCTTCACCATCCTAGAAACCGGCTTCGGCCTCGGCCTGAATTTCCTCGCCACATGGCAGGCCTGGCGCGAGTCGCAGGCCGGCGGTCATTTGCATTTCGTTTCGGTCGAGAAGCATCCCTTCCGCCGCGATGACCTGGCCGCGCTGCTGGCCATCTACCCTGAACTGGCAGACTTGGCCAGGCAACTATTGGCGCAGTGGCCGTCGCTCACGCCCGGCTTTCATCGCCTGCATTTCGATGGCGGCCGGGTCACGCTGACGCTGCTGCTCGGCGACGCGTCGCCCCTGCTGCGACAACTGGTGGCGCAAGCGGACGCCCTGTTCCTCGACGGCTTCGCGCCGGCGAAGAACCCCGAGATGTGGTCGCCCGCCCTGCTGGCAAACATTACGCACCTGTGCCGGCCCGGAGCGACGCTGGCCACCTGGAGCGTGGCCGGCGAACTGCGCCACGCCCTGGAACACCTCGGCTGGACGCTGGAACGTCGCCAGGGCTTCGCTACCAAGCGCGAAATGCTCTGCGGCAACCTGGCAAACACCGTGTCGCCAGCGCCGACTTTTCAAGACCCGCCGCGCGACATTTCCGCGCGCCGTGTCATCGTCATCGGCGCCGGCCTTGCCGGCACCGCCGTCAGCGAACGCCTTGCCGCTCGCGGCTGGCAGGTGGCACTGTTCGAGCGCCATTCGCGGCCCGCGCAGGAAGCCTCCGGAAATCCGGCCGGCATCCTGCTGCCCCATCTGGCGAAGGACGACGCTCTGGCGGCGCGCCTGTCGCGTGCCTGCTTCCTCTATGCGCTACGTCGCCTGAAGGAGCTTCCCGGCGTGCGCTGGTCGCCCTGCGGTGTGCTGCAGGTCGCACGCGACGCCGCACACGAAGTGCTGCAACGCGCGACGATCGAGCAACTCATGCCACCCGCCGACTTCGCCGCCTTCCTTGAGCGCGATGTGGCCGCAAGCCTGATCGGCCACGCCGTGGCACATGGCGGCTGGTGGTTCCCCGGCGGCGGCTGGGTCAGCCCCGGCAGTGTCTGCAACGCCCTGCTTGCGGCCGGCGGCGAGCGCGTTCATGCACGTTTCGATACCGAGGTCGCATCGTTGCGGCAAAGTGACGATGGCTGGCAGGCCTTCGCCGCCGACGGCCACCTGCTCGCCGAAGCGCCACATGTCATCCTGGCCAACGCCCATGCGGCCAATCGACTGCTGCCTGCGGCGCTGCCCCTGACGCCGATTCGCGGCCAGGTCAGCTACCTGCCAGCCGACGCCCATCAACGCATTTCCTTCCTGCACCAGGTGGTCTGTCGCGGCGGCTACCTCACGCCGCCAGACGCGGGCACGGTCTGCTTCGGCGCCAGCTTCGACAGCGGCGACGCAGACCTGGCGATCCGCGTTACCGACCATGCCGGCAACCTGCAACGCCTCGACGAATTGCTGCCGGGCATCGCCGACGGACTCGATGCGGAACAACTCGCCGGGCGCGTCGGTCTGCGCAGCGCGGCGCCGGACAGGTTGCCGCTGGTAGGCCAACTGCCCGACACGGACGCGGCCGCCACAAGCGCCGCAACGCTGGAAAACCTGCCGCGCCGCACCGGCCTGCACGCCCTGCTCGGCCTGTCGGCGCGCGGCATGGTCTGGGCGCCGCTGGCGGCGGAACTGCTGGCCTGCCAGCTCGACGGCGAACCGCTGCCGCTTGAGCGCGACCTGGCCCGCGCCATCGACCCGGCACGCTTCCACCTGCGCGCGCTGCGCCGCGGCAAACGTGGTTTGTAAAAGATGTAACAGCTGATTGCGCTCGTCTTCCCCGCGTCCGGCGCAACGTTAATGTGCTCATGCCCAACAAACGAGGAGCGCATCATGGAAGCCCGCCGGATCAGTCAGCCACAGATCGTAGTTACGCCCACCCACCCCTTGCTGCTGCTTGCTGCGGTTGCGATGACCCTGTTCAGCCTGGCCGGCATTGCTGCTCTTGCCGGCTGGTTGCCCGGTCCCCGAGCACAGAATCCCTCACCGCCACAACTGGCGGCATCGCCAGTCCCCGTGCAGCCCCAGCCCCGGCAAACCATCGCCATGCAAAAGCCCGCACCGAAACCGGCTGCGGAGCGCGAGGTGAAGGCACCGGTCAGTAGTGGTCGCGATGACCCGGCATCGGCAACGAACAATCCGCCGCCCGCCAAATTACCGGCGCCGACCTACGGCGCCGTATCGCCATCGCCGACTTTTTCCGCGCCATCGCCTGAAGCAGGCTACCGGGTTGCGGCCATGCAGCCGTCGATCTGCAGCGAATGCGGCGTGGTCGAGACGGTACGCGAAGTTGCAGTCGAACCCAAGGTCGGCGTCGGCGGGGCAATCGCCGGCGGATTGGTCGGCGGTCTTATTGCCAACCAGATCGGCAAAGGCTCGGCGCGCGGCATCGCCACGGTACTCGGCGCCGTCGGCGGCGCCTATGCCGGCAGCTATGTGGAGAATTCGATCAGGAAGACCAGTCGCTACGAAGTCGTGGTGCGCTTCGACGACGACAGCACGCGAACCTTCAGCAGCGACACGCAACCCGCATGGCGCAGCGGTGACCGCGTGAGGCTTCAAAACGGTCTGCTGACGATGGGTGGCGGCAGGTCGAACGGCAGTCCGGTAACGATCTGATTGTTTGCTTCTTCGGGGTCCGGCAGCGGCGGTCCCTGCATCAGGTTGGCAATATAGACTGCGGATTCGCGCAGTTCCCGTGCCCAACCCGTATCGTCAGCAAGGCTTGGACGCAGGGATTCCAGCTTGTCGCTCACTTCATCGCCGTCCCAACCTGCCGCCGCCAGGAGTTTCATTGCCATTACTTCTGCCTCGCGCACCTGCTGCGGACGGTAGCTGGCGCGCAGCGCGCGCGAACCGAGGAAGGACGCCGTCGAGGTCAATGCCGTCGCTTCCAGGGCAGTGCTCGCGGCAGCGCTGGCAGCCCCGCCGGCGAAGAACCCCCCGATATTCAGCGCCGGGAAAAGGATCTGCGCTGCCACGGCCACCAGGATGCTGGTGGCCACATTTTCGTCGTGATGCCCGGCGATCACGTGACACATTTCCCGCGCCAGC
>JBIKLV010000113.1:0-11366 GCA_044359585.1 Sulfuritalea sp. | reverse complement strand
GGCGAAATGTCCATCCCCGGCGCCACGCTGCTCAAGACCACGCAACCGGCGCGCCTGGAAGCGGCAATCGACCGCTACAACGCCGAACTGGGCCCGCTGAAGGAATTCATCCTGCCCGGCGGCACCCGGGCCGCCGCCTTGACCCACCTGGCCCGCACCGTATGCCGCCGCGCCGAGCGCATGGCGGTGGCGCTGGCAGCCGAGGAAGCCGTGTCCGACGCCGGGCGCCAGTACCTCAATCGCCTCTCCGACCTGCTGTTCGTCCTCGGTCGTTGGCTGAACAAGTCCGCCGGCGCTGGCGACGTGCTCTGGCAAAAAGGCAAGAACGCCTGAAACGCCCGAATGGCATCCCTTGCCGCGAGGGCCGGCGCGGCACTCAGGCACGCGCGACGAGGACCGCGCTGAGGATTCTGAAGCGCGCCAGGCACAGTTCGAGAAACTCGGCGACGGCCCCGTCGTCCGCAAGCCCGAAGCCGGCAGCAAGCCCGGGCGGCACCGGGCGCGGCGCGTCGAGCGCGATGTTGAAGCCCATGCGCGTCGACAAGCCGTCCGCCAGGGCCACCGCAGCGACGTAGAAATCCTGCTCGGGAACGATCTCGCTGTCGTGGTGCTTCTCGACGACATTCAGCAGGAAGGGCGGGAGTTCCCACGACGCCATGAGCGCCGAGCCGAGGACACGGTGATCGAAACCAAGGACCTGCGCTTCCCTTTCATGCAGTGACACGCCGTCGCGTCGCGCCGGCTCGACGATCGCGGCCTGGTACTCCCTGCCCATCTGCGCGACCAGTGCGACGCGACCGATGTCGTGCAGCAGACCGGCCATGAACGAATCCTCACCCCGGCCCGGGTCGACCCGATCGGCCAGCATCCGCGCGGCGACCGCGGCTGCAAGGCCGTGGGCCAGCAGCGGAGCCAACAGCCGCAATTCGTCTGCATTCCTGGCCTGCGTCTGCAGGGTGTGCGTCCACACGGCAAGGGCGAAGCTGCGCATGGTCTTCGACCCGAGAACCGTGACCGCGTCACGGATGTGCGATATCCGGCCGCGCTGGCCGTAAAAGGAGGAATTAGCGAGCTTGAGCAGTCGCGCGGTCAGGGTCGGCTCCGCCTCGACGATTTCGGCGATCTCCTTCGCGGACACGCCTGGCGAATCCAGGGAGTTCAGCAACCGGATGGTGACCTTCGGCAACACCGGTAGCCGGGATGCGCCGCGGATGAATTCCTTCAGGCGTGCTGCCTCTTGCATGTTAACGCTCATGGCAGCGACAACCACCCGTAAATCATGAAACGCTCGCACCTTTGCCTGGCCATGAGCGGGCAAGCTCGGCCCGCCCCCCTTCGCCCCCCTCGCGGGGGGTTCCACATCGGCTCGCTGCGCTCGGCAGTCACACCTCGCTCCGAATGTGTTGTTTCACGTTAGTGGCCGACGGCGAGTCGGTCGGCAAGCATCCCCGGCAGGGCGAGGGATCGAATCTTCGCGGCGGTCGTCGCATGGGGATAGGAAACCCGATGGAAGGCGACATGCGAACCGTCGAAGCTGACAAAACATGCGCGAGGATCGCCATCCCGCGGCTGGCCCACCGAGCCGACGCTGACATAAAGCCGTTCCTCCTCGGCAACATGGAACTCGTGCATTCCCGGATGCGGATGGAGGAATCCTTCTGCGGTCGCCAGGAAGGGTTTGTGGTTGTGGCCGACGAAGCAGATGCGGAAGTCGATGAAGTCGTTCTCCAGCGACTCGACAAGTTCGTCGAATGTTGAATGTCCGCTGCGGTCGGATTCCCTCAGATACTCATTGAGCGTGTTGCGCACCGCACCGTGGGCGAAAAGGATGTCGCGGTTCTGATGGCATGGCTCCAGTTCGCCCAGCCGGTCGAGCAGGCCGGCTCTTGATATTCGTTGCCGAGTCCAGTCGAGGGCTTCCCTGGCGCTGGCGTTGAAGCTCATCCCTTCATCGGGATGGAGCAAGGCATGCTCGTGGTTGCCCATCAGGCGCAGGCAGCAGCGGCTCTCGGTAAGCAGCACGCAGGCCTCCGGATCGGGACCGTAACCGACGACATCGCCCAGCGAATAGATGGCTCCGATCTTCAGTTCGTCGATCCTGGCGAGCACGGCCTGCAACGCTTCGAGGTTCCCATGCACATCGGATATGACAGCGAACGAGCCCATGAATCCCATCAACTCCGCAACGGCGTGCGGCAAACATAATTGAGTCGGAAGCGATCGCGAACAAGCACGGGAACGCTGCGCGGCCCCGAAAACTTTCCAATCCGGGCCTTCCATTCTACCCAGCCGAAAACGGGAACATGACAATTGCGGCCAGCGTGACACTTTCGGCACGAACGCCCGTCACGGATACGCCGTCGACGCTAAAGCCTACTTCTTTTGTATGGTTTTAACTTTTTGATTCATAAATGATTCGCGTCAATTTCCAGACGTCGCGGATGCCACATAGTGGCGCCACCATCAACCACCGGTAGCCCGCCATGCACATCCACCTGTCCCCCGATTCGATCTATCCCTTCGATGCCCGCGGCGTTGCCAAGCGCTTTCGCCATGCGGCCATCTTCGGCGCGCTGGATGCCCTGCGCGCCGGCGAGACCATGCGTTTCGTCAACGACCATGACCCGCTGCCATTGCTCGAACAACTGGCCCAACGCTACGGCGAGGCCGTCGAGGTTAGCTACCGGCAGCGCGAACCGGGCAACATCGTGATCGACTTCGTCAAGAAGCAATGACCGGGCGCGATGACCACCTCTTTCTACGAACAGGTAGGCAGCATCACCGTTCATGACCCGTTGGCCGAGTTCCTGGGCGCGGCCGAAGGCGGCCGCATCGAATACCGCTATGCCGACACCGTAAGGCTGGCGGGGCACTCCTGCCCCACGGTGGCGTCCGCCTACTGGATGACGCTGAAGGCCCTGCAATACCTGTATCCGGAGCGTCTGCCCGAGCGCGGCGGAATACGTGTCGACTTCCGTGCCGACCGCCTGTCGGGCGTCACAGGCGTCGTCGCCAGCGTCGTCACATTGCTTACCGGTGCCACGCTGGACGCCGGGTTCAAGGGGATCGCCGGTCGCTTCGGGCGGCGCAATCTGATGTCCTTCGAGGCCGACATCGACGGCGAGATGCGCTTCACGCGACTGGATACGGGGGCGGCGGTCGATGTTCGCGCCGACGTGCACCGGGTGCCTTTCGCACCGGCGACATCGGCGCTGATGCAGAAATGCCTGGACGGCAGCGCCAGCGCGATGGAAGCCGAAGAGTTCCGCGCCTGCTGGCAGGCAAGGGTAGGCGCGCTGCTGATCGAGCACGCCGACGATCCGGAGGTATTCGTGTTGCGCGCGGTGGCGCGGGAGCCGGCCTAGCGAATCCGCGAACGGCGGGCTTCCATGCAGGTCAGGAGCTGCGCGCTGACATTGCGCAGCCGCTGGTTGAGCAGCATCAGCAGTTCCATCATCAGCTTGACGCCGATGCGCGGTACCTCGGTCAGTATCCGCGACAGGCTTTCACGGTCGAGCACGGCGATTTCCACCGTCTCCAGTGCGACGCAACTGGCGAAACGCGGTTCGCCGTCGATCAGCGACATTTCCCCCAGCGTCTTGCCGGGACCCGCGGTCCCCATGATCTGTGGCAGGCCACGCATGTCCTTCTTGACGATCTCGACACTGCCCTGCAACAGCAGCAGCATGAAGTCGCCATTGTCGCCTTCGTGGATGATCTCGGCGCCGAGCGGCGCGCGGTAACAACGCATGTAACGCGCCAGACCTTCCAGTTCTTCGGGATCGAAATCCTCGAACAACTGGATGGCCTCGATGATTTCCCGGATGCGGCCGACGAAGGGCACGGCGTCGCCGAGGAATTCGATGTTGGGAATCCGGTCGATCAGGGTCATGGTCAAGGAATTGTAACTCCGCCCAGCAGGAACAGCACGAGCAGCAACCAACCCGCGGTTGCCGCCAGCAAATGGGGGTCGGTCAGCAGTTCCTGCGCCGGATCTCCACCGCCGCCGCGCGCGTGCAGGCGCCACAGGTAGCGCAGCATGCCGTAGAGCACGAAGGGCACCGTTGCGATCAGGCCGCGCGTGCCGTGCAGGGCGACGGTGTCGGCGCTGACGGTATAGAGCGCATAGGAAATCACCGTACCAGTCGCAGCGATGGAAATGAACTGGTCGAGCATCGGCGCCGTGTAATGCTCCAGCACGCGCCGATGCCCGGCGCTGTCTTCGGGCAAGGCCAGCAATTCGGCGCTGCGCTTGGCGAAACCGAGGAACAGCGTCAGCATCAGGCCGCACAACAGCAGCCATTGTGACGGGGCGATGTCCAGGCCCAGCGTGCCGGCCAGGATGCGCAGCATGAAGCCGGCGGCGATGATGAACACGTCGAGGATCACCACGTGCTTGAGGCCGAAGCTGTAGCCGACGTTGAGCACGACATAGGCAACAAAGACCCACGGCGCCGACCCGGCCCAGAACCAGGCGATGATGCCGCCGGCGACCAGGCAGACCGCCGCCAGCACGCCGGCGGCACCGACACTGACCGCGCCGGTGACCAGCGGCCGCAGCTTCTTTTTCGGATGCAGCCGATCCTGCTCGCGATCGATCAGGTCGTTCATGACATACACCGCGGATGCCAGCAGGCAGAAGGCGGCAAAGGCCGCCAGCGCCTGCCCGAGCTTGACCGGGTCGTTCCAGGCGTGGCCGAACAGCAGGCCGAGGAAAACGAAGCCGTTCTTGACCCACTGGTGCGGGCGCATGAGGCGTAGCAAGGACGGCATCATCGCCGGCACGCCTCCCCGGGGAAGTATCGATCGCACATATAGCAGGCAGTTTGCGGCAACCAGGCCGGAATCGCATAGTACTTCTGCCGCACGCCGGCCAGCACGCCGCTGCGATAGGCCGCGTAGTCGAAGCCCGCGCCCCTGACGCGCCAGAAGCGCGCGCCGCGAACCTCGAAACTGTCGACGCCGACGCTGCGGAAGTATTTTCGGTAATCGTCCGGGTTGGGTTCGGACTTCCTCAGGATCAGGAAGTTGCGGCCGGCCAGGGTGCGGAAGTCGGTGACCAGGTCATCGTGGCGCGCATGGCTCGACGCCTCGCCGAAAACGACGACATACTGGCGCAGGTTGTAGCCCAGCGTGACGGCATTGGAATAGCCATCCATGGCCAGCACCCAATCCTTCCGATCGGTTTCGAGTTCGCGCCCGATCGCCTGGTGTTCGAAACTCAGCACGATGCCGTCGTAGAGCCGGGTCTTCTGCCAGGCCTCCAGCGGAATGCGCGAGACCACCAGGATGGCGGCGATGTGAAGCGTGGCGAAGCCGGCGAAGAACAGGCCGAGCTTCTGCAACGAGGAAGGCTTGAGGCGCAGCGTCAGCCAGATCAGCGTGAAGGGCACGAAAGACAGCAGCCAGTGCAGGCCGATCTGCTTCACCGTCGCCAGCAGGGCGAACAGCAGGAATGGCAGCCAGGCCAGGGTTCCCAGCGCCACAGGCAGGGAAGCGCCCCACGAAGAGTCGGCGCTGGCGATACGGCGATTCTTCCACGCCAGCCACAGCACCGGCGGTCCCAGCACGTAAATCAGGGTCACGGCATAGAGCAGCGGCGTCTTCAGCGACCAGCCGGCATCGCCGTGGCGATTGACGAAGTTGAACATGAAATTCGGCCAGCAATTGGCGCTGTTCCACCAGGCCATCAGCGCCAGCGCCGGCAGGGTGCAGGCGTAGGCGATGGCGAGGCCCGCCAGCGCGGCGGGCTTGCGCCGGCGCAGCGCATCGACCAGATAGGCGAAGCCGAGGATTGCCGCGAAATACTTGGAGAGCACGGCGCCCGCCAGCAGCAGTCCGGCCACGAGATACCAGCGCGGACTGTCGTCCTTCGCCGCACGGATCCAGGCCAAACCCGAAAGCACGCTGAAATAGATCAGCGGCGTATCGGTGGTGATGAAGACGTTCCAGACATTGACCGGCGCCAGCAGGATCAGGGTCGCGGCCCACAGCCGGCGTTGTTCGCCGACACCATCCACGATTCTCGGCAAGGCCCAATACACCGCCAGCGCCAGCAACGCCGGTTGCAGGATCACCGGCAGGCGCAACCACCATTCGGCCTTGCTGATCAGCGAAAGGGCGGCCAGCCACCAGCCGATCAGCGGCGGGTGGTCGTAGAAGCCCCAGTCGGGCAGCCAGCCCCACCAGATGAAATAGGCCTCGTCGCCGGTGATGGGAAAAGCCGCCGCCAGCCAGAAGCGGAAGGCCAGCGTAAGGACCAGCAGCGCGGCGAACAGGCGGCCGGTCACTGGAGTACCTTTCCCCCTGCCCCCTTCCCAAGGAAGGGGGTGACTGAAGTTCGCCGCTTCGCGGCTCCGGGGTCAGTCTGGCGCCCCTTGGGACGGTCCTGCGGGGCGCTCATGCGCTGCCCTTACCTGTCTGCGAGTGCGATGCGGCGCGCCTTGACGGCATCGCTCAGGATGTCGAAGGTCGCCAGCGTGTCCTCCCAGCCGATGCAGGCATCGGTGACCGAAACGCCGTAGTCGAGCGGCTTGCCCGGTTTGAGGTCCTGGCGGCCCTCGTTGAGGTGGGATTCGACCATGACGCCGAAGATGCGGTCCTCGCCCGCCGCCAGTTGCGTGCCGACATCGCGGGCGACGTCGACCTGGCGCTTGTACTGCTTGCTGCTGTTGGCGTGCGAAAAGTCGATCATGACGCGTGCGGCCAGCCCGGCCTTGCCCAGCTCGGTGCAAGCTGCATCGACGGCCGCCGCCTCGTAGTTGGGGCCCTTGCCGCCGCGCAGGATGACGTGGCAGTCCTCGTTGCCGTTGGTGGAGACGATGGCCGAGTGGCCGGCCTTGGTCACCGAGAGGAAATGGTGCGGGCTGGCGGCGGCCTTGATCGCATCGACCGCGATCCGGATGTTGCCGTCGGTACCGTTCTTGAAGCCGACCGGACACGAAAGGCCCGAGGCCAGTTCGCGATGCACCTGCGATTCCGTGGTGCGCGCGCCGATGGCGCCCCAGCTGATCAGGTCGGCCGTGTATTGCGGCGTGATGGTGTCGAGGAACTCGGTGCCGCAGGGCAGGCCCAGTTCGTTGATCTCCCACAACAGCTTGCGCGCCAGGCGCAGGCCTTCGTTGATCTTGAAGCTGCCGTCCATGCGCGGATCGTTGATCAGGCCCTTCCAGCCCACGGTGGTGCGCGGTTTCTCGAAGTACACCCGCATCACGATGAGCAGGTCCTCCGCCCGGCGATCCTTCTCCTGTTTGAGCCGCCGCGCATATTCCATCGCCGCGTCGTAATCGTGGATCGAGCAGGGCCCGACGACGACGACCAGGCGCCCATCCGCGCCATGCAGCACGCGATGCAATGCCTGGCGCGCCTCGTAGGTGGTCTCCGCCGCGGCATCCGTGGTGGGGAACTCGCGCAGGATGTGGCCGGGAGGCGAGAGTTCCTTGATTTCGCGGATGCGGACGTCGTCGGTAATGTGTTTCATGCTTCGATCCAGTGGCGGTCAAAGGCGTGATTCTACCGGGGCGCCGCCGCCGACAGGCCGGACGAAACCGCGCTTTGCGGTTTTCCGCAGTTCCCATCCCGGCAGCCATGGCGTAAAGTCACGACGCACTCCAAAAACCAAGGGGGAATCATGTTCCAGGTTCGAATTCACGGCCGTGGCGGTCAGGGCGTCGTCACGGCGGCCGAGATGCTGTCCATCGCGGCCTTCCAGGAGGGCCGCCATGCGCAGGCCTTCCCCAGTTTCGGTTCCGAGCGCACCGGTGCGCCGGTGGTGGCCTTCTGCCGCATCGCCGACAAGGAGATTCGCCTGCGCGAGCCGATCATGGAGCCCGACGCGCTGATCATCCAGGACCCGACCCTGCTGCACCAGGTCGATGTCTTTGCCGGCCTGAAGAAGGGCGGCTACATCCTGATCAACACCAACAAGACCTTCGAGGAGCTCGGCCTCGGCGACTTCCTGCGCGACTGGCCGCACGACCGGCTATGCACCGTCGCCGCCACCGACCTGAGCCGCAAGCACGTCGGCCGGCCGATGCCCAACGTGCCCCTGCTCGGCGGCTTTGCCGCGGTGTCGGGCGTGATCAAGCTCGAATCGGTGGTGATGGCCATCAACGACAAGTTTTCGGGCAAGGTCGCCGCCGGCAACATCGCCGGCGCCACCGAGGCCTACGACATCGTGCGCGCCGAAATGGAAGAGGCGCGCCGCCAGGAGGCTGCCCATGCTTAAGCAGTGTGAAGGTTCCCATGCCGTCGCCGAGGCAGTTGCCCTGTGCCGGCCCGAAGTGATTTGTGCCTATCCGATTTCGCCGCAGACCCACATCGTCGAAGGACTGGGCGAAATGGTCAAATCGGGCGACATCAAGGACTGCGAGTTCATCAATGTCGAATCCGAATTCGCCGCCATGAGCGTGGCCATCGGTTCCTCGGCCGCCGGCGCCCGCACCTACACGGCCACCGCCTCGCAGGGCCTGCTGTTCATGGTCGAGGCGGTGTACAACGCCTCGGGCCTCGGCCTGCCGATCGTCATGACCGTGGCCAACCGCGCCATCGGCGCGCCGATCAACATCTGGAATGACCACTCCGATTCGCTCTCGCAACGCGACTGCGGCTGGATCCAGCTCTTCGCCGAGACCAACCAGGAAGCGCTCGACCTGCACATCCAGGCCTTCAAGCTGGCCGAGGAACTCAGCCTGCCGGTCATGGTCTGCATGGACGGCTTCATCCTGACCCACGCCTACGAACGTGTCGACATCCCTACCCAGGAACAGGTCGACGCTTTCCTGCCGCCCTATGAACCGCGTCAGGTGCTCGACCCGGCGGAACCCGTGTCGATCGGCGCCATGGTCGGCCCCGAAGCCTTCATGGAAGTGCGTTACCTGGCTCACGCCAAACAGATGCAGGCGCTGGAACTCATCCCGCAACTGGCGCAGGAATTCAAGTCCGTCTTCGGCCGCGAGAGCGGTGGCCTGATCCACACCTATTGCGCCGAAGATGCCGACACCATCGTCATCGCCATGGGCTCGGTGCTGGGCACGATCAAGGACACGGTCGATGAAATGCGCGCCGCCGGGCACAAGATCGGCGTGCTCGGCATCACCAGCTTCCGTCCCTTCCCGCTGGTCGAAGTGGCCAAGGCGCTGAAGAACTGCAAGCGTTTCGTCGTGCTGGAAAAGAGTCTGGCCGTCGGCATCGGCGGCATCGTCGCGACCAACGTCCGGATGGCCGTCACCGGCATGGGTCTCAAGGGCTACACCGTGGTCGCCGGACTGGGCGGTCGCGCCATCACCATGAAGTCGCTCACCGGACTGTTCGAGAAAGCCGGCCGTGACGAACTGGAACTGCTGACCTTCCTCGACCTCGACTGGAAGGTGGTCAACCGCCAACTCGAGCGCGAAAAGCAGGTGCGCCGTTCCGGCCCCGCCGCCGAAGCCATGCTGCGCGACCTCGGCACCGTCGCCTCGAAGATAGCGTGAGTTCCATCACAGTAATCGTCACCCACCGAAGATGAAACACGTAAAAGGCGAATTGAAGGCCCCCCACCCCCATTCCCGCCCCAGGGCGGGGCTACCATTCCGCTCGCTTCGCTCGATCATCACCCATCGCTCCGAACGAGTTGTTTCACGTTAAGGCACGGAGACCGCCATGTCACTGCAAACCGTCAAGTTCTACCAGACCGGCACCTTCACCGTCGGCAACCGCCTGCTGGCGCCCGAAGAGCGCAGCGTCCAAGCCAACATGCAGCGCACCAACTCGCTCAACTCCGGCCACCGCGCCTGTCAGGGCTGCGGCGAGGCGCTCGGCGCCCGCTACGCGATCGATGCCGCGATGATTGCCAGCAAGGGGCAACTGATCGCGGCCAACGCCACCGGCTGCCTCGAAGTCTTTTCCACGCCCTACCCGGAAACCTCCTGGCAGATCCCGTGGATCCATTCCCTGTTCGGCAACACCGCGGCGGTTGCCACCGGCATCGCCGCGGCGATCAAGGTCAAGCGCCAGAAGGGGCAGGGCGGTGATGTCCGCGTCGTCGCGCAAGGCGGCGACGGCGGCACCACCGACATCGGCTTCGGCTGCCTGTCGGGCATGTTCGAGCGCAACGACGACGTGCTCTACATCTGCTACGACAACGGCGGCTACATGAACACGGGGGTGCAGCGCAGTTCGGCGACGCCGCCGGCGGCACGCACGGCGACCACCATGCCGCTCGGTCCCGAACCGGGCAACGCCTTCGGCCAGGGCAAGTTCGTTCCCGCCATCGCCATGGCGCACGAGATTCCCTACGTCGCCACCGCCACCGTGGCCGACCTGCGCGACCTCGAATACAAGGTCACCAAGGCCATGGGCATGCGCGGCGCGCGCTACATCCAGATCCTGGTGCCCTGCCCGCTGGGCTGGGGCGCGGCCTCGCAGGACACCATCCTGCTGGCGCGGCTGGCCAAGGAAACCGGCATCTTCCCGGTGTTCGAAGCCGAATATGGCGAAGTAAAGTCGGTGCTGGAGATACGGCGACCGCAACCCGTCGAGGAGTATCTCAAACTGCAGAAGCGCTACGCCCACCTCTTCGGCAAGAATCCGGCCGTGGCCACGATTGCGCGCATCCAGGCGCAGGCCGACAAGAACATCCGCAGATACGGCTTGCAAGCCAGGAAGGGAGACCACTGAGATGGACAAGCCATTTGCCATTACGCTGAACCCCGGCTCCTCGCTGGCCAACCACACCGGTTCCTGGCGCACCGCGCGCCCGGTCTACCTCGACCGCCTGCCCCCCTGCAACAACCAGTGCCCCGCCGGCGAGGACATCCAGGGCTGGCTGTTCCATGCCGAGTCCGGCAGCTACGAGGCCGCCTGGCGCCACCTGACGCGCGACAATCCTTTCGCCGCGATCATGGGCCGCGTCTGCTACCACAGCTGCGAATCGGCCTGCAATCGCGGCAAGATCGACGAGGCCGTGGGCATCAATTCGGTGGAGCGTTTCCTCGGCGACGAGGCGATCAAGCGCGGCTGGAAGTTCGCCACGCCGGCACAGGAATCCGGCAAGAAGGTACTGATCGTCGGCGCCGGCCCCTCGGGCATGTCGGCCGCCTACCACCTGCGCAAGCTGGGACACGCCGTGACGGTCATGGACGCCGGCCCCTACATGGGCGGCATGATGCGCTTCGGCATCCCCAAGTACCGCCTGCCGCGCGAAGTGCTCGACGCCGAGATGCAGCGCATCGTCGACATGGGCGTCACGGTCAAGTTGAACAGCAAGGTCGACAAGATCCTCGACGAAATGCAGAAGGGTAGCTTCAATGCCGCCTTCCTCGCGGTCGGCGCCCACATCGGCAAGCGCGCCATGATCCCCTCGGGCGACGCGGCCAAGATCGTCG
>JBIKLV010000034.1:0-38161 GCA_044359585.1 Sulfuritalea sp. | reverse complement strand
CCGCTGCTGCGCATGAAGGACGGCAAGTTCGACAAGAACGGCGAATTCGCCCCGATCTCCTGGGATGCCGCCTTCGACATCATGGCCGAGAAGGTCAAGGCCACGCTGAAGGAACCCACCCAGGGGCCCTATGGCGTCGCCATGTTCGGTTCCGGCCAATGGACCGTGTGGGAAGGTTATGCCGCCGCCAAGCTGATGAAGGCCGGCTTCCGTTCCAACAGCATCGACCCGAACGCGCGCCACTGCATGGCCTCCGCCGTCGCCGGCTTCATGCGCACCTTCGGCATCGACGAGCCGATGGGCTGCTACGACGACGCCGAGCATGCCGACGTGTTCGCGCTGTGGGGTTCGAACATGGCCGAGATGCACCCCATTCTCTGGTCGCGCGTCACCAACCGCCGCCTCACCGCCAGTCACGTCAAGATCCACGTGTTGTCGACCTTCACCCATCGATCCTGCGAACTGGCCGACAACGAGCTGATCTTCAAGCCGCAGTCGGACCTGGCGATCCTCAACTACATCTGCAACTACATCATCCAGAACAAGGCCGTCAATCAGGACTTCGTCAAGAAGAACGTCGGCTTCTTCCAGGGTGTTACCGACATCGGCTACGGCCTGCGGCCGAATCATCCGCTGGAACAGGTGGCCAACAACAATGGCTATCCCGGCGCCGACGGCAAGCCCAAGGGTGATCCGAACAAGCACACGCCGATCACTTTCGACGACTTCGCCAAGTTCGTTTCCGAATACACGCTGGACAAGGCGCACGAGATTTCGGGCGTGCCGAAGGACAAGCTCGAAGCCCTGGCCAAGGCCTACGCCGACCCGAAGGTCAAGGTTACCTCTTACTGGACCATGGGTTTCAACCAGCACACGCGCGGCACCTGGGTCAACAACATGATCTACAACGTGCACCTGCTGACGGGCAAGATCTCCGAGCCGGGCAACAGCCCGTTCTCGCTGACCGGCCAGCCCTCGGCTTGCGGCACGGCGCGCGAAGTCGGCACCTTCTCGCATCGCCTGCCGGCCGACATGGTGGTGATGAATCCCAAGCACCGCGAGTTCACCGAGAAGGCCTGGAAGCTGCCGGCCGGCACGATCCCGCCGACGCCGGGCTATCACGCCGTGCTGCAGTCGCGCATGCTGAAGGACGGCAAGATTGGTTTCTACTGGACCTCGACCACCAACAATATGCAGGCCGGTCCCAACGTCAACGGCGAGATTTATCCCGGTTGGCGCAACCCGAAGGCCTTCGTCGTGGTCTCCGACGTCTACCCGACGGTATCCGCGATGTCGGCCGACCTGATCCTGCCCTGTGCGATGTGGATGGAAAAGGAAGGCATGTTCGGCAATGCCGAGCGTCGCGGCCAGATGTGGCGCCAGCAGGTGAAGGCGCCGGGCGAGTCGCGTTCCGACCTCTGGCAGTACATGGAGTTCTCCAAGCGCTTCAAGGTCGAGGACGTCTGGCCGGCCGATCTGCTGGCCAAGGCGCCCGAGCTGAAAGGCAAGACGCTCTACGAGGTGCTGTATGCCAACGGCCAGGTGAACAAGTTCCCGAAGGAAGAAGCGGCCAAGGTCAATGCCCACGCATGGGCCGGCTACACCAACGACGAAACCGAGGCCTTCGGCTACTACGTGCAGAAGGGCCTGTTCGAGGAATACGCCGGCTTCGGCCGCGGCCACGCCCACGACCTGGCGCCCTTCGACACCTACCACAAGGTGCGCGGCCTGCGCTGGCCGGTAGTGGATGGCAAGGAAACCCTGTGGCGCTTCCGCGAGGGCTATGACAGTTACGTCAAGAAGGGCGAGGGCGTGAAGTTCTACGGCTATCCCGACGGCAAGGCCAAGATCTTCGCGTTGCCGTATCAGCCGGCGGCGGAAATGCCGGACAAGGATTTCGACCTCTGGTTGTGCACCGGCCGCGTGCTGGAGCACTGGCACACCGGCTCGATGACGCGCCGTGCGCCGGAACTTTACAAGTCCTTCCCCGATGCCGTGGTCTGGATGCACCCGAAGGATGCCGAGAAGCGCGGGCTGAAGCGCAACGACGTGGTCAAGGTGTCCACGCGGCGCGGCGAAATCGAGCTGCGGGTCGATACCAAGGGCCGCAACAAGCCGCCGGAGGGTTTGATCTTCATTCCCTTCTTCGACGAGCACCGCCTGGTCAACAAGCTCACCCTGGATGCCACCTGTCCGATTTCGAAGGAAACGGACTTCAAGAAGTGCGCCGCCAAGGTGGTCAAGGCCTGAGCGCGATGACGGGAGAAACCGGGGAGTGGTGAACGTCTTGCGCTCCCCGTCCGGGAATCATGGAAAACGTGGCCAAGCCCAGTGCCGCAGCGCGGCGCCAGTTCATCGCCGACACGGCGCGCATGGCCTGTGGCGTCGGCCTGCTGGGCCTTGGCGTCGGGCTCTACGCGCGCCATGCGCAAGCGCTGCCGCCGGCCGCCATCCGGCCGCCCGGGGCGCTGCCGGAACAGGACTTCAACGCGGCCTGCATCCGTTGCGGGATGTGCGTGCGCGATTGCCCCTTCAATATCCTGCATCTGGCGAAGCCGGAAGAACCGATGTCCACCGGCACGCCCTATTTTGTCGCGCGTCAGTTGCCCTGCGAGATGTGCGAGGACATTCCCTGCGTCAAGGCCTGTCCCACCGGGGCGCTGGATCACTCCCTGAAGGACATCAACAAATCGAAGATGGGGCTCGCGGTGCTGGTCGACCACGAGACCTGCCTCAACTTCCTCGGCCTGCGCTGCGACATCTGCTACCGCGTCTGTCCGGTGATCGACAAGGCGATCACGCTCGACCCCCAAACCAATGCGCGCACCGGCAAGCACACGCTGTTCATCCCCGTGGTGCATTCGGAGCACTGCACGGGTTGCGGCAAATGCGAAAAGGCCTGCCCGACGGAGGTTGCTGCGATCAAGGTGTTCCCGCTCTACATGGCCAAGGGCCAGCTCAGTTCGCACTATCGGCTGGGCTGGGTGGAAAAGGAAAAGGCCGGTGGCAGCCTGGTCGCGCCGGACGTGGAACACCAATACAACCTGCCCGAGGGCATGAAGTATGAAAGCGGCAAGGGTCTCTCCGGCAGTCCCGGCGCCGTGCCGCCAGCGCCGACTTCTCCCGATCCCGTCTCTGTGCCGAAGGCCTTCCAGGGAGGCAAGCTGTGAGCGCGATCCCTCTTCGCCCGGGGGCGGAAGCCATTGCCGCGAAAGGCTGGCTGGCCGCGCACAAATGGCTGATCCTGCGCCGCGCCAGCCAGTTCGGCATCCTCCTGTTGTTCCTGGTCGGGCCCTGGTTCGGCCTGTGGATCGTCAAGGGCAACCTGAACTTCAGCTACACGCTGAACTTCCTGCCGCTGACCGATCCCTACGTCGTGCTGCAATCCCTGCTGGCAAGGCAGGTTCCCGAAAAGCTGGCGCTGACCGGCGCGCTCATCGTGGTCCTGTTCTACCTGCTGGTCGGTGGCCGCAGCTACTGTTCCTGGGTCTGTCCGGTCAATTTGCTGACCGACCTGGCGTACTGGCTGCGAGTGCGCCTGGGACTCAAGGGCAGCGCCCACATCAGCCGTCCGACGCGCTACTGGATGCTGGGCATGACGCTGGTCGTGGCGGCGGTAACAGGCAGCATCGCCTGGGAGATGGTCAATCCGGTGTCGATGCTGCATCGCGGCCTGCTCTTCGGCCTTGGCCTGGTCTGGGCTGTCTTGCTGGCGGTGTTCCTGTTCGACCTGTTCGTCATGCGCCACGGCTGGTGCGGCCACCTGTGCCCGGTCGGCGCCTTCTACAGCCTGATCGGGAAACTATCCGTGGTTCGTGTCAGGCTGCCGGCCCGCGCCACCTGCAACGATTGCATGGACTGCTTTGCCGTCTGCCCGGAACCGCAGGTGATCCGTCCGGCGCTGAAAGCCATAGGCGGCAGCCCGCCCGTGATCCTGGAAGCCAACTGCACCAACTGCGGTCGCTGCATCGATGTCTGTTCGAAGGATGTGTTCGCCTTCGGCACCCGCTTCAACCCGTCCGTTCTACCTGCAACCGGCGTTGCGCAAGCGGCGCCCAAGTAGCCAAATAAGTGATCAACCTTCAATTTCGTCTGGGGAGTCCATCATGAAGAAAACCGTCACCATCCTCCTGGCATCGCTGCTTACCGTGGTCGTCGGCTGCGCCAGCTACGAGCCGCTGGTCTCGATGCGCGGCGCCGATGTCGCCGCGGCCGACAAGGCGCCCGGCGAACTAGCCTACGCCGGCAAGCGGCCGGGCACGCAACCGGTAATTGCCCGCACCTTCAGCACGCAGCCGCCGTTGATACCCCACGCCGTGGATAACTTCGACGAAGTGACCCTCACCGAAAACCAGTGCCTGGATTGCCACGGTCCGGACAACTACGTGAAGAAGAATTCGCCGAAACTGGGCGACAGCCATTTCGTTGTCGCGACCAAGGCCTTCGATGCCGCGCGCCATGTCTGCACCAGCTGCCATGTCGCCCAGGTCGACGCGCCGGCGCTGGTCGAGAACCGCTTCATCGGCAACATCAAGTAAGTCGAGCTTCCCTGTCTGCCCGACGCCGCCAAGGCGTCCGGCGGGCCTGTCCGCAGCCCTCAGGCCACGCTGATCGCCGAGACCGGGCAGGGTGCGACGCAGGCGCCGCAGCCGGTGCAGGCGCCCGTGTCGATTTCCGCTACGGGAGGCCCGTTCAGGCGCGGGCTGAAGCGGATCGCATTCGCTTCGCAGCGATCGCCGCAGATCCTGCATTCCACTCCCCGCAGCGGCAGGCAGGTGTTCGCCACCTGCGCCTTGATCGCCCAGGGCCAGATCTGGCATTCCGAGTTCTGCAGCGCGCCAGCCTTGCAGGCAGCAGCGCAAGCCCCGCAGAAGGTGCATTCGCCGCGCTTGAAGTCCACTTCCGGGTAGCCGCGCACAATGACGATGACGCGGGTCGGGCACACCGGTACGCAGTCGCGGCAGCGCGTGCATGCCGCGAGGAACAGTTCCTCGGCGAGCGACCAGGGTGGGCGCGGGGGAGGCGGGCGGGACTTGAAGTCCCCGCGCATGAACTGGCGTCGGCTGACCATGGGCTGTGCGTGATTGGATCGAGACGCGAATTCTGCCTGCGCATGGCGCATCGCGCCAGCAAGCTTCATCTCGTGCCCGCCGGGAGTGGGAAAGTGGGCGTGTCACAAAATCTTACCAATGCCGCCTTGGCTTCCGGCGAATCCGGACTAGCCTGTTATTAAGGCCGCATGGATTTCGACCCGAATTTCAATCTCTCAATGAAAGGAAATGATCATGACAAGCACACTTCGCAAGAACTTCGGACGGATCGCTCTGGTGGCGCTTCTGGGCGTGTCGATAGCGGCCCCGATTGCCGCACAACCTGCCGGCGGCCTCGGCATGGGACCCGGGCAGGGCATGGGGCAGGGTGGCGGCATGGGTCCCGGCGGCGGCAAGGCGATGCGCTTCAATTTCAACAAGGACAACACCCCCGGCTGGACCTTGATGAGCGCAGAGGAACGCGCGGCCCACAGCGGCAAGATGCGCGGCGCGAAGACCTACGATGAATGCAAGGCCCTTCAGGCCGAACACCATCAGGGCATGGAGGTACGGGCCAAGGAAAAAGGCGTGACGCTGCCGGCGCCGCGCGCCAATGGCTGTGACCGCATGAAGGCACGCGGATTCTTCAAGTAATCCGCCTCGCGGCGCAGCGGTAAGCGGGCTCCCGGCCTACACTGGCCGGGAGCCTCTTTTCGTGCGTATCGCCATGAACCAGCACAGTCATACCCACCCGGCGGTCGCCTTCAATCGCGCCTTTGCCATCGGCATTGCGCTGAACCTCGGCTTCGTGGTGGTCGAGGCCGCCGCCGGCTGGATGGTCGGTTCGCTGGCCTTGCTGGCCGATGCCGGGCACAACCTGTCGGATGTCGCCGGCCTGGTGCTGGCCTGGGCTGCGGCCCTGGCCGCCGGTCGTCGCCCGGATCGGCGACACACCTACGGCTGGCAACGCGCATCGATCCTCGCCGCCTTCGCCAATGCGGTGCTGCTGCTGGTGGCGATGGGGTCGCTGCTGTGGGAGGCGGGCCATCGCCTGCAGGCGCCACCGCCGACGGATGCGGCCACCGTGATGGCCGTCGCCGCCATCGGCGTTCTGGTGAACGGCGCCACGGCCGCGCTGTTCATGTCGGGCATGAAGTCCGACATGAACCTGCGCGGCGCTTTCCTGCACATGGCGGGCGACGCGCTGGTTTCGCTCGGCGTGGTACTGGCCGGCGCCCTGTACCTGTGGACCGGCTGGGCCTGGCTAGACCCGGTAGCCAGCATGACCATCGCGCTGCTGATCATCGCCGGCACCTGGCGCCTGTTCCGGCAATCCCTGCACTTGCTGTTCGACGGCGTTCCGGAAAGCGTGGTGCTGGCGGACGTCGATGCACTGCTGCAGGCACTGTCCGGCGTCGATGACGTGCACGACCTGCATGTCTGGGCCATGAGCACTACCGAGACGGCCCTGACGGCGCACCTGGTGATGCCCGGTGGCCATCCGGGCGATGCATTTCTCGAACAGGCTGCCCGCGAACTGCACGACCGCTTCCACATCACCCATCCGACCTTGCAGATCGAACTGGGCAACCACGACCACGGTTGCGACCGAGTCGCCTGATCGGCGGCGACGATTGCCGCATTTGCGGTCGAGCCCTATAATGCTTCCATTATTCTGGAAATATCGAATCGATCCATGGATACCACTCTGGCCGTCGACAAACTGGCTGCGCTGGCGCAGGAAACCCGGCTGCGGATCTTTCGCCTGCTGGTCGAGCGCGGGCCGCAGGGCCTCAATGCCGGCGCCATTTCCGAGGCCCTGGCGCTGGCGCCGGCGACCTTGTCCTTCCACGTCGCGAACCTGGTGCGTGCCGGCCTGGTCAGTTCACGCCAGGAGGGACGCTTCATTTTCTATGCAGCGGGATTCGCGGCGATGGACGACCTGATCGCCTATCTCACCGACAACTGCTGCCAGGGCGGGCAGTGCCTGCCGAAGACCGCGGCGCGGGCCACCATCGCCCGCCGCCGCAAGACCGCTTGAGGGAAACACCATGAGCTACAAGGTACTCGTGCTCTGTACCGGCAATTCCGCCCGCAGCATTCTTGGCGAGATGCTGTTCAACCACCTCGGCCGGGGGCGCATCGAGGCGCATTCCGCCGGCAGCAAGCCCGGAGGCGTGGTCAATCCGGTCGCGCTGGAGACGCTGGCGAAGCACGGCGTTCCTGCCGCCGGTGCGCGCAGCAAATCCTGGGACGAATTCGCCGAACCCGGCGCGCCAGGGTTCGACTTCATCTTCACCGTCTGCGCCAATGCGGCCAATGAAACCTGCCCGGTCTGGCCCGGTCATCCGACCACGGCCCATTGGGCCATTCCCGATCCAGCCCACGTCGAACCGATGGAAGCGCGACGCGTCGCATTCGAGGAAGCGTATCAGTCGCTGACGAAGCGCATCGAAGCCTTCCTCGCCCTGCCGCTGGAAACCTTGAGTCGCGAAGAGTCGGCGCTGGCGGCACGGCGCATCCACGAGGAGACCTGAACATGTCGGCCCAATGCGAAACCACCGCCAAGCTCGCCGCCAACGCCCCGATGAGCGTCTTCGAGCGCTACCTCACGGTCTGGGTCTTCCTCTGCATCGTCGCCGGCATCGCGCTCGGACAGTTCCTGCCGGCGCCCTTCCAGGCGCTGGGTCGCATGGAAGTGGCGCGGGTCAATGTTCCGGTCGGATTGCTGATCTGGGTGATGATCATCCCGATGCTGGTCAAGGTGGATTTCGGCGCGCTGCACGAGGTCCGCCAGCATGTCAGAGGCATCGGCGTGACGCTGTTCGTGAACTGGCTGGTGAAGCCCTTCTCGATGGCGCTGCTGGGCTGGATCTTCATCCGCCATTGGTTCGCGCCCTACCTGCCGGCCGACCAGCTTGACAGCTACATCGCCGGCCTGATCCTGCTCGCCGCCGCGCCCTGCACGGCGATGGTCTTCGTCTGGAGCCGGCTGACCAACGGTGACCCGCTGTTCACGCTGTCGCAGGTGGCCTTGAACGACAGCATCATGATCGTCGCCTTCGCCCCGATCGTCGGCCTGCTGCTCGGCATCTCGGCCATCGCCGTGCCCTGGGATACGCTGGTCACCTCCGTCGTGCTCTACATCGTGATCCCGCTGGCGCTCGCGCAATTGTGGCGCAAGGCGCTGCTGAAGAAAGGCCAGGCGCACTTCGATGCCGTGATGGCGACGCTTGGGCCATGGTCGATCTCGGCGCTGCTGGCCACGCTGGTGCTGCTGTTCGCCTTCCAGGGCAAGGCCATCGTGGACAAGCCGCTGATCATCGCGCTGCTCGCCGTGCCGATCCTGATCCAGGTTTTCTTCAATTCGGCACTGGCCTACTGGCTCAACCGCGTCGTCGGCGAAAAGCACAACGTCGCCTGTCCCTCGGCGCTGATCGGCGCCAGCAACTTCTTCGAACTCGCCGTGGCCGCCGCCATCAGCCTGTTCGGCTTCGAGTCGGGCGCGGCGCTGGCCACCGTGGTCGGCGTGCTGATCGAAGTGCCGGTGATGCTGCTGGTGGTCAAGGTGGTCAACTCCAGCAAGGGCTGGTACGAACGGAGCACCTGATGGACCTCGTGATCGTCGCCCTGCAGGGCGGCGTCGCCAGCCTCGCCTCCTACCTCGCGGCGCATGTGCTGCTGTGCCTGGTGCCGGCCTTCTTCATCGCCGGCGCGCTGTCGGCGCTGATGCCGCAGGCTGCGATCACGCGCTACCTCGGCCCCGATGCGCCGCGCTGGGTGGCCTATCCGGCCGCCGCCGGCGCCGGCAGCCTGCTCGCCGTCTGCTCCTGCACCGTGCAGCCGCTGTTCGCCGGCATCTACAGCAAGGGCGCGGGGCTGGGGCCGGCGATCACTTTCCTCTTCTTCGCTCCGGCCGCCAACATCCTCGCGCTGTCCTACACCGGCGTCGCGCTCGGCGCCGAGATCGCCATTGCGCGCATCGTGCTGGCGCTCTCCTTCGGCATCGGTATCGGCATGATCATGGCGATGGTTTTTCGCAAGAGCGAGGCGGCACGCCAGGGCGATGCGCGCGCCTTCGCCGGCGACGGCCGCGTGCCCGGGCGCACGCTGCTGTTCCTCGGCACGCTGGTGGCGCTGCTTATCGCCGGCACGCTCAAGGTCGACCTGCTCACTGCGACGCTCTGGCAGCACAGCATGGCCTGGCCCGAGGCGGCAAGCGCGCAGGCGCTGCTCGATCGCTGGGTGCCCGCCAACGAAGCCACCGGCGCCGAAGGCCTCAGCCTGCAGGGCGTGGCGCTGATCGCGCTGCTCGGATTGATCGGCGCCGCCGCATGGCGTGGCCTCGGCCTGATAGACAACGGCGTGAACCGCCTGACTGTGCCCGCGCTGGTGCTGACCGTGCTGACGCTGGCCTTCGCCGCTCTGGGCCTGCGGGCCACGGAAGCCGGACTCGCCATCACGGTCAGCGGCCGCACGCTGGCGGTGCCGCTGCTGTGCGCGGCGCTGTTGCCGCAGGTGCGCCGCTTCGAGGCCTGGGACATGCAGCAGTGGTTGTGGGAGACTTGGCGTTTCGTCAAGATGATCTTTCCCTTGCTGATAGTCGGCGTGTTCCTGGTCGGCGTCATCCGCGTTTTCATCCAGCCGGAGTGGATCAGGGCCGTCGCCGGCAGCAATACCGTCGCGGCCAACCTCGCCGGCGTCGTCTTCGGCGTCTTCATGTATTTCCCGACCCTGGTCGAAGTGCCGATCGCCAAGATGTTCCTTTCGCTGGGCATGCACCCCGGCCCGCTGATCGCCTACCTGATGGCCGACCCCGAACTCTCGCTGCAAAGCATCCTCATCACTTCCGCCATCATCGGCAAGCTCAAGGCCTGGACCTATGTCGCGCTGGTGGCGCTGTTCTCTACGCTGGCCGGACTGGCCTACGGCGCCTGGGTGGACGGCACACCGGCCCTGACCCTGATCCTGGTCGTCGGCGGCTTCGTGACGACGCTGGTCGTCGCCCTCAATTTCATCGAGAACAGGAGATCGTCATGCTGATCAAGATTCTCGGCACCGGTTGCGCCAAGTGCCAGCGACTGGAACAACTCACGCGCGAAGTGGTCGCCGAACTCGGCGTCGATGCGAACTTCGAGCATGTGCGCGACATGAAGGACATCATGGCCTACCCGATCACCACGACCCCGGCGCTGGTGATCGACGAGGAAGTCGCGGTGTTCGGCCGCATGCCGAACAAGGACGAGATTGCCGGCTGGCTGAAGCCGAAATGATGCGCCAGCGACTACCCGATCTTCGGTGCCGTACCGTCAGCGACCGAAGGAAGTCCCTGTGGGGCGCCAGCGCGGTGCGTCCCTTCGGGAACTCTTTGAAAGGATTGCAATGAACAGGATTTTCGGTTTCGGCGAGACGGTGCCCGGCTACGACGTGCCGGTAATGAACGAGCGCGAGGTGCGGGCGGCCGCCGGCATCCTTTTCGTATTCGCCATGATGACCTTCGCCAATGCGTGGTTCATGGGAAACTTTCGCCCAACCAAGATTTTCGTGATCGCCTTCCTGATCGACTTCACGATCCGCCTCTTCATCAACCCGAGGTATTCGCCGAGCATGATCGTCGGCCGCTTCGCGGTCAGGAAGCAGGTGCCGGAATGGACCGGCGCGCCGCAGAAGCGCTTCGCCTGGGCGATCGGCTGGGTGCTGGCAGTGACCATGCTCTGGCTGATCGTGATCCAGAACGTGATCGGGCCGGTCAACATGCTGGTCTGCGCCACCTGCCTGACGCTGATGTTCTTCGAGAGCGCCTTCGGCATCTGCATCGGCTGCAAGATATACAACGCCCTGCCGAATCGCCAGGCGCAGCACTGCGCCGGCGGCGCCTGTGAAGTCTTCACGCCGCACGCCAGCCAGAAAGTCGGCGCTGGCGGTACGGCGATCGTGCTGCTGTTTCTTGCGCTAGTCGGCCTTGTCGGCCAGCGCGGCTTTCCCGCCACGGATACGGTTGCCGCGGTTGTCATGCCAGGTGCCGCAGCGGCAGGCGACGATCGCTGCACGCCGCCTGCCTTTGCCGTTGCCATGGGCCACGCCGAGAAGTGGAAGCTGCACAACAACTGCAAGTGAAGCGCCGCTGATCGACCCGGCGCGCCTTGCCACCGGCTCCTGCCTAATGCCCGTGGCGATGGAGTTCGTCGGGGTAGTGCGTATGGCTGTGCGCCAGCGGTTCGTGCCAGTGCGGGTGGCGGTGCCGCGTGCCGGCGGCGACGGATACTTCGTGCTCGTGCCGGTGGTGCTCGTCGTGGCTGTGTTCGTGGTCGTGCAGCAACGCCGGGTGCGCGTGTTCGTGTTTGTGGCGTTCGGTCAGGTGCAGCCAGGTGCCGAGCGCCATCAGCGCGCCGCCGGCAAGCAGTCGCGGCGTCAGCGCGTCGCCCATCGCCACCGCCACCAGGGCGCCGAAGAAGGGCGCGATCGAGAAATAGGCGCCGGTGCGCGCGGTGCCCAGGTGGCGCAGGCCGACCACGAACAGCGCGAGGCTCACCCCGTAGGCAAACAGGCCGACCGTCATGGCGCCCGCGATGACGGGCAGCGACGGCAGGGAGGCGCCGAGCGACCAGGCCAGTGCCAGGTTGGCGACGCCGGCAACCGAGCCTTTCACGGCGGCGATCCATCTGGCATCGGTGAATGAAATCCGGCGCGTCAGGTTGTTGTCGATGGCCCACGCCAGGCAGGCGCCGAGCACCGCCAGCGTTGGCCAGGGGCCGGCGAAGCGCGCCTCGCCCGGCCAACTCAGCACGATCGCGCCGGCCGCGATGGCGGCCATGCCGAGTGCTATGCGCCGGTCGAAGTTTTCGCGGAAGGCGAACCACGCCAGCAAGGCAGTGAACACGCCTTCCGCGTTCAGCAGCAGCGAGGCGCCGGAAGCCGGCATGCCGGCCAGGCCGAGCATCAGCAGCACCGGCCCGACGATGCCGCCGGCGACTATCGCGCCGGCGAACCAGAGCGTATCCCCCGGCGCCAGGCGCACCGCCGGCGCCCGCCTGAGTGCGCGATACAGCGTCAGCCCGAGGCCCGAGCCGAGGTAGAGCAGGCCCGCCAACAGCCACGGGCTCACGGCGTCGAGCAGCCATTTCGCCAGCGGGGTACCCGCGCCGAACAGCAGCGCGGCGCCGAGCGCGGCGGCGATTCCGGGATGACGAAGGGCGTTGTAGACGGGCATCTGCCGCGGTTTCGGTGGTCTGCGATGCTTCAAGAATAAGCTGCCCGGCCGCCCCCGTCCAATCCCTGATGCCGCGGCCATCGGGCGGCAAGGAGCGTGACCCTGCATCGGTCGCTGAACGGCGTCGTATGATTCGCGGCAACCATGGATGGAATGAGCATGACGCCCCCGCAGAATCGCTACGACCTCGCCGAACTTTCCGGCGCCTTCGGCGACCTCGGCACGCTGATCCCTTTCGTCGTCGCCTACATCGCCATCCTCAAGATGGACCCGGCCGGCATCCTGCTCGCCTTCGGCGCCAGCCTGGTCGCGGTCGGCCTGATCTACAGGACGCCCTTCCCGGTGCAGCCGATGAAGGCCATCGGCGCCGCGGCCCTGACGCAGTCCGCGGGTGTGGCGGCGCTGACGCCGGCCATGGTCGGCGGCGCGGGCCTGGTCACCGGCCTGATCTGGATGCTGCTCGCCGCGACGGGCCTGGCCAAGCGCATTGCCCGGTGGATCCCGAAGCCGGCCCTGCTCGGCGTGGTGATGGGCCTCGGCTTCAGCTTCATGCTCGAAGGCCTGCGCATGATGGCTGGCAACTGGGCGCTTTCCGCGGTCCTGCTGGTCGGCACCCTGGTCTTGCTGGCGCGCTCACGGCTGCCGGCGATGCTGGTGCTGCTCGCTGCCGGGGCGGCATTGACGCTGGTCCGGGAGCCGGCGCTGCTGACCGAACTCGCGTCGATCAAGCCGGCGCTGCATCTGCCGGCTTTCGCCTGGCCGGCGCTGGGCTGGCAGGACCTGTGGCTGGGCGCCGTGCTGCTGGCGCTGCCGCAGTTGCCGCTGACCTTCGGCAATGCGTTGATCGCCATTACCGAAGAGAACAACCGTCTGTTTCCCGACCGCAAGGTCTCCGAGCGCCGGGTAGCCTTCTCCACCGGCCTGCTCAACCTGTTCTCCAGTGCCATCGGCGGCATCCCGATGTGCCACGGCGCGGGTGGCATGGCGGGGCACGTCAAATTCGGCGCGCGCACCGGCGGCGCCTCGGTCATGCTCGGTGCCGTGCTGCTTGTCCTTGCACTGTTCTTCGCCGATTCGGTGGGCACCCTGTTCAGCCTTTTCCCGGCCTCCGTGCTCGGCGTGATCCTGTTCCTCGCCGGCGCCGAACTGGCGATCGGCGGCCGCGATCCCGGCGCCGAGAAGGCCGAGCGTTTCGTCGTGCTTGCCACGGCGGCGATCGCGATCCTCAACGTCGGTATCGCGGTGGTCTTCGGCTTTCTCGCCCATCACGCCTCGAAACGGGGCTGGCTGAAGGTCTGAGGCCGCCGGGAGCGCTTGACCGCAAGCCCCATCGCGCAAATACTGCCGCGTCTGCGTCGGCACCGCCGGCCCATCCCCACCCGAGAGCACACATAACGCACATGGCACCCAGTACCACTCACGGAAGATGAAACATGCGGAAGGCGAATTGATGGCCCCCCACCCCCGTCCCCGCCCTAGGGCGGGGCTACTAACCAGCTCGCTTCGCTCGACGATCTCCCATCGCTGCGAACGGGTTCTTTCACGCTAAAAACACAACATGCGCACCGAAACCCCCCACGCCATCTACCTCAAGGACTACACGCCGCCGGCCTGGCTGATCGACACGGTCGATCTCCACGTCGCCATCCACGACGGTTACGCCGAGGTTCGCGCCCGGCTGGCTTGCCGGCGCAATCCCTCCGCCACCGACAAAAACTCGGGCGGCGATCTCGTGCTGAACGGCGAGGAACTCGCGCTGCAGGAAGTCGGCGTTGGCGGTACGGCCCTCGCACCTTCGCGCTACACGCTGGGCGACGACACGCTGACCATTCGCGGCGCCGACGGCGCGCCGCTGCCCGATACATTCACGCTGGAAACCCTGGTCCGCGTCGAGCCGGACAACAACACCCAGCTCTCCGGCCTCTACAAATCCAAGGACGGCTACTTCACCCAGTGCGAGGCGCAGGGCTTTCGCCGCATCACCTTCTACCCGGACCGGCCCGACGTGATGGCGCGCTTCAGTTGCACCATCGAGGCCGACCGCGAGCGCTTTCCACAACTGCTGTCCAACGGCAACCTGGTTGTCCAGGGGGCGGGCGAAGGCCGTCACTGGGCGCATTGGGAAGACCCCTACGCCAAGCCGGCCTACCTGTTCGCGCTGGTCGCGGCGAAGCTCGACGTGCTGGAGGACGGCTTCACCACGGCATCCGGGCGCAAGGTGCGCCTCGCCGTGTACGTCGAGCCGGGCAAGCTCGACCAGTGCGACCACGCCATGGCCGCGCTGAAGAAGAGCATGGCCTGGGACGAGCAGCGTTTCGGCCTGGAAATGGACCTCGACCACTACATGATCGTCGCGGTGGGCGACTTCAACATGGGGGCGATGGAGAACAAGGGCCTCAACATCTTCAACACCAAGTACGTGCTGGCGCGGCCCGACACCGCCACCGACACGGACTACCAGAACATCGACCGCGTCGTCGCCCACGAATACTTCCACAACTGGACCGGCAACCGCGTCACCTGTCGCGACTGGTTCCAGCTCTCGCTGAAGGAGGGCCTCACGGTTTATCGCGATCAGGAATTCGGCGAGGACCTGCACTCGCGCGCCGTGACGCGCATCCAGGAAGTGCGCCAGTTGCGCATCGCCCAGTTCCCCGAGGATGCCGGCCCGATGGCGCATCCGATCCGGCCCGCCTCCTACGCCGAGATCAACAACTTCTACACGGCGACCGTCTACGAAAAGGGTGCCCAGGTGATCCGCATGATCGAAACCCTGATCGGCCGCGAAAATTTCCGCAAGGGCATGGACCTCTACTTCCAGCGTCACGACGGCCAGGCCGTGACCTGCGAGGATTTCGTCGCCGCGATGCAGGATGCGTCGAAGGTGGATCTCACCCAGTTCCGCCGCTGGTACGCCCGTGCCGGCACGCCGCTGCTGAAGGCGACCGGTGCCTACGATGCGGCGGCAAAACGCTACACGCTGACCCTGACGCAAAGCCTCGCCGCCACCGCCTATGAAAGGCGCCTGCAGGAAGCCGGCCTGGCCATTGACGAAGGCCCGCTGCACATCCCGGTCGCCGTCGGCCTGGTGCTGCCAGACGGCAGCGATGCGCTGCCCGAACTGACGAAAGTGGTCTCGCTGATCGAAGCCACGCAGAGCTTCGTCTTCGACAACATCGCCGCCGCGCCGGTGGCGTCCTTGCTGCGCGGCTTCTCGGCGCCGGTGCATCTCGACTTCGAACAGACGGACGCCGAGCTGGCCCATCTCATGGCGCACGACAGCGATGCCTTCAACCGTTGGGAAGCGGGGCAGCGCCTCGCCACCCGCGTGCTGCTCGCCGGCATAGCTGCAACGGGTGCCGGCACCGGCTGGATCCCCGATGCCTACGTCGCCGCCGTCGCCCGCGTGCTCGACGACGGTCTCACCGGCGACCCCGCGCTCGCCGCCGAAGCCCTGGTGCTGCCTGCCGAGCAGGTGCTGGCCGAGGAGGTGGCGGGCCGTGGCCAGGCGATCGACCCCGAGGCCATCCACGCCGCGCGCCTGGCGCTGCGTCGCCACCTCGCGGCGGTGCTGCGCGACAAATTCGAGGCCGTCTGGCAGGCGCTGGCGCCGACCGCGCCCTACGCGCCGGAAGGCGCGCAAGTCGGCCGCCGCGCCCTGCGCAACCTCTGCCTTGCCTACCTCGCCGAAAGCGAGCCGTCCCATCTCAAGGCCAACGTCATGCCGCGCCTGCTGGCGCAACTCGACGGCGCCGGCAACATGACCGACGTCATGGCCGCACTGGGAACGCTGGCCAACCTCGACCTGCCCGAGCGTGAAGCGGCGCTGGCCGCCTTCCATGCACGCTGGAAGGACGAAGCGCTGGTGGTCGACAAGTGGCTGCAGGTGCAATCCACCTCGCGCCTGCCCGGCACCGCGCAGCGCGTGCGCGAGCTGATGCAGCATTCCGCTTTCGACATCAGGAATCCGAACAAGGTGTATGCGCTGGTGCGTGCCTTCTGCGGCGCCAACCCTCGCCACTTCCACGCCGCCGACGGCGAGGGCTACCGGCTTGCCGCCGACGTCATCATCGAGTTGCAGGCGATGAACCCGCAGGTCGCCTCGCGCATCGCGCGCTGCTTCGACAGCTGGCGCAAGTTCGACGCCGGCCGCCAGGCCCATGCCCGCGCCGCTCTGGAGCGCATCCGGGCCTGCCCCGGCCTGGCGCGCGACGTGGCGGAAGTGGTGGGCAATGCGCTGAAGTAGGCAAGGTGGCCACCCGGCATCGCGCGCAGCGGGACAAGCGCCCGCTGCGATGGCGAACTCAGCGTGCGGGAGCTGCCGGCGGAACGATGATCACGGTATCGCCGCCGGTCCTGCCCGTCGCGCCCTTGGCGCCGGTATCGCCGGTCGATCCGGTAGCGCCTGTCGCGCCTGCGGGGCCGGCCGGTCCGGGCACGGCAATCACCACCGGAGGCGCCGCAGCGGGCTGCCTGTCACACGCGCTCAGCGCCACGGCCATCAGTGCTGCCGAAACTGCCATCGAATACTTCATGATCGATTCCTTCCAGAATGTTTGAGGACAAAGGCCGAGTCGGCACGAATTCGTGTCACCCGGAGCTGCATGCGGAACTTAGGTGGCCACAGCGTGCAGGTCTGTTCGCTGCGACACCCAGGAATCGGGGGCGATCGCCCGTCCTGCCTGAACCGGCCGTCAGGCATCGCCGAGTAGTTTGAACATCGCGCGGCTGCGTGCGGCAGGGCACGAAGCCGCCGGCGTTTCTGGTGTAAACATGCCTACACGCACTTCCGCTTTCCTCGCCACCGGATGCAAGTCCAGGGGGTGACCTCCATGAAACCAATTCTTCTCGTCGGCATCGTGCTGATCCTGCTCGGCGCTGCCGTCCTCGGTTACGAGCAATACAGCTACACGACCCGGGAACAGGTGCTCCAGATCGGGTCGATCACGGCGACCGCGGAAAGGACCCATGTCGTTTCGCTGCCTCCGCTGCTGGGCTGGCTGCTGGTCGGCGGCGGCGTGGTCCTGCTGGCCTACGCGGTGCTGAGCAAAAGGAACTGAACGCGCGGCGTCCGGATGCGAGGTGACGGCGGTCGCCTTCGGTTCCCGTCCTGCAGGCGCGCGAACGAGGCGAACTCGTCGACCGGCATCGGTCAGGGAACTAGCGCTGCACCGGCAGGCTGTCCGCGATGTAATTCTCCATCTGGCCGATGACGAACTCCTGCTCGGTCAGGCGCGCCTTGACCAGGTCGCCGATCGAGACGATGCCGAGGAGCTTCCCTTGTTCGTCGAGCACCGGCAGGTGGCGAAAATAGCGTTCGGTCATCAGGCGCAGGCAGGCTTCCACCGTGTGCTCGGGCTTGGCGTAGCGCACATTGGTGGTCATGACCTGGCGCAGCGGTGTGGTGGTCGGGTCGAGCTGCTTGCTGCTGACTTTCTGCAGACAATCGCGCTCGGTGAAAATGCCGGCGATCGTTCCCGCGTCGTCGAGTACCAGCACGGCGCCGACGTCGGCGTTGGCCATGCGTTCGATGGCGGCGAACACCATCTGGTCGGCGCCGACCGTGACCAGCGGCTTCCTGTTCTGCAGCAATCCACGTATCGAGTTCATGCTTCCTCCGTCGTGCGGGTGGGCGGGCTTGATGGTAGTGGCAAGGCTGTCTGGTTTCAGCCGCCGGTTTGCGCCATGAAGCGCAGCGGCCGGTGTTGCTGGACATCGAAATCATGACGCTCGGGCTTCTTTGCGATGGCGTCGCGGATGGCGTCGATCAGTTCCTCCTGGCAGGCGCCGTCGCGCAGCAGGGCGCGCAGGTCCACCGAGTTTTCGCGCCCCAGGCAGAGCACCAGGCGGCCGTCGGCGGTGACGCGGACGCGGTTGCAGGTTTCGCAAAAATGCTGGCTGATCGGCGTGATGAAGCCGATGTTGTAGAAGCCGTCGGGCGAGCGCAGGTAGCGCGCCGGCCCGCCGCCGGGGACCATCGCATCGACCAGGCCGAAGCGCTCCTGTAGGCGCAGCCGGATCGCGGCCAGGTCGGGGGTCGCCCCGGCCCGTGCCGGCGGCTGGGCCGTGCCGTTCATCGGCATCACCTCGATCAGTCGCAGCACGAAGCCGCGCGTGCCGCAGAACACGGTCATGGCGTCGATTTCGTGATCGTTGACGCCGGCCAGCACCACCATGTTGATCTTGATCGGGGCGAAGCCGGCGCTGCGCGCCGTGTCGAGGCCGCGCAGCACCTTGGCCAGCGTGCCGGTGCCGGTGATGGCCCGAAAGCGCTTCGGGTCGAGCGTATCGAGGCTGACGTTGAGCCGCCGCACGCCGGCGGCATGGAGCGCGTCGGCATGTTTCGCCAGTTGCGTGGCATTGGTGGTCAGGGACAGGTCGTCGATGCCGGGCACGGCACCGATTCGGGCGGCGATCTCGTCGATGTCGGGCCGCGTCAGCGGCTCGCCGCCGGTGAGGCGGATACGCCGCACGCCCAGCGCGGCGAAGGCGGCCGCGACGCGCTCGATCTCGTCCGGCGTCAGCCAGTCGGCGCGCGGCGTGAAGTCGTGATGCCCCTTGGGCATGCAGTAGCTGCAGCGCAGGTCGCAGCGATCCGTGACCGAGAGCCGCAGGTAGTCGATGCGGCGGTCAAAGCTGTCCGTCAAGCCATCGCGCAGCGGGGTAGGGATTCGTGCCGTCATTTTTCGCTTTACTCGGCGCAGCCCAGGCCGGACTGGCTGGCCGGGAGGAACTCCCGCGACGGGGTGGCAGCACTGCGTTTGGCGTCGATGCCCGCCGCCGGCTTCGGTTGGTCGTTCCCGCCGGCCGTTGTTCGCGCAGCTGGTTTACGGTTCTCGGCGGTGCTTGCCGTTCCCCGTTTTTTGGGCGTTTCACCGCTGTGCGTCGGCGCCGATGCGCGGGTGGCGTCGGCCGGGTTCTGCGCTGCAACCGGCGCGGCCAACAGGGCGCAGATCGACGCAGCTGCCAGGACGGACCACTGGCGCTGCCATGCCGTCTTCATTGATTGCTATCCTTGATCACGTTGCGGGCGCGGACCCGCCGCCGCTGGACCCAGCCGCCGGCCAGTAGCGATGCCGCGAGCAATGCGGGCAGCGCCGCGTATTCCACCACGGCGACAAGTCCGCCGGCGCCGCGAATCGCGGTGAGGTGCGATGCAAGGACCGGAATGTCGGCAATCTCCAGTTCGGCATCGTTCAGGTACTTCATGCGCAGCACCACGAACCACCAGCCGGGCAAGGTGTGCGATTGTTCCATGTAGTGCCCGGCCTTGTGGCACTCCGTGCAGCGACTTTCCAGCAGCCGCACTGGATAGGGCCTGGCTGCCAGTTCGGCGAGGCGTGCGGCGGCGTTGGCTGCGACTTCCTCGCGTTCGCGGCCGTCACGGGCCTCTTCCAGCTTGCGCTCGCGCTCGAATTGCTGGTCCATGGCGCGTCGGGCGGCGGACGTCGTCCGTTGGGTGGCGGTGTCATAGGCGGAATCATCGACGTCGGCGATTGCAAGCGCGGGGATACAGGCCAAGGCGAGCAGCAGGGGTCTTGCGGCTCGCGGAACACGTGGCCTCAACGCTTCGGGCTGGGCGGCACCATGGCTTGCCATCCGCCGAAGGGATCATCCTTGCGTGTCGGATCGAGGTGCTCGGTCGATAGGCCGTGTTCTTCCAGGCGCTTGCGGATATCGTTCATTTCCTCGGCGCTCACCTTTCGCTCGGCGCGCTTCTGGCGCGCGATAGCCAGAGCGTGTTCGCGTCGTTCGGTGGCGCTCAAGGGCCCATCGCGCAGTTCCGCGTCGCTTTCCAGCGCGGCATCGAGAATCTGCATCAGGGCCAGGTAAGGGTTGGCGGCAAGCTCCAGTTCGCCGCCAACGCGCCGGACGTCCTCGACCAGGGGCGAGATCCAGCGCTGGGGATAGCGGGATATGAAGCTGCCGGCACTGATGGCCGATCCGGCGTCGGCACCGGTAGCCGCGACGCGGTACAGATGCGAGATGAACTCGAGCTGAACCGACACGTGATCGGCCAGGTCGTGGAAGGAGTCAGCGCGGGTGACGCCGTTCTCGGCGTAGCACTGTTCCAGTTCAGTGACGGTGCCGCCGTTGAAACTGCCGTCAAGGTAACTCGCTGCATTGAGCTGCACCTTGCGCGGCGGTGAAAGGAACAGCTGCGCGTAGAGCACCAACAGGTCCTCGTCGTCCCCGATCCGGTCCAGTTCATGCTGCAGGGCTGCAATTTGCGATGCCAGGCCATAACCGATTTCGCGGTCGAGGTCGGCCAAGTCGCTCGTCAGGTCACCGCCCAGGATGGCGTGGGCATGCGGCTTGGTCATCGGGGCCGTCAGCGCGTTGGCCAGGCAAAGGTAGAAATCGGCCTTTGCGGTGTTGAATTCGTAGTTGCGTGCGTCCATGGTCATGGTTCCCGGTCCGAAAAAACGTGGGGCGACGCTTGATCGCCGCCCCACCCAATGAGTGGCGACTTGGGCACGAAGCTGGAGGAGCGCTTCGTGCCGGTCGCCTCCCCCCTCGTTACTCCTTGGGTGCGTCGCTCAGGTTGAACGACTTTTCGCCGAACGCCCAGCCCGCCAGGACGATGCCGAAGGCCATTACGGTCAGCATCCACTCCGTGATCGACGGCGAATAGCTGATCATGCCGGGCACCCAGCTGCCCTTGAACAGCGGCACCAACTGACCGCCGATCACGAACTCGTAGCGGTTGATAAACAGTCCGACGATGATGAGTACGGCGGCCACCATCAGCGAACTGCGGCTCACCAGCAGGTAGAACGCGGCCACCAGCGCGCCGGCCTCGATCCAGAACCACGGCGTCGAGACGATGTAATCCCACACTTGCAGGCCATCGGCGTTGCTCCAGAGGCCGATCACCGTCTGGTATCCCATCACCAGGATGGTGAAGCCCAGCACGGCAGCCAGCGCCGCCGGCAGCGGGCCCTGGACCAGCGTGCGAACCTTCTCCGGCATCGCCGCTTCGCTGCCATAGGTCAGGTAGGTCATCAGCAGGGCGAAGGCACCACCGGTACAGGCAGCGGTCAGCAGGAAGTAGAGCGGCACCAGGGTGCCGTACCACATCGGGCGCATCGCCATGGCGCCGAAGGCCATGCCCAGCATGCCGCCGGCCAGGCACTCGGTAACCAGGGCAGCCAGGCCGACCTTCTTGCTGGTCTCGCTATCCCAGTCGTTGGCGTGCAGCTTCATGAACTTGAGCACGCCGAGGACGAGGAACACGGCGTAGAACACGCCCATCCAGTTCAGCGGCGAGTTCACCTGGAAATTGAGCGGTACCGCGAACAGCATGCGGAACGGGTGCCCGAGTTCCAGTGCCAGGGAAGCGAATCCGGCAACCAGGGTGATCAGCGACAAAAACACGCATCGCTTGGCGATCGGATAGAAGGCCTTGTTGCCGAAGGTCAGCGCCAGGGAAGCGACCAGGGTAAGGCCGGTGGAGGCCAGCGCGAAGTACACGTAGTTGACCACCGGCAGGCCCCAGGTCACGCCGTCGCTGCCGCTGTTGAAAGAGGCGTGACCGCCCGACATCAGGTTGGCCATGGCGAGGCCCAACCCGACGACGAGCAATACGCCGCCGCTCATCAAGGTGGTATTTACCATGCCACCGGATTGCACTTGAGTTGTCATGTTGACTCCTTAGGCTTTCTTGTTGGAACGATTGGACGGAATGGCACCGCCGGCGGCACCGCTGCCGGTCAGGTAATACACCTGCGGCTTGTTGCCGGTATGGTCGAGCAGGCGCACGCCCTTCTTGGCCGAGATCAGCTGGTTCACCTGGCTCTTCGGATTGTCCAGGTCGCCGAAGTAGCGGGCTTTGGGTGCGCAGGTGCGCACGCAGGCGGGCACGAACTCGACCAGGGCGGGATTGCTCTCGTCCAGGTCCGGCGTGCCCTTCGGTGCCTTGCTGATCTTGTGGTAACAGAAGGTGCACTTCGAGACCACGCCGTTGGGCTGGATGCCCACGCCATGCGTCGCGTCCTGCTGCGGACCCTTGTAGGGCGGGTTCCACGACAGGTCGCCTTCGCCCTTGTACACGGCCTTGATGTTGGGCTCGTGCAGCGGCTTCTCGTCGGTGTAAAAGCGCACGCCGTACGGGCAGGCGATCATGCAGTACTTGCAGCCGATGCACTTGTTCCAGTCGATCAGCACCACGCCGTCTTCGGTCTTGAACGTCGCCTTGGTCGGGCAGACATGCATGCACGAAGGTTCCTCGCATTGCATGCACGGCCGCGGGAACCACGACAGCGTTGGGTTGGGCTGCTTGCCTTCCTTGTAGAACAGCACATCCTGATAGTTTTCGCCAGGCAGGCGATTGTTTTCCATCTGGCAGGCAGTGCTGCAGGCTTGACAGCCGGTGCACTTCTCCAGGTCGATTACCATACCCCATTTAGCCATTTTTCATTTCTCCTTATGCTTTTTCGACCGTGACCATGGCCGAGTAGAAGTTGGCCATGCCGGAAATCCTGTCGGACTGCTGCACGATCACCTGGTCGGTGTGGCTGCCACGGTCCTTGGCCCAGCGGCCCATCGCCCAGCGGCCCTGGCCGAAAGGCAGGACGACGACATCGGGACGGGTCAGTTCGCTGATGCGCGCCACGGCGAAGGTCTCGCCGGCGGAGGACTTGATCTTGACGCGGTCACCGTCGCCGATGCCCTTTTTCGCCGCGTAGGACGGATGGATTTCCAGGAAATTGTGCTTGCGCCCGCCGGCCGTCGGCTGGTTCAAGGCGATGGCGTGCGGCAGGTTGGAACTGCGCCCTTCGGCATGCATGGCAGTTTTTGGCGAAATGAAATGCACGTCGCCGCCGCCGGTGTACTTCGGCTCCTCCCAGTGCGGGATGTGCATCTTTTCGGCATTGCGGCCGGGCACTTTGGACAGGATCCAGTCTTTCTTGCCGAGCAGCTTCGACGAGGTGAATTCGAACTTGCCCGACTCGGTTTTTAGCAGATCGGCCTTGACATCCTCGGGCTTCATCGGAACGCTGTAGGACTTGGCGGCCTTGTCCCACTTGAAGAACTCGCCGCGGATCTGGCGGAAGGCATAGGGTTTCTTGTACCAGACACCTTCCTTCTTCCACGATTCGAAGCTGTTGACGCCGTTGTCGCCCGGATCGGCCTCGAAGCCCTTGGCCATGTGGCGCAGGACGTTCTCGGTATCCTTGACCTGCTTGTAGTACTCGCCCATCGGCCCCTTCATGCGCTTGCCGATCTCGATCAGCACGTCGCCGTAGTACTTGGTGTCATGCACGGGCTTGACCGCCGGGGTGCGCAACTGCGCCATCGGAAAGCCTTGGAAGGGATAGGTCGGCGCATCCTGCAGGCGCTCGAGATAGGTGTGGTCGGGCAGCACCAGGTCGGCCATCCACGCCGTTTCGCCGGGGAAGGGCGAGGTGTCGATCACGTACATGGTCTTCAGCGCTTCCTCCCAGGACTTGGTGTCCGGGCAGGACATCACCGGATTGGTCAGATAGAACATCGCCGTGTCGAGGCTGTAGGGCTTCTTGGCGTTGTGGTTCTGTCCCGCTTCCTGGATCATGGTGCCGGCCATCGCATAGCCGTCGTCGTGCCCGGCGAGGTCGATGCGCGGCTTCTTGCGGTCGGGCGACTTGGCGTAGTCGTCCATGAAGTCGTCGGCGCTCACAGGCATCTTGCCGTAGGACTGCCCTTGCTGGTAGCCGAGGCCGCCCTCGGCGAACAGCGAGCCCACCAGCGCGTTCAGGGAGTGAATCGCCATGCCGTTGTACACCCCGTTGCTGTGGGTGTGGGCGCCGCGCTCCATCAGCGCAATCGACGGCCTTACCGTGCCGAACTCGACAGCCGTGGCGATGATCTGGTCGGCGGGAAGCGTGGTGACACCTTCGGCCCATTTCGGCGTGCGATCCTTCAGCTCGAGGTTCCACCACTCGATCAGGCCCTTGGTCCACTTTTCGTTGAACGCGAGCGGGTCGATCTTTTCGCCGGTCTTGAACTGGTTGACGCCGTCCTTGAAGTTGCCGACAAAGTTGCGGTCCCACAAGCCCTGCGTGAGGATGACATGCGCAATCGCCAGCGCCAGCGCACCATCGGTGCCCGGCTTGAGCAGCAGGGCGCGATCGGCAGCGGCGGCGGTCACGTTCATGTGCACATCGACGTAGGTCACGCGCGTCTTGATCGGCTTTTCGCCGCGGATGTAGCCCCAGACCTGCAGGTTGTTGTTGTACGGCCGGAAGGCTTCGAGGAAGTTGGCGCCGAACATCAGCAGATTGTTGGCATTCTTGTAGTCGTAGGAGTTGTAAGAGCCGTTGCCGTCGGTGGCCGCCTTGGCCGCCTGCGAACCCGTGGCGCAGATCGAGGCATGGCCGATGGCGACGTTGGGCGAGCCGTAGAGCTTGCCGAAGGTGCCCTGCAGGCCGGCGCAGGAGGCGCCCCAGCCGCGGCCGTAGAAGACGGCGAAGCGATGCGATTCGTTCTTCTCGCGCAGCGTGTTCAGTCGGTCGGCGACGGTTTTCAGCGCCTCGTCCCAACTGACCGGGACAAACTTGGGATCTTCATCGCGCCCCTTCTTTGGGTTGGTGCGCTTCATCGGACCCTTGAAGCGATCGGGGTCGTAGAGGATGTAGGTGCCGAGGTGCATCTTCGGGCAACCCTTGCCGTTGGCGATCGGATGGTTGGCCGCGCCGTAGATGGCGTGCACCTTGCCGTTGGTGGTGTAGACATCGATGCCGCAACGCGCCGGGCACTGGCCGCAGATGCTCTTGTTGACCACCGTGTTGCCGGCGGCGGCCTGGGCATGCGCCTCTTTGGTTGCCGCGGGGGTCACGCTGAGCGCTGTATAGCCGGCGCCAGCTGCGCCAGCGACGCCGGACGCCTGCAAAAAGCGGCGGCGACTGACTTTGGTCTTCAGGATTTCCATCCTCTGCTCCTCCTAGGGTTGTGACACATCGGAAACGACCGGGGCGCGCAGAAAATCCGCGACGCCCCGAGTCAACTGCTCTGCTTTGCTGCATGCCGGACAGGTGCCGGCAACCGCCAGCTCCGGCGTTACGGCGGGATTCGGGTAGTCGGCGCCACAGGAGGCGCACTCGTTCTGGCGCCAGCGCTGCAGCACTTCGGTAGTGACGCTGCCGCCTTCGGCATCCAGCCGCAGTGCTCGCTCGGGACAGACGCGCAGGCACTGGTTGCAACTGATGCAGCGCGCGGCGCTGAAGCGCAATTCGACCATGCCCTCGGCGCTGACCTGCTGCAGCGCCCCGGTCGGACAGACGCGGGCGCAGACGCCGTGCGCGCAGCACTCGCCTAGGCTCAGGCGCGGCATGGCGCGCGCCGGCACCGGCAGTCCGTGGCGCTGGGCGATGCGGCTCAGCGCGGAGGTCAGGCGCAAGCGTTGCAGGGGTTGCATGGTGGTGCGCAGCGTCACCGGCGTCGTGTCGACCGGGTTCCTGACTTGATCGACCGCCCTGGCGCCGGCGCCGAACATGGAACGGAAAAAGCCGCGGCGGGCAATTGGTGTTTCCGCGCTGCGCTCGGGGATCGCCGGCAGCAGCGGGGTATTGCATGGGCGCCAGACCAGCATCGGGATCAGCCCGATATCGACGCCGCAGCCGAACATCAGCAGGCGCGCCTCGGTGATCGCGGCGAGCAGGTTTCTGATGCCGTCGCCGGCCGGGCATTCGTCGCAATGGCCGCGGTCGAGGAGGCGGATCGGACGTTCCCCGGCGGCGTCGAACAGCGACAGCAGCCAGCCGCTGCTCAAGCCGCCGAGGCAGGGTACGCGCAGCGTGCCGGCGGGGGATTCGGCGGCCGGCACGCGCCAGCAGTCGACCAGCAGTTCCGGTTCTTCGGGCAAGTCGACCGGCAGCGCAAAACCATCCACATGCAGTGCGCCGGTGGGGCAGGCGGCGGCGCACTGGCCGCAGCCGATGCAGGCGTCGGCCGCCGTGGCGGCCTGTTGCCGCAGGCGCGGCGCGCGCCCGTCGGCTTCGAGCAGGGCCAGCGGACAGGCATCGACGCACAGCGCGCAGGGGTTGGCCGGAAAGCGTTGCGGCAGGCAGGTACTGGCATCGAGCAGGACCCGCGCACCCGGCAGCATGGCGCGGTGGCTGTCCCTGGCATCGGCGGCGGGATCAGCAGCGGTAATGGGGGCAATCGACGCGTTCATGGCGTCTCTTGATTGCAACAACCGGGCCATGACCCTGTGCTGAACAAGGTTTTCGCGGGCGATCATGGGCTTGGCACCCGATCGCTTTAAGTCGAAAGTTCAGGCGGTGTTACGTTGCCGTAACACCAGCGCCGACTATTGCGCTGCACCATGTGTCGCTGCCGTAACCACCCGGAAATCCTTGCTGCGTGGGGATCGGTGACTGGCTATCATGACCGGATGGCGAACTCCGACGACTCCCTCGGCAGCTTCACGCGACGGCGCTGGATGCTGGCCGCCGGCGCCCTGGCGGCGGCCGCGCCGACCCGACCGGTGCGCGCTGCGGTGCAGCGCGAGCGCGTGTTCATCGGCCTCACGCCGGTCTTCCTCGACGATCAGGTCAGCTTCCTCGAACGCTGGCGCGACTGGTTCGAAAAGCGTCTGGAGCGCCCGGTGAGCTTTGTCCAGCGCGGCAACTACCGCGAGATCGTCGACCTGGTGCGCCAGGGCAAGCTGGATTTCGCCTGGCTTTGCGGCTATCCCTACGTGCGCTACCGGCGCGAGTTGCGCCTGGTGGCGGCGCCGCTGTGGCGAGGCCGGCCGTTCTATCAGGCCTATGTCATCGTGCCGGGCGATGACCGCGACAGCCGCAGCCTGTTCGACCTGCGCGGCAAGGTGTTCGCCTACTCCGATCCGGATTCCAATTCCGGCTACCTCTATCCCCAGTACCTGCTGGTGCAGGCCGGCGAAAACCCGGGGGGCTTCTTCTCGCGTTCGTTCTACACCTGGGGCCACCGCAAGGTGGTCGAGGCGGTCAGCGTCGGCCTCGCGGCGGGCGGTGCGGTGGATGGCTACATCTGGGAAGTGCTCAACGACAACGGTTCGGACCTGACGCGCGGCACCCGGGTGATCGCCCGTTCCCCGCTGCTCGGGCATCCGCCGTTCGTCGCGCGCGGCGACATTCCGCAGGCGGAGTTCGATCGATTTCGCCGCGCGCTGATGGGCATGGCCAGCGACAGCGAAGGCGCCACCCTTCTGGGCAGCCTGCGCCTGGACGGCTTCACCGATGCGCAGCCGGCGCTGTACGACGGCATCGCGCGCATGGTCAGCCGCGTCTCCCGCTCGTGATCAAATTTATCGACGACCTTTCGCTGCGCTGGAAGATTCCGCTGCGGGTGATGGCGGCCGTGCTCGGTACGGCGCTGGCAGTCACAGTGGCGATGGTCGCGCGCGAGCGCGACGAACTGCGCCAGAGCCTGACCAGCCACGCCATGAGCCTGGGTCGCGTGATGGCCAACACCCTGGTGGCGCCGGTGCTGCATGACGACCTCTGGCGTGCCTTCGAAATCTTGCAGTCGGGGCGCGAGCCCAACCCGGCAGCGCCGGAACTGCAGGCGGCGGTGATGCTGGTGGTGGATCGCGACAGCCGGGTTTATGTCTCCAGTCGCCCGCGCGAGTTCCCGGTCGGCTTCGACCTCAAGCAAAGCAAGGGTGCCTATGCGCTGCTGCCGAAACAGATGGAAGGCATCGGCGCGCGCGAGCAGCAGGTGTTCGAGCCGGAGCATTCGCCGCTGTTCTTCGTCACCTCGCCGCTGATCGCCGACGGCGTGCCGCTCGGCCATGTCGTGCTCGGCTATTCGCAGGATGCCTTCCGGCCGCGCTTCGTGAACCTGGTGCTGAACACAGCGGTGGTCACCTTGCTGGTGCTGCTGTTGATCCTGCCGATTTCCTGGTATGCGGCGCGCAAGACCGGCGAGCCGCTGCTGGCCCTGGCCGAGGCCATGAGCCAGGTGCCGGGGCAACTGGAGTCGGCGCGGCTGGCCGACCTGCCGCAGAACCGCGATGAAATCGGCCAGCTCGGCGATGCCTTTCGCCGCATGGTGGGCGAACTCAGGAAGAAGGAATTGCTGGAAGACCAGATGCTGGTATCGGAACGGCTGGCGGCGGTGGGCCGCATGTCGGCCGGCATCGCGCATGAGATAAACAACCCGCTGGGCGGCATGCTGACCGCGATCAAGACCTACCAGCGCCACGGCAACGGCGACCCGCTGGCCAACCAGACCCTGTCGTTGCTCGAACGCGGGCTGACGCAGATCCGCAACACGGTCGCGGCGCTGCTGGTGGAGACCAAGCCGCAGGATCGTCCTTTCGCCCCGGCGGACATTGACGACCTGCTGATCCTGGTCGAGGCCGAGGCCCATGCGCGGTCGGTCACCGTGGTGCGGGAGGGCGTGCTGGAGCGGCCGCTGGCGCTGCCGGCGACGCTGCTGCGACAGATCCTGCTCAACCTGCTGCTCAATGCCATCGCCGCTGCCGAGGAGGGTGGGCGGGTACGGCTGGGGCTCAAGGCCGATCCTGGCATGCTGCGCCTCACCGTCTGTAACGACGGCAAGCACATTCCCGACGAGCAACTGGCCTACCTGTTCGAACCCTTCTACAGCGGGCGCGAAAAGGGCCACGGCCTCGGACTCTGGGTGGTGTACCAGATCGTCCAGCAACTGGGTGGCGGCCTGTCGGTCGACAGCGAGCCCGGCCTCACCACCTTCCGTGTCGAGATACCGTATGTCGAAGCCTGAATCCGCACTGCGCCTGTGCCTCATCGAGGATGACGAGATCATGGGCGAATCGCTGACCCAGTTGTTCCGCCTGGAAGGGTTCGCGGTCGACTGGTGCCGCTCTGCCGCCGCCGGGGCGGCGGCGCTGCGCGACCATCGCTACAGCGTGGTGGTGAGCGATATCCGGCTGCCGGACCGCGATGGCGGCGACCTGTTCCTCGAATTGCGCGAGACCCAGCCGGCCCTGCCGCCCTTCCTGTTCATGACCGCCTTCGGCACCATCGACCGCGCCGTGGAATTGCTCAAGGCCGGCGCCGCCGACTACGTGACCAAGCCCTTCGATGTCGATGTCCTGGTGCACAAGGTGCGCGGCCTCGCTGCGGGCTACGGTGCGGTGAGCGACGGCGGCGACGATTCGCTCGGGGTTTCCGCGGCCATGAAGCGAATCGCCGAATCCATCCCGCGCCTGGCGCGGAACGCCTCGGCCCTGCTGATCACCGGCGAATCCGGCGTCGGCAAGGAGCACGTGGCCAAGCTGTTCCACCACCACGCGATCGGCAAAGGCGGCGAATTTGTCGCCGTGAACTGCGCCTCGATTCCCGAATCGCTGATGGAGGCGGAACTCTTCGGCTACGAGCGCGGCGCCTTCACCGGCGCGGTCAAGGCCAAGCGTGGCTATTTCGAGCAGGCGCACCAGGGCACCCTGTTCCTCGACGAGATCGGCGAAATGCCGCTGTCGATGCAGGCCAAAATGTTGCGCGTGCTGCAGGACAGGAAGCTGACCCGGCTTGGCGGCGAGAAGGCGCTTACCTCGGAATTCCGCCTGGTCTGCGCCACCCATCGCGACCTGCGCGCCATGGTCGAGGCCGGCCATTTCCGCGAAGACCTGTATTACCGGATCCATGTCATCCACCTGCGCATTCCGCCGCTTCGCGAACGTCCGGAAGACATTCGCTGGTTCGTCCGGCATTTTGTCGAAGAATTCAACCTGGACCACGCCGACGAGCAGCGCCGCCTCGATCCGCGTACCGAGCAGGCTCTGCTGAGTTATCCGTGGCCGGGCAATGTGCGCGAACTAAAACATGCGGTCGAGCGCGCCTGCATCCTGTCCGGCGGCCCGCTGCTCGGCGCCGAGGCCTTCTTCGGCGACAGCCTGGATGGCGAGGCTGAGCCTCAGGCGGCGGTCTCCGAATCGCTCACCGAGTACCTGATGGCCTGCGAGCGCGACTACCTGTCGCTGATCCTGGAACGACACGGCGGCCACATGACCAAGGCGGCCGAGGCGCTGGGCATTACGCGCAAGACGCTGTGGGAGAAATTGCGCCGGCTCGGGATCAAGGCGAAGGGCGAACCTTAACGTGAAACACTTGTTGCGAAGTCCCTGGAGACTATCGAACGAAGCGAGCCAGATGGTAGCCCCCGCCCAGGGGCGGGGGATGGGGGGTGGGGGGCAATCCCTTCGATCTTCGCGGGTTTAATCTTCTGCGGGTGGCTCTCGCCGCCATGAGCGTTAGGACAAACGCGTCGCGATCCGGCTTGACACGCCGCCGCCGCGATCAAGCTGGACGCCGACAGCTCAGCGCCAGGGACACCGCCCCGGCGCCGGGCGAGAAGAACCTCGGGCCGGGATGCGCCGAGTGATGATTTTCCCGGCGATTCGCCGTCCCGCCGGCGCCGACTTTTCAAAGATTGCAGCATGGCATTACTTGACGGAGTCCATGCTGTTGCCGCGCCGGGCAAGGCAATGTATATTGATCATCATTATTTCAACATACAGAGGCCAGTCCATGGCACTTCAGATCGCCAACCCCGTCGTGATCGGTAAAGTCGATCGGCTCGCGAAGGCAACCGGTTTGTCAAAAACCGCTGTCGTCGAACGGGCGCTGGACCACCTGATCAGCGAAACAACGGAGCGCGCCAGCACGGTTGGCCGCATGTCTGCGCTGTTGGCCCAGCTCGACCGGATACCCGACCGTCCCGATGCCTTCGATCCCTTGGCATGGGATGAACACGGCTTGCCGAAATGATCGTTGTCGATACCTCCGCGCTTGTCGCCGTCGCCTTTGCCGAGCCCGAGCGCGAGGAGTTCGTCGGCATCATCGAGGAATCGGGCAAAGCCCTGATCAGCAGCGTTTCCGTGGTGGAAGCGCGAATGCTCGTTTATGGTCGGCGCGGCCATCGCGCCGTGGTGATGCTGGATGATCTGTTGCGGCTCCCCACCTTCGAGTTGGTGGCGCCCGGCCAGGCGGAGACCGACGCCGCCTATGCGGCTTTTGTCGCTTACGGCAAGGGCAGCGGACACCCGGCAGGCCTGAATTTTGGCGATGTCTTCAGTTATGCCCTCGCCAAGGTACGCAGCCTGCCGCTGTTGTTCAAGGGCGATGACTTCGCGCAGACCGACATCGTCCGCGCCATTCGAACTCAACGCTGACAAGCTTGCAGAACTTCCCGACGCGACGCCCCGCGCTGGCGAAGGCACTGCGGAGCTTGGCAGGACCAACAACTTGACAGCACGTCGTTGCGAAGGCTAAATCCGGCGCCTATCAGCAAAATCCAATTCATCTGCAGGAGAACCAAGCATGGCACCCCCCCCACTGGCCTCGCGCGAGGCGATACGCGAGCAGCGCTTCGGCGAACTCTGGAACAACGATCTGAACGATGCCTTCGCCGACATCGCGCGCTATTACGACCGCGCCAACGAGATCGCCGCGCTCGGCCTGTGGAGCACTTTCCTCAAGCGCTTCATGCAGACGGTGGATATCAAGCCGCATCAAAAAGTGCTCGACGTCTGTGCCGGCACCAACGCCATCGGCTGCGCCCTGCTCAAACGCGAGCCGACGCTGGACGTGCAAGCGATGGACCGCAGCGCCGAGATGCAGGCCGTCGGCCAGGAAAACGCCAGGGCGCTCGGCTTCACGATCAAGAGCACCATCGGCGACGTGCATGTGCTGCCTTTCCCCGACAATCACTTCGACGTTGTCACGCTGCAGTTCGCCTCGCGCCACTTGCGCGTGCGCGAGGTGTTCAGCGAGATCCTGCGCGTGCTGAAACCGGGCGGCCACTTCCACCATTCGGACATGCTGCGCCCGCGCAATCCGATCGTGAAGAACCTCTACTACGCCTACCTCAAGACCTGCCTCAACTTCACCAGCCTGATCGTCGGCAGCAGTCCCGCCGCGACCCGCTTCAAGCAGTATTTCATCGATGCGCTGGATCTGTTCTACTCGGCCGAGGAGTTGTCGATCGTCTTGCGCGAACTTGGCTTCGTGCAGGTCAGCGTCGATACGGTGTTCCACGGCATGATCGGCTTCCACCGCGCGGTGAAGCCGGGAACCGCCTGACGCCTCTTTTATTTGCCTCGAATGGTATTCTTTTCACCTGCATTGACGTTAATCAAGCGCGGGCCCCGGTTCTATAGCAAGCTGCGCGCCCAGAAGTCATCCCAAAAATTTTTCGGAGTGCTCTCATGAAAAACAAGACCGCCCTGTTGCTTACCGGATCGCTGTTCCTCGCCCTGGCTACCGCCCCCGTCCATGCGGCGGTCGATGCCGCTGCGGCGCAGGCGCTGGCCAAGAAGAACGACTGTTTCAAGTGCCATGCCGTGGACAAGACCAAGAAGGGCCCGTCCTACAAGGCCATTTCCGCCAAATTCAAGGAAAAGAAACTCGGTGAGAAAGAGGCCATCAAGCAAATGACTGCGGGCTACAAGGTCAAGCTCGAGGACGGCACCGAGGAAGAGCACAAGATCATCGACACCAAGGATCCGAAAGAGCTGAGCAACCTTGCGCAGTGGATCCTCTCGCAGTGATTTGACACCACCCACCGGGGCCTGATTGCCGGGCCCCGGTTGCCATTTTCGGCACCGCTGTTTGGGTAGGTCCGGGCACGAAATTCGAGTAGCGGAGAACGGGAAACATGCGTAACGGCAAACTTGCAACATGGATAGTGACAGCTGCGGTCTGTGTGGCAGGTTCCCTGGGATTCGGCATGGTGGCCGCGGCTCCGGGCAAGGTTGCGGCATCGGCCGGCACGCAAAAGCTCGACAACGCCACCTGCCAGACCTGCCACGACGGCAAGAAGCCGAAGCTGGAGATGCTCGGCAGCAACGGCGAAAAGCGCCCGGTGCAGTCCGTCCTGCCCGACAAATACGCCAAAAGCGTGCATGCCAGGATGGAGTGCGTCGCCTGCCACAAGGAAATTGTGGACAGCGTCACGCCGCACAAGAAGGCCGAAGGCGTTGCCAAGGCCGAATGCGCGCAGTGCCACGTCGATCTGTGGGAGTCAATCAAGAAGGACAACAAGGGCGCCGAGCGCCCGCGCATGGGCATCGTCGCGGACAACGTCGCCGCCTACAAGAAATCCTTCCATGCCAAGCCGGACAAGGATGATCCCACCAGGCAGATGGCGATCTGCAGCGATTGCCACAACGTGCATACCTTCGACGTGCCGCCGCGCGGCACCCAGGAGCGCAAGGAATGGCACCTCACGGTGCCCAACGTCTGCGGCGACAAGTGCCATACCGACCACCTCGAAGAATGGTCGGAGTCGATCCACGGCAAGGAAGCCATCGACAAGAAGAACCTGAAAACGGCGGTCTGCTCGGACTGCCACACCACGCACGACATCGTCGGCAGTTCCACGGACAAGGCCAAGCTGTCGATCACCGCCAGTTGCGGCGACTGCCACCAGCCCGAACTGAAATCCTACAAGGCGTCCTACCACGGCCAGGTCAATACCCTGGGCTACACCTACACGGCCAAGTGCTTCGACTGCCACGGCAGCCATGGCGTGCAGCCGTCGAAGGATCCGAAGTCGAAGATGCACGAGAAGAACCGGCTGAAGACCTGCCAGAAGTGCCACAGCGGCAAGGAAGGCAAGCCGCCGCTGGCGACCGCCGGTTTCATCAGCTTCAGCCCGCACGGCACCAGCGACAACTTCGCCAAATACCCGGAAATCTGGATCACCACCAAGTTCATGGAAGCGCTGCTGATCGGCGTGTTCCTGTTCTTCTGGGCGCATTCCATACTCTGGTGGCATCGCGAGTACAAGGATCGCAAGGAGGGCAAGGGCAACTTCCGCGTCCGCACGCGTGACATCCCGGTCGAACAACTGCCCTTCCCCGAGCGCCGATTGGATCCGCCGAACACGCATGTGCGGCGCTTCGGACCGATGTGGCGCCTGGCGCACCTGTGCTTCGCGCTCAGCGTGATGATCCTGGTGCTTACCGGCATGGCGGCCTTCTATCCGGAGACCGGCTGGGCCAAGGCCGTCATGGCGGCCTTCAACGGACCGAAGACGGCGGGCCTGGTGCATCGGGTCGCCGCCTTCACCATGCTCGGCATCTTCTTCATCCACCTGATCGCGGTGTCGCTCAACATCCTGCGCAAGTGGAAGGACTTCAAGATCTTCGGCCCGGATTCCTTCGTGCCGAACTGGAAGGACATGCACGACATGATCGGCATGTTCAAGTGGTTCCTCGGCAAGGGGCCGCGGCCGGCCATCGAGCGCTGGTCCTACTGGGAGAAGTTCGACTACTGGGCAGTGTTCTGGGGTATGGCGATCATCGGCGGCAGCGGCATGGCGCTGGCATTCCCGCACGTGGTGGCACAGTACCTGCCGGGCTGGATCTTCAACATCGCCATGGTGGTGCACGGCGAGGAGGCCTTCCTCGCGGCGGTCTTCCTGTTCACAGTGCATTTCTTCAACAACCACTTCCGGCCCGACAAGCTGCCGCCGCCGGACGTGGTGATGTTCACCGGCACCCAGTCGCTCGACGAGTTCCGTCACGAACACCGTGCGCAGTATGACCGTCTGGTGGCATCGGGCGAACTCGAGAAGTACCTGGTCGAAGCGCCGTCGGCACCCTTCAAGCTGGGTTCGCGCATCCTCGGCCTGGTGTTGATCGCCTGCGGCCTGGCGCTGCTGACCATGATTGCCATCGGCTTCTTCGGTGGCGGCCACCGTTGATCGAACCCGGCCGGGGGCTCGCTGCCTCCGGCCGGTGACCGGTCTCGCTAACGGAAGTTTTCCGCGCGCCTGCGGTCGCTAGTCGCCCGTTTGCCGGGGACCGGGCACCGCGTCTATTTCCTCAGCAGCTGGTAGCCGGCGCCGCGCACCGTCTGGATCGGCGAACGGCCGTCACCCAGCTTGCCGAGCTTCTTCCTCAGGTTTCCGATATGCATGTCGATGCTGCGATCCCCGGCCATCAGTTCGCGGCCGAGCACCTTGCGCGCGAGGAGCGACTTGTCCATCGCGCGCCCCGGATTGTTGTGCAGGCGTTCCAGCAGGTCGAATTCGGTACTGGTCAGGGGCAGTGCCTTCCCGCGCCAGGTAGCCTTGCGTTCGCCCGGCGAAATCACCAGGCTGCCGATGGCGTTCTTGCGCAGGTTCTCTGCCGCAACCGCATGCCTTGAGCGGCGCAGGATCGATCTAAGGCGCGCCGTCAGTTCGCGCAGGTTGCACGATTCCGGGAGATAGTCGTCGGCCCCCAGTTCGATGCCGACGATGCGGTCGACGTCGTCGTTGCGCGCGCTCAGTATCACCACCGGCAGTTCTCCCTGGCGACGGATGCGGCGCAGAGCTTCGATGCAGCCCAGTCCTGGCAGCATGTCGTCGAGGATCACCAGGTCGCAACCGTCCTCTGCCACCAGGCGCAGGGCAGTTTCACAGTCGGCTGCCACGATGGTGTCGAATCCCTGCTCCCGCAGGTAGTCGCCCAGCACCCGGCAGCGCACCGGGTCATGGTCGACCAGCAACAGTCGGGGAACTTGCTCCATCGGGAAACCTCCAGGCTGGCAACAAACAAATGCGAGCCGACCGCGCTCGCATGGAATGTTGCATTTTTGACACTTACGAAATCTTACAATAATTGAATCCTGCATGCTTGAACTAAATGCCCCCGCTCCCTGCCCTTTGGGTTCTCATTTCCGAGACTTCGAAGCTGCTTTTATTGGCGAGAACAAAGTACTAAAAGAACAAAAGGTAATTGCAAAATTTTCGGGTGATTTCTGCGGTGTTTTGATGTGCGTTCTTCGAAGTGCCCGTTGGTAAGGCAGGGGGTTTGCCGGTGCCACTGCCAGCCGCGCGCAGATTTTTTATTGTAAAGATAGTAAAGCCCTGAATTGGGGCGCTTTTTTGGTGTCTTGACCTTGCGCGAGCGACAGCGCATCCTCGCGACCTCAACGAAGCGTGCCGCGCCGCCGCGGAACGTGCAATGCAAACGGCATTGCCGGCGAAAATGCGCCGGCGAGGCTTGTTCAAGGGGATATCCAGATGCGAATCGCGCGACACTTGCTTACAATTTTTGCCTTGGCCGGCACTCTGGCCGCCATCCCACCGGCATTCGCCGCGGCCGAGGCGACCAAGGCGGCACCGGCAAAAAAACTCGTCGCCGACCCCAATGCCAAGGACCTGATCCTCAAGGGCGACGCCAAATGCACCGGTTGCCACGACGAGGCCGACGAACCGACGGGCAGCGCGACGATGCTTGAATTGAACCCTGGCGTTCTTTCCATCGGCAAGACCCGCCATGGCACCACCGCCGACAAGCGCACGCCGACCTGCGTCGATTGCCACGGCGAAAGCGAAAAGCACGTGCAGCACAAGGGCAGCGACAAGCCGCCCCAGGTCGATCGCAGCTTCCGCAAGAAATCCACGACTACCGCCGAGGCGCGCAATGGTGCCTGCCTCACCTGCCACCAGGGCGGTGACCGCATGACCTGGCAGTCGAGCACGCATGCGACGCGCGACATCGTTTGCAGCAACTGCCACCAGGTCCACGCCCGCAAGGACAAGGTCAAGGACAAGACCGCGCAGACCGAAGTCTGCTACACCTGCCACAAGGAACAGCGCGCCCAGATGGCCAAGCCGTCGCATCACCCGGTACCGGAAGGCAAGATGGGCTGTTCGTCCTGCCACAACGTGCACGGCGACAACCCGAAGCAGCTCGCCAAGGCCACGACCAACGAGACCTGCTTCACCTGCCACATGGAAAAGCGCGGTCCTTTCGTGCATAACCACCAGCCGGTCACTGAGGACTGCGGCATTTGCCACCAGCCGCACGGCACCACCGTCGCCAACCTGCTGAAGACCCGTGCTCCCTTCCTTTGCCAGGAATGCCACAACATGACGGGCCATCCGGGCCAGAGCTTCGGCCTGCCGATCGCTCCGTTTGCCAGCGGCGCCTCGACCGGCCAGGGCACGGTCGGCCGCGGCTGCGTGAGCTGTCATACCAACATCCACGGCAGCAACAGCACGCAGAACAGCGCGACTGCCGGGCGCTTCCGTCGCTGATCGAAAGGGGAAGAGAACAATGAAAACGACGCAACATGGCTTCAGGCTGACCGCGCTTTCGACGGCCCTGATGGCGGTCTTCGGCACCGCGCTGGCGGATGACGCCCAGATCAACCAGATGATCAAGCCCGACAGCAGCGTGTCGGTCGGACTCGGCAACTGGTCCGGCCCCCGCGACCAGCAGGGCATCTACGACGGCATGCGCAAGGGCCGCGCTTACGGCCTGTTCGATGCCGACGTGGTGATGCGCGACGACGTAACCGGCACCTGGTGGACGCTGAAGGCGAACAACCTGGGCCTGGAAAACCGCGACCTCAAGGTCGAATACCTGCGCCAGGGCGACATCGGAGCCAGCTTCGAGTACAGCCGCACGCTGCGCGAGGATCCGCTGACCTTCACCACCCGCCTGCAGGGCGTCGGCACCATCGCCAACGTGATCAACATCGTGCCCGCCAATCCCGGACCGCTGCAGACGGTGAAAATGAGCACCGAACGCGACCTGGTAGGCCTCGGCTTCTACAAGAGCCTGACGCCGGACCTGAACCTGAACGTCAGCTTCAAGAACGAGGACAAGAAAGGTACCCGCAACTGGAGCCGTGGCTCGGCGGTGGAATTCCTCGCGGAGCCGATCGACAGCGTCACGCGCCAGCTGGAAGTGACCCTCAACTACAACACCAAGGCATTCCAGTTGTCCGGCGGTTACTACGGCAGCTGGTACGACAACAGCCACTCGATGGTGACGGCCATCACGTCGGGTGCCGCGGTGACGGTGGCCAACACCACCTACCTCTCGCTGCCGCTCGACAACCAGGCCCACAAGCTGTTCCTCAACGGCGGCTACAACTTCACGCCGAGCACGCGCGGAACCTTCAAGGTCGAGTACACCCACGCCACCCAGAGCCAGCACCTGCCTATGAAGGATGTACCGACGCTGTCCTTC
>JBIKLV010000112.1:0-11411 GCA_044359585.1 Sulfuritalea sp. | reverse complement strand
GAAAGCGATGCCATGAAGGTCCGATTCTGGGGTGTCCGTGGCTCGATCCCGTCGCCGGGCCCGCAAACGCAACGCTATGGCGGAAACACCACCTGCATCGAGGTACGCGGCGACGACGGCACCCTGATCATCCTCGATGCCGGCACGGGCATATTCCCTCTCGCGCAGCAACTGCTGAGGCAATTGCCGGTACAGGCCAACGTATTCATGACGCATACGCACTGGGACCATATCCAGGGCTTGCCCTTCTTCACCCCGCTCTACATCCCCGGCAATTCGGTACGCATTCACGGCGGCCACGACATCGTCTCCGGGCGCGGCATCGACCAGGTGATGGAAGTGCAGTTGCAGTACAGCTACTTCCCGGTACGCGAAGCGGAAATGAACGCTCGGATCGAATACCGGACCATCGCGGCGGGCGAACCGGTGCAGGTGGGGGATGTCCTGGTAACCCCCCTGCTGCTCAACCATCCGGTGGTCAATTTCGGCTACCGCGTCGATTGCAATGGAAAGTCGGTATTTTTTACCGGCGACCACGAGCCCTGGCCTAACATCTACGAGCCGACGGACGAGGAACATGCCGGCTATCAGCAGATGATCGACCAGTTGCAGGGGCAACTGGACCACGCCCTGGCGGGCCTGGACCTGATGATCGCAGACAGTTCCTACACGGCGTCCGAATACCCGACCAAGGTCGGCTGGGGACATGGCACGCTGGAAGGCAGCATCGCCTGGGCACGCCGCATCGGTGTGAAGACACTGGTGTGCACCCACCATGAACCGACCCGATCGGACGACGACCTGGACAAGGCGTTTGCGCAGGCCTGCGCAACTACCGGTCATCAGCTCGACCAATCCGGGGCGCCAAGGGTTCTGCTGGCGCGCGAAGGGCTCGAACTGGTTCTGTAAGCGGTTTCAAACAACCCGCCGGACACTCGAGGTTTCGCGGTATTCCCCGCGTCACTCCGTCGCGCCAAGCCCGGGCATCTCCCGGACTACGTATTTCCCGCAGTTTGTCGCGTAATTCACGGATAAACAAGCGGACTCCTTTTTGCGACGATAACTCCCACGGAAGTCATAGAGGCATCGCGGCCGCACGCTTTGTGGCAACGGCCCCCGGACGGAGCAGAGCCACCACTCCGACAACCAAGGAAAACGCAAATTTTCTCGCCACCATCCAAACCCAGGCACGATGCATGGAAGCCGTGGGACATGGCCAATTTTGGCGACGCCGACGGCGTCGGCGGCAGTTCCGTCGGCACGGGCAAAACAGCGTCGCAAGCGAGCCTGGCAAAATCTGACCGAGGTGATCCCGCAGTCGCCATCCTGCGCGAAACTGCACGCCAGGAGGGCTACCGGGCCGGTTTCGAAACCGGACGCGCCGATGGCCTCAAGGCCGGTCAGCAAGCGGCTGATGGCGCGGCGCGCGAACTGTCGGAACAAATGGCAAAGGCCATTTCCGGCTTCGATGCCGGCGTCGCTGAAATCGAACGCGTACTTGCCGACGAAGTCCTGGCGTTGTCACTTGAAATCGCGCGCAAAGTCATCGGTCAGGCGATCACCGTGCAGCCGGAAGTGGTCCTCGGGACCATACGTGCGGCGCTGGCGCAGCTGCCGGCACATCAGGCCGTGATCCACCTCAACGCGGAAGATGTGGCGCTGCTTCGCAAGCATTCCGAGGAGCAGTTGTCGCGAGCCGGCCACCGGATCCAGGAAGATCCGCAGCTTGCCCGTGGCGACGTGATCATCGACTCGGGTGGCGCCCATATCGATTCCAAGCTCTCCACGCGCTGGCAAAGGGTCATCGCCACCCTCGACCAGGACACGCCCTGGGTGATCCCCGCCGAATCCGAGCGATCATGAATCTTCAGCGCGTCGCGGGATTTCTCGATCAATGCCGCACCCCGGTCGCGGCGGCGCAGCCTTGGCAGGTCGCCGGCCGGCTGACGCGGATCAACGGCCTGGTGATGGAAGCTTCCGGCCTCAAGTTGCCGCTCGGCGCGGTCGTTCGCATCGAAACCCCGGGCGAGGGAAGCGTCGAGGCGGAGATCGTCGGATTTGCCGGCGATCGCCTGTTCATGATGCCGGCTGAAGACGTCTATGGGCTTGCGCCCGGAGCCCTGGTCTGGCCGCAGGAAGCCCCTGTGCTGGCCCCGGTCCTGGGCCAGCGCCTGTCCGCCAAGCGCCGCTCGCAGGATCGGACCAAGCACCTGCCGGTCGGTGACGAACTGCTGGGGCGGGTGGTCGACGCCAACGGTCGCGCCCTCGACAACCTCGGTCCGCTGATCACCAACCATCGGCATTCGCTTGCCAGCCGCCCGCTGAATCCGTTGCTGCGAGAGCCGATTCGCCAGAGCATGGATGTCGGCATCCGCGCCATCAATGGCCTGCTGACCGTGGGTCGCGGACAGCGACTGGGCCTGTTTTCGGGATCCGGCGTCGGCAAGAGCGTCTTGCTCGGCATGATGGCGAGGTACACGCAAGCCGACCGCATCGTGGTCGGGCTGATCGGCGAACGCGGACGCGAAGTCCAGGAGTTTCTCGAACAGAATCTTGGCCTGGAAGGCCGCGCGCGTTCGGTGGTCGTGGCCGCCCCGGCGGACGTCAGCCCATTGCTAAGGCTGCAGGGCGCTGCCTATGCCACGGCGATCGCCGAGCACTTCCGCGACGAAGGCCGCCACGTCCTGCTGATCATGGATTCGCTCACCCGTTACGCCATGGCGCAACGCGAAATCGCCCTGGCCGTCGGCGAACCACCGGTCACGCGCGGGTACCCGCCCTCCGTTTTCGCGCGATTGCCGCAACTCGTCGAACGCGCCGGCAACGGCCCAGCGGGCGGCGGTTCGATCACGGCGTTCTACACCGTCCTCACGGAAGGTGACGATCCGCAGGATCCCATCGCCGACTCGGCGCGCGCCATCCTCGACGGCCATATCGTGCTCGACCGCCGGCTGGCCGATGCCGGCCATTACCCGGCGATCGACATCGAACAATCGATCTCGCGCGCGATGAACCAGCTCAACAGCCCCGAGCAGCTGGAACTGGCGCGCCAGTTCAAACAGCTCTATTCGCGCTACCAGCGCGCCCGCGACCTGATCGCGGTCGGCGCGTATTCGGCCGGATCGGACCTTCTGCTCGACAGGTCCATCGCGCTGTACCCGAAACTCGAGGCCTTCCTCCAACAACGCATCGACGAGCGCGCCGACAGTGCCACCACGCGCCAGCGTCTGCGCGAACTGCTCGCCACGTGAACTTCCAAAGCCGGTAATCCGATCCGAGTATCCCGCCATGGCCACGCCCTTCCCGCTGCAAACCCTGCTCGACCTTTCCCAGCTTCACCTCGAGCAGGCAACACGCGAACTTGGCGAACTGATCGCCGGCGAGCATCAGGCATCTACACGTTACGCGCTGCTGGTCCGCTATCGCGACGAGTACCACAGCCGCTTCCTCCTTGCCGCGGAAAACGGCCTCGGGCTCAGCGAATGGAGCAACTACACCCGTTTCATTGCCCGCATCGACGACGCGATCGTCACCGCGGCGCAGTCCGTCGCCCTTACCCAGGAACGCACTCTCGCCGGCCAGCAGGACTGGATGGGCAAGCAAGGGCGGGTAAAGGCCTTCAGCACCCTGGCGGACAGGCACCAGGCGGTCGTCGCCGGCGAAGAACAGCGGGCGGAACAAAAGGCCAGCGACGAGTTCGGCGCCAGAAGCCATGCGAGCAAGAATGAAGCCGCGAACGCCGTGCTGCCAACTCCCACGGCATTGCCGAAGGCAACCCAGATCGGCTGAGTTCGTGGCATAGGGCTTGCTTGAATGTGTGCATGACTGTCCAACCGGAAAGAAACTGCACATGGCTGATATCCTGAACGCATCCCCGACTCCGATCGCCCCGGGCCCTTCGGCAAGCCGTGGCGACGAATCGCGGATCCGCGAAAACTCCGGCAACGAATCCGGCCCAGCTGCGCCCGTCACCTTCGCCGCCGTACTCAAATCCCGCAGCGATCAGGTCGCATCCGGCAACGGAAAGGCTGCGACCGGGAAGGCCCCCGATAGCGCAGCCGCAAAAGCCGCAGATGGCGCTGCGCCGCCCCAGGGCGGCAGCCTTGCCCCGCTCTTGCCCGACCTTGCCAGCTTCGCTGCGACCGAACCGGCGGCACCGAGCGTTGATGCCGCTTCGCAGGAAGCAGCGTCGGCCGAGTCCCTCATGGCGGCGGATGCGACGAACTCCGCGGTATTGCCGTCGGCCGTATTCCCGGCCGCGGGCGAAATTGCCGAGAAGGCCAAGGCCGCCGACGAAACGGCGCGCCAGGCTTTCGCCCAGGAAGCGGCCGAAGCCTCGACTTCCGTCACGAGCCCGCTCATTGCCACCAATGCCGTAGCGCCAGCGCCGACTTCCGGGGCTATCGATGCACGCGGCGGAAAACGCGATGACGCGGCTCAGCGCGGCGCTCCTGCGCAGCAAGTGCAGTTCGAGCGCAAGGCTCCCGCGGACAAGCTTGCCGTCGAACCGGCAATTTCTGCCGAAACCGCAGGCACCGGCTCCCTGGCGACCTCCCAGGGGGACGTCGGAGCTGACTTCCGCAGCACGCTGGACCGGATTGCAAGCCATTCGGGCAACCTTGCCCTGCAGGCCGGCGGAAACGCGCCCGCTACCGCGCCACCGCCGAGCGTGAGGGTCGAAACCGGATTCGGACAAGCCGGATGGAACCAGGAAATGGGCGAGAAGCTGACCTGGATGGTGGGCAACGGCAGGCAGCAGGCGGACCTCGTACTCAATCCGCCACAACTGGGCCGCATCGAAGTCACCATGGTCATCGAAGGTGACAATGTCAGCGCGAGCTTTGCATCGCCCAATGCCGCGGTACGCGAGGCGCTCGAAAACTCCATGTCGCGCCTGCGCGAAGTCCTGGCCGATGCCGGTGTCGCCCTTGGCAATACGCATGTCGGCGCAGAAAGCCGGCAGGATGCTGGGTCGATGCAGGCGAAAGACTCTCGCAATGCCTCCGGAAATCGCTTCGGCGAGCCGACCACCGTTTCCGTCGAAGCGCTCACGGGAGGATCCCGCTGGCAGAATGCAGGCGGCCGCGGCATGGTCGACGTCTTTGCCTGATCACCGCCGCGTCCCGATCTGGCGGAGCACGTTCCCATGACAAGGCCGATCTGCCAAGATGCGAGCCCTGTGCATATCGTCGACAATTGCCGACCGCAAATTTCCGGAGAATCCTAAATGGCCGATGCCAAGAAAGCCGAAGCTGAAACCGCAGCAACACCACCCAAAAAGAAGGGCAAATGGATGGTGTTCGTCCTGATCGGAGTTGCCTGCCTCGTCCTCGGCGGCGGCGCCGCGTTCTTTCTGCTGAAAAAATCGGCGCCTACCGGCGATGAAGCCACCGATGCGGTGGCCAAGGAACCCGCGAAGAAGAAAAAGGCTGAGCCTGGCGCCCCTCCGGTTTTCTACAAATTCGACAAGGCGTTCACCGTAAAACTGCAGACCGAACAGCAGGAGGCCTACCTGCAGGTGGAAGTCCAGCTAAAGCTGCTGGATGCGCAGGGTCTGGAACTGATGAAGCAGTTCGAGCCCGAACTCAAACATCGCATCACCCTGTCGCTGATGAATAACAAGGCGTCCACGCTCTCCACCGCAACGGGTGTGCAGCGCCTTGCCAACGAATTGCGCGACATCGCCAACCGGGTCATCGACCCGACTGCCCAAAAGGCCAAACCGGCGCCCGACGCCAAGCCAGCCGCCGACGCCAGTCCGGCTGCCGAGGCCGCAACCGCGCCGCCCGCCGAGGCCGCCGACCCCGGTGCCCCCGTACAATCCGTGCTATTCTCAAGCTTCATCATTCAGTAACACATCGTCCGTTTGGGGCGTTGAATCGAATGGCCCAGGATTTTCTCTCCCAGGAAGAAGTCGACGCCCTGCTCAAGGGCGTCGCCGGCGAAACAGATGAAGTAGCCACCGAAGCGGGTGATGTCGGTGGCGTCAAACCCTACGATCTTGGACGCCAGGAGCGCATCGTTCGCGGCCGCATGCCGACGATGGAACTCATCAACGAGCGCTTCGCGCGTTACCTGCGCATCGGTTTGTTCAACTACATGCACAAGGGCGTCGAGGTTTCGGTCGCCCCGATCAAGGTACAGAAGTACAGCGAGTTCATCCGCAACCTGGTGGTGCCCACCAACCTCAACCTGATCCAGGCCAAACCGCTGCGTGGCACCGGCCTGATCGTCCTGGATCCCAACCTCGTATTTCTGGTGGTCGACAACATGTTCGGCGGGGACGGCCGCTTCCATACCCGCGTCGAGGGCCGCGACTTCACGCCCACCGAGCAGCGCATCATCCAGAACCTGCTCGAGGTCATTTTCGAGGAATACCAGAAGGCATGGCTGCCGGTCTATCCGCTGACCTTCGAATACGTCCGGTCCGAGATGAACACCCAGTTCGCCAACATCGCGACGCCCTCGGAAGTGGTGATTTCGATCACCTTCAACCTGGAATTCGCCGGCAACACCTCGGAACTGCATATCTGCCTGCCCTATTCGATGGTCGAACCGATCCGCGACATGCTGCACAGTTCGATGCACAGCGAACAGACCGGGACGGACAGTCGCTGGACCGGCATGCTGACCCGCCAGTTGCAGACCGCCGAAGTGGAACTGGTCGCGACGCTGGGCACCACCTCGCTGACGTTCGGCCAGATCGTCCAGATGAAGGTCGGCGACGTGATTCCGCTGACGATCGAAGCGACAATGCAGGCAGCGGTTGACGGCGTGCCCGTCATCGAATCGCGCTATGGCGTCCATAACGGTCAGTACGCACTCAAGATCGAGCGCTTCGTCGCGGAAGCGGAAACATGATTATCATGTCAGACGTCCCGTTAGCCTCAACGATGTCTGGAGCATGAAATGAACGACCCCACCGCCGCCGAACAGCAGATCTCCGATGATGACTGGGCCTCCGCCATGGGCGAGCAGGCTGCGGCCGAGGCGCAACCCGCACCCAGCGTTCAGCCGGCACAGATATTCGAGCAGTTTTCGGAAGATGCAGGGAGTTCCCAGGCCCCGCGCGGCTTCGACATGATCATGGACATCCCGGTCGCGCTCACGGTGGAACTCGGGCGCACCAAGATTTCGATCCGCAACCTGCTGCAACTCGCCCACGGCTCGGTCGTCGAACTCGACGGACTGGCCGGTGAGCCGATGGATGTCCTGATCAATGGCACGCTGGTCGCCCAAGGCGAAGTGGTGGTCGTCAATGACAAGTTCGGCATCCGCCTGACGGACATCATCACCCCCCAGGAACGCATCCGCAAGCTTAATCGCTGATAAGTCGGCGCTTAGCCCCTTTGCTTGGGCGCTACCGCAAGCGCCGCGCGCCGTATCCTCGCACTAGTCCAAAGTCGCCGTTTCGTCACGATGCGGCGTCGTGTTTTCAGGTGCGCATGCGCAAATTTCTCGCCCCCATCATTGCTTTGTTTCTGCCGGTCGCGGATGCGACTGCGCAAGTCGTCGCGCCACCCACGATGAGCGGCAACCTGGTGCAGATGCTGCTGGGCCTGGTCGGGATACTCGCCCTGCTGGTCGGCAGCCTGTGGCTGCTGAAGAAACTGACTCAGCAGCGCGGACCGGCCGCCGGGTTGATGCGGATCGTCGCCACCACCCCGGTCGGTGGACGGGAGCGCGTCGTCATCGTCGAGGTGGGCACCACGTGGCTGGTGCTCGGAGTTGCCCCGGGCCGCGTGTCAGCGCTAGCCGAGATTCCCCGCCAGGCCTTGCCGCCAGCCGCGCCAGGCGCCGCATCCGCTGCGATGCCGGCGTGGCTCGAGCAACTCATGCGAAAGCCCCGGCCATGAAGGCGCGAGTTCTCGCCCTGCTCCTTCTGACGCCGGCACTCGCGTTGGCCCAGGCGATGCCCGCCATCACCAGCACACCCGCTCCCGGCGGCGGCGTCCAGTGGTCGCTGTCGATCCAGACCCTGCTGCTATTGACCAGCCTGACCTTCCTGCCTGCGCTGATCCTGATGATGACCAGTTTCACCCGAATCGTCATCGTGTTCTCCCTCCTGCGCCATGCGCTGGGAACCCAGACGTCGCCGCCGAACCAGGTCCTGGTCGGTCTCGCGCTGTTCCTCACCTTCTTCATCATGGCGCCGGTCGGCGACCGGATTTACACCGAGGCCTACCTGCCGCTGACCGAGAACAAGATCGGATTCCAGCAAGCGCTGGAAAAGGGCGCCGTACCTTTGCGCGCCTTCATGCTGAAGCAGGTGCGTGAGGCGGACCTGGTCACCTTCACCAAGATCGCCAAGCAGCCAACGCCGGCCAAGGCTGACGAGATACCGATGCGCGTTCTGATTCCGGCCTTCGTCACCTCGGAGCTGAAAACCGCGTTCCAGATCGGATTCATCATCTTCATTCCCTTCCTGATCATCGACATGATCGTCGCCTCGGTCCTGATGTCGATGGGCATGATGATGATGTCGCCGGTGATCGTCGCCCTGCCATTCAAGATCATGCTGTTCGTGCTGGTCGATGGCTGGAACCTGCTGATCGGCTCGCTGGTGTTGAGCTTCGGCGTATGAGCGTCCCGCACGGCCGCCCGAAGGGACGCCAGCCAAACCATGGAGCCGCGCAGCGGCGAAGCGAAGTCACCCCCTTCCCTTGGAAGGGGGATGGGGGAAAGGTAGTCCAATGACCCCCACCACCGTCATCGAGATAGGCCGCGGTGCCGTCGAACTGACGCTGCTGATATCCGCGCCGCTGTTCATCGCCGCGCTGGTCACCGGCCTGATCGTAAGCATCTTCCAGGCGGCGACCCAGATCAACGAAGCCACCCTTTCCTTCGTGCCGAAGCTGATCGCGATATTCGTCACCCTGATCCTCGCCGGGCCATGGATGATCACCATGCTGACCGACTATATGCGCCGGCTTTACGAGTCGATTCCGGGGGTCATCGGCTAGTGATCAGCATCAGCTCGGCGCAGCTCGACGCCTGGCTCGGCCTTTTCGTATTTCCCCTGACGCGAATTCTCGGCCTGCTGGCGATGACCCCCGTGTTCAACAACGCGGCGCTGCCGGTGCGCGTCCGCCTGGTGATGGGTCTCGGAATCACCATGGCGCTGGCCCCGGCCCTGCCGCCACCCCCGGCGATCGAGGCGGGCTCATGGCTGGGGCTGGCGGTGATCGCCGAGCAAATGCTTGTCGGGGTCATGATGGGTTTCGCCCTGCGCATCGCGCTGGCCGCACTCGATGTGACCGGCGAACTGATCGGCCTGCAGATGGGTTTGTCCTTCGCGACCTTCTTCGACCCGGGCAGCAGCAGCATGACGCCGGTGATGACCCAGTTCCTGGGATTCCTCACGGCCCTGATGTTCCTCGCCATGAATGGCCACCTGCTCGCGCTCACCCTGCTGGCGGAGAGTTTCACGCTACTTCCGGTCAGCACCACGCCTTTCCATGCGGCAGCACTGTGGTCCATCGTGACCTCGGCGTCGATGATGTTCAGCCTAGGCGTGATGCTGGCGCTACCGCTGATCACGGCCTTGCTGGTAACCAACATTTCCCTCGGCGTGCTGTCCCGCGTCGCGCCCTCGCTGAACCTTTTCGCCGTAGGCTTCCCGGTCACGCTGGCACTGGGTTTCGTGGTCCTCTGGCTGACGCTGCCCTATCTCGGCGCCGCCATGGAGTCGGTATTCAACCGGGGGTTCGAAGTGCTCGAACTTTCGGTGCGGGTGGCCGCCGGCTGATCGCCGGCGCCGCCTACTTGCGTACCAGCTGGATCACCCCGCGCGCCACGCGCTGCGAACCGAGAATCGAGGATTCGAGTCCCTCGCTGTACTCGACCACGGCATAGGTGTCGAAGCCGTTCTGCCGCATCAGGTCCTTGGCCCGCTGATGGAACACGACTCGGGCTTCGCCGGCGCCACCCGCATAGACCCGTTTCATCTTGAGCGACAGGTGGTAATGGCGTTCCGGAAAACTGGCCTGCTCGATCTCCCAGTTGGGCGCCAAGGGATCCAGGATCAGCCAGGCAGCCCCCGCGTAGAGTCCCCAATTGACTATTTTTTCGAGTGGAAGCTGCACCGATTTCGTCAGGTTCAGCGCAGTGTCGGGAAGGATTGGGCCCTGCGCCGGAAAGTTGCCGTCGATGGCGCTCGGCCCGGGATAGTTCATTGCACCGCAACCGGCGAGAAGCGCGGTGGTCGCGGCTAGCAAAAGTCGGCGCTGGCGGTACGGTGTCATCACAGGTAGTTGAACAGGGAAAGTTGGGAAACCTTGAGGAAGGACTGCTGCGCGGCCTCCAGTTGCACCTGCTTGCGTGTCAGGTCGGAAATCGCCTGCGCGTAATCGACGTCCTGCAGCTTGGACAGGGCCTGCTGGAACTGCAGGCCGAGGTCCTCGTTCAATCCGGCCAGCGATTCGATCTCGTTCATGCGTGCGCCGATCCTGGCCCGCGCGCCGAGGATGTTTTCGCTGGCCCGGGCAAGATCGTTCAGCGCGAACGCGACTTCGTTGATGTACTTGGCATTGTCGGCCGGCGTCGCTCCCGTGCTTTCCAGCGCACCGACCAGGTTGGAAATCGTCGCGAAAACGCTTTGCGAGCTGCTCGGAGTAACGGAGAAGCGGTCGCCGCTGGCCGGGTTGGCGGTGATGCTCAGGCTGCCGCCGAGATTGAAGGCCGGCTCGGCGCCCTGGGATTTCAGTACGATCGGTTGCCCGGGCTGGAAGCTGCGCTGGCTGACCAGGGGCGCGGGCGCCGCAGCCCCGGTCAGGAGTGAATTGCCGCTCACGGTATCGACCAGGTCATAGGTGGTGACGCCCGCGCTTACCGTAAACCGGACGTCGATATCGCGCGCCGTTGCCGTCCGCCATGCGGCGGGATCGGTCACCGTGCCGGAACTGACGATGCCGGTCCCGGTGTTGCCGGCGGCATAGTCGGTGGCGAAATAGCCGTTGCCGCTGCCGATGCGCTGGAACAGGTCCCGGCCCGACTCGCTCACTTCGATAATGCGGCTCGGCGACACCTGCAGGCTGCGCTGGCCGTCGTCGCCCTGATAGGAAATCTCGCCGCCGGCAATGATGTTGTCGACGTTGCCGCCGAAGGGCGTCGTCGCGCTCATGAAGCCGGCGAACAGGTGGTTGCCGGAGCCGTCGGTCGAGTTGGCGATGGCGAGCAGGCGATCGAAGCTGGAACGCATCTCGATGGCGATGCCCTGCCGGGCGGTTGTCGTCAGGCTGGTACTGCCGGCCTGGACCGCCAGCTCGCGCAAGCGCGAGAGAAGTTCGCCGGCGCTGGTCAATTGCGCCTCCTGGAGGCCGAGCGTGGCCGTGGCGGAATCCTGGTTCTGCCTGAACTGGGCGACCACATCGGCGCCCTGCTGGGTTTCGAGCGCGCGCGCCGCAGCCACC
>JBIKLV010000033.1:0-38292 GCA_044359585.1 Sulfuritalea sp. | reverse complement strand
CGAAGCGCGACATGGCCGCGACCGAGTCGAGCATGGCCTCGTCCATGTTGATGTCCACGATCTGCGCGCCGTTCTCCACCTGCTGGCGGGCGACGGCCAGCGCGTCATCAAAACGGCCTTCGAGGATCATGCGGGCGAAGGCCTTGGAGCCGGTGACGTTGGTGCGCTCGCCGACGTTCACGAACAGGCTCTCGGCGCCGATGTTGCAGGCTTCGAGGCCCGAGAGGCGCAGCTTCCTTTCCACCTGCGACGGCTTGCGCGGGGCGATCCCCTGCAAGGCCTGGGCGATGGCGCGGATGTAGTCGGGCGAGGTGCCGCAGCAGCCGCCGGCGATGTTGATCAGGCCGGAGCTTGCCCATTCGCGGATTTCGGCGGCCATGGACTCGGGCGGCTCGTCGTAGCCGCCGAAGGCGTTCGGCAGGCCGGCATTGGGATGCACCGAAACCATGCAGTCGGCCAGCTTCGAGAGTTCTTCGACATACGGGCGCAGGTCCTTCGCGCCCAGCGCGCAGTTGAAGCCGAAGGACAGCGGCCGCGCGTGGCGCAGCGAGTTCCAGAAGGCCTCGGCGGTCTGGCCCGAGAGCGTGCGGCCGGAGGCGTCGGTGATGGTGCCGGAAATCATTACCGGCCAGCGCCGGCCGGCTTCGTCGAAGAACTTCTCGACGGCGAACAGCGCGGCCTTGGCGTTGAGCGTATCGAACACGGTTTCCACCAGCAGGATGTCCGCGCCGCCGGCGGCAAGGCCGCGCGCGGCTTCGAGGTAGTCGGCGACGAGCTGGTCGAAGGAAACGTTGCGCGCGCCGGGGTCATTTACATCTGGCGAAAGCGAGGCGGTACGCGAGGTCGGGCCGAGCACGCCGGCGACGAAGCGCGGCTTGTCCGGCGTCGAATGCTTGTCCGCGAGCCCGCGCGCCAGCGTTGCGGCGGCGACGTTGAGTTCGTAGGCCAGATCCGCCAGCCCGTACTCGCCCTGCGAGACGCGCGTGCCGTTGAAGCTGTTGGTTTCGAGGATGTCGGCGCCGGCCTGCAGGTAGGCCTCGTGGATGCCGCCGATGACGTCGGGCCGCGTGATGCAGAGCAGGTCGTTGTTGCCCTTGAGGTCCTTGGGGTGGCTGGCGAAACGCGCGCCGCGATAGTCGGCCTCGACCAGTTTCCTCCGCTGCACCATGGTGCCCATGGCGCCGTCGAGGATCAGGATGCGCTGCGCCATCAGCGCGCGTAATTCGGCGCTGCGGTCGGGTTGCCAGCGGGGGGCTTCGGTCCTTGCTGCGGTCATGCGTCTCTCCAATCCATGACCGGGGCGGGGAGCGCGACTCGCAATGCGGCTCACCGAAGCCCCGGTTTAACCAAGGTCAGGCGAGCGCCGTTGAAAACGGATTCCGAGCCTAGGGTGATGACCGGCAGGCCAACCTTGCAGCGCTCCTCGGAAGCGAGGCGCGATTATAGCGCCGTGGCGCGGGCGCCGACTCTCTAGGGTGCATCAGCACTGAGTCGTACATTTGTCCACAGGCAATCCGCGCTTGAGCCAGCCCGGGCCGGCGCCGCTGCCGGCCATGCCTTCCTTGACGTTGTACACCTGCGTGAAGCCCTGGCTTTGCAGGTAGCGCTGCACCTGGGTGGTGCGGTTGCCGGTGCGGCAGATCAGCGCGATCGGGGCATTTTTGTTGCCGTTCACTTTCTCCAGCAGTGCGTTGGTGAAGCCGGGTGCGCCCTGCGGATGCAGCATGTTGATCAGTTGGGCGCCTTTGGCGACACCGGTTTCCTTCCATTCGGGCGGAGTGCGGATGTCAATCAGGGTGACCTTGCCGGCAGCCACTGCGGCGGCCGCATCGGGTGCCGCCAGGTCGGGCTCGGCGTGCGCCGCGGCGCCAAAGGCGAGGAGGGCGGCAAACAAGGCGCCGCGCAGGGTTTGGTTGCGGTACGACATGGAATCCTTTCGGCAATTCATCAACGGGCAGGCTCCGACCGGGCTGGCCGGGCAAGGTTCAACCGACCGGCGGCTCCTCGCGGCGCGAGGTGTGAGTGACGAAGCCGTCCGGCGTGAAATGGACATGGAAAAACGCATTGTTGCCCGGCGTCTTTGGCTCCATGCGCCACTCGCGCACCACTTCCGGCTTGAGCGGGAACTTCGCCTCGCCCGCGGCCTGGCCCAGCAGGCGGCGTACCTGTTCCGCGCTCCAGCCCTTTTCAATGCGCGCGAAGTTGGCTTCGGTTATCACCTGGTCGATCTTCTGCAGCACGCCACCCTGGTTCAGCGTCAGCATGTAGCAGCGCGTACCTTGCGGTTGGCGCGTGTATTCCCAGGTCACGCTGCCGTCGGCGTTGGGCCATTCCGCACCCGGCACACCGAGCCGTTCGCGTACTTCCTGCGCGGTCGAAACGCCGGGCTTGAGGTCGGCCAGATGCGCCGCGTCGCAGCCGTAGAAGCCAAACACGGACGCCAGTGCGGCGAGCAGACGGGTAAGCGGATTCATGCCTCGATGATACCTGCGCGGGCCGCCCGCCGCCTATCGCTCATTGCCGCGATTGCCGCCCCGCCGAAGATGAAACCCGCGAAAAGCCAATTATTCGCCCGCCCCCCTTCCCCCCTCGCGGGGGGTTACCGGTTTGCGCGCTACGCGCGTTCATGACAGGGCACTCGGAACATGGTTTTTCACACTAACCGGTCGGCCCGCCCGCCGCCTAGTTCTGGTCGGGCCCGCCCACCGGCGCTTCCTCGCGGCGCGAGGTACCCGTCACCGTGCCGTCCGGACTGAAATGCACGTGGAACCAGGCGCTGTTGATGGGTTGCAGGGGAGCGATGCGCCATTCCCAGACTTCTTCGGGCTTCTGCGGGAAGTAGACCGTCCCCGACGGCGTGCCGAGCAGGCGGCGCACCTGCTCCTTGTGCCAGCCCTTTTCGACGCGGGCGAAGTTTTCTTCCGTCAGCGCCTGCCCGATCGATTGCAGCACGGAACGCGGGTCGAGCGCCAGCATCCAGGTGCGCGTGCCCTCCGGGCCGCGTGGATATTCCCAGGTCATGCTGCCGTCCGGATTGGGCCATTCCGCCGCCGGCGCGCCGAGCTGCGTACGCACCTCGGCGGCGCTGGAACTGCCGGGCTTCAGGTTGGCCAGCAAGGTGGCGTCGCAACCGCCAAGTCCAACCGCGAACAGCAGCGCGAGTGTGCGGGAAAAGGATTTCATGAGCCCGATGATACCGCCAAGCTCCGCTGCGGCGTGGCCGCCGGAGTGCTGGGCTAGAATCGAAACATCCGGACAAGGAGCGCACATGGAACATCTCACGCCGAAAGAAACCGCCCAGTTCCTCCACGAGAACCCCAAGGCGCTGTTCATAGACTGTCGCAGCGAAATGGAATTCCTCTTCGTCGGCCATCCCGCCGGGGTGCTGCACGTTTCGTGGAACGACGGTCCCGACTGGGATGTCAATCCCCACTTCGTCGGCGAAGTGAAGAAGTACGCCGGCCACGCCCACGATCGCCCGGTGGTGCTGATCTGCCGCAGCGGCAACCGCTCGGTCGATGCCGGCAAGGCGCTCGAAGAAGCCGGCTTCACCGCCGTATACAACGTCCTGCACGGCTTCGAAGGCGAACTCGACGACAACCACCATCGCGGCTCGATGAACGGCTGGCGTTTCGAGGGCCTGCCCTGGGAACAGTGCTGACGCCGCTTCGTACGACGCCCCGGCGCGCGTTACCGATCCGGCACGCCAACTAGCAGCTGCGCGAGTCCATCGACTGCGGCTCCGGTTCCGGCACCACCACCGCGGCCGCCGCAGCCGTCAGAAGCGCCGCCCGGGACCTGGTCAAGGCATCGAACTCGATCAGCGATTCATTCAGGCCGACCAGTTCCTCGCAGAGGAAAGCCATCTGGTCCCGCACCATTCTTGCGATTGCGGCGAAAGCCTGCTGCGGCGAACCCGCGCGGCGGATCTCGAAATCGATCTCGCGCTGCAGGCTACGGCCCAGGCCGCGCTGCTCGACGGACGAACCCGCGAGAAAAGCCTCGATGGCCTCCTTGCGGCGAGCCTCGAAGGCCTCGGGCGAAACCCGCGCCAGTTGTGCCCAATCCTGAAAATCGAAGTTGGTATCCATTTGCAGGCCTCCTTTCCGGAATTCTTGCATGCCGGCGTTGCTGTGCGATTCCATCGGTGTGTAACAGATCACGGAGCGTCGCAAACAGAATATCAATTAATAGTGGATTAAACCAGTCAAGTTTCAACTACTTTATGGCACCTGTCGTTTTCGGGGGAAAGCGCGGCAGCGAGTTCGGGAAGGGAGAAAAGTCGGCGCTGGTGGTACGGCGCTGCGAATGGCGGGACGGTAGGAAATCTCCCACTGGAGTGGAACCTATCCTACAAGTCCAACTCAGCCCCCCGCGCCCGCAGCCAGTCCTTCCGTTCCCGATAGTCGGGCAGGACCTTATCCACTTCGTTCCAGAATGCCGCCGAATGATCGCGGTGGCGCAGATGGCAAAGCTCGTGGACCACGATGTAGTCGATGATCGTGACCGGAGCCATCATGCACTTCCAGTGAAAATGCAGGCTGCCGTCGCTCAGGCAAGATGCCCAGCGATAGCCAAGCTCCTTAACCGCGATGCGTCCCGGCTGCACGCCGACCCTGGCAGCGAGCGCGGCAACTCTTTTGCTCAGGCGCTCGCGCCCCTTCTCCTCGTAGAACTCCTGGAAGGCCTGATGGGCCGCGTCCTTGCCACCCTGGTCGACAACCGAACGCAGAAGACAAAAGCGCCCCTCTTTCAATTTCAGCGCTTCTTCCTGCTTTCCCACCAGCAGCAGTCGATAGTTCGAGCCGAGGTAGGGAAAAGCTTCGCCATTGACCCACTCGCGCACCACCCGAGTTGCGTTGAGATCGCGCCAGTCGGCCAGGTTGCGGTAGATCCACATGCGTTTTCTGAGCACGATCGAATCGACCTGCTCCGGCGTCATGCGCTTCGGTGGCCGCACCGTGATCAGGCCGTCGCGCTCGATCACGATGTCCGTGGTCTGGCGGTCCGCTCCGGGCAGCAAGCGGTATTCGATGTCGCGAACCTTCCTCAGCTGCATTTCAGGCGGCTCCCGAACCGTGCACGAGTTCGTCGTGGCGGTTCTTGGCCAACTTCATGATCTCGACCGCCACCCGCTCGCGGTTGGCCTTGAGCTCCTCGATGGCGCACTTCGCGATCTCTGTCTTGAGCAAGCCGCGCACCCGCTTCTGCTTGTCCGGGTTCTGCCAGAAGTCGATACTGCCGACTGTCTCCTGCAGCAGTTCAACCACATCTTCCATCAGCCGCTTGAACTCAGCCTTGTGTTCCGGCGCCACCACGCCTGCGGCGAACCCGATCTGTACGATGTACTCGTAGAAGGTCGTCGCCTCCCGGCTCATGCCGTCTTCGCCTTGGCGCCGTCCCTCAATGGCAACCTGGCGAAGTTCCGCCAGCTTTTCGACCAGCAGGTCCCATTCCTCGTGGTGCCTTTCAATCAGGGCATCCACTTTTTCCGAAAGCGTCTTGTAGAAGGCCGGGTCTTCGTCGTGGTGCACCGTGCAGTGTTTGCGGATGGCATGCTCCATTTCACTGGCCTTGGCCTCGCCGTTGTTGCCGGCGTGCTGCTGCAGCTTCTCGATGAAATCCTCCGCCAGCAGTTCCACCGGCGCCACCTTGGGATTGATTCCGAGGCTGATCAGGTGCGCATTGATCAGCGCCTTGACCTTTTCGCCCGCATCGCCGAGATCGAGGCTCGCGTCCTTGTAGCGCTCCTTCGCCACCTGCAGGATGTAGCCGAAACGCTTGGCCGGCACGCGGTAGGGCTGGGCCGACTCGTGCGGCAGGATGATGTCCATGCTCATCAGAAACTTCTTCAGATAGACCTCGAAGTCCGCCCGCCGCTTCTCGTCCTTCAGCGCCTTCACCGCCGCGTCGACCACGGCGGCATCGGCTTGCAGCCCCGGCAGGCTGCCCGTGACGAATTCGCCAATCTGCCGGATACCGGCTTCGCGGAAGTGTTGCAGCAGGCGCTGGTAGCGCTCTTCCAGCACAGGCAGCTCCGAACCAATGGCCTGCAGGCCATCGTGCAACTCCTGCAGTTCGTCGCTGGCGGCATAGAGGCTCAGGGCTTCGGTCAGGTGGTTGGCGAGGCCGATGTAGTCGACCACATAGCCGCGCTGCTTGCCGCGCATGACGCGGTTGGTGCGGGCAATGGCCTGCAGCAGCGTGTGCTCGCGCAGCTTCTTGTCGATGTACATCACCTGCTCGACCGGCGCATCGAAGCCAGTCAGCAGCATGTCGCAGACGATCAGGAAGGCAATCCCGGTGTTGCTCTGGTCGGGGTCATCGAGATCGAAAGGCTTGCAGAAGTTGGCCACCGCATTCAGCCGCTGCGCTTCCTTGCGGGCATGGCTGATGTAGGCCGCCTCGTTGGTGCCATCCGACGAAATCACCACCACGGGCTTGAGGAATTCCAGCTTGCGGATCAATTCGGCATCCGGCGTTTCCGTCATGCGTTCCCTGGCAATCCGTTCCGCCAGCGCCGCCTCGATGCCCTCGCGGTAGCGCACGCAGGCCAGCTTGGAGTGGCATACCACCTGGGCCTTGAAGCCGTTGGGCAGGATGTTGTCGATGTAATGCATGACGAGATCGCGGGCAATGGCGTCGATGCGGTTCTTCGCTTCGAGGATGTCGCCGGTGGCGCCGTACTTCTTCCTGATCGCCAGCAGCTCTTCCTCGCTGCGGTCGCGGAACAAGTCTTCGAAGGCGGTATCGAAGGCGTGCTTTTCGTTGAGCGCGCTGTCGGCGGTCTTGCCTTCGTAGAGGATTTGCAGCGTAGCGCCGTCATGCACGGCGTCCATCAGCTTGTAGGTGTCGATGTATTCGCCGAAGCGCTTGTGCGTCTTCCGTTCGCCATGCCGCTCGGTGATCAGCGGCGTGCCGGTGAAAGCAACGCGGGCCGCGTTGGGGAAAGCCTCGAACAGGTTGTCGCCGAGGTCCGAGCTTTGCGTGCGGTGCGCCTCGTCGATCATCAGGATGATGCGCGGCGAGGTATTGACCACGCCGAAGGTCTTGCCCGCCGGCATGGCCAGGTAGGTGCCCAGCGCCTCGGCCACGGTATTGCTCAGCACCTGATTGCGCTCCTGAAACTTGTGGACCATTACCATGTTGAGGTCGGAACTGTCGCTTGCCAGGTGCCGGCGCAAGTCGCTGCTGCTCTCGATTACATTCACCCGGCCGCCGATCAGCGCCGCCGTCGCGCCAAGCTGGTCCTCCAGGTCCTGCCGGTCATTGACCAGCACGATCTTGTAATCGCTTAAATTGCCACTGGCGCGCAGCATGCGTGCCACGAACACCATGGTCAGCGACTTGCCCGAGCCCTGCGTGTGCCACACCACGCCGCTGCGCTCCAGCGCCGTCTGGCCGCCGCGCAGGCGTTGCAATATCCGGTTGGCGGCGCGGAACTGCTGGTAGCGACAGACCACCTTGACGCGCTGGCCGCCCTCCGTGTCCTTGAACACGCTGCTGGTGCGCAGGATTTGCAGCAGGTTCGTGCGGTCCAGCATGCCGGCGATCAACTGCTGCTGGGCGTTCAGGTCCGCCAGCGCCGCATCGTCCTTGGGATAGAGCGTCTTCCAGGCGTGGTAGTGCTCCTCGCCCGAACTGATGGTGCCGTAGTCTGCCTCGATGCCGCTGCTGCGGATCAGCAACAGGCAGCTATGGAACAGCCGCGGCTCGCCTTCGCGCAGTCCGGCCAGTTCTGTTTCCATGCGCCGGCGCATGTAGCGCTGCAACTGCACGTAGGCTTCCTGCATCGGGTTGGCGCAGAACGCGGAACCCTTCTTGCATTCCACCACGCACAGCGGAATGCCATTCACGAACAGCACGATGTCGGGAATGATGAAGCCCTTCACGCAGCCCGGCGTATCGATGCGGAACTGGTTGATGGCGTGAAAGCGGTTGTTCTCCGGCTGGTGGAAATCGATCAGCCGCACTACCGGGTCGCGTTCGCCGGTCAGTTCGTTAGCATCCACCTGGGCCTTGAACAGCAGCGCCTGCACCGCCTCGTTGGCTTCAAGCAAAGTGCGGTTGGGCTGGCGCAGCAGTTGCTGTTGCAGGTCGTCGAGCTGTGCGTCGGTCAGCCAGGGCTGGCCGTCGTCGGTCAGGTTGATGCGGCGGACCGACTCGGCGAATACCTCGGGCAGCAGCCACTGGCGGAAACTCTGGCGCAGGCTGGGCGCCGCGTCCTGCGGCACGCCCGTGCCTTGGTCGATCGTTGTCCAGCCCTGCTCATCAAGCTGGCGGAGGAAGGGCTGTTCGACCTCCGAGTATTCGCTCATTTCGGCTTGGCGTTGGCCTTGATCCACTTCCGCCCCGTGGCGGTAAGGCGATAGCGCTGACTGCTGGCGCGAGGCTTGTCCGGCAAGGTCATTTCGACTAGGCCGGAGGCAAGCGCCGGCGACAGGTAGGTCTTGCGGAAATGCTCGGGGTCCTTCAGGTCCAGCGCCTGCTGCAATTGCTGGCGTGACATTTCGCCCGGTAAGGCCAGAATCACCCGGCGAACTTCCGGGGTGACTTCCGGGGTGACTTCCGGGGTGACTTCCGGGGTGACTTCCGGGGTGACTTCCGGGGTGACTTCCGGGGTACGGAAGGTCAGCGTTACGCCGTGCTCATCACTTTTCCAGTCCGGCACAGGCAAGCCACGCTGCCGGCATGCCTTGCGGATCAGCACGCTGCCCCGGCCAAGCTTCTCCATCAGGCCGCGCAGATAAAGAACATGGGCGATGTCCGGATTGCGCAGGATGGAGATGTGCCCCTTGGCCAGACCTGCCGGGGTAATCCCATCCGGCAAACTGCCGGAGTTCCATATCTCCAGCCGCGCCGGGAAAATGTGCACGGCCACCCCGCCGCGGAAATCCGCGTAATCGCGATGGGCGAAAGCATTGACCAGTCCTTCGCGCAAAGCTTCCTCGGGATAAGTCCCCCGATCCTTGCGCTCCATCTTGCCGGCCGGAAAGTGGCTGCTACTGGGCGTGTTGCGGCGGACAAAGGCGAACACCTGTTCGAGCGTCGCTACCAGCGGCCCCTCGAAGGTTTTGAAATCCTGATACTTGTCGTCGCTCTTGTCGCTGGTATAGCGGACGCAGCGCACCCGCACTTGCGGATGGCGCACAGCCGGATGGGCAGCGAACAACACGTCGCCACCGTTGGTCAAGCGGCCATATTTGATGAGACCAAGTCTTTCGAGCCTTGCAGTTGGGCCGCTGGCTTCATCGAACAAGCGTTCGTCGCGACCGGCCTCCTTGCTTCTAATCGCTGCCGCACGAATTTCATCGGTATCCAAATCGTCCGCGAGATCGGCGTCGGAAAAACGACGCTCCCAGCGCTCGGGTTCAACTTGGCGCCGCAGGATCATGTCCCGCAGTGTGGCGACATCGGCGCGGCGGGAGCGCTCGCCCTCCCGGACGAACACTTCGTCGCGGAAGCTATAGGGAACATCCATTCCAGCAGGCACCTCAACCACCCAGAGCTTCTTTCCTTCGACGGTCTGTTCCTCGAAAGAAACCAGTGCCTTCGGAGTCAGATCTGCCGCAACGGCTTGCTCCAGCTCGTGCAGGCTAATGCTGGAAGTCACTCCTTGCGGCGTGCCATTGTCAGCGACGCCGAGAACGAGGTAGCCGCCACCGGAGTTCAGGAAGGCGCAGACTTGCTGCCCGACTAGCGCCGGTTTGAACGTTGCCTTGAACTCCAGTGCCTGGCCCTCGCCCAGAGACAGCTTGCGCTGCAACTCTTCGCGCTTCATTTCTTCGTTCCTTGGGCGGGCTTGATTCTGGCCAGCACGCTGGCAGGATTACCGAGATTTTCAGTGATGAATTTCTCCACCTCCTGGTAGCGCGAGAACTGCGCGGACGCAAAGAGCAAGGCGTCTTCATCGGTGCGAAACTCTTGCACCCAATTGCCATGCCGCTCGGAAAGTGGGCGGGTATCCAGAATTGCTTCTTCGTACATGTCGATCACGCGCAAGTCGGAAATGCTCCTCGCCCCCTTGGTCAGCTTCAGCTTCGCGCGCTTCTCGGCAGTGTCGTGACCCAGGTCCCGCAGCAAACGGCGTGCGAACACAACGTTCTGGTGAGACAAAAGCCAGCGTGGCTTGCGGCGCTCGACGGCTCGCTTCAGCTCCTGATGGGTAATCGAAATCTCGTCGCCTGCCTTGCCGCTACCGTAGTCCGAGGTGATGATGCCGAGGAACAGATCACAGTCATCCACTGCGGCAAGGCAATTCTCGAACGCCGTCTTGTCTGAACGCACCGGCAACGTACCTCGGTGCGACATCCAGACCTCGTAGCCAAAAGCCGTGAGGATCGCGTAGATGCGCTCCAGCAGTTCCTCGATGCCATACACGGTCGAAGAAACAAGTACCGTCGGACGTTTTCCGGCCGCCATCACGAACCCCCTCGATTTGCTTCCGTTTGATGATGAACGCGTTGCAGGATAGACGAGTTTGTCGTCATCGGCTCATAAACCATCACATCGGCATCGAGGTCACCCAGCGTCCGTTCGATCTGCTGGCGCACCGCCGGCCAGTCGAGGCCGCCATTGCCCGCGCCCAGCGCGGGCACGGCAATCGAGCGGACATTGTTGTCAACAATGAAGCGGCGCAAATCCTGCAAGCCATCGACAATCCAGTCCATGCGCGAGGGCGCACGCCAATGCTGTTTGGTCGGGAAGTTGACGATCCAGCGCGGGCCAACCAGTTCATTTACCTCGGTGACGAACATAAGGCCGGTCCGCACCTGGCCAGTCTTGCAAGCGGCCACGTAGCGCCGATAGTTTTCGTCAAAGCGCAGCTTGAACATCAGCGCGATTCCCTTGCCCATCACGCCCACGGTATTCACCGCATTGACGAGGGCGTCGGCCGGGGCTTCCAGCAAATTGCCCTGGACGTATCGGATCATGGGTGACGCTCGCTGTGATTCGCCGTCTCGCCAGCGCCGACTTTTACCGGGACTTTGCCGGTCAGGAGGTCTTGCATGAGGCCGAGTTTTTGGTAGAGCAGTTTCTGCAGGTCTGAGCATTCCGAAAAATGACGCTCATCTAGCCGGTCAATTCTTGAAACGATCCTTGCCTGCTCCTCAATATGTGGGCATGGAACTGGCATCGGATTGAGCACGCTTTGATTTACGCTACATTGATTTGACGCATTTGCGCCAGCGTAAATGTATCGCCGCGCGGCAGGGCTGCGTAACCACTCGAAAAGCAGCCGAGGCACAATCCTCGCCAGATCAATCTGCAAGCGCATCATGTTTGACTCAAACACAGCTGGCTCGGACAACTCGGGCACTAGGGTTGGCAGACCCACACCCTGAACCGTTGCAAATACTCTTGTAACTAGGATATTGCCCTTCGATAGGCCGTAACGTCGGAGGTCGCCTGAGCTAATCACTCCGCGTCGGCACAATGAGAATTCGACGGATCTTTCAGCAGTAAACGCCGTTTGCCCAACCATCAGCACACCTTCTAAACCAATCTGATCTGACGATTTGTAGATGCCGTTCGTGGGATTACTTGTTAAGCAAGACCGCAAAGTACACACATTCCAATCTCTTGGAATCCACCCAATCGCGGTCTCCTGATACAGCTCGGGTGCTTGCTCGCGGGGCGGGCGGAGTTGGCTGTTGGGGAGGACGCCTCGGGTGAACAGGTCGTGCATCAGCCCGGCTTTGGTCTGCTGGTATTTCTCGATCAGCGCTTCGGTCTTTTCAATCGCCGTGTCGATGCTGGTGAGGATGGCGGCGATTTTTTGTTGCTGGGGCAATGGCGCCAACCGGATTCGAGTCTTGGCAATCGCTCCATTCGAAAGGCCATACCTCGTCGAGCCTGCTGCGTAGCGCCCAAAGTAACGCGCGGTCTCGTCGGTAGCAAGCTGCTTCGCGAGATACACCGAATCAACAACATTGCGATTCGGCTTAATCAGCGCCAGGTGGTAACCACATACCAAGTCGTCGATCTGGTCCATGACGACAGCGGGAATGCCGATATCCGACGGCGTTTCGGAGTCTTTCGTGATCATCACATCGCCATGATCGACCTTGAGCCGGGAAATCTCAGCAGCGCTTGCTGTGGCCTCCATGAACGGGATGTCTGAGCGAATGTAGTCGTTGCCGTAAACGTCCATGTAGTTGCAGAGTCGCACCGGGCGCTCGGATGGAACCGTTTTCTTGTCGACGTTGCTAACCCGGATTTCGGCTAGCGAGTGCAATGGAGCGGTAACCCACTCACTCATACCCCAACTCCACCAGATACTTCTTCAACTCCGCCCCCGCCTGATGCCGTTCAGTCTCGATCTGCATCGCAGTCACTGCGTACTTGCCCCACAGCTTCTCGATGGCTGCGATGCAGGCACGCTGGTCGGCGCGCAGGTAGTTGCGATAGTGGGTGAACAGCACCTGGCCCAAGCGTGCAACGATAACTTGGCGCGCTTCGTCGTTGCCAATCTTCAGCCGGGCCTGTTCGACCAGTTCGTCCTTCTTCGCGGCGGTGGATTTGATCGCGGCCTTCAGAGCCTTGGCTTCGTCTTCCAGTGCCTTGTGCCGCGCCAGTTGCGCCTCGATGCGCTCGGCCTCGATGCGGAATGCATCCCAGTCGCCGAAGCTGCGGTCGCGTTTGGCGAGCTTCATGTTGCCTCTGGCTTCCTTGAGTTCGGCCTTTAGCGCCTTGACCTGATCGGCGGGTAGCACGCCGGTGTCGTCGCTGTCCTCGAAGTCCTCCTCGCTAGCGGCGGCGAACAGGGCTTGCAGTTCGGCTAAGCGCGCCTGCTGCTGTTCCAGTTCGGCCAGCACTTGCGGGAACTGGCTTTGCAGGATGTCTTCGTCCGGGATCAGTTCCGGCCCCCAGCCGCTGGCGGCGATGGATTTGAAATCGGCCGCAAGCTGCTTGTAGTAGTTGGCGAAGGCGCCGCGCACCTGGTAGCGGGTCAGCAGGTGCTGGCCGGCCGCATTTTGGTAAAGAGTGCGCTCGATGCTGTCGAGCAGGGTGCTGCGCAAGGCGTAGACGTTGCGGGCTTTGGCGCTCTGATTTTCGGGGGCCGGTGCCAGGGATTCGACTACGGGGAGGTGTTGCTGCCACCAGGCTTCGAGGGTGGCCATGAAATCGGTCTGGCGTTGCAGAACGCCGGGGTGGTGGTTCACTTGCGCGGCGATGGCGGGCTTGTACGGCAGGGCTTGCGAAAAGTCGGCGTAGGCGACTCCTGGATTCCGGCTTTCGCCGGAATGACGGGGACCGGGATGGAGACGGGGGACGAAGCAGGTTTCGCGCAGGCCGGGATAGTTCTGCCAGAAGTGGCCGAGGGCGTCGATCTCGGCGACCGGGACACCGCCGTGCAGGTGGGCGCGCACGTCGTGCGGTTCGGGCGGCGGGGCGTTGTCGACGTAGCGGCGGATGTTGCAGTTGTAGTCCTCGGCGGCAATGTCGGCGCTGGCGACACGGCGCGCGTAGGCGGGGATGTCCTTGCCGTCGCGGTAGGCATGGACGATCTTGTCGATGTCTTCCGGGCGCAGGTGGTTCTGCGCCTTGCCCTCGCGGTATTCGCGGTCGGCATTGATGAACAGCACACCACCGTTGGCACCCGCGCGCTCGGCGGCTCCGGCCTTGTTCAGCACCAGGATGCAGGCGGGGATGCCGGTGCCGTAGAACAGGTTGCTCGGCAGGCCGATCACGGCTTCGAGGTAGCCCTTGTCGATGAAATGGCGCCGCGCCTCGCGCTCCTCGCCGCCGCGGAACAGCACGCCGTGCGGCATCACGGTGGCGAGTCGGCCGTCGGCCTTGAGCACGGACAGCATGTGCTGGACGAACATCAGGTCGGCCTTCTTGCCTTTCTCGGGCATGAAGACCGGGAAGCGGCCGGGGAACTTGATTTCCTTCTTGATGTAGTTCTGGCTGAAGGGCGGATTGGCCAGCACGCGGTCGAAGCGGCGCAACTGGCCAGCCTCGGCCTGGTGTTGCGGTTCGCGGATGGTGTCCTGCTGGCGGATGTCGGCGTGGGAGATGCCGTGCAGCAGCATGTTCATCTTGCAGATGGACCAGGTGGTGCCCATCTTTTCCTGGCCGAAGAGCGACAGTTCGCCGGGGTCGCCGCCGCATTCGCGCACGTAGTCGCGGGCCTGGATCAGCATGCCGCCCGAGCCGACCGTCGGGTCGTACACGCTCATGTCTTCGCGCGGATCGCAGATTTCGACGCAGATGCGCACCACCTCGACCGGGGTGTAGAACTCGCCAGCCTTCTTGCCGGCCGAATCGGCGAAGTGCTTGATCAGCCATTCGTAGGCGGCACCGAGCAGATCGGGAAATTCGAAGTCGTCGTCGTGCAGCGGAATCTTCTCGAAGTTCTGGATGAAGTTGACCAGGGTGTCGTCATCCAGCGTGTGCTGGCCGATCTTGCGGTTGAAGTTGATGTTGCCCTTGAGCACATCCTGCAAGGCGTCGGCGTTGTGGTCTTCTAGCGCCTCCAGCGCCTTGTTGAGCATGGAGCCGACATTTTCCTTGGTGTGCTTGAGTGCCGGCTGGCGCTTGCCGTTGTCGTCGGTCCATTCATCGTTCCAGCGGGCGCGGGGCGGGACGTAGAAATACTTGCCGGAATACTGGTCCTCGTCTTCGAGCAGGGCATCGATGTCAGCCGCGCTGAGGCCGTCGGCTTTGCCCTGGGTGCGGATTTCCTTGCGGCGCTGGTCGAACAGGTCGCTGGCGCGCTTGAGGAACAGCATGCCGAAGATGTATTCCTTGTACTCGCTGGCATCCATGTTGCCGCGCAAGTCGTCGCAGGCGGTCAGCAACAGACTTTCGAGGCGGGACAGGGTCAGTTTGCCGATGGACATGGGGAGCAGGTTTCCGCGAAGGATCGGCGAATTCTATAGGCATCGAATTGAGGGCGCCAATTCGGTCCTGGCAGGGCTTCGCCGCAAGGTGGTCGCGTCCGTTAAGATTGGATGATGAATCTTTCCTCAAGACTCCAAACCTTGCTCCCCAAGAAACGCTGGCAACGCTGGCTGCTCGAAGCCGGCCTGATCATCGCCGTCATCCTCGGTGCGCAGTACTGGCAGACGCGCGGCCTGCCCGATGGCGTGGCGCCGCCGCTGGCGGGTGTGCTCACCGATGGCAGCCATGTAAAAGTCGGCGCTGGCGACACGGCGAACAGCACGCCGACTTTGGTCGCCTTCTGGGCCACCTGGTGTCCGGTGTGCACGGCGGAAGAGGACAACATCGTCAGCGTGGCGAAAGACCATCGCGTGATTTCGGTGGCGATGCAGTCGGGCGACGCGGCGACGGTGACGAAGCACTTGAAGGAACGCGGCATCGAACTGCCGGCGCTGGTCGATGCCGATGGCCGCCATGCGACGAACTGGCGCGTGCGCGGGGTGCCGACGCACTTCGTGGTCGATGGCGCCGGCAACATCCGCTTTCGCGTCGTCGGCTACGCCACCACCTGGGGCCTCAAGGCGCGGTTGTGGTGGGCGGAGAACGTAGCCGCATGAGCAATTCAATCGAGCAGCGCGAGCAACAGTCACCCCCTTTCCCGGAAAGGGGGCCGGGGGGAAAGCTGTTGTTTCCACCGACCACGCTTGCGTGGTCGGTCTGGGGTCTCGGCGCGCTGCTCTACCTGATCGGCTTCTACCTGCGCGTGGCGCCAGCGGTGATCACCGACCAGCTGATGCTGGAATTCGCCATCACCGGCGCGGCACTGGGCAATCTCTCGGCTTTCTATTTCTATTCCTACGTGGCGATGCAGATCCCCACCGGGATGATTGCCGACCGCTGGGGTCCGCGGCGGCTCCTCACCGTCGGCGGCGGCGTGGCGGCGCTGGGCACCGCGCTGTTCGCTTTCGCGCCGACCATCTTCTGGGCCAACATGGGGCGGCTTTTGATCGGCGCCTCGGTGGCGGTGGCCTTCGTTTCGATGCTCAAGCTCGCCAGCCACTGGTTCGCGCCCAAGCAGTACGCGCTGGCCTCGGGCATGGCGCTGCTGATGGGCGTGGTCGGCGGCGTGGTGGCGGGCGTGCCGCTGCGCTTTCTGGTGGAAGCCTTCGGCTGGCGCCCGGTGATGGGCGTTTCGGCGGCGCTGACGGCCATCCTCTGCGTCGTCACCTGGCTGCGCGTGCGCGACGACCCGGTCGAGCGCGGCTACGCCAGCCACTATCAGGGCGAGCACGGCGCGCATGGCTCGCAATCGGTGCTGCGCGGCCTGATGGAGGTGCTGTCCTATCGCAACATCTGGATCCTGACGGCGGTGCCGATCGGCTTTTCCGGTGCGGTGCTGACCTTCGCCGGACTCTGGGGCGTACCCTTCCTGCGCCAGGTGCATGGGCTGGACCCGAAAGCGGCGGCGGCGATCACGTCCACCCTGCTGGTTTCCTGGGCGTTGGGCGGGCCGATGCTGGGCAGCTGGTCGGAGCGCATGCACATGAGGAAGCCCCTGTACCTGATCGCTGCCGGCGTGGCGCTGCTCGGCTGGTCGGCGATCATTTTCCTGCCGTTGCCGCTTTGGCTGCTGGTCGTGCTGCTGGTGCCGACCGGTTTCGCCTCGGGCAACATCATCATCGGCTTCGCCTGGGCCAAGGAATCGGTGCCGCTGCGGCTGGTCGGCACCGCGTCGGGTTTCTGCAACATGGGGCCGCTCTTGGGCGGCATGCTGCTGCAGCCGGCGATGGGCTGGATCCTCGACCAGCGCTGGAAAGGCACGCTCGTCGCCGGCGCGCGCATCTACGACGCGGGCGCTTACCGTGCCGGCTTCACGCTGCTGTTCGCCACCATGGTGCTGGCGGCCTTCATCCTGATTTTGGCGAAAGATAGCCATTGCAAACAGATGCACGACTGAAATGAACTCCGACATCCTCTGCGAGCAAGACGGCGCCATTGCCACCGTTACCCTGTTCAATCCGGACAAGCTCAACGCGCTGAACGCGCTGATGTGGCGGCGCCTGCGTGAAACCATGGCCGCGCTGGCGGCCGACGAATCCCTGCGCTGCGTGATCCTGCGCGGCGAGGGTCGGGCCTTCGCCGCGGGCGGCGATCTCGAGGAGTTCAAGACCGCGCGCGCCGATGTCGACAGCGCACTGGCCTATCACGAGGCGGTCGGCACGGCGCTGGCCGCCATCGAATCCTGCCCGCATCCGACCGTGGCGGCGATCCAGGGCCCCTGCGTCGGCGGCGGGCTGGAGATCGCCTGCGCCTGTGACCTGCGCATCGCCGGCGAAGGTGCGAAGTTCGGCGCGCCGATCATGAAGCTGGGCTTTTCGATGTATCCCGGCGAATTGGGCGGCCTGTTGCGCCTGGCCGGTCCGGCCGTGGCGAGGGAGATCCTGCTCGAAGGCCGCCTGCTCTCGGCCGCCGAGGCGCATGGCAAGGGCTTGCTGACGCGCGTGGTGGCCGACGACGCGGTGCCGGACGAAGCGCGCGCGACGGCCGAGCGGATCGCCGCCGGGGCGCCGCTGGTGGCGCGCTGGCACAAGCAGTGGATAGCACGGCTGATGGATGGCAGGCCGCTGACGCTCGACGAAAAGCGCGCCAGCTTTGCCTTCCTCGCCACGCAGGACTATGCCGAGGGCCTCGCCGCCTTCCTCGACAAGCGGCCACCGCGCTTTGCCGGGCGTTAGTCAGTAAGGGCTGGCGCCCTCGAAGTCGGCGCTGGCGACACGGTGCCGGGCGTAGATGTCGCGCACCCACTGCGCTCCCGGATGCTCGCGGAAGGGCGCGATCAGTGCCGCGAACAGCGGATCAACCGGTTGCGGGCTTTGCATCGGCGAGTTGTCGGGTCGTACCACGGTGGCCAGCGTAGTCGCGGCGACGATGTCGGCGATGCCGAAACGGCTGCCGACCAGGTAGCCGGTGGCCTTGGCCTGTGCCGCGACGAAATCCAGCGCCTCGTGCGCGGCGGCTATGCCGTCGGCCACCGCCGCATCGCCGGTTATCCCGTTGCCTTTTCTGACCACCGGTGCCGCCAGCGGCACGATGAACGAATACAGGCGTTGCTTGAGCGGCGATTCGGCTTCGGCGAATACGGCTGCGAAATAGCGCGGGCGACGCAACAGGGCATCGAGCACGGTGCGCCGGATGCGCGGCGTGATGTCGTCGTCGAAGTGTTGCTGGATCACCTGCGCCTGTTCGCGTTCGGCGGGTGCGTCGGGCATCAGGCGCGGTTCGGGATGGTGCTGTTCCAGCCACTCGACGATGCGGGCCGAACCGGCGACGACGGCGCCGTCCTCCAGCACCAGCACGGGGGTCTGGGTGCGGCCGGTGAGCTTCTTCACCACGCCCATGTGTGGTCCCGGCAGCAGGCTGCGGCGCCGGTGCGGCACCCGCTTGAGGTCAAGTGCCCAGCGCACTTTCTCGTTGTAGGGCGAATGCCGGAACTGGAGCAGTTCGATCATGGCCGGGCCCGGATCAGGTCCGACTCAACGCGTCGCCGGCTTGTCTGCCGGGGCCGCAGTCGGAGCACGGGTCGGCGAGGTGGGCGCAACCATCGGCGCCATGGGCAGCGCGGGCGCGGGAGCCGCCGCTGCCTTTGCCGCCGCCTCGGCCGCCGCAGATGCCGCCTTTGCCGCCGCGGCAGCCGCCGCCTCGGCAGCCGCCTTCTTCGCCGCCAGTTCGCTCGCCACCAGCGCTTTCAGCTGTTCCTGGCCGAAGCTCGGCAGCGGCTTGCCATTGACGTAGAAATCCGGCGTTTTGCCGACGCGGAAGGCTTGTGCGTCGATCAGATCGAGGCTGATCAGTTTGGCGATGGCGGGATCGGCCATGTCGGCCTGCAGGCGCGCGACGTCGAGGCCGGCCTTCTTCAAGTGCGGCCAGATCCGATCGAGGTTGGCTTCGTGGTTCGCCGCCCAGTCGGACTGGGTTTTCAACAGCGCTTCCAACGCCTGCCAGTACTTGTCCTGCGCGCGCGCCGCTTCCAGCGCCGCCACCACCTTGGCCGAGCCCTTGTGGAAGGGCGCGTAGCGCAGCGCGACAGCGATGTTGTCGGGATTGCCGGCGCGGATCTGCTTCACGATCGGGTAGAAGGCGGCGCAGGTTTCGCAGGCGGGATCGAAGAATTCCACGATCACCACCGGCGCGTCGGCGCTGCCCAGCAGCGGCGAGTGCGGGCGCACCATCATCGGCCCGGTGTCGGCGGGCTTCGGCGGCGGTGTGGCGGCGGCTGGCGCCTTGGCTTCGGTGCGGGCCGCCGCGATCGGGCTCGGCGCTTCCTCGCGCTCGACGTTGCGCAGCAGGGCGGCGATGATGAAGGCGACCAGCAGTCCGATCGCGGCGATGATGAAAATGTTTTTTTGCTTCATGTGCTACTCCTTCGGTGCGCCGTGACCAGCAGCGCGATGATGGTCGGGAAAGCCACGGCCGAAAGCAGTGGGATGGTGAGGAAGCCGAACCACTGGACCACGGTTTCCGAGCAGGGTATGCCCTGCATGCAGGGCTTGAGCGGCTTGGGAATCACGCCGCTGGCCAGCAGCAGGTGGTAGCTCGCCACCAGTGCGCCGGGCACGGCCAGCGCCAGCGCAGCGCGAATGATACGGCGGTCGGGCGGAAACAGGCCGAAAGGCAGGATCAGCGTCAGCGGGAACATGAAGATGCGCTGGTACCAGCACAGCACGCAGATCGGCAATTCCGCGATCTCGCCGAAGTACAGCGCGCCCAGAGTCGAAGCGGCGGCGATCAGCCAGGCGGCGAAAAGCGGCGCCCATGCCGGCGCGGTCCCGGCGGCGGGCTGGATGGATGCGTTGCCCAATCGGTTTTCCGCGCCGGTCAGATGCCGGACAGGAAGGGTGCCGGCCGGAACTCGCGCACGGTTTTGCCTGGCGGCAGCACCGGCTCGAAAGTCGGCGCTGGCAGCACGGCGGGGAACTCGACGCTTTCCAGCGTGGTGCTGCCGATGTACTGGCCCATGGCGAAATGGCGCTCCAGCATGGCCACCATGCGGCCGTCGATCCGCCGGTAGTTCTCATAAATGGTGCCGAACTCCATCGAGGAGTGGTCGATGGTCAGGATGCCGCGCGAACGCTGCACCAGCATCGTGTCGGGATCGATCTCGACGATCAGCTGGATGCCTTCCCGCACCTGCCACTGCAGTGTGCGCAATGGCTTGCGGAATCCGGTGGGAGGTTCGCCGAGGTCGACCACCTGCCGCGCGTTGTCGCGCAGCCGCCAGGGCAGCGCCATGCGCGCGGCCTGCAGCAACAGCGCGCCATGCATCGCGGCGACCGCCGGCCGGCCCTGCTGCCAGGCCTCGGCGCCGCGCAGCAGGCGCATCTCCGGCGTGCCCGGATAGCCGATATCGATGCGGAAGCGGTCGGGCGCCTGCCACCAGCGTTCTACCGGGCCCTTGCCCCGACGCGTCGATTCGGTCGTGCCGCGTTCGTGGATCGCGGTCGGCGCTGCGCCGCCGCCATATTCGGCGACGACTTCGTCGAGGAAGGAAACGGCTTCCGCCCGCGCAGCCGGCGCAAGCAGCACCAGCACCAGCGCAAACAGCGCGGCAAGTTTGTCGAGGGTGATATCGGTCATGTGCACTCCCTGGCGTTGTCGGCGTCGCGCGCGGCGCTTCAGGAATCGAGGCGGCCCTTTTGCTCGGGCTGTGGCGCGCGCGGTGGCGTCGCCTTGGGTTCGATATTCACCTTGGCGCCGCCAAGGCTCTGGGTGATCTCGACCACACCGGAAAAGATCCGCTGCTCGGGATTCTTCAGGCAGTAGGCGTCGAGCAGGGGAATCAGCACCGCGACACCGGCAACCACCGGGCTGGCCGTCGCGCTGCCGCTGCGGGCGTAGATGTTGTGTCCGGCGATGAAGCCTTGCGCCCATTCCAGCACCATCGCGCGTGATTCGGTGTTGCGCGCGTCCTTCCACTGCTGCCATTCGCTGCATTTGCGGATACCCATGCCTGCCAGCTTGACGTCGCGCGACGGTCCCTGCGCAGCACCGTCGGTCGCGGCAAGCAGCAGCGCCAGCGTCAGGGCCGGAAACAGCAGGGGAGCGCGGGGCATGGACATCGTGGGGCAGGGACGGGGCGGCGGGGAAGCGTCATCCTAGCAGCTTGGCATCCGCGCGGCGACGCGCAGTCCGATTTGCCTTCAGTCGTCAAGGCGCTGCGCCACATGTTCGGCAAGCGCCAGGCAAGAGGTGAGGCCCGGCGATTCGATGCCGTAGAGGCAGACCAGCCCGCCGCAGCCATGCTCGGCGGGGCCGGAAACCAGGAAGTCGCAGGCCGCCGCGCCCGGCGCATGCGGCTTGGGCCGTATCCCGGCATAGGCCGGCAGCAGCGCGCCGTCAGGCAGTTGCGGCCAGTAGCGGCGCACTTCGGCGTAGAAGGCGTCGGCGCGCCTGGGGTCCACCGTGTAGTCGATGCCCTCTACCCATTCCACGTCGGGGCCGAAGCGCGCCTGGCCGCCGAGGTCCAGCGTCAGGTGCACGCCGAGTCCGGCGGCTTCCGGTATCGGATAGACCAGGCGCGAGAAGGGCGCGCGGCCGGCCAGTGAATAGTAGTTGCCTTTGGCATAATGCAGCGGCGGCACGGTGTCCGCGGGCAGGCCGCGCAGGCGAAGGGCGATGCCGTGGGCGCCGAGGCCGGCGCAGTTCACTACCGTGGTTGCGTGCAACGGCATGGCGTCGTCCGTGTCGCCGCCTACCTCCAGCACGATGCCGTCGTCGACGATGGCGCCGCCGCGCACCGGGCTGTTCACCGCGAGCACCGCGCCGTCGCGTTCGGCATCGCCCAGCAGCGAAAGCATCAGGGCGTGGCTGTCGATGATGCCGGTCGACGGCGACAGCAGCGCCGCCGTGCATTCCAGCGCGGGTTCCAGCGCGCGGGCGGCGTCGCGCGACAGCGCCTGCAGGTCGTGCACTCCGTTGGCCGCTGCCGCGGCGGCGATGTGGCCGAGCTGTTGCCCCTGCGCGTCACTGGCGGCGACGATCAGCTTGCCGCAGCGGCGATGGGCGATGCCGCGTTCCGCGCAGTAGGCGTAAAGCCTTTGGCGGCCGGCGACGCACAGCCGCGCCTTGAGCGAACCGGCCGCATAGTAGATGCCGGCATGGATCACCTCGCTGTTGCGCGCGCTGATGCCGGTGCCGAAGGCGGCTTCCGCTTCGAGGATCAGCACCTCGCGGCCGCGCGCGGCAAGTTCGCGCGCCACGGCGAGGCCGATGACACCGGCGCCGATGATGGCGCAATCGATTTTTTCCATGAATTTTTTGTGGCAGAGTAATACGCTCCAAGGATAACCGAAGGCCCCTTGCGGGCAAGGAGCGGCAGCATGCACAGACGATCGATCGCCACCATTGGCCTGCTGGCCCTGCTGCTTGCGGCGCCCGCCCTGGCGCCGGCGGCGGCAATTGCGGGCGACGCCCCGCCCAAGGCCGCCGGCAAGGCAGCGACGAAACCGCGGGTGGTGTTCCAGGTCAACGAGGACGATTCGCGCAAATGGCACACGGTACTGGCCAACCTCAACAACGTGCAGGAGGAACTGGGGGGCAGGGCCGAGATCTCGGTGGTCGTCATCGGGCCGGGGCTGGGCATGCTCAAGCTCGATGCGCTCACCGCCAACGGGGTGCAGGACGCCATGACCGCCGGCGTGCGCTTCGTCGCCTGCGGCAATTCAATGCAGTCGATGAAGCTGACCAAGGACGACATGATCGAAGGCATCGACTATGCCCGGGCCGGCTATGTCGAAATCATGCGTTTGCAGAAGCGCGGCCATGCCTACATCCGGCCCTAGTACGGAAGTGCGCGCGCTGGTCGACTGGTCCGCGATCGACACCGTCCTGCTCGACATGGACGGTACCCTGCTCGACCTGAACTTCGACAACCATTTCTGGCAGGTGCACCTGCCGCAGCGCTATGCCGAGTCGCGCGGCATGTCGCCGGCGGCCGGGCGCGAGGAGCTGATGGCGCGCTACCATGGCCGCGCCGGAACCCTGGAGTGGTATTCGGTGGATTTCTGGGAAACCGCGCTGGAACTCGACATCATGCGCTTCAAGGAAGAAGTGGCGCACCTGATCGACATCCACCCGCACGTGCCGGCCTTCCTCGATGCGCTGCGCGCCAGCGGCCGCCGCGTGGTGCTGGCGACCAACGCGCACCACAAGAGCGTCACGCTCAAGATGGCGAAGACCGGGCTCACGCCGCGCTTCGATGCCATCGTCAGTTCGCACGCGCTGGGCGCGGCGAAGGAAGAGCAGGAATTCTGGCAGCGGCTGCGCGAAATCGAACCCTTCGACCCGGCGCGCACGTTGCTGGTCGACGACAGCCTGCCGGTGCTCGACAGCGCACGCCGCTACGGCATCGCACACCTGGTGACGATCAGGAAGCCGGATACCGCCAAGCCGGAAAAGGACACTGGCGACTATCCGGCGATCGACGATTTCTCGCAGTTGATGCCCTGAATGCCCGCGGTTGGCGGCGCTGCCTGCGCTTGCTGCGCTGCCGCTTGACTCAGGGCGCCAGTGCCCGTTATGTTGTATACAAAATAACGTATGCAATAACAAAACCACGTGAAATCAAAGGTCAACCGTTCTTCCCTGTCTGAGCAGGCGGTGGGTTTGTTGCGCGAGCGCATCTACAACCACGCGCTGCTGCCGGGCCAGCGACTGGACGAGGCGCTGCTGGCGGAGCAGATGGGGATCAGCCGCACGCCGCTGCGCGAGGCGCTCAAGGTGCTCTCCGCGGAAGGGTTGGTTGATCTGCAGCCGCACAAGGGCTGTTTCGTCGCTGAACTGAGCCTGCGCGACCTGGAAGAAATCTTTCCCATCATGGCCACGCTCGAAGGCCGCGTTGCCCACGAGGTGGCGCAAAAGCGCACGCCGGCGCAACTCAAGGCGCTCGACGCGCTGCACGAAAAGCTGGAGAAGCACGCCGCGGCCGGCGACGTGGATCGCTATTACGAGACCAACTATGCCTTCCACGACCAGATGCAGACTTGCGCCGGCAACCGCTGGCTGCAGATCGTGATCGGCGACCTGAGGAAGCTGCTGAAGCTCTCGCGCCACCATTCGCTGCGCCTCGAAGGCCGGCTCGCGGCCTCGCTGGCCGAGCATCGCGCGCTGATGCAGGCGCTGCACCGGCAGGATGCCGATGCCGCCGAAAGCGTGATGCGCGGCCACCTGCTGGCGCAACTGGCCGCGCTGCGCGAGATGTCGCTGGCAACGGAGGCGCTCGATGGTTGAGGGCCTGGTCGATCGCTTGCGCTCGATAGTCGGCGCCCGCCACACGGCGGGTCCGCGGCCGCGGCAGCTCGACGAATGGCGCCGGCTGCTGGCGGAGTGCGCCGAGGCCAAGGGCGGCGAGGTGTCGACGCGGACCCGCGCCGCGGCGCTGGCGCAGACCTACCTCGGGCTCGACGACGAAGGCCGCCACGCCTTCCTGCGCCTGATCTCGCTCGAGTTCGGGCCCGAGCCGGCACGTGTCGCAGCCGCCCACGCGGCCTACCAGGCGGCGGTGGGGACGTCTGCGCAATGGGACGCCGAGGCGGACCTGCGTGCCGCGCTGCGCTCGGCGCGGATCCGGATACTTACGCAGTTCAACGCCATCCCGCAGGGCGTCAAGTTCCTCGTCGACCTGCGCGCCGACCTGCTTCGCTACCTGGAAGACGACGCAGAGCTGGCGCCGCTGGACCGCGAGCTGGAATCGCGCCTCGCGGCCTGGTTCGACGTAGGCTTCCTCGAACTGCAGCGCATCACCTGGAACGCGCCGGCCGCGCTGCTGGAAAAGCTGATCGAGTACGAGGCGGTGCACGAGATCCGTTCCTGGACCGACCTCAAGAACCGCCTCGATTCCGACCGCCGCCTGTATGCCTTCTTCCATCCGCGCATGCCGATGGAGCCGCTGATCTTCGTCGAGGTGGCGCTCACCGACCGCCTTGCCGACAACGTGCAGGCGCTGCTCGACGAGCACGCGCCGGTGTTCGACGCGCTGCGCGCCGACACCGCGATCTTCTATTCGATATCGAACACGCAGGCCGGACTGCGCGGCGTGTCCTTCGGCAATTTTCTGTTGAAGCGCGTGATCGACGACCTGCAGCGGGATTTCCCGAAGCTGCGCCACTTCGCCACGCTGTCGCCCCTGCCCGGCTTCGCCGCCTGGCTGCGCAGGAACCCGCAAGAACTGGCGACCGACCTGCCCGGTGCCGAGCTTGGCCAGTTGGTGGCCGGCGAATGGACAAAGGAAGTCACGGTAGCGCGCCGGACCAACGAAGGCCTCGCGCAGCTTGCGGCGCGCTACCTGACGCAGGCCAAGGCCAGCCGCGGCGACGGACGCCTGCCGCTCGACCCGGTCGCGCGCTTTCATCTGGGCAATGGCGCCCGCATCGAGCGCATCAACCCGCTGGGCGACGCATCGGCCAAGGGGCTGAAGCAATCCATCGGTGTCATGGTGAATTACCTGTATGACCTCGACGAGCTGGAGCACAACGTCGAAAGCTTTGCCCGCGAGGGCGCCATTGCCACCTCGGCCGCCGTCCGGCGGCTGGCGCGGCCAAAACAAGTTCAATAGAGGAGACATCAAATGCGACGCAATTTCCTGAAGGCCGCTCTTGCCGCCATCGGCGTGGCAGCGCTTGGGCTGGGCAGCGCCCCGGTGCTGGCGCAGGCCAAGACGCTGAAGATTTCCCACCAGTTCCCCGGCGGCACCATCGACGAGGGCGATTTCCGCGACCGCATGGTGCGCAAGTTTGCCGCCGAGGTGGAGAAGAAGACCAACGGCCAGCTTAAGTTCGAGATCTATCCCTCCGGCTCGCTGGTCAAGCCGGTCGAGCAGTGGGGCGCAATGGCCAACGGCTCGCTCGACATGTCACTCTATCCGCTGGCCTATGCCGGCGGCCGCGTGCCCGAACTCAACATCGGCCTGATGCCGGCGCTGGTCACCAGCTACGAGCAGGGCCTGCGCTGGAAGGATGCGCCGATCGGCAAGGAGCTGACGCGCATCGTCGAGGAGAAGGGCGTCAAGATCATCACCTGGGTCTGGCAGGCCGGCGGCATCGCCTCGCGCGGCAAGCCGGTGATCAGCCCCGACGACGTCAAGGGCCTCAAGTTCCGCGGCGGCAGCAAGGAAATGGATGTGATGCTGAAGGCCGCCGGTGCTTCGCCGACCAACGTGCCCTCCAGCGAAATCTACAGCGCGATGCAGTCCGGCGTTCTCGATGCCGCGCTGACGTCCAGCACCTCGCTGATTTCCTTCCGCCTGCACGAGCATGCCAAGCACGTCACCACGGCGCGCGACAAGACCTTCTGGTTCATGTTCGAGCCGATCATGATGGCGAAGGCGACCTTCGACAAGCTGACGCCCGAGCAGCAGAAGATCGTCATGGACGTCGGCGCCAGCCTGGAGAAGTTCGGCATGGACGCGGCCAAGGCCGACGACCAGAAGCTGGCCGAGGTGTACAAGTCGGCCGGCGACGGCGTGCAGGACATGAACGAGGCGGCCTTCGCCAAGTGGCGCGACGTGGCCCGGGCCTCGTCCTGGAAGGACTTCGAGGAAAAGGTCCCGAACGGCAAGAAGCTGCTCGAGATGGCCGTGGCGGTCAAGTAAACATGGCACTGCGACCCGCCTGGCGGGCTTTTGCGGGCGGGCTGGGCAAGCTCAACCTGGGCATGGGCTACGCGTCCGGCCTGCTGGTGGTGGTGTCGGCACTGCTGCTGACTTGGGAGGTGCTGGCCCGCTACCTGTTCAATGCGCCCAGCGACTGGGGGCTCGAACTCTGCATCCTGATGCTGATCGCCGCGACCTTCATGGCCGCGGGCCACACCCTGGCGGCCAGGGCCCACGTGAACATCGACATCGTCGACCACCTGATGTCGGGCAGCCTCAATCGCTGGCGCTTGCTGCTGGCCGACGTCGGCGCCGCCGGCCTCTGCGGCTTCGTCGCAGTCAATGCCTGGCGGCTTACCGGCATCGCCTGGAGCGAGGGCTGGGTGAGCAATTCGACCTGGGGCGCAAAGCTGTGGATCCCCTTCGGCTTCATCGCGCTGGGCATGAGCCTGCTGACCCTGCAATACCTGGTGCAGATCGTCGACCAGCGCCTGGCGGCCGCACTCGAGGGAGGGCACGATGGGCGTGCTTGAAATCGGCATCCTCTACCTCGGCGCGGCGCTGCTGCTGCTTTTTTCCGGCATGCCGATCGCCTTCGCGCTGGGCGGCACGGCGCTGGCCTTCATGTATTTCTTCATGCCGGCCAGCAACCTGGAGAACATCGCCGAGACGCTCTACAGCGAACTCAACAACTTCACCCTGCTGACCATCCCGCTGTTCATCCTGATGGGCGCCGCGATCGGCAAGACGCACGCCGCCGCCGATCTTTACGAGGCGGCCCACCGCTGGCTCTACAAGCTGCCCGGCAGCCTGGGCGTGGCCAACGTCTTCGGCTGCTCGGTGTTCGCCGCGATGTGCGGCTCCAGTCCGGCCACCTGCGCCGCGATCGGCGGCATGGGCATTCCCGAGATGAGGAAGCGCGGCTATTCCGCCGAACTGGCCTCGGGCCTGATCGCCGCCGGCGGCACGCTGGGCATCCTGATCCCGCCCTCGTTGACGCTGATCATCTACGGCATCATCACCGAGCAGTCGATCGGCAAGCTGTTCATCGCCGGCGTGATTCCCGGCATCCTGCTGGCGCTGATCTTCGCCATATGGGTGATGATCGCCGCGACGCGCGAGGTGGCGGCGGCGCGCGCCGGCAAGGCGGCGAGCGAATTGCTCAAGGCCGAGTTCTTCACCTGGCGCCAGCGCATGGAAACCCTGCCGCGCCTGCTGCCCTTCGCCGTGCTGATCGCGGTGGTGATGATCGCGCTCTACGACGGCTGGGGTACGCCCTCCGAGGTCGCGGGCGTCGGCGCCGCGGGTTCGATGGTACTGGTGGTGTTCATCTACGGCGTCTGGCGCTGGCGCGACATGAAGGAGATCCTGCTCGGCACCGCGCGCGAGTCCTGCATGATCATGATGATCATCGCCATGGCTTTCCTGTTCACCTATGTCATGAGCTACCTGCACATCACGCAGTCCATGGCCGAGTGGCTGGTGGGCTTAAGCCTGTCGAAATGGACCTACCTGTTCTGGGTGAACATCCTGCTGCTGGTGCTGGGCTGCTTCCTGCCGCCGGTGGCCATCATCCTGATGGTGACGCCGGTGATCATGCCCGGCATACTCGCCGCCGGTTTCGACCCGATCTGGTTCGGCATCGTGCTCACCATCAACATGGAAATGGGCCTGATCACGCCGCCGGTCGGCCTCAACCTGTTCGTCATCAACGGCATCGCGCCCGACATCACCTTCCGCCAGATCATGCGCGGGGTGATGCCCTTCATCTGGATCATGGGCTGCTATATCGTGCTGCTGGCCGTCTTCCCGGACATCGTCATGTGGCTGCCCGAAAACATGAAATGAACAAGAACCTCTATCGCCTGCTCGCCGCGCATTTTCCGGAAGACAAGGCCGCCGCCTGCATGATCCTGCCGGATGGCCGGGCATGGACCTACGGCGACGTCGAGCGCGCTTCCGCGCGCATCGCCCACCTGATCGTCGCGCTCGGCCTGCAGCCGGGCGACCGCGTCGCCGCGCAGGTGGAGAAGACGCCGGAGGCGCTGGTGCTTTACCTCGCGAGCTTGCGCGCCGGCATGATATTCCTGCCGCTCAATCCGGCTTACCAGCGCCACGAGCTGGAGTACTTCCTGCTGGACGCAAAGCCCGGTCTGTTCGTCTGCCGGCCCCAGGTGAGCGCGCTGGCCGTCGAGATCGCGACGCTGGCCGGTGTGCCGCACGTGCTCGAACTCGACGATGCCGGACGCGGTTCGCTGATCGACGCCGCGGCGCCGCATGCTGACCGTTTCGACACGGTGGAGCGGAGCGCCGCCGACCTCGCCGCGATCCTCTATACCTCCGGCACCACCGGGCGCTCCAAGGGCGCCATGCTGTCCCACGGCAACCTCGCCCACAATGCGAAGACGCTGCACAAGGTCTGGCATTTCCAGCCCGGGGACGTGCTGCTGCACATGCTGCCGATATTTCATGTCCATGGCCTGTTCGTCGCCTGCCACTGCGCGCTGTTGAATGGCACTGCGATGTTCTTCGAGCCGAAGTTCGATGCTGCGCGCGCCATGGCCCTGCTGCCGCAATCCACGGTGATGATGGGCGTGCCGACCTTCTACGTGCGCCTGCTGCAGGAGCCGTCCTTCGGGCGCGAGGCTTGCCGCAGCGTGCGGCTGTTCATTTCCGGTTCGGCGCCGCTGCTGAAGGAAACCTTCGACGAATTCAAGTCGCGTACCGGCCACACGATCCTCGAACGCTACGGCATGACCGAAGGCGGCATGTTCACCTCGAACCCCTACGAGGGCGAGCGGCGCGGCGGCACCGTCGGCTTCCCGTTGCCGGGTACCGCGCTGCGAATAGTCGGCGCCGGCAACACGGCGATCCGGCGCGGCAGCGTCGGCAGCATCCAGGTCAAGGGCGACAACGTCTTCGTCGGCTACTGGGGCATGCCGGAAAAGACCCGCGAGGAATTCACCCCCGACGGCTTCTTCAAGACCGGCGACGTGGGCAGCTGGGATGCCGACGGCTACGTGGTGATCAGCGGCCGCTCCAAGGACCTGGTGATCACCGGCGGGCTGAACGTGTATCCGAAGGAAATCGAGGAACTGATCGATGCGATGCCCGGCGTCGTCGAATCGGCCGTGATCGGCCTGCCGCATCCCGATTTCGGCGAGGCGGTGACGGCCGTCGTGGTGCGCCAGAAGAACGCCGAAGGTCGTGCCCTGACCGAGTCCGGCATAATCGCGGCGATCAAGGATCAACTGGCCAACTTCAAGGTGCCCAAGTGGGTGTATCTGGTCGACGAACTGCCGCGCAATGCCATGGGCAAGGTGCAGAAGAACATCCTGCGCCAGAACTATTCGCCGATGCGCGGCCGCTGAGGCCGGCATGCTGAATTTCCTGCCGGCGCCGCTGGTCGGCGCCATCGCCTTCCTGCTGCTGGCGCTCAACGCGTTCGTCTGGGTGCCGATCCTGCTGGCCTTCGCCGTCGTCCGCCTGGTCCTGCCGTTCAAGGCTGTCCGCCTGCTCATCGACCCGCTGCTGGTGGCCATCGCCGAGGCCTGGATCGCCGGCAACAGCGGCTGGATGGCGCTGACCCAGCGCACCGAGTGGGATGTCGAAGGCATCGCCGGGCTCGATCCCCACAACTGGTACCTGGTCAACAGCAACCACCAGTCCTGGGCCGACATCTTCGTCCTGCAGCACCTGTTCAACCGGCGCATCCCGCTGCTCAAGTTCTTCATCAAGGACCAGTTGAAGTGGGTGCCGGTGATGGGCCTGGCCTGGTGGGCGCTGGACTTCCCCTTCATGCGCCGCCACAGCGAGGACTACCTCAAGGCGCATCCGGAAATGCGCGGCAAGGACCAGGCGGCCACCCGCCGCGCCTGCGAAAAGTTTGCGCTGATCCCCACCAGCGTGATGAATTTTCTCGAAGGCACGCGCTTCACGCCGGCCAAGCACGCCAGGCAGCAATCGCCCTACCGACACCTGCTCAAGCCCAAGGCCGGCGGCATCGCGCTGGCGCTCAACGCGATGGGCGACAAGTTTCGCGCCATCCTCGACGTCACCATCGTCTATCCCGACGGTGCGCCGAATTTCTGGGATTTCCTCTGCGGCCGCCTGCGCCGCGTCATTGTCCGCGTGCAGAGCCTGCCGGTGCCCGAGCACCTGATGCAGGGCGACTACGCCGCCGACCCAGCGACGCGCGAAGCTTTCGCGGTCTGGGTCAGGCAGTTGTGGCAGGACAAGGACGCGCAGATCGCGCGAATGCTGGAAGACGCGGGACGCTGAGCCGATGCCGTGGCCGGCCATTGGCCTGGCGCGGCAATGTTTTCAGCGAGTGACGGAAAGCGGGCTTACGCGTTCTCCGTTCGATCGGATCAGGTAGTACGACTCGCCTTCCTTGACGACATGTCGGCACCACTCCTCAAGGTTGGACGGCCAATCGATGGAGACGCAGAACCGGCCCTTCTCGTCGATCTTCCAAGTCCCCTTCTGCGTGGTGCTCCTCCCTTTGGAACCCACCGAGGACGCCAGCATTGTCCCGTCAGGTTCGTTTTTCCAACTGAGCTTGTTGCCTCGGGTGCTCGTGAAGTCAACCGCCGCACCCTGTAGAAGCCGGGTAGCGTCATCCCGTGACAAGGGCATCGCAGGCTCTGCGGCAACCTGGGATTGTGCGAGGCAGCACTGCAGAGACAACAAGACAACCAGAGTCAGGTGTTTCATTTCGTCAATCCCCTCGCGCGCTTGCCCATTCGGCGCACCTTAACCCCATTTCCATGACTCTGGTGAGGAACTTAACGTATGACCAGGCGCCCTTCTTCGAACCGTACCGGCATCGCAAAATCGAACAGATCGGCGTGGGCGGCAATGTCCAGGTCGTCGGCCGGCAGATGCGGCCAGGTGCCGGCGGCGAAGCGCTTTCCGAAATCGGAATTCCGCACGCGTGCGCCGAATTCCTCCGGTGCCGCGGGAGCGCCGCGCAGCAGCGATTCTATGTAGTCCGCGCAGGCGACGTCCTCGTCGCCGTCGCGATCGACCCATTCGCCGGTGATGACGAAGCAGACATGCTCGGCGCCGGCAGCGCGGATCGCGGCGGCGGTCGCGCGCGCGCAGACGAGGCTGGCGGCATGCAGCTGCCGCGCGCGGCGAAATCGATGCAGTCCCTGCACGCCGGCGGCAGTGCTGATCACAACGGGCCTGCCGGCCACGTCGGCGTGTATCAGTGCGGAAGGCGAATTGCCGTGATCGAACCCGGGCGCCGGCGTGCCGCCGCCGATGGCAGCCACCGAAACCGGATTCTCCAGCTTGCCCACGAGTTCAGCCGCCGCGGCGAGACCGGCCGCCGGATAAATGGCCGTGGCTCCCCGGGCCAGCGCCACCGCCGCGGTCGTGAATGAACGCAGCACATCGACGATGACGACGGTGTCGCTTGGGTCGGGCTGGTTCTGCAGGCGATTCAGGAATACCCGGGAAAAATGCATGGCTGGTGGATTCGGCGGAAGTGGTTTCTGCTGGGTCGATTATGGACTGCCGCTGCCTGCGGGGAGCATCCGGCCTGTTCCATTGTCATCACGCGCCGCGGCCGTAGAATCTGGTCTGATGCGCGCCTGCGCCACCCGGACTTCGCCCACGCCATGGAATCCCACCTCACCGACATCACCCGCGTCATCCAGCTTGCCGTCGCGCCGGTGTTCCTGCTGACCGCGATCGCGACCATGATCAACGCGCTCAACACCCGGCTGGGGCGCATCGTCGATCGCCGCCGGGTGGTGCAGGAGCGCCTGCATTCGCGCAGCGACGACGAGGCCGAGGCCGGCCGGCAGGAAATCCGCATGCTGGTGCGGCGCGCGCGCCTGGTCTATTACGCGATCTTCGGCGCCGTGCTCTCGGCCCTGCTGGTCTGCCTGGTGGTGGCCGGCGCCTTCCTCGGCGCGCTGCTCGGCGTCGATCTTGCGCGCAGCGTGGCGGCGCTGTTCATCGCCGCGATGCTGGCGATGATCGCCGCGCTGGGCCTGTTCCTGCGCGAAGTGTTTCTTGCGGTGCGCTCGGGCACACACAATCAACCATGACCCTGCGACACGCCCTCGCCACCGTCGCCCTCGGCCCGGTGCTGCTGGCCCAGGGCAAGCGCGTACGACGTGCGGTGCCGGTGCTGCCCGAACCCGCCGGGCCGCGCGAAGGCGAATGCGGCAGCGGCCCCGCCCTGCGCCTGCTGATCGTCGGCGACTCGGCCGCCGCCGGCGTCGGTGCGCGGACGCAGGACGAGGCGCTGAGCGGGCAACTCGCCGTATCGCTGGCGCCGACTTTTCGCGTGCGCTGGAAACTGCTGGCCTTTACCGGCGCCACCACCGGCGACATGCTTGGCCACCTGCGGCGGGAAGCCGCCACGGACTACGACGCGGTGCTCACCTCGCTCGGGGTGAACGACGTCACCGGCCGCCACTCGCTCGCCACCTGGCGCCGCCAGCAGCGCGAACTGGTCGCCCTGCTGACCGAGCGCTTTCATGCCGGGCAGATCCTGCTCAGCGGCCTGCCGCCGATGCACCGTTTCCCTGCGCTGCCGCAACCCCTGCGTTGGTATGTCGGCAGCCGCGCGCGGGACTTCAACCGTGCGCTGGAGGAACTGGCCGGCGGCCTGTCACGCTGCGAATTCCTCGGCCTGGGCCATGAGATGATGGATGTTTCCGCCATGGCCAGCGACGGTTTCCATCCCGGTCCGCTGATCTACTCGCAGTGGGCGCAGGAGGCCGCGCGGCGCATCATCCACCGACACTCGCAGCATCCAACGGAGCCAATCACATGATCGACCTGTATTACTGGACCACACCCAACGGTCACAAGATCACGATGTTCCTCGAAGAGACGGGACTGCCGCACCGCATCGTGCCGATCAACATCGGCAAGGGCGAGCAGTTCGCGGCGGACTTTCTCAGGATATCGCCGAACAATCGCATCCCGGCCATGGTCGATCACGCGCCGGCCGACGGCGGCGCGCCCCTGTCGATTTTCGAGTCGGGTGCGATCCTGCTCTACCTGGCCGACAAGACCGGGCGCTTCATCGCGCCGGATCTGCGCGGGCGCAACGAGACCATTCAATGGCTGTTCTGGCAGATGGGCGGACTCGGACCGATGGCGGGGCAGAACCACCACTTCACCCAGTACGCGCCGGAAAAAGTGCCCTACGCCATCGAGCGCTACACCAAGGAAACCGCGCGCCTGTACGCGGTGCTGAACAAGCGCCTGGCCGACCGCGAGTTCGTCGCCGGCGAGTATTCGATCGCCGACATGGCCAGTTACCCGTGGATCGTGCCGCACGAAAGGCAGGGCCAGAACCTCGACGATTTCCCGCACCTCAAGCGCTGGTTCGCCTCGATCCGCGAGCGCCCGGCGACGCAGCGCGCCTACGCGCTGGCGAAGCAGATCAACCCGGCGCCGGTGGTTACGGAAGACGCGAAGCGAATCTTGTTCGGGCAGGATGCGGGCACGGTGCGCCCGGGCTGAGCCGTATCGCCAGCGACCGAAGGAAGTCCCTATGGGGTGCCGACTCTTCAGATTTTGAGGTAGGTCCAGCCCTGCTGCACGCGATCTGCGACGTGTTCTATCGCGGTGCGGGCGATCGCCGCTTCGGGCACCAGCGCGACCTCGACGCCACCGCCTTGCAGGCGCGCGATGGTTTGCCCGCAGGCGACGAAGCCGACATGCGCATGGTGTGATTTCAGTTCGGCGATGCGCGCCGCATGGGGCGTGATGTCGGCGCGCAGCAAATCGAGGCCGCGATGGTTGGCGATGACTTCGACCCGGGCGCCGCCCGCCTTGGCCAGGTAGGCTTCCGCCAGGTCGAGCGCCGCATCCATCTGTTCGCTGCGGGCACTGTCGAGGTGGATCAGGATGCGGGCGGGTTCCGCGGCGAACAGGACACCGGCGCGGAACGGTCCGGACCAAGGCGATTCCGCCGTGGTCGCGGCCTGGTGTCCCATCCATCCGGCCAGCACGCCGACCATCAGGACCAGGCTCGCCGCGAGCGCGCCGCCCCATACCGGGAGCTGGAGTTTCCGCGCGCGGCGCGCCGCCGGCAGATTGCCATAGGCGTGGCGCACCAGTTCCTTCGTCGAGCGCAGCGCGCAAATCCGCTGGCTCAGTTCGGCGTCGCCGGCCATGGCCGCGAGTATCTCGTCGCGCTCCTGCGCGCCGAGTTGCCCGTCGACCAGGGCGTTCAGGTGCTCGTCGGAAAATTTCGCGCGTGTGTTCATTGCACGCTCCTCAGGCGCCGCTGTGCTACGGGCGCCTCCGCCAGTAGAACCTTCAGCGCCGAACGGGCGCGGCACAAGCGGCTCATCACGGTGCCGATCGGGATCGCCAGGACCTCGGCCACTTCGGCATAGGAAAGATCCTCAAGGTCGACCAGGGTGACGACCTGGCGCTGGCCCAGCGGCAGGGCCGCGATCGCGTTGCGCACCCGGTCCACCGTCTGCCGGGTTTCGGCGTGGCTGTCCGGCCCCGGCAGCTCCGACGGCAGTTCGGCGAGGACTTCGTCATCGACATCGGGGCGCAACCCGCGCAAGTGGTCGATCCAGCACCGGTGAAGGATGGCGAACAGCCACGCCGTGAGGCGCGCCGATTCGCGCAGCTGGGCCAGATGGGCAAGGCCGCGCGCCAGCGCTTCCTGCGCCAGATCATCGGCCAGGGCGCGGTCGTGGCACCAGGCGAAGGCGAGTCGATGCAGCCGCGCGCGGCTGGCCTCGATCTGCTCTATCAGTGCCCGCTGTTCCCCGCTTTGCAGCCACTTCATTGGTTCTTTCCTTTCCTGACTCAAGGCATGACGCAGTTGGGCGGCGCTTTATTCCCTTCTGGCGCGAGCGCGGGCGCATGGAATAATCCGCGATCCGTTTCCGTCATAGACGGGTGGTCGCGGAATTACACGGTTATCAAAGCTGGAAGCGGCCCGTTCCACCCAACCCGAGAGGAGAAACCATGATACGCAGAAGCTTCGTCCGATTCATGCTTGCCGCCGCCGTTTGCGCAGGTGGCGCACCCGCGGCACTGGCCGCCGATCCGGCCCGGCACGGAGTCGTGGTCCAGGTCAGCGACGGCGACAGCAAGACCTGGAACCAGGCGCTCAACGTCGTCAAGAACATCCAGGCCGAGTATGGAAAGGACAAGGTCGATGTCGAACTGGTGGTCTTCGGCAACGGTGCGGGCCTGCTCAAGTTCGATTCGCCGCTGGCGGGCCGCATCGACGACACGCTGGCCAGCGGCGCGAAAATCTCCATGTGCGAGAACACCATGCGCGCCCAGAAGCTGGTCAAGGACGACATGCATCCGAAGATCGGTTACGTCAAGGCCGGCGTCATCGAGATCATCGAGCGCAACAAGCAGGGCTGGACCGTCGTCCGACCCTAACGGACCTCCTCAACCCGTCAGCAGGCCGTGCAGCATCTTGGTCGCGAGCAGGGCGAGGAATCCGCCGAAGGCACGTTTTAGCTGTTTCACCGGCAGGCGGTGGGCGAGTCCGGCGCCCACCGGCGCCATTAGATAACTTATCGCGACCACGCCCACCAGCGCCGGCAGGTACACATAGCCCAGCGAAAACTCCGGCAGGCCGGAGGCCTTCAGGCCGCTGCCGATGTACCCGACGGTGCCGGCGACGGCGATCGGGAAGCCCAGCGCTGCCGAGGTGCCGACGGCGTGGCGGATGCTGACGTTGCAAAACAGCATGAACGGTATCGACAGGAAGCCGCCGCCGGCAGCCACCAGGCTGGAGAAGACGCCGATCAGCGTGCCCGCGCCCACCATGCCCGGCGTCCCCGGCAACTGCCGATGGGCCTTGGGTTTGAAGTCGAGCATGATTTGCAGCGAGGCGTAATACACGATCGCGGTGAACATGATCGCCAGCGGGCGCGTCGGCACCCAGGCCACGAGAAAGGACCCCGCCAGCGTGCCGGCCACCAGTCCCGGCGCGAAGCTCTTTACGATGTCCCAGCGCACCGCGCCGTGGCCGTGGTGGGCACGCATGCTCGACACCGAGGTAAATACGATGGTCGCCATCGAGGTGCCCAGCGCCAGGTGCATGCTGTGTTCCACCGGAAACTGCTGCGCCGTGAACAGCATGAACAGCAGCGGTACGATGGTCAGTCCGCCGCCGACGCCGAATAGCCCGGCGACGAAGCCGGCGAAGACGCCGAGCAGCGGGTAGCCCAGCCACCAGAGGCTCAACGGGTGGCTTTCATCAGCTTGCCGGTGATGAACTTCCATTCCGCCGGATCGACCGGCGTGATCGAAAGGCGGTTGCCGCGCTGGAGGGCGCGCAAGTTGGCGAGCTCGGGGTGGGCGCGCAGTTCGTCGAGTCCGACCAGCCGCGTCTTCTTCACGATGCGCACATCGACGTTCACCCAGCGCGGATTCTCCGGCGTCGACTTCGGGTCGAAGTAAGGACTTTTCGCATCGAACTGGGTGCGGTCGGGGTAGGCCAGCTGCGCCACCTCGGCCAGTCCGGCGATGCCGGGTTCGGGGCAGGACGAGTGGTAGAACAGCACGCCGTCGCCGACCTTCATCTGGTCGCGCATGAAGTTGCGCGCCTGGTAGTTGCGCACGCCCCACCAGTCCACGGTCTGCTTGGGCATCGCCAGTACGTGATCGATGCCCACCACGGCAGGCTCGGATTTCATCAGCCAGTAACGCATTGCGGCTTTCCTAGAACTCGATGGCGCAGGTTTTACCGCGCTTTTCTGTATTGCGACAGAACTTTCTTGGTGGCGCCGTGGCCGATGGCGTTCGGCGACCTGGTCATCGACCCCGCGGCCGGGGTCCCGGCGACGCCCGGTGTTTCCAACGCCGTCCCCGGCTCACTCGACAGTATCGCCGACGATTGCGGAATCCTTCCCGCCCGGCAGATCGCCTATTGCCTGCCACGCGGATAACCCGCTAATCCAATTAGTTTTCCCGGTCCCCGGATAACAAAATTTGTTGTCCGGAAACTGCGCGTGCGACAACAAATGCAGGGCACAATCGCGGTTCTCGCAAAGTCTTGTAGAAGACTGACAACTTACCAGGGATAGGCCCCATGTCCGACGCAACCACGCTCCAGACCCTGCTGTCCACCGGCACCGAAACCGCCGCCGCCATCGGTGCACCCTCGCGCAAAGCGCTGACCCACGGCGAACTCCGTTCCCTGATAACGCGTACCGTCACCCGCCTCAACGAACTCGGCGCCGGCCGCAACGACCGCGTCGCAATCGTCCTGCCCAACGGCCCCGAGATGGCCGCCTGCTTTCTTGCCGTAGCCACCGGCACGGCTTCGGCGCCGCTCAACCCGGCCTACCGCCAGGATGAATTCGAGTTCTATCTGGGCGACCTGAATGCCAAACTGCTGATCGCCATGCAGGGTGTCGACACCCCGGCGCGCGCTGCGGCTGCCAAGCTCGGCGTACCCATCGTCGAACTGGTGCCCGACACGGCCGCCGGTGCCGGCAGCTTCACGCTGCAAGGTGCCGGGGCGGGGAAACCTGCCGCCAACGGCGGCTTCGCCCAGCCCGACGACGTGGCCATGGTGCTGCACACCTCGGGTACCACCTCGCGGCCGAAGATCGTGCCGCTGTCGCAGAAGAACCTCTGCGCATCGGCCGGCAACATCCGCCGCACCCTGGCCTTCACTACATCGGATCGCGGCCTCAACATCATGCCGCTGTTCCACATCCACGGCCTCATCGCCGGCGTGCTGGCGCCGGTGTCGGCGGGCTCCGAAGTATTCTGCTCGCCCGGCTTTGACG
>JBIKLV010000111.1:0-11697 GCA_044359585.1 Sulfuritalea sp. | reverse complement strand
GCGGCATCCCAGGAGATCGGGGCGAATTCGCCGTTCTTGTCGAACTTGCCGTCCTTCATGCGCAGCAGCGGCTGGGTCAGGCGGTCCTTGCCGTACATGATCTTGGACAGGAAGTAGCCCTTGACGCAATTCAGGCCCTTGTTCACCGGCGCGTCGGGATCACCCTGGGTGGCCACCACACGGCCGTCCTTGACGCCCACCAGAACGCCGCAACCGGTACCGCAGTAGCGGCAGACGCCCTTGTCCCAGCGCACGCCGTCCTGGCTCTGTGGCACGGCGGCAAGTGCGACTCCGGGAATGCTCATGCCGGCACTGGCGGCGGCCGCGGCAACGGCATTGGTCTTGATGAATTCGCGTCGCGTCAATTTCATTTCAGATCTCCTTGAATGGCTCGGATTCGGTTTGGTGATAGACCATGGCCGCGGACATCACTCCGTCCAACTGGCCGATGCGCTCGTAGGTGGCGACATTGCCGCCGTCATCGTCGGTTTCGATGGTGACGATCAATTTGCCTTCGGGTGAAATGGCATGCACTTCCACCCCGGCCAGGGCGGCAAGCCCGGCCTCGACAATGGAAAGCTGGCCGGGGCGGGCGTGGACGATTGCGCTGGATATGTTCATTGCGGGACTCCGCTCTTCTGGTTCAGATCGGCGCCCGGCTCCGGGCGCCACAGCCAAATAACCATACAAAAACCACGGTCTTGTGCACATGCAACATCCTAGGCCTGCGAATGACGCGCGCCTTGACCCGGATCAATCAAAAAATGCGTTCCAACGAAATCGCCATGGAGAAGGTCTCCATGGCGATCGGGCCAGCCTGTTTCAGGGAAACCCGGCGGGCGCCGGGCGGGGGATCAGGGTTCGATGCGGTCGATGACCACGCGAAGGCCCTTGGCGCCAGGCTTTACAGCCTCGCTCTTGCCGGTCAGGTCGCCGGCGGCGGGTGTCGCCGTACCGGATTTCGAGATGCGCACTTCGACCCGCACCTGCTGCGCCGAGGACAGGTTGGCCCCCGGCATCACCGCCTGGCTGTCATCGAGCACGAAATCCAGTGGCAGGTCGGCAACGCGGGCGCGTTTCGCCGCGAGCGGCATGCGCGGTCCGTCGACGGCGCGGGCGAAGACGAAGACCACGTCGTCCGGACCCGCCTTGCCCTTGAGGGCGGCGGCAAGTTCGACACGACCACCGACCGCCGTCGCTGCCGAATTCGCGGCGGGCTTCGCCGGGGTCGCATCCGTTCCCGGTTTCGCGACTCCGCGATGCACTTCGTCCTGCGGGACCGCGCTGCCGGGCAGGACATCGCCGCGACCCGGGGCCGGCTTGGCGGCGGCGACACGGCCACCGCCCGCGCTGCGCTCGCGCGCCATCGCCAGGCTCGACTCGACCATGCGCGCGTCTTCGCTGTCGGGCTCCAGTCGGGGCAGCAGACGACCCCAGTACTCGGCGGCGGCGGCATAGCGGCCGGCGCCAAAAGCCTCGCCACCGCCGAGGAACAGGGCCAGCATGTTGTCGGGTTCGAGGCGCAGCGCCTTCTGGATCAATTCGCGCGATCGCGCATCGAATCCGTTGTTCTTCTGCACCAGCAGTTCCGCCACTTCGGCGAGCAGCTCGGCGTTCTTTTCCAGGTCCGGCCCGACGCGGCCATAGGCGCGCTCGGCATCATCCCAGCGGCCCAGCGACTTGTAGGAGCGCGCCAGCATGGCCCAGCCTTCCGGATTGTTGGGGTTCTGCTCCATCTTCTGCGCCAGCTTGGCGGTGAGCTGCTCCATGTCGGCCATGGCGCGCTGCGCCTGCACGTCGCCGGGCAGGACCGCCGCGGGCGTGCCCAGCATGGCGTAAAGGCCTATCGCGGCCAGCGGCAGCAGGACGGCAAGCACGATGCCGCCGCGACGACTGGAGCCGTCGGTGGTGACGACTTCGGCGGCGGCCGTGTCGTCGAGCAACTGGCGCTGCAACTCCTCGCGCGCCTCGGTCAGGTCGGCGGCCGACAACGTGCCATTGGCGTGGTCGCGCTCCAGTTCGCTCAAACGGTCGCGATGGATGGCGGTATTCAGCACCGGTAGAAAGTCGGCGCTGACGACACGGCGTCCGGAACGCCACCACGGGCGCAACAACAGCAGCAAGGCGACGACGACCAGCGTCGCCGCCGCAAGATAGAAGTAGGTCATGAGTTGGTTTTGTCCAGCAGGGCTTCGGCGCGGCGGCGTTCCTCGTCGGAAAGCGCGGGGGCGGCGCTCTCCTTGGCGCGGCGCCGCAGGAATACGATCAGCGCGGCGACGCCGCCGCCGAGCAACAGGAAGGGCCCCCCCCACAACAGCCAGGTGGTGGGCTTGATCGGCGGCCGGTAACGCACGAAATCGCCGTAGCGATCGACCATGAAATCGAGGATCTCCTTGTCGGTCTTGCCGGCGGCGATCATGCTGCGGATCTCGCGGCGCAGGTCCTGCGCCAACTCGGCGTGCGACCCGGACAGCGACTCGTTCTGGCAGACCAGACAGCGCAGTTCCTCGCTGATGGCGACCATGCGCTTTTCGACCTCGACGTCGGCGGCCATCGGCGCCGCCTCCTTCGCCTGCGCCATGCCGGCGAACAGCAGGCCGCAACAGAACAGCAGGGTGCGCAGCTTCATGCCGGCACTCCGCCGGGCAGGGTCGATGGCGCGCGGACGCGCAGGCGGTAGCGGCGATCGAGCATGGCGACCAGGCCGCCGAGGCCCATCAGCAGGCAGCCACCCCAGATCCAGTCGACGAAAGGCTTGTAATAGACCCGCACGCTCCACGCACCGGATTTGTCGAGCGGTTCGCCGAGCGAGACATACACGTCGCGCGTGAATCCGGCATCGATCGCGGCTTCGGTCATCGGCATCTGCGAGGAAAAATACTGGCGCTTCTCCGGATGCATGGTCTTCAACAGCTTGCCGTCCTTCGACAGTTCGACGGTGCCTACCGAGGCCCGATAGTTGGGTCCGGGCGCCATCTTGACCCCGATCAGGCGGAAATCGTAGCCACCGACCTTGACCGTGTCGCCCGGCTCCATGCGCACGTCCTTCTCTTCCTGGTAGCCGCCGACCAGGGCGACGCCGATGACGAATACCGCAATGCCGAGGTGGGCGATCTGCATGCCCCAGAAGGCGGCGGCAGGCTTGCCGGACTTCATCCGGTCCATGATCTGGAACACGCCGCTGGCGGCGATCCAGACCGCCAGCAGGCAACTCATCGCGGTGAGCGGCGTCCATGCGCCCATCATCAGGGGCAGCGCGATGCCGGCGATGACCGCCAGCACCATGCTCACGCGCAAACGGCGGGCGATGGCCTTGAGGTCGGCGTGCTTCCAGTGCGCCAGGGGCCCAACCGCCATCAGCAGCAGCAGCGGCACCATCACCGGCACGAACACGGCATTGAAATAAGGCGGGCCGACCGAAAGCTTGCCCATGCCGAGTGCATCGATCAGCAGCGGATACAAGGTGCCCAGCAGCACGCTGCCGGTGGCCACCACCAGCAGCACGTTGTTCATCAGCAGCATGGTTTCGCGCGAGACCACGGCGAAATTGCCGCCGGCGGCGACCTTCGGCGCGCGCCAGGCGAACAGCACCAGAGAGCTGCCGACCACGATCACCAGCAAGGCCAGAATGAAGATGCCGCGCCGCGGATCGGTGGCGAAGGCGTGCACCGAGGTCAGCACGCCGGAGCGGACCAGGAAGGTGCCCAGCAAGGAGAGAGAGAATGCCGCGATCGCCAACAGAACGGTCCAGTTCTTGAAAGCGCCGCGCTTTTCGGTGACGGCCAGCGAATGGATCAGCGCGGTGCCGACCAGCCAGGGCATGAAGGAGGCATTCTCCACCGGGTCCCAGAACCACCAGCCGCCCCAGCCCAGCTCGTAGTAGGCCCACCAGCTGCCCAGCGCGATGCCGAGCGTGAGGAAGACCCAGGCCGCCGTGGTCCACGGCCGCGACCAGCGTGCCCAGGCGGCGTCGAGGCGTCCCGAGATCAGGGCGGCGATGGCGAAGGCGAAGGCGACCGAAAAGCCGACGTAGCCCATGTAGAGCATCGGCGGATGGAACACCAGCCCGGGATCCTGCAACAGGGGATTGAGGTCGCGACCTTCGGCGGCGGCCGGCAGCATGCGGTCGAAAGGATTCGAGGTGAACAGGATGAAAGCCAGCAGGCCGATGCCGACCAGGCCGAGCACCGCCAGCACGCGCGCCACCATGACTTCCGGCAGTTGGCGCGAGGCCAGCGACACCGCCGCGCCCCATCCGGCCAGCATGAAGACCCAGAGCAGCAGCGAACCCTCGTGGCCACCCCATACCGCCGAGAAGCGATACAGCGTGGGCAGTTGCGTATTGGAGTGGTTCGCGACATAGGCCACCGAAAAGTCATTGGCCAGGAAGCTTTGCGCGAGGCACACGAAGGCAACGGCGATCAGCAGGAACTGCGTCTGCGCGGCGGGGCGCGCCAGTGCCACCCATTGCGCCTGGCCACCGAATTTTCCACCATGGGCGCCGATCAACGGCAACACGCCCTGCGCGATCGAAATGACAAAAGCGAGGATGAGTGCGAAGTGTCCGATTTCGGGTGTCATGTTCTGTGCCTGGTTGGTGGCGCGCCGGATGTGGCGATTAACGTGAAAACAGGATAAGTCGCTGGTGATATCGAGCGCAGCGAGCCAATCGATAGCCTCCCCGCGAGGGGAGGACGGGAGGGGTGGGCCTTTAATTCGCCTTTAGTTACGGCCGCTGCGCTTAACGCCGATGATGCCGGCGTTAGCCTCCACTGAAACTTCGTTTTCGCGTGTTTCATCATCGGCGGGTGGCTCTCGCTGCCATGAGCGTTAGGGTCAGTCGCGGCGGGACGCGCCGCATTGCAGTCCGGAGATTCCGGCGCCCCGTCGAGGACCCGAGCCCGGAACCGCGTCGCCGGAAATCATTTGCTGGCCGATGCGCCCAGCGTCTTCTGCGCCTTCTTTGCCTGATCCAGGGCGTGCTGCGCTTCGGGAGGCATGTAGTTTTCGTCGTGCTTGGCCAGCACTTCGGAGGCGGCGAAGACGCCGTCGCCTCCCAGCCGGCCCTGGATCACCGCCCCCTTGCCTTCCTTGAACAGGTCGGGAAGGATGCCGGTGTAGGCGACCGGAATGTCCTTGGCGGTATCGGTCACGACGAAATGCACGGTCATGTCCTGGCGCTTGACCGACCCCTCCTTGACCATGCCGCCGATGCGAAATGCCTTGCCCTGCGGGGCCTTGCCGGCGGCGACTTCGGAGGGTGTCACGTAAAGGGCGATGTTGCTGTCCAGCGCGTTCAGCGTCAGCACCGCGGCAAGCGCCAGGGATGCCAGACCGCCCACGATCAAGGCGATGCGTTTCTGTCTCGGTTTCATGGATTTTTCTGTTGCAGGTCGAGTTCGTCGGCGAGGCGTTCGCGGGCCAGTATCTTGCGAACCTCGCTAAGACGTCGTCGGGCCAGAAAAGGTTCCGCAATCATCAGCACGGCGCAAGCACCGAAGCTGCCCCAGACGTAAAGCGCATATCCGCCCATGGCGAAAAACTCGCCGACGCTATTCCACTGCATGCTTCACCCATTCCGTGTGCCGCTCGCGTTCGAGGATGATGGCGCGCACCCGCATCAGCGCCATGGCGATCGAATACATCCAGAACGCCAGCGCCATCAGCAGCATGCCCCAGAGCATGGTCTGCGCCATCGAAGGTGCCTTGTTGAGGTTGATGGTGGAGCCCTGGTGCAGCGTGTTCCACCATTTCACCGAGAAATAGATGATGGGAATGTTCACCACGCCGACCAGCGCGAGGATCGCGCCGGCCTTGTCGGCGCGCCGCGGATCGTCGATGGCGGCCTGCAGGGCCATGAAGCCGAGGTAGAGGAAGAACAGGATCAGTTCCGAGGTCAGACGCGCGTCCCACACCCACCAGGCACCCCACATGGGCTTGCCCCACAGCGCCCCGGTCCATAGCGACAGCGCCGCCATCAGGGCGCCGGTGGGTGCCAGCGCCTGCGCCATCATGCCGGAGACCCGCGTGTTGAGCGCAAGGCCGAGGCCGGCCCAGAAGGCCATCACCAGGTAGATGAACATCGACATCCACGATGCCGGCACATGGACGAAGATGATGCGGTAGCCCTCGCCCTGCTGCGCGTCGGTTGGCGCCACGAAGAACGAGATCCACAGGCCGGCAATGCCGAAGATTGCAGTCGCGGCCCAGAACCACGGGATCATCCTCCCGGCCAGCGGATAGAAACTCTGCGGGCTGGCGAACTTGAACCAATGAACGATCGACTGTCTCACTCCAACGCTATCCTCAACGCCGCCGTGGTCGCCCACGGCGCAAAAAATACGGCCAAGGCCAGCATCGCTGCCAGCAGGGACAGGTGTCCGCCCGCGCCGAGACCGGCGATATGGGCTTCCACCGCGCCGGCACCGAAGATCAGCGCCGGAATGTAAAGCGGCAACACCAGCAGCGCCAAAAGAACGCCGCCGCCACGCACCCCCAGCGTCAACGCCGCGCCGATCGCGCCGATCAGCGACAGCAGGGGCGTTCCCAGCAGCAGCGCCAGGGTCAGGATGCCGAGGGCCGAGGCATCGAGATCGAACTGCAAACCGAGCACCGGCGCCAGCAGGACCAGCGGCAAGCCGCACAGCAGCCAGTGGGCAAGTATTTTACCTGCAACCAGCATGCCCAACGGCGATGGGGAGAGTGCCATCTGCTCCAGCGTGCCGTCGCCATGGTCGGCGGCGAACAAGCGCGGCAGGCCCAGCAGCGTCGCCAGCAGCGCGGCGACCCAGAGGATGCCGGGCGCGATCTTCTTCAGCAGCACCGGCTCTGGCCCAATGCCGAGCGGAAACAGGCTGGTGACGATGACGAAAAAGAACACGGCGGTCAGCACCTCGCTCTTGCGACGCAGGGCGAGCAGCAGGTCGCGGCGAACCGTGGCGAGGAAAGCGTTCACAGCATCAGTGTCCTGCCGCCCGGCACCGGCAAGGGCTGGTGGCTGGTGAGCACCGCCATGCCGCCATTCGCCAGATGTTCGGCGATCAGTTCCCCGAGCAACTTGACCGCGGCGACGTCGAGCGCGTTGAAGGCCTCGTCGAGCACCCACAGCACCGCCGGGCGCGTCAGCAGGCGGGCCAGCAGCACGCGGCGCTTCTGTCCGGCGGAAAGCACGCGCACCGGCAGGTCCTCGCGACCGCGCAGGCCCAGGCGAATCAGTGCCGCCAGCGCGGCGCGCTCGTCGAGGGCGATGCCGTCCAGCGCAGCCGACAGGCGCAGGTTTTCCAGCGGCGTCAGGTCTTCCTTGACGGCGGCATGATGTCCCAGGTAGATCAGGTCGCGGCGGAATTCGACGCAGGGCGTAGTCTCGCCGCGCCAGCGTATTTCTCCGGCGTCGGCCGGCGAAAGGCCCACCAGCAGGCGCATCAGGCTGGTCTTGCCGGCGCCGTTCTGACCCTGCACGTGCAACCACTCGCCTGCATCGAGCGAGAAGCCGACGTCGGCGAACAGGCGGCGTTCACCGCGCGAACAGGCAAGACCCGAAACCTTGAGCATGGGCCAATTGTGCCCGAAACCGGCTGGCCGCGACTTGCGCGGCCTCAAACGGCGGCCCGTGGCGGCAGCAGCACCGTTGCGATTGCCGTCAGCACCAGCGCCAGCGCCGCGTAGTCCTGCCAGCGCGGCGCTTCGCCGAGTATCACCATGCCGCTGAACACGCCGACCACCGGCACGATCAGGGAACCGAGCGACGACACGGATGCCGGAACCATCTGCACCAGCTTGTTCCAGGCCCAGTAGCAGAACAGCAGGGCGATGAAAACGTTGTACCAGAAGCCGAACAGCGGCCAGAAGCTGAGCCCGCCCCAGTCGGCGTTCTCCAGAAAATGGCCGGAAAGCGCGATCGGTATGCCGCCGAGCAATGTCTGCCAGGCGGTCAGCGACGTGATGGGCATGGGCAAGGGGCTGCGCTTGTAGATCACCAGGCCGCCGGCCCAGAAGATCGCCGCGACCAGCATCAGGACCACACCGGTCGGCGCGCTGCCGAGTTTCTCGAACTCTGCGGCCAGCAACAGCACCATGCCGCCCATGCCGAGCGCGAGGCCGGCCAGCCGGCGGCGGTTGAGCGGTTCATGGAGGAACCAGACCGCAAGCAGCGCGCTCCAGATCGGCATGGTGTAACCGAGGATGGCCGCACGACCCGACGGCAGCAGGCTGACGCCGTAGATCGCGAAAATGTTCCAGCCGGTGATGTTGCAGGCGGCCATGGCCAGCAACTGGCGCCACCGTCCGGCGGGCACTTTCAGGGACTGCCCGGAAAACCAGGCGATGCCGAACAGGCCGACGGATGCGAGCAGGATGCTGTCGCCGCGGAAGGTCAGGCGCGGCAGCTCGGTGATGACGACCTTCATGATCGGCCAGTTGAGGCCCCAGCCAAGGGACAGCAGACCGAGCAGGACGATGCCGGCGCGCGGGATGTGGGTAGCGGACATGGGGCGCGAGTGTGGCATGCAGCCACGGCCATTACAATCGACGCATGCCCCGGCTCACCCTCCTGCCACTGCTGGCCATCGCCGCGCTGATTTCGCTGGTAGCCGCCGGCGTGCTGCTCGTCACGGCGCGGGGAACCCCGCAACTGGCCGCCCACCTGGCCTTCGCCCTGGGCGTGATGCCGCTGATCCTGGCGGCGATGGGCTACTTCGTGCCGGTGCTGACGCGCAGTTCCACGCCCGCCTTCGCCGCTTGGGGGCCACCCCTGCTGGCCCTGGCTGGTGGCGCGCTGGCTGTCGGCGTGTTCGCGACGAATTTTTCCCCGGTCGGGCTGAGTATCGCCGCCCTTGTCGCCCTGCTTGCCGCCGCGTCGCTGGGTGGCTGGATGCTGGCACGGGCGCGGCGCATGTTCGGCCCGCGCCACCGCGGGCTGGACTGGTATCTGGCAGCCCTCGGCTTCCTGCTGCTGGCCCTGCTGGCGGTGGTCCTGATGCCGTGGTTTCCGGCGCAACGCGGCGGCCTGCGCCTGTTTCACCTGCACGCCAACCTGCTCGGCTTCGTCGGGCTCACGGCACTGGGAACCTTGCAGGTGTTGCTGCCCACCAGCTTGCGACAACCCGATCCCGAGGTCGCCACCCGCCTGCGAACCGACCTCAAGTGGGCCGCGGGCGGCACCCTGCTGATCGCGTTCGGCGCATCCTTGCTGCTACCCGCGTCGCTGGCAGCACTGGGCCCGCCACTGGCACTGTTCGGTAGCGGACTCTACGGCTACGTCGTGCTGCGCATGCTGTCCGCGTGGAAGACGCGTTTTGGCACTGCCCTGCTGCGTGCCGACGGAGCGGCGCCGTCGCTGGCGGCAGCGGCGCTGGGACTGCTCGGCATGCTGGTGCTGGGCGCCGCCCACGGCGCGGGATGGTTGCCGGCGCGTCCACTCGTGGCGGGTTTCGTGATCGCCTTCCTGCTGCCACTGGTGAGCGGCGCGGCATCGCACCTGCTGCCGGTCTGGCTGCGCCCGGGCGCGCAGGGTCCCTGGCACGAAGCCCTGCGTAGCCGGCTCGGTCGCTGGGGAGGCGTCCGCGGGCTGCTGTTGCTGCTGGCGGGGCTTGTGCTCAGCCTTACCTGACTGAGCGGGCGCGGTTTTGTCGCCGGCAAACGGCGTCAAAGAAAAAGCCGAATCAACTGCTGGAGTTGATTCGGCGTATTTGGTGGGTTGTGAGTGGCTCGAACACTCGACCTACGGATTAAGAGTCCGCTGCTCTACCAACTGAGCTAACAACCCGAATTTCAAATTATATATTACGGTGGTGGGTCGGGCGAGATTCGAACTCGCGACCAACGGATTAAAAGTCCGCTGCTCTACCGACTGAGCTACCGACCCAGCCTAGAAGGGCGCGAATCGTACAGAGCTTCGTGCACCGTGTCAAACAAACAAGCGCAGGCAGTCGGTTTGAGCGGACCAGCCAAAAATCGAAGAAAAAAAACGCAACCCGGATCGGGTTGCGCTTAATCCACACCAAAGGAGGAGGGTGGAGGAGACGGGGGTCAGATACAAGTTGCCGCTGAATTTTTCCAGTGCCAAATTGCATCGCGTTGAACAAATTCTTGCACAGCCATTGCTGCATTGCAAGACTTTTTTGTGCGCTGCGCAACCCATTTTTTACGCCAAAACAAGTTGAAACTTAATGTGTTTGTTTTTATTGATAAATATGGGTATTTGCGTCTTTTTCCGGATAAAACCAAAGGTGTATGACCGCCCGTGGTTTGACTCCGGAAATGGCTTGTGGAGGAATTTTGCTGCCCCGCCACAATCGCGCTTCGATGGCCCGGCTAGAATCCCCGGCTCGCGCTTGAAAGGGTCCCGAAATGGAATGCACAGTACGCTGGCATGAAGGAATGAGCTTCGTCGCCGAAACCGGCAGCGGTCACATGGTATGCATGGACGGCGCCCCCGAGGCGGGTGGGCGCAACCTGGCGCCGCGCCCGATGGAATTGCTGCTCGCCGGCACTGGAGGCTGCACCGCCTTCGACATCGTCCTGATCCTCAAGCGGGGCCGCCACGACGTCAGCGGCTGCGAAGTGAAGCTGCAGGCGACGCGCGCGGAAACGGACCCAAAGGTATTCACCCGCATCAACATGCACTTCCTGGTGACGGGGAAAGGCCTGAAGCCCGAGGCCGTCGAGCGCGCCGTCAAGCTCTCCGCCGAAAAGTACTGTTCGGCGTCGATCATGCTCGGCCATACGGCCGAGATCACGCACAGCTTCGAGGTAGTCGCCGCCTAGCCTAAAACATCAGGCGTAGTAGGAAAGCCGGGTCATCACTTTCGATGAAAGCTTCATCGCCAGCCTGACCGGCAGGGGCAGTTCGCGGGCGCCGTGGTGGTTCGCGGTCTCGGCGTGGCGCATTTCGTCAAGCTTCATCTGCTCCAGCACTTCCCACGACTTTCGATCCTGAGCGGGAAGGATGGCCTTGTGGCTTTCGAGGTGCCCTTCGACCTGCTTCTCGGTTTCGGCGAGAAAACCCAGGCTCCACGCGTCGCCGCACTTCCCGGCGACGGTGCCGATGGCGAGCGAACCGGCGTACCAGAGCGGATTGAGGATGCTTTTGCGCCCGCCCAACTCTGCGATGCGCCGCTCGGTCCAGTTGAGATGCTCGGTTTCCTCCCATGCCGCCTGCGCCAGTTCGCGCCGCACCCGCGGGTCGCTCGAACTGAGCGCCTGGCCCTGATAAAGGGCCTGGGCGCAGATTTCTCCGCAATGGTTGACGCGCATCAGGGCCGCGACATGGCGCTTTTCCGCCACGCTCATCTCGGCTTCGGGCAGGTCGGCGCCGGGCATCGCGCGACGGCTCGGCGCCGGTGCGAACACGGCGCGCAGTGCCTTGTCGATTTCCGGAATCAGGGCATCGAGCATCGGGACGGATTCAGTTGGCATTCGGATGCTTGCCGAGGCGCAGGGCGTTGCGCCCGTCCTCGGCGGACCGGATCGGGATGCCGGCGGGACAGAAGTAGTCGCGGCTCAGGGCGGCGTGGTGGCGATTGACTGGCCGGTTCTCGATGGGCCGCCAGTCGGCGCGTGACGCCGGGGACTTGACCCAGGCGCCGTCGCTGCGACCCGTAGCGTAAAGTTTCCAGCTGCGATTCTTGCAGTGAATGCCCTCGAAGCTGACGTTGGTCGCGCCGCCCGTGGTCTTGACCACCAGCGCATAACGCACGG
>JBIKLV010000181.1:0-3220 GCA_044359585.1 Sulfuritalea sp. | reverse complement strand
GTGGCCGGGCTCTGGCCGGCTATGGTCGGCGCGGCGTGGTATTCGGCCGAGATGTAGTTGGCGCCGGCCGGGTCGGCGGTCTGGAACAGCGCCCAGTCGGAATAGAAGCGGAAGGTCGCCTTGAACCATGAGCCGTCGGCCATGCCGGAGGCCCCCAGTTCATAGTCGATGATGATCTCCTGCCACGAACCGGCCTCCATCTGCTCGATGTTGCAGGACACCTTGCCGAGGAAGGGCATGTCCTTGGTAATCTGGTAGAGCCCTGGCGGTGCGGTGTAGTCGCCGAGGATTTGCTTGAGTTCGGCTGCGGTTTTCTTCTTCATGTTCTTGTTCCAATCTCCCTGAAAGTCGTTACCTTCTGCCGCCGCCCGGCGTCGCGGGCTGCACTGGCTGTTTCGAATTCGCTTACTTGAACGGCCACGGCGCCGACGGGTCCCACACCGGCAGCCCCATGAACGCGTACCACGGCGCCATGATGCAGATGCCATAGGCGATGCCGATCAGCACCGAGACCCAGCCGACCTTGGCATAGTCGGCAGTGGTGAAAGTGCCGCTGCTGTAGGCGATCACCGCCGCCGTGATCTGCGTCGGCAGGATGTAGGCGAAGGTATCGGTGTCGGCCACCAGCATGGTGAAAGCCACCGGATGCAGGCCCAGTTTGGGCGCCAGGGCCAGCAGGATCGGCGCCAGCATGGTGATCGCCGCCACGTTGGACAGCATGCCCAGCCGAATGACGTGGGTGCCCAGCATCAGGATCAGCAGGATCATCCACCAGGCATGGCCCTCGGCCAGCGGATGCACGATATCCGCCAGCCACTGCGCCAGCCCGGTGCTGCCCATCGCCGCCGACATCGACAGTGCACCCGCCAGAAGCAGGAAGGTGCCCCAGATGGTACGGTCCTGCAACTCCTTCCACTTGAAGCCGAACAGCCCCGGAATGAACAGCAGCGCCAGGCCGATCAGCGCGGCGTTGTGCGACTTGACGCCGTGGCCCTTCCAGCTCGCGATGCCGTTTTCCGTGACCCACAGGAATGCGATGAAGCCGAAGATGGCCAGGATCAGCCATTCGGTCTGGCTCATCCGCGGCTGCTCGGCATGCTGCTTCTGCACCGCCGCGTAACCACCGCTGATGCCGACGCTGCGGGTCTTGAAATAGTGCTGCACCCACCATTGGGTGACGATGAACATGCCCAGGTAGGGCCACTGCAGCTTGAACCAGTCGAAGTAGGACAGGCTGAGCGCCAGTTCCGTTTCGAATAGTCCCACCAGCACCAGGTTGGGCAGGTGCGCGGTCATGATGCACATGCCGCTGATCATCGAGCCATAGACCAGGGTCTGGATGACGATGGCCTTCTTGCCAGCGCGTTCCTCGGGGGTGTCGCCGAACATTTCGGTGATGCCATTCACCACCGGCAGCAGCGTCGCGGCACGGGCATTGGCCGCCGGAATGATCAGCGAGAGCACCAGGTTGGCGGCGAACATGGCCCAGATGACGCCATTTACCGTCTTCACCTTGAGCTTGTGCAGCAGCCCCAGCGCAATGCGCCGGTCCAGCCCGGCGGCCTGCATCACCGCCGCGAAAATGAAGGCGGCGAGGCAAAGAAACACCACCGGTGTGCCGAAGCCACTGGCCGCCTTGGGGAAGGGATTGACCGCCCCGGTCATCGCCAGCAGCATGGGAATCAGCATGCCGGAAATGCCCACCGGAATCGCTTCGGTGATCCACATGGTGCAGGCCCAGACCATCACCGCCAGTGTCGCCTTGCCCGCCAGCGTGAGGCCGGCCGGGGTCGGGATCACCCATAGGATCAGGAAGAATGCGGCCCAGGCCACGATGAAGCCGGCGAAACATTTGCCGGGAGAACGACCGGACTCGCGGATATTGGCCGCCCAGTTCGCGACGAATCCGCCGTCGGCATGCGGCAAGGCTTGGCTCATGGACGGCCCCTTACTGGAGGTTGGCGGCGGTAAGAGAGACCAGCAGCACGCCGATCACAGTATTGCCATCCTTGACCGGCGCGGAGATCTGTACGGTGTCGATGTTGGTGCTCGGATCGGGCCTGGATTCGGCCTGCTGCCATACCGTGCCGTCGTTCATCGAGGTATCGAAGTTCGGCCGGCCCTTGCCGAGGTAGACCGCGGGCATCGATGTGAAGGCCACGCGATGGCTCTTGTCGCCGGTGAGCACGACCTTGTTGATGCCTTTGGCGTCGGCGTTCATCCACTTGGTGACGAGTTGTCCTGCCGCGTTGTCGACCAGGCCCTTGACGGCAGGATCACTCTCTTTGAGGTCGCGCCACTTGGCGTTGCCCATGCCGGCGATCGGACCGGCCGCGTTGGCATCCTTCACCGCTTTCACGATGAGCGGATCGGCGGCCCAAGTGACTGCCTGTTTCTTGTAGGCATCGATCTTCGGTTGCATTTTGGCCGTCACGTCGCCGGCAAGGGTAGCGCCGGTGCCGGCCAGCGCCAGGCAGCAAACTGCAAAATGAACCATCGACCGCGAAATGGACTGAAGCGACGTAGCGTACATGATGACCTCCTCCGGTTATCCGACTCCATTGTCCGACGGGCAAGCGCGCTGCCGGCCCCGTCGTCTCGTGGCCAGGAACTCTGCCTTGCGCTCCTTGCACCACGTCACTAGTATTCGCCCCTGAGAACACCCTGTCTGTCGGCCAGCCGACATTCGGCAATTTAATCGACTGGTTTGCTGCATTGATATGGGAGGCGGCGTGGAGTCGAACCAAGCACAAGCGGCTCCCCAATCCGGACCGGCGGACTTCCTGTCGCGCCTGAGCGCCGCCGACGCGGATGATCTGGTGCGGGCCAGCCAGCGCAAGCTGTATGCGAAAAACGAGTTCATCTTCAAGGCCGGCGACGCCGGGCGCCACGTCTATTTCCTGCAACGCGGCCGGGTCAAGATCTACCAGCCGGCGCCGGAGGGCAAGGACGTAATCCTCTGGTTCTGCTTCCCCGGCGACATGTTCGGCATGGCCGAAGTCGCCCGCGGCGGCGGGCGCGTGGTTCACGCCCAGGCCTGCGAAGCCAGCGAAGTGCTGGTCCTGTCGCAGACCGAGTTGACCGAGTATCTGCAAACTCATCCGGCCGCGTCACTGCTGATCATGCAGGTACTGTCCAATCGCCTGCGCGCACTGGGCGACGTGGTGGTCAACCTGATCAACGACGACGCCCAGACCCGCATCATCAAGCTCATCCTGCG
>JBIKLV010000180.1:0-3241 GCA_044359585.1 Sulfuritalea sp. | reverse complement strand
CCTTGGATTCAACCGGTGGATGCAACACACTAGAAACTGCGTAAGCAGAAGGAGTGTTGCAGATGAAACAAAGACCGAGGATTCATTACACGGATAGCCAGAAGGCGCTTATGTGGGAGCGCTGGCAAAAGGGAGAGTCTCTTCAGAAGATTGCAGAGCTGTTTGACCGGAACCATTCGTCGATCGAGCGAATTCTTGGGGAGAGAGGTGGAATACGGCCGGCACCCCGTTGCCGCGCGAAAGTAGCGCTGACCTTGGCCGAACGAGAAGAGATATCCCGTGCGATGGTGGCGGGCCACTCGATGCGTTCGGTGGCAACGCGTCTCGGACGAGCACCATCGACCATCAGCCGCGAGATCAATCGCAATGGTGGGCGAGGATGGTATCGAGCCAGTGGAGCAGACCAGGCGGCCTGGGATCAGGCACGTCGCCCCAAGACCTGTAAACTGGCTGAGAACCGACGGTTGGCGAACATCGTCGCCAGTAAGCTCCAAGGGCTGTGGGCGCCGCAGCAGATTGCAGGATGGCTAAAGCTTGCTTACCCTGAAGACGAGAACTATCACGTGTCACACGAGACCATCTATCGCAGCCTCTACATTCAAGCCCGTGGTGCCTTGAAGAAAGAGCTGTTGCAGCACTTGAGGCGGACACGGGTGATGCGCCGTTCTCGCCACCACACGCAGAAAACCGACACTCACGGCAGGATCAAGGACACGGTCTCGATCAGTGAGCGCCCAGCGACGGCGGAAGATCGGGCGGTACCCGGTCACTGGGAAGGTGACCTACTGTGCGGAACTCCTGGCAGCCAGATTGCGACGCTCGTCGAACGTCAAACACGCTATGTCATGTTGGTGAAGATTCCCAGCAAAGAAACCGAGACGGTTATCAAAGCTCTGATAAAGAACGCTCGAACGTTGCCGCAGCAGCTCTACAAATCGCTGACATGGGATCGAGGCACAGAGATGGCCGGTCACAAACGCTTCACCTTGGCGACCGACATCAAAGTTTATTTCTGTGATCCTCATAGTCCTTGGCAGCGCGGGTCTAATGAAAATACGAATGGACTGTTGCGGCAGTATTTCCCCAAGGGCATAGACGTCTCGGGCTACTCGCAAGCACAACTAAATGCCGTGGCCAGAAGTTTGAATGGGCGCCCAAGGAAAACACTAAACTACGAAACACCCGCTGAACGATTCAGCCAATCTGTTGCATCCACCGGTTGAATCCAAGCGCTTGGACCCGCCATTGCCCATGAAAACGTCATCAGGCCGCTAAGGGCACTTTGCGGCCAGCGTGCTCATCAATGGCCAAAAAAGATCCGTCGGCGCCGTGTCGCCAGCGCCGACTTTTCCTGGAGTTCCTCCGCCTCCAGCTTGATCGCGCCGCAGGGACGCGCGGCGTGCAAATAGGCGACAGACCACTACAAAAAAGTCACCGCAGACGGGACAGTGCATCACGCCAGCAGAGTGAACTGTGGCGCTTGCGCCGCCTTGCGGTCAAACGTGGCGGTCTACCGAGCGCCCAGGCGCTGATGAGCGCGGCCCAAGAGGTAATCGGAGAAGTCGGCCGTGCGGTGCCGATAGTCCTGCAAGGCGAGAATGCCAAGATCGGGCGATTCGATCTGGAACTAGCGGCAGGTCAATAGGGCGCCCATGGCATCGGCAATCTGCTCGCGGATAGCCAAAGCAGCCGACCGGGCGGACCGAAGTCCGCCCCCCCAACCGGCGCTGCCTGGCTAATCGAGCTTTACATGAAAGCGCTTGGCCTTCATTTCGAAGCGCGGCAGGGCATTCCGCGCGACGTGGTGCACGCGCGGGCGGAAGGCGAGCATGGAGTCGAGCTTGATCGCGATCTCATGGACCACTTCGGGATTGGCGCCCTCGCAGAGTTCGACCTCGATGTCCATTTCGTCCATCGACTTGACCTTGTTCACCGTGATGCGGAACTCGTCAACCTCGCCGAACTTGCGGATGATGTTTTCCACGCCGGCCGGGAAGACATTGACGCCACGCACCGTGACCATGTCGTCGGCGCGGCCGAGGATGCCGCCCTCGAAGCGTAGCGAGGTGCGGCCGCATTCGCAGCGCTCCAGATTCACCCGCACCAGGTCGCCGGTGCGGTAGCGGATCACCGGAAAACCCCAGCGTCCGAGGTTGGTGATCACCAGTTCGCCGCGCTCGCCCGGTGCCACGGCTTCGCCGGTCACGGGATTGATGACTTCGGCGATGTATTCGCTTTCGATCAGGTGGGTGCCGCCGGGCTGGACCTGGCATTCGAAGGAATGGGCGCCAACTTCCGAGGCGCCGGCATGGTCGAAGCATTTTGCGGCCCAGGAATCCTCGATGCGCGCCTTGGTGGCGGGGATGTTGGCGCCGGGTTCGCCGGCATGCACCGTGGCCTTCATCGGAATCGAACTCATGTCGAAGCCGATCTCGTGTGCCACTTCGGCCAGGCGCAAGGCATAGGTCGGCGTGCAGCAGAGGACCGTGGTGCCGGTTTCGCGCATCAGTTCCAGGCGCTGCTGCGAATCGCGGCCACCGCCGGGGATCATCACCGCGCCGATCTTGCGCGCACCTTCCACGGCCGCCCAGAAGCCAATGAAGGGGCCGAAGGCGAAGGCCATGAACAGGCGGTCGGATGCTGTGACGCCGGCGCCGGCCAGCACATGGCCCCAGCAGCGGCCCCACCATTCCCAGGATTCGTGGGTGTCCATCACCTTGAGCGGTACGCCGGTGGTGCCCGAGGTCTGGTGCATGCGCACATAGGCTTCCAGCGGATAGGTCAGGTTGCTGCCGAAGGGGCCGTGGGCGGCCTGGTCGTCCATCAGTTCGCCCTTCTTGGTGAAGGGCAGTTTGGCCAGGTCGTCCATGCTGCGGATGTCGCCGGGCGACACGCCGGCGGCCTTCCATTTGGCGGTGTAGAAGCCGTTGCGGCCCCACAGTTCGTTCATCATCGCCTGCAGCTTGCCCAGTTGCAGGGCCGCCAGTTTGTCGCGGGGCAGGGTTTCCGTCGCTTCGTCGAAATAGCTCACGTGCATGTCTCCTCGTTCGTTTTAGGCGCCCGGGCTTCGAGGCCCGGGTCGGCCGTCAGGCAGCGGCGTTCCAGAGTCGTTCGGTGATGCGACGGGCCAGCACCGGCGCCACGCCGCGTCGATAAAGCATGTCGACCACCGTGGTGCGCATGGCGCTGGCGGCGATCTCGGTCTGGGCGGTGATGGTCGCCAGCGCAGCGGCATCGAGTG
>JBIKLV010000110.1:0-11853 GCA_044359585.1 Sulfuritalea sp. | reverse complement strand
CATCACCACGCTCCGATACCAGCTCAGCTTTCAGTTGATCGAACGCCTCGGACAATGTCCTTGTTGCGGGCGACAAAACGTAAGTCAATTGTTGTGACACAGTAAGACTAAAAGAACGGAGCGTTTCTTCCCAACCGCCATGCTTTCCATCATTCGCCGCGCCTTTCTTGTCTTGCTTCTGTTTACGGCATCTGCCCTCGCCGATGATCCCTGGCTAAAGCCGGGCGTCGACGGCCAACCGCAAGTGCAGTTGTATTTCTTTTGGTCCCTCACCTGTCCGCATTGCACGGCCGCCCACCCGCACATTCGTGCCATCCCGGAAACACGGCCGTGGGTCCGGCTGCATGAGCTGGAGTTGTCGCGGCAACCGGAGAACGTCGCTCGCTTTCAGGCCTTGGCAACCCAAGTCGGGGGTGACGCTGCCGCCGTCCCAAGTTTCCTGTTTTGTGGCGAAATGCTTTCCGGCTGGGACAGTCTGGAAGGTATCGGCGCAGAACTCCTGCGCGGCCTCGATGCATGCCTTGCTCGCGCCCGCGCCACAGCAAGCACGGTGCAACCGGCGCCAACGGCGACGGTGACCCAGCGCCAAGTGAAGGATCGTATCGAGATTCCATTTGTCGGCAACGTAGACGCCGCGAGCCTCTCCTTGCCGGCGCTGACGCTAGTACTGGCCGGCCTGGATGCCTTCAACCCCTGCGCCTTCTTCGTCCTGCTGTTCCTGCTGTCGATGATGGCGCACCAAAAGAGCCGGACACGCATGCTGTTGATCGGCAGTATCTTCGTCACCGTCTCCGGCGCGATGTATTTCGCTTTCATGTCCGCCTGGCTTAGCGTCTTCCAGATCTTCGGTCATCTCGCCTGGGTTACGTTGGCGGCTGGCGCACTGGCCGTTTTTGTCGGGGCAGTGAACGTCAAGGATTTTTTCTGGTTCGAGCAGGGAATTTCGCTGTCTATTCCCGATGCTGCCAAACCCGACATCTTTCGCCGCGCACGCGCCATCCTCGCAGCTGACAAGCTACCGACAATGATTGCTGCCACCGCCTTTCTCGCCATTGCGGCGAATTTCTACGAACTGCTGTGCACCGCCGGCTTTCCGATGGTCTATACCCGGCTGCTGACGCTAGCCGATCTACCTGCGGCCGGGCGCTACGCATACCTGGCCACCTACAGCCTGATCTACGTGCTGCCGCTCGCTACCATCGTCGTGGTCTTCGCCCGCACGCTGGATGCGCGCAAGCTCACCGAACGTGAGGGCCGCCTACTAAAGCTGATGTCCGGCCTGATGATGCTGGGGCTTGGCGTTTTGTTGCTGCTCGCACCAGAGCGCCTCAGCCAAGTTGGCATCGCGTTCGCGCTAATGGCGTTTGCCGTCGCCGCCACGGCGGTGGCGGCCCGCTTCACCCGCCCACCGGGGGCGTAGCGAGTCACTGAAAGTAATTCGAAGTCATTGAGCGCCTTTTCCGTCGCCGCTGTCTCCTGCCACAGCGTTGGCCCACGCGCTGGGGAGATTCGAGGTGGCAGGTAGATGGAAGACCGCTGCACTCAGTTGCCTGCCCCTGGATCGATGGACAACGCATCTGAGGGTTGGTGTCATCAACGTCCAGCCAAGTTCGCAGGTGTTGCCATTCGTCGAGTTGATCGGGCCAATGGGTCATTTTCTAGGGCTGGCCGTGAATGACTGCTTCCGATTTCCTCCACCGGGAGCAATGGGCACCTATGCGACCGACAATTGTCAAAGTTGATTGCCGTAAAGCAGCCGGTGAATTTTCGTTTCCCGAAAACGGCCTTTCGTTGAATACACTGGATGTAGACATCAACACCATCATCAGAGATGAACATTCAACAGACAGTAACGCCATGTTCAGTCGGGGGAGTAATGCTTTGAAAATAACAATCAGATCTGAAAACGAAGCCGACCGCGTCGATGTTGAAGTATTGACCCGCGAAGCCTTCTGGAACCTATATAGGCCAGGCTGCGATGAACACTACACCACACATTTGATCCGTGGCCATGGAGACTTTCTGCCAGACTTGACCTTCGTAGCTGAGGTAGATGGCGAGATCGTTGGCAGCATCGTGTACACCCGATCATGGGTGATCGATGAGCTCGGTGAGAGGGTAGAGACGGCCACCTTCGGGCCGTTGTGCGTACACCCGGCTTGGCAGCGGCGGGGTGTAGGTTCGGCTCTGATCGGGCATTCACGGGCGCTGGCAGTAGAGAAGGGATATCCTGCAATCATAATTCTTGGTGACCCGCACAACTACTGTAAGCATGGCTTTAAGACGGGAAAGGACCTGGGAGTCTGCACTCTAGATGGCAAGTACCCCTTGGGACTGCTGGTGTTGGAATTACGTCAGGGCTTTTTTGCTTCTAGCCGACAATGGAAATTCCAGACCAGTGAGGTGTATGAGTTTGACGCCGCCCAAGTGGAGGTGTACGACGCACGCTTTCCGCCCAAGGAAAAGAAGTATCAGTACTCGCAAGATTTGTTTGCCATGCTGGTGCGTGCGGTGGTGGAGTAAGCGGGGCAGTCAAGCGCGTTTCAAGTACGTTCCCGAAGACCGGCCGCTCAATGGCGCAAAACGATGGGAAATTCGAACTCGCACTAGAGGACCGCTGATGGCCGGTAGGACCCGGTGGCCACCGGCAGCTATCAGGCACCGGAATTCAACGGCGGCAATTCGGCCCCGAACTTGAGTGCACGACTGAGTGCAGCGTGCCCAAAACTGTCTGTCACCTTTCTCCAAAGCGGCCGCCCAGCCAAACCCAGTTTTGCGTGATGTAAGTCTACGAAGCGGCCATTGGCTAACTCACCTTGTAGCGACGGCATCGTGTAGCAATTGGTGTCCAATGAAAGGATTCGATTGACTCCCGCTAGATAAGTCTCAGGTCGTGCGTATTTGTGTGGGCTAGAACTCGCTCCTTGATCGTCCCATATAGCTGTCGTGAGGTAATTTGATCGTGCGACATGGCCTCAAGGCTGGCTTCAACAACAAGTGTTAAGAGTGCCGTGTGTTCGCTCACATGCTCATCCAACTGATGTTCAGGGGTCTTGTTCCGCACCATCAGTTGCTCTTCAATCTCAAATTCCCGAGAGAGCGCATTCTGCAATGACGCCAATAGAACTGTCGCCGACTCGGATGAAATCAACGCATGAGGATCGTCGTCCAGGGCTTCGATCAATCGCGCCAGTTCGACGTGCATCTTGTCCACTTCATCGACGCCGATTCGCATCGATATTTCAAAATTTGTGCTGCTAGAGTCGTTGGAATTGCTCTTGTCAAAAATGCTCATTGAAAATGGCCCAAGGATTGAACTGCAATTGTGCCAATGCCATTCACAAGGAGCATCGGTTGCCGCATGATCCTCCGATGACCGTTCATGGCATTGACTGACGTCAACACAGTGAATACTGGTCTAGCTCAATTGAATAGTTGACGGAAATGGATGGCTACAGAATTTTGGAAACTGATGCAGGTTTCCAACTCCAATATCGCTGCCGCAGGGGCATTGAACAACATCAATGACGCGGACAGAGTGGGGCTTCGGAGTGTTCGCGCCAACCGAACGGCAGTGATTCAAAATCAGGGCGATGGCCTCGTGATGGCCGGGGTGAGCAATGCGGCTCCAGACTCATTGCCGTAAAGCCGACGTTCCTAGCCGTAACGACGCGGAAGTTTCAAGTGCGACGGGAAGGACCGCTTGTGGCCGATCTTACCCATCCAGAAACCCAGATTCGCCGCCAGATAGCCGCCGCTCACCTATGCATCACCTTCAGAGCCAGCACCGTGCCCGACAGCGCCAGCGTGATCGCATTGGCAACAATGAACTTCCAAGCATCACACCATAGGCCAGCCACATCGCTACTCCTGCGGTAAAGATGCTGTACATAGGCAGCGACACGCCCGACAAGTCGCGGGTACGCCACGACGTTAGCGCCTGAGGCACAAACGCTATGGTGGTCAGGACGGCTGCAACGTAACCGACAACATCGATGGGCATGCGCGACATGATACCCGCTTGACATCCGCCATTGGCGGCGTATAGTCTCTCCTTCAGCGCCGATTTGAGTTTCAGCTTGCGGGCGCTATATAAATGTTGCTAAAGCGGAGGTCACCGAACCCGTTCTAGCGCGCAAGCCTGAGCGGGTTTTTTCATTGGCGGAGGATTATGTAATGCGCAAGCGTCATCCGTTGCTGATTCCTACTGGTGGATTTTGTTATCAAGTACGCCCCATATCCCAATTTGGCGGGGCCTCGATTCACTCAGCAGAATTTGGTGGTGACCAGCGAGAAGGCTACTGGTCAAAGGACGAAGCAATACAGCTTTGCCCCTACTGGCATAGGACCGGGCACGGTACCGTTCGATGTGACTACATCAACAAGGAGGTGCTCGACATGAGGGCTGGGGCCTACGAAATAGCGGCAAGCCATTTCGGGGCAGAGCGTGCAGCGGCAATGGAGGGATTTACGTCCCTCGCGGACATGCTCAAAGAATGCGATATTCGCCCTGAGCCCAGCAACGAATTTTCCAAACTGTTTGACTCAGAGGAGTCATGATTCACGACTGATCACGGTTCAGCCCACCTCACGGGCCGGGGAGATTTATACCGACTTGCCGCCCCCGTCATCTCGACATCGCGGCTAAACAGGAGAAGCAAAATGAAGCTGCGATGCAAACTGGGTGACATGGCTATCGTCACCCGAGATGTTCCGATCTGCTCGGCCAATGTTGGACACCTCGTCAAGGTCACCGGCCACCTTGCCATTAATCGGATCGGACAACCGACATGGGGGGTTGTGCCGGTTAACCCGGAAACCTACTTGGTGAATAACTGGGACGGCGAGATTGAGGGGTTCGCGAATGAATTCGGAGAGCTCGATCATCCAGACGAATGGTTGGCCCCCATCCGCCCGGAACCTGAAGACGACGATGTTGAAAGCTCCCAAGATCTCAATCTGGAGATGACAGCATGAACCGCCGAGAGTTTCTGCGATCTCTTGCGGCCGTCGGTACTGCGTTAGCGATTGATCCATTGGCACTGGTCGGTGCGACCGAGGCTGACCACACCGGCAGCACGTACTACGCTGCAGAACTTCGGATGGACATCGCTGCTGCCAACCAATTGGCGGAGTCTCAGGGCATTCCGATCCGCTTCGCACATGACGAGGACTGGGTATGAACGCGATCTACACGCCAACAGAGCAGGCGATCCTCTGCGATTACTTCAGAATTCGTCGCCCTAAAATATGTCAGTCAATCGATGTCTTTCAGCCAACCACGAGCGAGAGTATCTCTGCGGCGAGGGAAGAGGATATCGACGACGATGTCGCCTTGCGCAACGCCGCAGCGCGGATCGCGCTCAGCGTTATCCAGAATCGGCTGCCGCAGTGCGGCATCTTCGACGGCGACGGCAATCTGACTCTAACTCGGCAGCAGTTCGCACGCCCGCGGCGCGACGTGGTCATGCTGCCGCAGCATCTCTTCATGATCAACTGGGCGGACTCGGCACCGGGCATCTCATGGCCGGAGGCGTATCACGCGACTTACATCCCCGGCTTTGATCGCTACGTGGTCACAGCGTCCTTTGATGGCACCGACATGCATGGCGTGACGGAACTGGCGATCGGCTTCTTTGAGGGCGACAGGCAGCCTGTGGATGGCTGTGCTGAGGTTATCAAGGCATGGTGGCGTCATTTGCAGGGCAACTGTCAGGACCACTGGGCCTACGTATGGGAGGAAGGTTTGATCAGCAAGGATACGGCGGACGATTGGGCCGAAGAGGTTTGGGGAAGTGACTGGCCGCACATTGAAGATGAGGTCGTAGTCATACAGTCCGAGTGGTCCGGCGAGGAGGATGTCTCGGAATCACTGAGACTGATCATCATGGAGATCATCGATCCCGGTAATGAGACATCCAAAAGAAAGAAGCAGCGTGCCTACGATGGTCTTCAAGAATGCCTCGATCCGGCCACCACTCCTCGTCAAAATCTTCTTCAAGTCGTGGACTATGTCCGCCAACTGGGGCACCTTGGCCGGCCGTTTACGGCGCCCCTTGTCAGCTTGCTTAAGCAGGAACGGGGCAACCAGCCGGACGACCTGCTGATCGAAATCGTGGCTGCACTATGCGACATCAAGCCCGAAGACGAGGATATCCATGACTACATGGTCGAACTTCTGCTGGATGGGAACGCGACCGCTGGCAGTCGCTGTGAGGCGGCGGAATTCTTGTTCGCTGTTACCGGTATCGATGCCTACAAAGAAGCGTCGAAGCATCTTCGCCGATTTGGGACGGTTCCGCTGTCATCACGGGCAGCACCGCATGATTCGTCAATATATACCCGGCGGGATTGGTTCGAGCCACAGCCGACTCCAAAGCAGACCGAGATCGCGGATCGCTGCTTGGCGACTATTGCCAACTGCACTCACAGTGAAGCCAACCATGCACGGACTTGAAACACTCCTTCGGTTGAACCGCGAGGCCTGCGAAGGGAAGCCGCCGCAGAACCCGCTACGTCATCACCCTCGGATTCAGGCGCTGCGGATGGTCGTCAATACGTTACCGGTGGATGGGATGTACCGAGCGGCCCTCCATCGCAGCCTAGGGCGTTACGCCGATCAGTTGGTCAGTCGTCCTCACTATAGGCCGGAGGAGGGCTGGGACGACCTTGAGGCCCTGGAGCAGGTCACGCTGGGGGACATGATGGAAGAACGGTTGGCGAGGCGATGCCGGTGACTTGTTACCGCCTTCGCTTGGCCCGACCAGCATCAGCAAGCTCGGTCTCGACCATCCCAACCAGGGTGCCGCCGGGCTGGTTGAGGGCTCGGGCCAACTTGAGAATTGTTCCGAGTGATGGCTGCTGCTGACCGAGTTCGAGAATGCTGACATAGGTGCGGCGCAGATCAGCCTCGAATCCGAGCTGCTCTTGGGTCAGTCCGGCCTCTTGGCGCAACTGACGGAGAACTCTCCCAAAGGCAACTGCTGGCTCCAAGCGTTCCTCCCACTGTTGGAGGAATTAGGCCGGAAGCGTACTATTGTGTCGTCCTACAGTTATGGGAAATAACGCACTGACTCCTTCTACCTATGGCTTTTGGTGCAATAGGAATCCAAATCGACAAGATCGACTTTGCTGTGCTGGCTAGTAATACCAATTGCATCTCGGTAGTGAAAGAATCCAATGGCTGAAGCATTTCTGTTGTTGTCGTCGATAGTAGGTGGACTGTTTCTTGGCGTTATAGGAACGCTACTTTTCTTTCCCATCTGGATGCTTGTCAAAGAGGGAATAGACAAGCCAAAAGAGATGGCTTTGCCGGCAGTCTTCTTGTTGAGTATTTATGGTTCTGGTTTCGGGTATCTAGTTTTTTGGGCGTCTGAGAGTTGGTCAATACTTCTCGGAACCGCAATCTCCTTTACATATGGAATGCGATCTATGTTTAAGGAGGATGACGAACAGCTTGTGTCACGGACGCATTTCAATACGAGCGATGGTAATGCTCATACGGAAGCAGAAAACTGCAAGACAATATTTTCTTGCCCCGAGTGTGGGCAAAAGCTCAGAGTACCTGCGGGCAAGTCTCTGGATGTCACGTGCGCAAAATGTAGAAATCAGTTCTTGGTCACTGCTCACGGTGAAATCGTGCGCCGCAAATTCCGGATAATCGAACCCCAAGTATCCAGCCTCATCTCAGCATCCGAGGAAAATGAACTACCGCGTGATAGCACGCCTAAGGGGAACTCGCTTCGATGTATCGCCTGTGGGCTTGAGAGAAACATCTCACCCGGTGCGCAGGGCTTTCACTGCGCTGGATGCAAGCAATACAACGAAGTGGGCGCGGCGGCTGGATCGATTGGTCGCGGGGTTGGAAGTGCGGAATTCGCAACGCCGAAGCAAGTACGAGAGGCGACCGTTTGCGCGGTAATCGGGTGCAACGAACCAATCCCTGCGGGTAGGATCGTTTGTTCAAAGCACGGCTAAGCACTAATGCACCGGCTCGTCGATATCCACACCGCCAACACCCTTCACCATCCCTAGTATTCCCACCAAGGCGATCGTCCCGTCGCGTAGCAATCCAACGTTCTCCTCGTCAGTTGTGTTCGCCAGAAGGCGCGTCATATCGGGAATCGGCAACTCGCCGTATTCCCGCGCATAGTGTGCGACCTGCATACCGAGAATGCGTGCCGTCTCGGCGAGGTCTTCCTTGGTAGCATCGGCAATCAAGTCTTCTGACAGCTGGCGACACCCGAAGCGCGAGAACTGAAATATGTATGCCATCCGTCGTCATCGAGCCGCCGTCAAAGCCTGGTGTTGGCGAGTGCGTTTCAGTCGACGCGGAATTGTGTATTCCAAATCGTTCTACGACCTGACTTGCGGTGGATCCAAGGAGGCCAAGGCGGCTGCCATCGCTTGGCGTGACGCACAACTGGCGAAACTCAAAGCCCTCACGCTGGTTGAGTTCCACGAGCGCCAGCGTTCGAACAATGCCAGCGGAGCCACGGGAGTTCATTTCCACAAGACTGCCCGCCAGCCTCTTGGATTCTGGCAGGCGAAGATACGGATTCACGACGGCAAGAGCAGAGCCAAGGCGTTTTCGGTACGCTTGCACGGATACGAAGAAGCCTTCCGACTTGCTGTTGCTGCCCGCGCTGAACTACTGGAGCAGGTTGAGAACCGCTTGTATCTGAACCATCCGGTGGCTAAGCGGCTTTCTCGGCAGAAATGATTGATCGTCGCCCCGTGACGATTGCGCGGGTGGACGGATCAAAGATCGCCGACTTGTCGGCAGGCCGCAACGGGATGTATAGGTGCCTGTACGACGCAGACAAAAGGAAGCCAGGTTCGTCACCTGGCCTTTTTTCCACCCGCAGTACCCACTGATGTGGTTGGCTGCATGGTGGGCTGCTAAATTCTACGTCTGTAACTCATTGATTCTAAAGTAATACTGGCGGAGACGCAGGGATTCGAACCCTGGATCCAGGTTTTGCCCAGATGCGCCCTTAGCAGGGGCGTGCCTTCGACCACTCGGCCACGTCTCCGAAAACGGCGATGTCGTAAAACCCACGGCCGTTAGCAGGGGGCGGAGTATACCCGATTCGCCCGCGGCGGGCGGCCTGTTTGCGCGGCGGGTCGGCCGCCGTCAGCCGCGCAGGCTGATGCGCAGCCAGTCGCGCTGGTCGGCAACCTTGGCCAGCGTCGGGTCGGCATCGACCGCGACGGGATGGGTGACTTTTTCCAGCAGCGGCAGGTCGTTGAGGGAATCGCTGTAGAACCAGCTTTGCTCGAAGCCGCCGAGCCACATGCCGAGCGATTCGAGCCAGGCTTCGACGCGCGTGATCTTGCCTTCGCGGAACGAGGGCAGGCCGCGCGGCTTGCCGGTGAAGCGGCCGCCTTCCTGCGCCGGGATGGTGGCGATCAGGTGCGGGATGCCGAATTCGCGGGCGATGGGGCCGGTGACGAAGCTGTTGGTGGCGGTGACGATGGCCAGCAGGTCGCCGGCTTCGGCGTGGCTTCGCACCAGTGCGCGTGCCGCCGGGGCGATCAGCGGGCGGATGCGGGTAGCGAGGAAGTCGGCGTGCCAGGCGTCGAGCTCGGCGCGCGGGTGGCGCGCCAGCGGCGCCAGCTGGAAATCGAGGAAGGCATGGATGTCGAGCGTGCCGGCCTTGTACTGCTCGAAGAATTCGAGGTTGCGCGCTTCATGCAATTCGCGGTCGAGCACGCCCTTGCCGATCAGGAATTGCGCCCACTCGAAATCCGAATCGCCGTTGAGCAGGGTGTTGTCGAGGTCGAATAGGGCCAGTTTCATGGCGTGCCGCCGGGCCGACCCAAGGCAGCCGCTCCAATGGCCTGCGAGCATCGCGAGCCGTGGTCACCCCTTTGCCTGGCAAAGGGGGTGGGGGATATGTCGTTCATTCTTTTTCCAGGTCGAAAGAGCTTTGCATCAGTTCGCGCAGCAGCGGCAGCGTCGGCGGGCGCTTCTGTTCCAGCGAGGCGCGGTCGAGGCTGCCGAGCATGGCCATCAGCGAGGGCAGGTCGCGGCGGCCGTGGCGCAGCAGGTAGTGCACCACGCCGGGGTCCATCAGCATGCCGCGCTCGATGGCGTGGCGGCGCAGCGCGGCGGCCTTTTCCTCGTCGGAAAGGGCATGGATTTCGTAGATCAGCGTCTGGCCGATGCGGGTGCGCAGGTCTTCGCGCAGCGCCAGGCGCAAGGGCGGCTCGTCGCCGGACAGCAGCATTGCGAGGCCGAGGAAGCGGGCCGCGTTGAAGGCGCGGAAGAGGGCGACCTGCGCCTCGCCGCCGAGTTGGCCGACGTCGTCGATCATCAGCAGGCAGCCCGGCGTCAGCATCAGTTCGGCGCCGGCCCTGGCGCCTTCCAGGCTCACCACCGGCCGCTGCGCGCGGGCGCTTTCGGCGGTGGCCGCGAGAAGATGGCTCTTGCCGCAGCCCTGGCTGCCCCACAAGTAGATCGCCTCGAAGCTGCGTGCGTCGGTCAGGCCGCGCAGGCGCTCGACCAGTTCGACATTGCCGCCGATGACGAAGTTGTCCAGGCTTGGCACCTGTTCCGGCTTCAGGTCGAGCAGCATTTGCCGTTGCGGCGTGTTCACTCAGGCACCCCGGTAGAAGCGGCTGGCGAGGTACAGGCCACGCACTTGGCGCAGGCCCACCAGCAGGGCGGCGGAGGCCGGCAGCGCGGCCAGCACGCCGACGAAGCCGAACAACTGGCCGAAGGCCATCAGGGCGAATATGACCGCCAGCGGATGCAGGCCGATGCGCTCGCCGACCAGAAAGGGCGTCAGCACGAAGCTTTCCAGCACCTGGCCGATGCCATACACCACCAGCACGGCGACGATCGGCCCCCAGCCGGCGAACTGCAGCGCGGCGACCAGCAGGGCCAGGATCAGGCCCGTGGCATAGCCGAGGTAGGGAATGAAGATCAGCAGGCCGGTGGTGACGCCGATCGAAAATGCCGAAGGAATGTCCGCCAGCCACAGTGCGACGCAGTAATAGGCGGCGAGGATGGCCATCACCAGGATCTGGCCGCGCAGGTATTGCGAGAGCACGGCGTCGATGTCGGCGGCGACGCTGCCCAGCTTGTGGTGCCAGGGGCGCGGCACGATGCCGCCGAAGCGGGCCAGCATGCCGTGCCAGTCGAGCAGCAGGTAGAACATCACGACCGGTGCCAGCAGCAGGTTCACCATCACGCCGACCAGCGCGATGCCGCCGATCTTGAGCGAGCTGTAGACGCGCTCGAGGATCAGTTGTACGGTGTCCCAGTTGCCGGCGGCGAGCTTTTGCAGCGATGCGGCGTCGAGCTTTAGCCGGATGCCGAAATTCTGCCGCAGCCAGGGCACCAGTTTCTCGTTGGCCAGCGCCAGCGCCTCCGGCGTGCGCGCCGCCAGTACGGTGGCTTCCTCGTAAATCAGCGGCAGCACGATCAGGATCAGCCCGGCCGCCAGCGCAACCAGCGCGAGCAGCACCAGCACCACCGCCAGCATGCGTGGCAGGCCCATGCCGGTGAGGCGGTCGGTGACCGGATTGCAGATGTAGGCGAGGATGCCCGCCAGCAGGAAGGGCGCCAGGATCGGCGACAGCGCATACAGCAGCGCGAGGATCGCCAGCCCGGCCGCGATCCACAGGGCGGCCTGCAGGCGATGGCCGTGCGGGTCATCGGGCGGCGGGGGCATTTCCGGTAAAATCATGTGCTTCGGCTGTCGTTGGAAGCGGCGATTATCGCCCATCCGGCCGGCATCCGCGCCCCTGCCGTGTTTTCGGCCCGAGATTCCAAGGACTTCATCTTGACTGCTTCCAGCAATACTTCATCACCGCTCACCTACCGCGATGCCGGTGTCGATATCG
>JBIKLV010000109.1:0-11911 GCA_044359585.1 Sulfuritalea sp. | reverse complement strand
CCTGGCTATGAAGCCGTGGTCCTGCCTCCCTCCAAGCCTGCCATCACGGGCATGTAGCTCGATGACACGCTCGCGAATTGGCGGGAGGAAAGCTGCACGTCCTTGACGTTTGAGTTGCCTTGCAGGCAGCCGCGGCCAATCAATCGAAGTCGATGACCGGCGCCTCATGCCAGCGAACGAAGAGCGCCTTGCCGCAGACAAAGGCACGCTCGATTCGGTCCGCCTGCCGTGCGAGCAACTGGTTCCCGACACGATAGGGGCCGTCGCCGTGGGCCCAGACGTAGTCGTCGAGTACCAGCCACGAGCCAGGTAGCAATTTCTGCAACCACAACCGGCAATCGGTGCGGACAGCCGAGTAGTCGTGGTTGCCGTCGATGTGGATCACGGAAATGCCCCGCACCGGCTGGAAGGCATCGCCCCAGGGCGACTGCAGTGCCTGCGGGCTTCCGTATATGGCAAACGCGTCGGCCGAGGTCATCCTCAGGTGCGCATGGTTGCGGACGGCGAGCGGCGCGATATTGACGAAGAAGCCTTCGCGCAGCACTTCGAAGTCCCAGTCCCCGACCATTTCCTGGAACTCTGCCGGCGAATCAGTCTGCACCGCCTCGCCGGCACTCCAGGGATCGATGGTGAGCACCGAGCCGATCCCGTAGCGCCTTGCCATGCTCAACAGGACGAAAGCCGAGCGGCCCATCAGGGAACCTATCTCGACGACGTCCCCCTTGCCGGCATTGGCGAAAATCCCGATCATGGCCGCAAGCTTCTCGTCGTTCGACTCGCCGTAGATAATCGACGTGGTTCGCAAAATTCCGGCGACATCGGTGATGCTCGCCGCGACCGACGGTTCCGCGCAGGCATCGATCAAGGGCAGCAGTCTGCGGGCGCGGGCCATGAGCGCATGGTGATGCTGCATCTCCTGCGCGATCGGGGATTCGCCGACCATCTCGAGCTCGAGGCCTTGCTCCGCGATGAACTTGCGCAGGAATCGGTAGACAGCGGCGACAGAACTGAAGATCCGGTTCGGCGCGAAATCAGCCAGCAGGCGCTGCAGCGATGCAGCGAACTCCGGATCGTAAATCGAAGGCAGTGGATGAACCTCTTGCCCCAAGGCAAGTTCGTCGCCAGCGCCCGGCAGTGCCGCGCAGACGACGCCTTCACCGCGGGCGCGGGCGCGCTGCACATAGTCCGTCGCAGCCTGGCCGACGGCGGGGAACACCAGCGTCATCGGTCGCGCGGCGGACGAGTTCATGAATCGATTCGACGCAGGGGACTAAAGGCGGCGAACATGGCGATCAATCCAGGCCCAGATCCTTCTTCGCGGCCTCGCTGACTGCGTCGGAGAGCCACTGGTGCATGCTTTTCCCGGTGCGGGACCGCGCTTCGCAAGCAAGTTTCTTCGCCTCCGGCGTAACGCCCTCCAACTGCCCGAAGTAGCGGGTGCGGTGCGTTCCGCCGCGAACGCCGGGGATGGGGAAGTCGAAGTCGGCTTTCGGTTCGCCTTCGCCAACCACGAAGTCGAACACATAGAAGACGCCACCGATGATCCATTCCAGGCGCGTCTTGCGCGCCTCGACGGGGAGCTTGTCAAGCGGCAGCGGATAAGCGAATTCCAGATTGGAGTTCATCAGCACCTTGCCGAACTCCGTTTGCCGCAGCCAGGACGGCATGCTCTCGTCGCCAACCACGACCTTGCCGCCCGGCCTGGTCACCCGCGCCATTTCAGAAAAAGCGCGGCCAATGTCGCCGAACGCATTGATGCCGCCGAAATGGAAACAGGCGTCAAAGCTGTTGTCGGCAAAGGGCAGGTAGTAGCCGTTGGCGAGCGAAGCCTCGACCCGGCAGCTTGCCTCCGCCATGCGGGCAACATTTCTGGCCAGAAACGACGGCGCCAGGTCCTGGATGTAGAGGCTGCCCTGGGGCCCGAGGCGTTTCGCGATGATCTCAGAATCACGTCCCGTACCGGCGCCGATCTCCAGCACGCGAAAGTCCGGTTTGAGCTCGAGCTTGTCGACCATCGCATTGCGCACCGTGCCCTCATCCTCGCCATAGGTGCTGAAGGTCAAGGGAAGGTAGCGGTCGTAAGCGTCGGCGCGCTCCTCATACTGCTGCAAGGCCTTGCGGTCGACCTCCGGCAATACGATCGGAAAAACCAGATTCGGTATGCCGTCTATGATCTCGAAGCGGTGTCCGGTCGGGCTCACCAGTTTTCCGCTGATCACCTCGCTTCCGGCGCTGACCGCTTCGGCCAGCACAAGTGACCCAAGAGTTTCGGGGTCAATGTAAAAAGATTCTTCACCTGAACGCACCGCGGCTCCTTGACTGATCTTAAGTCGCTGTATTCTAATGCCTGCAATAGTTGATCCTGTCATTGATCCGCGGCGTAGCTGGAAAGATGTCGCCGGTTCGAAGCCCGAAGCGCTTTTCCTGGAGCTGGCATGAAGCCGTTGGTCATATTTGGCATCGGAAAGATCTCGGAAGTTGCCTTCAATCACTTCAAGCGGGATTCCGACTACGAGGTCGTCGGGTTCACCTGCGACGAACAATGGCTGCCGGCCGCATCCCCAACCGGGGTGCGTCACATGGGGCTGCCGGTTCATGGCTTCGCCGAAATCGAACGGACATTCCCGCCGGACACGGTCTCGATGTTCATCGGTGTCGGCTATCAGGAATTGAACGAAGTCAGGAAGAACAAGTGCGCCCAGGCGCGTGCCAAGGGCTATCGACTGGCCTCCTACGTGAGCAGTCGTGCCGACCAGGGGCCCTGGCTGGAGATCGGCGACAACTGCCTGATCCTGGACAGCGTGGGAATCCAGCCGGGCGTGAAGATCGGCAACAACGTTTCGATCTGGAATTCCTCCCTGATCGGCCACCACAGCACAGTGGGTGACAACTGCTGGATCGCCGCTGGCGCCACGCTGGGCGGAATGGTGAATCTCGGCGCGTCCTGCTTCGTCGGCCTGGGGGCCACGATTGGGGGCGAAGTCGGCATCGGCGAGCGCTGCTTCATCGGCGCCGGCGCGCTGGTCACCAAGCCGGCCGACGCCGCCAGCGTGTTCGTCGAGCGCGATACGGAAAAATTCCGGCTCGACAGCGACGGCTTCCTGCGCATCACCAAGCTGGCCGCCATGGGTCGCTGAGGCTTGCCTGACAGGAAGTTGCAGTCCTCCCCTCAAGTACCGCCCGCCCGCGTCCAGATGATCCCTCCGACGAAGCACAATTGGAAAAAGCTGGGCCAGGTCTTCGACCCCACGGCCTCTCGGCCGCGACCATGGATGCAGGAGTTCGCGCAATGCCCTACGCCGCTGCTGCTCGACGAATCCACCATCAGGGTCTATCTCGCGACGCGACCACCGCTCGACGGTGATCTTCAATACGTCGCCCATCCGGGATATGTCGATGTCGCCAGGGACGATCCGACCCGAGTAGTGGGCATTGCGCCGACGCCGATCCTCGATCTCGGCAAGCGCGGGATGTTCGACGAGTTCGGCGTCATGCCGGGATCCGCAATCCGCTCGGGGAACGAAATCCTGCTCTATTACACCGGATGGACACGCGCCCGGTCGGTGCCCTACACCCTGGCAATCGGCATCGCAAGAAGCACGGACGGCGGCGCCAGCTTCGAGCGCCTCGGTGACGGACCGCTGCTGACAGTATCGGCCAACGAACCCTGCCTCGTCACCGGCCCGGTCGTGCGTCAGATGGAGACACGATGGCACATGTGGTACCTGAGCGGGAGGGAATGGCTGGCGATCAAGGGCCGGATGGAGCCGATCTACAGGATTGTGCACGCTACGTCGCAGGATGGCATGCACTGGTCGCGCAACGGCCAGCCGATCATCCCTTGCCATACCGCGCATGAATGCCAGGACATCCTCGCCCCGTATTTCCGCGACGGCAAGTGGCATGCCTTGTTCGCCTTCCGCGATCCCGCGATGTACCAGGGTGCGTATCGCCTCGGCTACGCCTCGTCGGACGATCTCGAATCGTGGGTCCGCGACGATTCGCTTGCAGGGATCGGGCTTTCGAATTCGGGATGGGACTCGGCCATGCAGTGCTATCCGCAACCGATCGAGGTGGACGGCCGCCTGCTGCTGTTCTATTGCGGCAACGCATTCGGTCGCGAAGGCTTCGGCGTCGCGGAACTGGACTGTGACTGATCGCGGCCGTGCGCATATGGGGCTGCGCGTCGCCCGCAGTGCCCGTGGTGCCCGTGGTGCCCGTGGTGCCCGTGGTGCCCGGGGAGAATATCCTGGCCTTGCGTGACCACGTGCTGTACGCCGGAGTTCCGGAACAGCGCGCCTTGATCGAGCGGCTGCGCAGATCTCCTCGCCCTATCGCGCTGTTCGGAACCGGCATCTATGCGTACGTGCTGGCGCGATTTCTGGCGTTGCAGGGAGTGCGCCTCGAATTTGCGCTGGTGGACCAGGCCTTCAAGACCGCGGACCGCCTGGTCAATCTCCCTGTCGTGACCATGGAAGAGCTCGGAGAGAAGATAGGGACCCTCGACGTTGTCATCGGCATCACGAACTTCCCGGCGGTCGAGGGCAGATTGCGGGCATGTGGAGCGGCCGGGGTCCACGTGATCGACGTGCCGGACTACCTCAACATGCCGGCTCCCTTCATGGATATCGGCTTCTTCGAGGCCAATGCCGACGCCTTCGAAGCGGCCCATGCAGCGTTTGCCGACGAGTTGTCGCGCCAGACCTATGCGGCGTCGATCAACGCTCGCCTCAACGAGGACGCCCGCCTACTGCAACCGGTAGTGCGGCGCGACAGGCTGTATTTTCCTTCCGCCGAGTTTCCCATCGGCAACCACGAGAGCTTTCTCGACGTGGGCGGCTTTGACGGCGACACGGTGCTGGACTTCCATTCCGTCAGCGGCGGCTGCTACGACGCGATCATTTCCCTGGAACCCTGCCGCGGCAATTTCGAGCGCCTGGTGCAGCGGGTGGATAACGCGCGCCTCGACCGGGTCATTCCGATCAGGCGCGGCGCCTGGGACAAACGAGAAACCCTGCATGTCGCGCCCCAGCAGATGGCAATCGACAACCAGATCACGGCTGGCGGGTCGGAGTCCATCGAGGTCGATCGCATCGACGCCATACTTGAGGAACTGAAGCGCCCGGTCACGCTGATCAAACTGGACATCAACGGAGCGGAATATCCGGCGCTGTGCGGGGCGCGGAACACCATCCGCAATCAGCGGCCGAACATCGCGGTGCGCCTCCATTGCAAGGAGGACTATTACCGCATACCGCTGCTGCTGAAGGACATCGTGCCGGACATGCGACTCCTGCTCCGCCAGCGCTGCTGCATGTCGTTGATGGTGATCCTCTACGGAATTTTCGACCGGAGCTCTGCCCGGGGGACGCCGACGCCCTGAGGGCGCGCCTTACTCGAGCACCGCCAGGCCGAAACCCGCACGCCCAAAGGCGTTGCCGTTGTAAAGCATCCAGACCCTGCCGTCATGCCGGAATACGTGTGGATAGCAGACCATCTCCGAATCCCATCCCTCGCTTGACGCGGACAGATTCATTGCCCGGTCGTCGCGAAACCAGTTCAGCAGGTCGTCGGACCAGGCGTGGCCGATGCGGTAGGCCCGCGTGCTGTCAGTTCGGAAATCCCGGGCATGCCGGTAGCAGAAGTACATGTGATAGCGCCCGCCGATTTCGATCACGGTCGGCAGAGCCTGGCACTCTTCCGTGCCGAGGACGTCGCCGATGATCGACCTGCCGTCATTCCGGAGCCAGTCCACGCCATCCTTCGAGGAGGCATGACCGATCCGGTAGATGCGTTCCGGCGCCACCTCGCCTCCGGATGAAATCCAGCCCGTTCCGAAGATGTACCACATGTGGAAATCGTCGCCGACCCGCATGACGAAAGGATCGGCAACCAGGCAGGGTTCGTGGAGGGAGGGCGCCAGGATCGGCCCTTCACTGATCCGGGTGAAAGTGCGGCCGTCGTCGTCGCTGATCGCGAGGCCGATAGCGGTATCCACCGGCACCGATACGCGCCGACTGACCCCCGAGGTGTAGCCGTAGACCTGGCCGCCGACCCGCAGGACGTTCATCGGGAATATCCCGTGTTCGTCGAAGCAACCCGCCCGTCCGAGTGCGATGACGGCATGCGAAGACACGTCCAGCAGACGAGAACAATCCGGCGTCATGTCCGCATAGGCGATGTGGCTCAGGTAGTTTCCGTCGCTCTCGCGCACGCGCGTCGAAAAATAGATGCGGACATGGGTGTCGCAGACGAGGGCCTGCGGTGACTGCGCAAACTCGGTGCACCCAAAGGGCAGGCGCACACTTGCCGGATCGAAAATCCGGCCGAGCTTCTTCCACTTCATGAGAGCCGTTCCATTGCTGGCTCGGGGGACCGCGGAAGGTAGCGGTATCCGGTAGAAAGCATTTCGGCGATCCGCTCGACCGGGATGAACATCATGACGTCGATGATCGAGAGGGATGGCACGAAGTCTTCCCCGAACTGCGCGTAGCGGACCGGCAGCGATTCGAGGAAGCGCAGTTCTATGCCGGCTTTGCGGAAGCCGTCATCCGAATAGAGCGCGGTGCCGCCGATCGGGTTGATATACGTCGAGGCGCCCAGACTCCTGCAAATGGAGATCACCCTCTCCTGCGCGCGCAAGTCGTGATCGGCCTCGACTGTCGAGGATGGAAGCAGTTCCGTGGAGATCGTCAGGTAATCGCAGACCTTCCTGATCGAGGCGTACAGCAACCGAAACAGATTCCGTTCAGCGGTCACGATGGAGGATTCAATGACCGGCATCACCTGATCGAAATACGGCGCGGGACGATAGGCCCCGGCAATCTGGTTAATCAGCTTCCTGGGGTCGAAGCTCTCGGCGACGTCGCGCTCGCGGATGTCGAGGGCATCCGAAGCCGCTTTCAGAGGCAGCGATATCGTGTGCGGCAAGCCCTGCTGCAGGATACGATTGCGGTTGACCCAGCCCTTTTTGGTGTATTTGATGTTGTCATAGACCACGAAACCATCGACCGCCGCGATCAGCTGGAAATAGCCGAGGTAGGGGAAGAAATAGGGCTGCATGATGCCAATCCTCATGGGCGGGCATCAACCGTCAAATGACCAAGCCACCATCGACCGCGAGCACGGCTCCGGTGACCATGTCGTTGCGCAAGGCGTAAAGGACGGTATCGGCGATCTGCTCTGGCTTTCCCAGGCGGCGCAGCGGAGTTTCGCGGCGCAGGGTTTCGAGAATGTCTTCGGGAACCGCGGCGCGGGTTGAGGGGGTATCCACATAGCCGGGCGCAACGGCAACGAAACGCAGGCCCAGCGGACCAAGTTCCCGTGCCCAAACGCGCGTCATCGCCTCGACTCCGGCCTTCGCGGCCGCATAGGCCGTCTGCCCCGCGTTGCCGCGGGCCGCCACCGAACTCATGCTGACGATCGCGCCACGAACCCGTTGTCGTACCATCCGGTCGGCCACGGCGCGCGTGACCAGGAAGACCGAGGTCAGGTTCACCGCCATCACCGCGTCCCAGAGCTCGACGGAATGCCGCGGATTCTCCGTATTGCCAAGGCTGAGCAGTGGCGCGCTACGCAGGATGCCGGCATTGTTCACCAGCCCCTGCGGGACGCCGTGCTGTTCGCAGACAGCCGCCAGGACCGCATCGATTGCCACCGGGTCGGTTACATCCATCTCGTACCCAGGGCAGTCCAGCTGTTTCGCGGCGGCCTCGAGCACATCCCGATCGCGATCCAGGATGACCGGGACCGCTTCGACCTTCTTCAGGGCTGCGGCGATCGCGAATCCCAGGCCGGCGCCGCCACCGGTAACGATGACCACGGCTCCGGCCAGATTCACGGGGCAGACTTTCCGTGCTCGGCGAGAAGCGCCGCAAGCCCTTCCAGGCTGGTCATGCGGACGATGTCGTCCATGGTCAGGGTGCAGGAAAGCTTTTCCTCGGTCAGCGCAATCAGTTCCATGTGGCTCAACGAATCCCATTGCTTGAAGCTGCGCATCGTCGCATCGTCGGGAATCCGCGAGGGGTCGAGGCGCAGGGCGTCGGCCAGCAGGGTTTTGGCAAACAGGATTTCAGGCGTCATCGGTCAGTCTCTTCCGGTCGACCTTCCCGTTGGGATTCTTGGGAAGCGCTGACCGGATTTCAAGTTTGTTGGGAATCATGTACGACGGCAGGCGCGAGCGCAATTGTTCGAGCAGGGTATCGGCATCCAGATCCCCCGACGAGCCGGAAGCGTAAGCGAACAGGTTGCCAAACTGGGATCGTACCCGCTTGTAGACCACGGCGCACTGGATGACCCCAGGCAAGGTCGCCAGGGCAGCCTCGATCTCTTCGAGTTCGATGCGGTAGCCCATGTGCTTCACCTGGTTGTCCTTGCGCCCGACGAAGTGCAGCAATCCGTCCTGAGGATGCAGGCGCATCAGGTCTCCGGTACGGTACATGGATTCACGGTGCGTGGCGCAACGGGGGTTCGGCACGAAGACCTGGGCCGTGCGCTCGGGGTCGCCGTAGTAGCCGAGCCCTACATTGGGTCCGAGCAGGCAAAGCTCACCGGCCTCGCCCGCGGCAACCTCGCTGTCGCCATCGAGCAACAAGCCGCGGAAATTGGGCGCCAAGCGCCCGATCGGCGGGTAGCCAGCCAGGTCGATGAAATCCTTCGCGCCAACGTCGTAGGCCGAGCAGATGCAGGTGCATTCTGTCGGGCCGTAGACATTGACCAAGCGGGCCTGGCCACCAAACATTCCAAACAACTTGCGCAATTCCGGCTTCGGGTAACCTTCTCCCCCAAAAACAATGGCGCGAACATCCGGCCATGAACCGCTGTCCAGGGAGCGCGTCGTCATCAGGTAGATAAGCATGGACGGTACGGAAAACCAGATTGTGCAGCCGGCCTCCCGAACCTGCTCGACCACAAGCCGCGGATCGAGAACAGAGGAGCGCGGTATCGGTGCCAAACTTGCCCCGTTGAAGAGCGCTGCGTAAAAATCAAATACAGAGTTATCAAAATACATTGGGTTGACGTTCGTCAGCACGTCGTGCCCGGTGATTGCAAACTCCGTCCGGGCCCAGGCCACGAAGTTGAGTACCTGGGAATGGCTTATGGCCACGGCCTTCGGCACTCCGGTGGACCCCGAGGTAAACATCAGGTACGCGATGTCGGTACCAATCACTTCAGTGTCAAAGGTGTGGCGGAACCCTTCATCAACGCCCAGTATCCAGAGTGGCGAAAGCGGCTGCACCTCCACCCCGTGCTCGGAGCATGCTGCCAGCGCAGAGGAGGCCACGGCGCCGGCCGCGAGCACCAGTGCCGGATTGCACCCGGCCAGAATTCGGCCCAGGCGTTCCGGCGGATTGTCTTCGTCGAGATTGACATAGGCCGCCCCAATGCCAAGACAGGCAAGCATGGCTGCATACGCTTCTGCCTGCTTGGAATGGAAAATACCCACGACATCGCCACGCCGTATGTGCGCCGCCTTCAGGCGACCTGCAATGCTTTCGCTGAGTTCTAGCAAGCGTGAATACGAGCAGGATTCCCCTCCCGGCAAACGGAGCGCCACTGCTTCGCCACGATGGCCGGCGATGGCACGAAAGGCGGTGCCCAGACTTGTCAGGTAGATGGCTTCGGGATCCATGCTAGGCGGCACATTTCCTGATCAATTCGACGATGCGCCGCACCTGCCCGTGCTCCAGCGCGGGGTAGAGCGGAAGGCACAGAATCCGCCGTGAAATTCGTGTGGCGACCGGCAAACAAAGCGGATTGGCGCTGGCAAGGCCACGATACATCGGGAACTCGCTGATCAAGGGAAAGAAGTAGCGACGGGCATAGACCCCGGCACTTCTCAGGTGCTCGTAAAGCGCATCCCTGCTCACCGGAAAGTCCTCTTCGAGCAGGATGGGAAAGTAGGCGTGATTCCAGACCACCCCCGCAGGCGGCGGTGGGCAGGTGATGCCGACGACCGAGGCAAGCTCCGCGCGGTAAAGGGAATCAATCGCCTCACGACTCGCAAGCGCAGAGCCCACATGCTGCAACTGCAGGAGCCCGAACGCGGCTTGCAGCTCATTCATCTTGCCATTGATGCCGGGGGCTACCACCGTAACCTCGTCGGCAAAGCCGAAATTCTTGAGGTCATCGATGCGCTTCTTGACCTTCGCATCCTGGCAGACGATGGCGCCACCTTCAAAGGTGTTGAATACCTTGGTGGCATGGAAGCTCAGCACCGACAGATCGCCATGATTGAGCACACTGCTACCGTCGAGCTTTACACCGAAGGCATGGGCAGCGTCGTAGATGACCTTGAGTCCGTAGTTGTCGGCGATTGCCTCGATGCGAGCCACGTCGCAGGGACGTCCATAGCAATGAACCGGCATGATCGCCGTCGTCTGCGGAGTTATGGCTGCCTCGATCTTGTCCGGGTCGATGTTGAACGATGTCGGATCAATATCCACGAATACCGGCTTGATCCCGTTCCACAGCAGCGAGTGGGCAGTAGCGACAAAGGAGTACGGCGTGGTTATGACCTCGCCCGTGATCCGCAATACCTGCAAGGCCGTAATGAGGGCAACGGTGCCACTGGTAAGCAAGGCGACGTGGCCGACTCCCAGGTACTCCGCCAACTTCAGCTCCAGCTCCTGGTGGAATGGGCCATTGTTGGTCAGGCGCTTACTGGCCCAGATTTGCTGCAAATAGGGAATGAACTCCTCCAGCGGCGGCAACAGCGGCTGAGTGACATAAATTGGCGATTTGATTTCGTCAGATGGGCTCATGGGCCTGTCTCCTGATTGGGTTCGGCCAGAGCATGACGGTCGACTTCAAATGATTCCGGCGGCTGGCCTGCGCACCAGCGCTGCCACATGATCCGCAAGGCGCGTTCCAACCCGGCCGCGATCAGTGCTGGTTGACCGATTGCCGATGTCGCGAGGCGTTCGCGCAATCCGGCGCGGATGTCAGCGAGCTCGGCAAGCCTCCCCTGCCAGGATATGCCCTTGCCAACAAACTCATCCGGGTTGCGGGCGACAAATTCCTCAAGTCCGGCATGGCCGAGAATCGACGCACCGGATTGGCCGGCCGGCATGCCTCCGGCCAGGCTCAACGTTGGCACGCCCATCCATAGCGCGTGCAGGGTCGTGGTCCCTCCACCGTAGGGATAGGTATCCAGGCAAATGTCCACCTTGTGGTGAAGTTTCAGATAGCTCGCCATGTCACATCGACCATGAAATTCCACGCGTCCGCGTTCTATCCCTTCCCTTGCAAACCAGGCAGCCAGGGCATTCGACTTTTCTCCGTCATCAACACCGCCCAGCAGCACCCGTGACTCCGGCATGCTGCGCAGGAGTCCTGACCACAAGGCAATCAGGCGCGGATTCAGCTTGTTCAACCTGTTGAAACTGCCGAAGGTCAGGTAACCGCTGGTCAATCCCGGCAATTCATTGGTAGGCGGCGCATCGCTACTGGGCAGGAAGGGGGCGCTGGCGGGCAAACGCACGATCTTTTCGGTGAACTGATCGTCAAACCGACCTTGCGGCAGGAAGAATCGATCCGCCAGATAGTAGTCGATCGACTCCAGCCCGGTGGTACCTGGAAACCCCATCCAACTGACCTGCACTGGCGCCGGCTTGCGGGCAAAGGCCAGCAGGCGATTTTTCGCAGTGTGTCCCGACAGGTCGATCAGTATGTCGATGCCATCGGCCATGATCTGTCGCGCAAGGGATTCATCAGAGAGCTTGGTCACCTGACGCCACTGCACAAAAAGCTGCCGGAGGCGCCTGCTGACCTCATCCTCAACCGTAGAGTTGGAGTAGGCATGGAGTGACACTTGTGCGTGACCTGCCAACTTCGCCAGGATCGGTTCGATGTAATAAGCGATCGCATGATTGCGCAGGTCTCCCGAAACAAAACCAACGCGCAGGGTGCG
>JBIKLV010000005.1:0-114568 GCA_044359585.1 Sulfuritalea sp. | reverse complement strand
AGCCGGATTCGCTCGGTGGCGAAAATGTATTCCATGCGCTCGGCGAAGTCGATGGGCCGGATGCAGACCACGTCGCAATCGGACCAGATTCCGCCGCGCTGAAGCAGCAAGTGATAGCGGAAGAAATCCGCGAAAATCGCAAGTTCGCTGTTGCCGTCGGCGGCGGGATTGGCGAACACCTCCGTTTCGGGAAGGATGGTGCGCGCATCTTCCTGCAGCGTGCCTTGCGGCAGGTTTGGTATCGGCCGGTAGGAAAACAGCCGCACGGAATGCCCGTTGCGCAGGTACGAAACGATGGAAAGCTGTTCCAGGGCGCTCAGATCCCCGCCGACCCAGAGCATCTGGATTTCCGGCAGGCTCATCGGAGTGCACTCCCGCCGACCCCATCGCCGTGCGAGGGGGTGACACCTGTGCGCCGGGGCGGGGCGCCGGGAGTCGAATTGCGCCCTTTCGGGCGGCCGTGCAGTGCGCTCATCGCATCTGCCGCTGCAGGATGTTGGAGAACTCTTCCATGAAGCTTTCGAAGCGCACGGCGAGGCGGTCGACGTCGTGGGCGAAGCGGTTGTAGGCGATCACGGCGGGGATCGCGGCGAACAGGCCGATGGCGGTGGCGACCAGCGCCTCGGCGATGCCGGGGGCGACGGCCGACAGCGTGGCGGTACTCATGTTGGCCAGGCCGCGGAAGGCATGCATGATGCCCCACACGGTGCCGAACAGGCCGACGTAGGGCGATACCGAGCCGACCGAGGCGAGGAAGGCCAGGTGCGCTTCGAGGTCGTCGAGCTCGCGCTGGTAGGTGGCGCGCATGGCGCGCCGCGCGCCATCGACCACGGCGGTCGAGTCGATTACCTTCTGCCCGCGCAGCTTGCTGTATTCGCGGTAGCCGGCCTCGAAGATGCGCTCCTGCGCGCCGCTGTGGTGGCGGTCATTGACGGCGCTCTGGTAGAGCGCATTGAGGTCGCCGCCGCTCCAGAAGTCGCGTTCGAACTTGTCGGTCTTGCTGCGCGCGTCGCGGATGGCAAAGGCTTTGCGGAAAATCCAATACCACGAGGTCAGCGAGACCAGGGTCAGCAGCAGCATCACCAGCTTGACCACCAGGCTGGCGTGGAGGATGAGCTCGATGATGGAAAGGTCTTGGGTCACGTTCATTGCGGATCTTTCGTCAAGGCCGTCATTTGCGCGTGGATGGGACGCGGAATCGGAATCGGCCGGCCGGCGCCGGGGTCGATGCAGGCAATGCGTATTTTCGCATCAAGCAGGAGCTCTTCGCCGCGCAGTATGCGCTGGGCGAAAGTGAGCTGGGCGCGGCCGAGCGATGCGATGGAGGTCTCGACCGTCAGCAGGTCGTCCAGTCGCGCCGGTTTGAGGTAGTCGGCGCTGAGCGAACGCACGGCGAAGGCCACCCCTTCCTTCATTAACTGGTTCTGGTCGTGTCCCAGCGCTCGCAGGAACTCGGTGCGCCCGCGCTCGATGAAGCGCAGGTAGTTGGCGTAATACACGATGCCGGCGGCGTCGGTGTCTTCGTAGTAGACGCGGACCGGGACGGAAAATATTTTCAAGGTGAGGACCTGTGCGAAGGCGGTTCAGCAGACGGGCGGGATCACCGGATGGCGACCCTTCTTGCGGATCACCGCCAGGGCATCGGCAGAGACGGCGAGAGGCCAGCGCGGGGAGATGCTGTCGAAAAACTGGATCGACTGCACGTGTTCCACCAGGTAGGCGAACTCGGCCTGGTCGATCGCCAGCCGCATGCCGGGCCGCCGTTCGGCGAGCCCGCGCAGGAAGTCGCGGGTCAGCGTGATGTTCGGCAGTTCGAGGCCGGCCGGCTGGTAATGCAGGTCCTCGATCACGTAGAGGCCGCCGTCGGCGACATGGCGGAACAGCGCCGCCAGGGAAACCTGCTGGTGATGCGAGGCATGGCTGCCGTCGTCGATGATGACGTCGAACTTGCCGCCGACCTTCGCCGCCACCGCGTCGAGTTCGGCGCGGCTGCCCTGGTCGGCCTGCCAGACCGTGGCGCGCGGATTGGTGAAGCGGGTGAAGTCGACGATGTCGAGGCCGTGGATCTCGGCCTTGGGCAGGTAGTCCGACCACATGCGCAGGCTGGGGCAGGCAAGCTGGTCGATGTCCTGCGGGCGCTCGGCCTGGACCTGGCCGTGCACCAGGCCGATTTCGAGCATCCGCAGCGGCGTCGTGCGCAGTGGCGCCAACAGCGCCTGGTAGACGCGGGTGTAGCCGTGGGCGCAATTGTAGGTCGTGCCCTTGTCGCTGCTGTAGCGGTTGGCCAGCCGCGTCAGTTCGTCATTGGGCCAAAGCTCGGGGGCCATTGCAGTTGCTCTCCAAGTGAGTTGAGCAGTGGTGAGCTCGAGATGGCTTCCACCAGGCTGGCCATTGTCGCGGCAGGCGGCGCCGCCATTTCCGTCACCAGTTCGGCGCGATCCTTGCGCAGCATCGCGATGGCCGCATTGTGGCATTGCACCAGGACCGCCACCAGTTGCGGGTCGAACTCGCTTGTCCGCGCCAGGCGCGGGCTGAAGAAGCTTCCGGTGGGATCCACGCCGAGGGCGGTGCCGTGTGGCGCGACGTTGAGCACCTCGATGCCGGTCGAATAGGGGTTGAGTGCCGACGAGCGCAGCGCAAAGCCGAAGTCCAGTTTGTCGGAAGCGACCACCGCCTGCGGTGCGACTTGGGCCAGGGGCCAATTGTCGATGAATATGAGGGTGAACAGCCTGACCCGCAGGTCATGGCGGTGGGCGAAGCCGTGCCAGGAACTGCCGGTGGCGGCGATGTCGCACACCAGGCTGTCGCGCAGGCCGCGCTGCAGCAGGTAGTCGCGTTCCGCCGTCCCGCCGCTGAAGAGCACCTCGCGCGAGACATGGATGTATTCGGAGGGGTCGCCGGGAAACAGCGTGGAAAAGATCTCCGCTGCCAGATAGCAGTCGCGCGCGCTGAACAGGATCTTCTTCGCGCCGGCGGCGTCGCGTCGTGTGCGCAGCATCTGTGCCAGGAAGACCAGCAGCGGCAGGTTGAATTGGCAGGCGTGCCGCCACAGTTCATGCGCCGGAGTGCCGACGTCGTGGGGGTTGCGCAGGCGCAGGCTGCGCATGATCCTGGCCAGCGCGGGAAAGCCGTTCCCGGCGATCAGGGACTCGGCGCGACTCGGCTGTGTGCCGGTGTAATGGACGGTCGGTATGCCATGGCGGCGCGGGATTTCGACGTCGGAATGGAGGTTGTCGCCGAGGTGGGTGGCGATGATCCAGCGCGAGGCGAGTTCCGGCCAGATCCGGCCGAAGTGCTTGCCCAGGTTGGTGACATAGAGATGCACGTAGCTGCGCAGGCCGACATGCTGCAGCAGCCGGCGCAGGACTTCCGGCGGCAGGTACATGTCGGAGATGACCAGGTCGCCTTCGCGCACGCGCCGCAGGTTCTCGGCGACGGGCACAGCATTGTCGAATTCGGCGTCGATCTCCGCCGCCAGCAGTCGGTCGGCATCGGCGCGGGTCACGGTGCCGCTGTCGACCAGCAGGCCGTAGATGTCGTGGATGTCGAATGCCGGACGGATTTCGGCAAGCCGGAATTCCGCCGCACGGCGGGCCGCGGCGAAGCCGCTGGCGCCGAAGGCGCGCTCGACGATGGTGAAGATGCCCTGCGAATCGACGCACTTGCGTGCGAGCAGCGTATCGAACAGGTCGAAGGAATTGACCGTCGTGCGCAGCTCGGTCATTCCTGCCACAGTTCCCCGGTGCCCTTGGCTGCGGATTCGAGGCCGAAATGCCGCCAGATGGCCGGCGTCGCCACGCGTCCGCGCGGCGTGCGCTGCAGGTAGCCCTGCTGGATCAGGTAGGGCTCCAGCACGTCCTCGATGGTGTCGCGTGCCTCGCCGATCGCGGCGGCGAGATTGTCCACGCCGACCGGTCCGCCACCGAACTTTTCCAGCATGGCGCCGAGCAGCTTCCTGTCCATCACGTCGAGCCCGAGGTGATCGACGTCGAGCATGGTCAGCGCCGCATCGGCGACGGCGCGCGTGATCTTGCCGTCGGCCTTGACCTCGGCGAAGTCGCGCACGCGGCGCAGCAGGCGGTTGGAGATGCGCGGCGTGCCGCGACTGCGCTTGGCGATTTCCACCGCGCCTTCCTCGACGATGTCGCAGTTGAGCAGGTGGGCCGAACGGCGCACGATCAGCGCGAGTTCCTCGGGCGTGTAGAACTCCAGCCGGGCGACGATGCCGAAACGGTCGCGCAGCGGGTTGGTCAGCATGCCGGCGCGCGTGGTGGCGCCAATCAGCGTGAAGGGCGGCAGGTCGAGCTTGACCGAGCGCGCCGAGGGGCCTTCGCCGATCATGATGTCGATCTGGAAATCTTCCAGCGCCGGGTAGAGGATTTCCTCGACCACCGGCGAGAGGCGATGGATTTCGTCGATGAACAGCACGTCGTGCGGTTCGAGGTTGGTCAGCATCGCGGCGAGGTCGCCCGCGCGTTCCAGCACCGGTCCCGAGGTCTGGCGCAGATTGACGCCCATCTCGTGGGCGATGATGTGCGCCAGCGTGGTCTTGCCCAGTCCCGGCGGGCCGAACAGCAGCACGTGGTCCATCGATTCGGCGCGCCGCTTGGCGGCCTCGATGAAGATTTCGAGCTGGCCGCGGATCTTCTGCTGGCCGACGTAATCGGCCAGCTTGCGCGGCCGCAGCGCGCGCTCCAGCACGTCTTCCTGGTTCGATTCCTTGCCCGCCGAGATCAGGCGCTCGGGCTCGGCGGCGGCGAACTTGTCGGTCTGGATGGCCATGCCGCGAGTTTAGCCCGTCACGAAGACTTCGACAGAAGCTTCAGAGCCGCGCGGATGCCATCGGACACCGAGGCATCCGGCGCCAGCCCCTTCATGGCCGAAACCGCCTCGCGCTCGTTGTAGCCCAGCGCCAGCAGCGCGTTCATGATGTCGGAGGCGGCATCAGACGCCGTGTCGCCAGCGCCGACTCTTGCGCCACCGACAGCGAGCGTCTTCGGCAGCCGGTCGCGCAGTTCCAGCAGCAGGCGTTCGGCGGTCTTCTTGCCGATGCCGGGCACCTTGGTCAGGCGCCCGGCTTCCTGCAGCGTGACCGCCTGCGCCAGTTCCGCCACCGACATGCCGGAGAGCACCGCCAGCGCCGTGCGCGCGCCGATGCCGGAAATCTTCAGCAACTGACGGAAGGCGGCGCGTTCGCCTTCCGAGGCGAAGCCGTAGAGGAAGTGGCCGTCCTCGCGCACGATCAGGTGGGTATGCAGAGTCACCTTTTCGCCGCTGGCCGGCAGGTTGTAGAAGGTGCTCATCGGCACGTCGACTTCATAGCCGAGGCCGTGCACATCGACGGTGATGGCGGGCGGGTTCTTTTCGACGAGGATGCCGCTGATGCGTCCGATCATGGGGTCGTCTCCGGGCGGGAAGGGGGCGGGCCGAGCGCCAGTTCTTCGATGCGCGAGGCGATGTTGCCCATCACCGCATTCTGGTCGAAATTGGCGTACTTGCTGGCGAATGCCTCCGCATTGCGGCGAAAGCCGGGCTCGTGCATCACGCGTTGCAGCATCGTGGCAAGTCCATGCGGTGGTTGTTCCGGGTTCTGCAGCAGGCCGGCGCCCATCTGTTCCACGCGCAGGGCGAACAGGAACTGCTCGAGGTGGCCGGGCACCATGAGCACCGGCTTGCCGGCCATCAGGAAGGCCACGGTCGCCGCCGGGCTGGCATAGGTCAGGCCGGCATCGGCCTGCGCGGCGACCTTGTTGAGGTCGGCCGGGCGCGGCGAGAAGGCAAGGTGGGGCGCGCTGTAGCGCTCGACCAGCGCAGGGGGAAGGCCCGGCGCGTAGATCAGCACGCTGCCCTGCACCGCGTGCAGCGCCTGCAGCGCCGCCTCGACGTGCGGCGTGTCGCCGCGCAGGTAGGAGAACACGCGGGGGCCGGGTACCGCCGGCCAGTCGCTGTCCTCGGCCACCGCGGCGGGCAGCATGCCCCAGTAGCGCGCCGGCCCGCGCTGCGGATAGTGGTCCAGTTCGGGAAAGCTCAGCAGGCTGTCTTCGGCGACGCAAAACAGCTGGGCGAGGAAGTCCAGCGGCGGCTGGTCGAAATTCGCCAGCACGGCATTGACGCTGGCCAGCGCGAGCCGGTCGGCCGCGACCAGCTGTTCGTTCGCGACCGGCGACCAGGGCCGCATGTTGGGAGTCGGCTGCATCTGCGGCGGGGCGAAGAAGCCGCTGCCGAACAGCATCGCGGGAATGCCCAGCGTGCGCGCGGCGAGGATGGCGGTCGGCGCGTGGTCGGCGAGCAGCAGCGAACTGCCGGACAGCCGCAACAATTCGCGCCAGGCGATGACCAGGCCCAGCAGGTCGCGGCCGTCCGCGTAGCCGAAGCGCAGCAGGATGTCGGCGTAATTGAGCGGCGGGCCGGGGCGCGGCTGTTCGGGCATGACCGGGGCCTGCAGCCAGGCGAAGCCGGCCTGCGGCAGCAGGCGCACCGCCTGGTGGGGTTGCGTCACCGCCCAGCGCACGTCCATGCCGCGCCGGCGCAGTTCCTTCGCCACCGGCAGGAAGGTGCCGATATGCCCGAGGTTGGCGCCGAACTCCCAGGCATAGAGGACGGCGCGCTTTGCGCCCGACTTCCGTTCCATCACATCAGCCTCCCGCCGCGCACGCGCTTGCCCAGCGTCGCCAGCCCGCCCATGCCCTGGCCGCCGTGGGCGTGGGCAATCGCGCAGGCCAGCGCGTCGGCGGCGTCGGCGCTCGGCGTGCCGGGCAGCTTGAGCAGGCGCGCAACCATGGCCTGCACCTGTTCCTTGGCCGCCTTGCCGTGGCCCACCACGGCCTGCTTGACTTGCAGCGCGGTGTACTCCGCTACCGGCAGGTCGGCAGTCACCAGCGCGGCCACCGCCGCGCCGCGGGCCTGGCCGAGCAGCAGCGTGGATTGCGGATTGACATTGACGAAGACGATTTCGACCGCGGCCTGCTGCGGCTGGTAGGTGGCGATGATTTCGACCAGTCCGTCGAGCAGCGTCTTGATCCTCTGCGGCAGCGTGCTTTCGGCATCGGTCCTGATGCAGCCGCTGGCGACGTAGGCGAGCTGGCTGCCGGTTTTGTCGATGACGCCAAACCCTGTCGATCGCAGCCCGGGATCAATACCGAGTATGCGCAGCGGTGTGGTGACCTTTAACAACTCCGTTCGTCCTGAGCTTGTCGAAGGATGAACGGCGCTCCGACTGGCCCTTCGACAGGCTCAGGGCGAACGGGTTCATCCTCAGGGGTGGCGACGGCCACCATGAAAGTTAGCGTCATTTGCGGGCGAGATACACGCCCCACACCGCCAGCGCCATGCCCACCAGGGCCATGCCGGCGAGTCGCTCGTCGAACAGCAGCCAGGCGATCAGCGCCGTGCACGGCGGCACCAGGTAGAACAGGCTGGCGAGGTTCACCGCCGTGCCCCTGCGGATCAGCATGTTGAGCAGGGAGATCGCACCGAGCGACAGCACCAGCACCAGCCAGGCCAGGGCGAAGATGAAATCGGGCGCCCATTCGACGCGGTAATTGTCGGAGACACCGACCACGATCCCGGTCGCCACGGCGGTCGGCAGGAACTGCGCGATGGCGCCCGTGCGCCAGTCGAAGCTGGGACAGAAGCGCTTCTGGTACAGCGTGCCGGCGGTAATGCCGGCCAGCGCCGCCAGCGCCGGCCACAGGGCGTCGAGACCGAAGCCGCTGCCGATCTTGCCCGACACCACCATGGCGACGCCGACGAAGCCGAGCACCAGACCCAGCCATTGCCGGGCCAGCACGGCCTCGTTCAGCAGCCAGCCGGCGCCGACGGCGGTCAGCAGGGGCTGGATGCCGACCACGAGGCTGGCGACTCCGGCCGGCAGGCCCTTGGAAATCGAGACGAACACGCCACCCAGGTAGACCGCATGCACCAGCAGCCCGGCGACGCCGATGTGGAACCACTGGCGTGCGTCGCGCGGCCATGGCGCGCGCATCGCCAGCGCCAGCAGCGTCATCAGCGAGACGACGAACAGGTAGCGGACCAGCAGGAAGGATAGCGGTTCGGCGTGCGGCAGGCCGTACTTGGCGCCGATGAATCCGGTGCTCCAGAGTATGACGAAAAGGAGCGGGGCGAAGCGGATCGCGGCGGACGAGTTCACGCTACTCGTCGATCACGGCGGTGGTGTAGACCTCCTGCACGTCGTCCAGCGATTCCAGGGCGTCGAGCAGCTTCTGCATCTTGAGCGCATCCTCGCCTTCGAATTCGGTCTCGTTCTGCGGCTTCATCGTCACCTCGCCGAATTCCGACTTGAAGCCGGCCTTTTCCAGCGCTTCCTTGACCGTGGCGAAATCGTTGGCCGGCGTCAGCACCTCGATCGAACCGTCGTCGTTGGTCAGCACGTCGTCGGCGCCGGCCTCGATCGCCGCGTCCATCAGCGACGCCTCGTCTGTGCCGGGCGCGAACAGCATCTGCCCGCAGTGGGTGAACAGGAAGGAGACGCTGCCGTCGGTGCCCATGTTGCCGCCGTGCTTGGCGAAGGCGTGGCGTACTTCGGCGACGGTGCGTACCTTGTTGTCGGTCAGGCAATCGACCATCACCGCGGCGCCGTTGATGCCGTAACCCTCGTAGCGGATTTCTTCGTAGTTGACGCCTTCGAGCTGCCCGGTGCCGCGCTTGATGGCGCTGTCGATGTTGTCCTTGGGCAGGCTCTGCCCCTTGGCTTTCTCAATGGCCAGCCGCAGGCGCGGATTGGCGCCAGGGTCGCCGCCGCCCATCTTCGCGGCGACGGTGATTTCCTTGATCAGCTTGGTGAATACCTTGCCCCGCTTGACGTCCTGGCGCCCCTTGCGATGCTGGATATTGGCCCATTTGGAGTGTCCGGCCATGGTCTGTTTCCCTGGTTGCGCGGTTGCCGCGTTGTTGTCACGGGGTTGCCGCGGGGTTGTCACTTACAATCACGAATTTTAGCATCCCGGGAATCCCAGCCATGAGCCATGCCCTGCCCATCGCCAAGAGCGGCGAGATCGAACTCTTCCTGCTTTCGCAGCTCGCCAATCGCCACGGCCTGATCACCGGCGCCACCGGTACCGGCAAGACAGTGACCCTGCAGCGGGTCGCGGAGCAGCTGTCGCTGGCGGGCGTACCGGTCTTCCTCGCCGATGCCAAGGGCGACCTCTCGGGCCTCGGCGCTGCGGGTGTCGCCTCCGACAAGCTCAAGGCGCGCCTCGAAAAGATGGGCGTCACCGACTGGCAGCCGCGCGCCAATCCGGTGGTGTTCTGGGATGTATTCGGCGAATTCGGCCACCCGGTGCGGGCCACGGTGTCCGACATGGGACCGCTCCTGCTGGCGCGCCTGCTCAACCTCAACGATACCCAGTCCGGCGTCCTGCAAATGGCGTTCAAGATTGCCGACGACCAGGGCCTGCTGCTGCTCGACCTCAAGGACCTGCGCGCCATGGTGCAACACGTCGGGGATAACGCCGCGCAGTTCAAGACCGAATACGGCAACGTCTCGGCGGCGTCCATCGGCGCCATCCAGCGCGGCCTGCTGACCCTGGACGAGCAGGGCGGCGACAAGTTCTTCGGCGAGCCCATGCTCAACATCGAAGACCTGATGCAGACGGTAGATGGCCGCGGCGTGATCAATGTGCTGGCCGCCGAGAAGCTGATGAATTCGCCGCGCCTCTACGCCTGCTTCCTGCTCTGGCTGCTGGCCGAACTGTTCGAACAGTTGCCGGAAGCGGGCGACCTGCCCAAGCCCAAGCTGGCGTTCTTCTTCGACGAGGCCCACCTGCTGTTCAACGATGCGCCGCCCGCCTTGCTGGAGAAAGTCGAGCAGGTAGTGCGCCTGATCCGTTCCAAGGGCGTCGGCGTGTATTTCGTCACGCAGAACCCGCTCGACATTCCCGACACGGTGCTCGGCCAGCTCGGCAACCGGGTGCAGCACGCCTTGCGTGCCTTCACCCCGCGCGACCAGAAGGCAGTCAAGGCGGCGGCGCAGACCCTGCGCGCCAATCCGAAATTCGATGCCGAAGCGGCGATCATGGAACTCGGCGTCGGCGAGGCCCTGGTCTCCTTCCTCGACGAGAAGGGCAGCCCGACCGTGGTCGAGCGCGGCTTCGTCCTCGCCCCCGGATCGCGCATCGGCCCGATGACGACCGAGGAGCGCAAGGCGGCAATCGCGGGATCGCTGGTGGCGGGCGTCTATGAGCAGGTGGTGGATCGCGAATCGGCCTACGAGAAACTCAAGGGCGCGCCTGCCGGAGAAACACAAAAACTCGGCGCTGGCGAGACGGCGCCCGCGCCCGCACAGGCGCCGGCCGAAGGCGGTGGCCTGCTCGGCGGCTTCGGTGACATGCTGTTTGGCAGCACCGGCCCGCGCGGCGGCCAGCGCGACGGCCTGGCGCAGGCCATGGCCAAGACCGTGGTCCGCACCATCGGCTCACAGGTCGGGCGCGAGATCGTGCGCGGCGTGCTTGGTTCGATCATGGGTGGCCGCCGCCGCTGAGCCACGGCGCGCACGGCGGGCGGGTCCGTGGATCGCCTGTCGACGACGATTCGCACCTATAATCCGGCGACGATGAAGGCATATCCATTCCGCTTGGGGCGCGCCGTGCGCAGGGGATGGCAGCGCGCGCTGCCGCTCGTGCTCGCCTGCGTCGGCGGGCCGGCCATGGCGCAGCAGGTCTCCGAAAAGGATTATTTCGACGAACTGCCGGTGGTGCTGTCGGTCAGCCGCCTGGCCCAGCCATTGCGGGATGTGCCGGGTTCGGTAACCGTCATCGACCGCGACTTTATCCGCCGTTCCGGCGCGCGCGAGGTGGCCGACCTGCTGCGCCTGGTTCCGGGCTTTCTCTACACGGCGAGCAATGGCGCCAATCCGCAGGCGAGCTATCACAGCGGCATGGATACCTACGGCGCGCGCATGCAGGTGTACGTCGATGGTCGCTCGCTGTATTCCTCGTTCCTGTTCGGCGATACCAAAATCGGACTGCGCGGCATCATCCTCGAAGAGATCGAGCGCATCGAAGTGCTGCGCGGATCGAACTCGGCGTCGTACGGCGCCAACGCTTTCCTCGGCGTGGTGAATATCGTCACGCGCAATGCGGCGGATACCCATGGCGCGATGGTTTCCCTGACCGGGGGCGACAAGGGCATCAATGACAATGTCGCCCGCGTCGGCTGGGGCGACGAGAAGGCCAGTTTCAGGGTCGTTGCCGCCCGCCGTGGCGACGACGGCCTCGATCGCCTGTACGATGACAGCCGCGTTTCCCGCCTGCAGTTTCGTGCCGACTGGATGCCCTCGCACAGCGACGACGTGATGTTCCAGTTCGGCGCCGGCGAGATTTCGCGTGGCGACGGCATCGGCACCGCCGACAATCCGTTGCGCACCGTCGGGCAAAGCGATGTCCATGCGTTGCTGCGCTGGCAGCGGCGGCTGGGTGGCGATGAAAAGCTGGACATGCGGGTCAGCCATGAGCGCGAGGCCTTTGCCGATCGCGCCCTGGTGACCGGCACTGTCCTGGGTCCGGTCAGCGCGATAAACGATTCGAGCGGCAACGTGCGGCGCACCGAACTCAGCCTGCAGCACAGCTTCGCCTGGAACAAGGCATTGCGCATGGCATGGGGAGGCGAGTGGCGCTATGAAGTCCTGCATGCCCCGGCCCTGTATTTCGCCGCCGGCAGCCTTTCCCTGCATCAGTGGCGCGCCTTTGCCACGCTGGAATGGCGACCCCACGAGCAATGGCTGTTGCAGGCGAGCGGCATGCACGAGAACCACAGCTACACCGGCAGCGCCTTTTCGCCGCGCCTGGCGGCCAATTTCCACCTGACGCCGGACCATACCTTGCGCGCCGGCGCAAGCAAATCGCAGCGCGCGCCGAACTTCTACGAACTGCGCGCCGATACGCGCCTGTTCAACCTGTCGCCGGGCAATCTATCCGTACCCGTTGGCGCGCAGATTCCCGTAGTCGGCTGGCTGTTCCTCTCGTCGGGCACGGTCCGGCCGGAGTCCCTGATCAGCCAGGAACTCGCCTACTTGGGGCACTTTCGCGAAGCCAACCTGAAGGTCGATGCGCGCGCCTTTGTCGAGCGCATGAACAGTCGCATCCAAACGGAGGCCAGGATTGTTCCGAATCCGGATCTTCCTTATGCGGCCTTGCCCTTCCCTGTTAACAGCTACTCGCCCTTGGATCTTGTCAATCGCCCCGGCCCGCGCTTGCATGGCTTCGAGTACCAGTTCGACTGGCGACCGCTGCCGGATACCCGCCTGATGTTTTCCGAACTGCAGATTCGCAGCAAGGCGGGCTGGAACGCCCCTGAAGCACTTGAAGCGCCGGAGCGCTCCAGTTCATTGACCTGGCTGCAGAAATTGCCTGGCAATGTCGACTTCACCGCGATTTCGACCACATCGACGCCGTTCAAATGGGCCGGTGGCGGCGAGTTGATCAATACCCCACGCCGTCTCGACCTGCGCCTGGGCTTGCCCTTTGCTGTCGGCGCGACGCGCGGCGAAGTCAGCGCGACGGTGCAGGCAGTCAATGGCGGCCACCAGATCTACAAGATGACGCAGCGTTTAAACCGGCGCAGCTTCGTAACCCTGCGGCTGGACTATTAGGCAATGCAGCGCCTGATTCTGAACCTCGTCGCGACCGCCTGCCTATGTCTAATGACATATGGATCGAGCTGGGCGGCCGGGACGGTTTCGGTCTGGGTCGCCCTTTCCGAAAGCGGCGGCGCGCATGCCGAGACCGCGCAGGCGCTGCGGGCAGAACTGGAGCGGGCGCCCGCGGCGCGCATCGATTGGCAGGTGGCGCACTGGAGCCACTTCACGAGTTCGAAGCCCGAGCCGCAGTGGGTGGTCGCGATCGGTGCGACGGCGCAGCGCGCCATGCAGGAACTGTTCGCCGACGACGCCACGCCGCCGCCCCTGCTGTCCCTGCTGGTGCCGCGTTTCGCCTTCGAGCGCATCGCCGATTCCGGACGCCTGCGCGCAGGGACGCTTACTGCCGTGTTCCTCGACCAGCCACCGGTACGTCAACTTGACCTGATCCGGCTGGCACTGCCGGAGGCTCGCAATCTCGGCATGCTGGTGGGCGCCGAATCCAGGGCGCATGTCATCGCCTTCGACAAGGCGGCGAAGGAGCGGGGCATCAAGCTGGTGACGGCGCAGGTCGAGGCGGAGCTGCTGTTCGCAACCCTGCAGGCTATGCTGCCCGAAGTCGATGCCTTGCTCGCCGTGCCCGATCCGGCGATATTCAACAGCAATACGGCGGCCAACATACTGATGGCGGCCTATCGAAATCAGGTACCGCTGGTCGGCTTTTCGCCCGCCTACGTGAAGGCCGGCGCGCTGCTTGCCGTGTATTCGACGCCGGTCCAGATCGGCACGCGTGGCGGCGAGTTGTTGCGCCAGGGGTTGGCCGGCCGAAACCTGCCGCCGCCGCAGTGGCCAGGCGATTTCGTCGTCTCGGTAAACCAGGACGTGGCCCGCTCGCTCGGCTTCGTGCTGAATGGCCCGCAACTGGGCGAACAACTGAGACAGAAAGAGCGGCAATGAGCGTGCGCATGGGCCTGCGCACGCGCCTGCTGCTGTCGGCCCTGCTGCCCGTGACACTGGTCGCCGTGCTGCTGACGACACTGTTCATGTCGCGTGCCATCGACGACCTCGAACAGGGATTGCAAACGCGTGGCAAGGCCATTGCTCGGCAGATGGCCAGCGCGGCCGAGTTCGGCATCTTCGCCGGGCAGCGCGCCGGACTTTCGATTCTGACGGATTCGGCCTTGCGCATCGACCCCGATGTTCGGGGTGCGGCGATCGTCCAGGAGACCGGGGCGATCATGGCGAGCAGTGGCGAGCTGAATCCTGCCGACTGGCCGCTGCTGGGTAACGTCGACGGATACCGGGCGGAACCTGGCGTACTGCTCTTCATAGCCCCGGTGATGCGCAGCAGCGTGCCGGTAGATGACATTTATGGCGGCGGGGCGCAGGTTCTGCCGGCGGCGGCGGTCTCCGTGGTCGGTCATGTCGTGGTTGAAATGTCCTTGCGCGCGGTGGCCGTCAGTACCGAGCGGCTGATTGCCATCGGCATTTTTATCGCGTTGCTGGGATCGGTACTCGGCGGCTGGCTGGCGCGAACCATCGCGCGGGGCGTGACCGGCCCGCTGCTAAACGCCAGCGAAGTGGTCGAGCGCATCGGCGCCGGTGACCTGACGGCGCGTATGCCGACCGGATCGGCAGGTGCCCTGGGCAAGCTGGCGGCCGGCATCAACGACATGGCGGAGCGCGTCGGTCTGACCCAGGAGGATCTGCGGGCGCGGATTGCGCAGGCGACCGCGGGATTGCAGCGCGAGAAGGAGGCGGCCGAGCATGCCACCATCGCCAAGTCGCACTTCCTCGCGGCGGCGAGCCACGATCTGCGCCAGCCCTTGCACGCACTCGGCCTGTTTGTTTCCGCGCTGGCGCAGTCCGACGTGGCGCGGCGCGAACCGGAACTGGTGTCCAGCATCCAGTCGGGCGTAAATACCCTGCAGAACCTGCTGGACGCGATCCTCGACATTTCGCGCCTCGATGGCGGCAACCTGGTTCCGGAGATCGAACGCTTCCCCCTCGGCCCGGTGCTTGAACGCGCGGCCAACGACGTCGCATTGCTCGCCAAGGACAAGGGCCTGCGCTTGCGGGTGCGGCCGACCGGGGCGTGGGTGCGCAGCGACCGCAAGATCGTCGAACGCATCCTGCTCAACCTGATCGGCAATGCCCTGCGCTATACCCGCACCGGTGGCGTGCTGGTCAGTTGCAGGCAGCGCAAGGATGTCGTCCTGGTCGAGGTGTGGGACACCGGGACCGGAATTCCGGATCATGCACGCCAGGAAATCTTCGAGGAATACGTGCAGCTCGATAACGTCGAGCGCGACAGCGCCAAGGGGCTGGGCCTGGGCCTGGCGATCTGCCGTCGGCTGGCCGAGCTCTTGTGCATCCCCCTCGGTGTCCGCTCGCGCCCCGGACGCGGGTCGGTGTTCTGGATCCAGTTGCCGGTTGTTCCGCCGGCGAGCGCCGACGAATCGGTCGCGACCGAGGCGGCGCGCAGCGAACCGGTGGAGCCGGCGGTCCACCTGTCGGGAACGGTGTTGGTGGTCGAGGGTGACGACTTGGTGCGGGCTGGAATGCAGCAGGCGATCACCGGCTGGGGCATTCGCGTGCTGCTCGCCGCCGATCGCGAGGAAGCGCTGCGCTGTTGCCGCAGCGCTGAGCAGGCGCCGGATGTCGCGATATGCAATCTTCGCCTTCCCGGCCGCGTATCCGGCATTGTCCTGGCCCAGGAACTGCAGCGGGAATTCGGGAACTGTGGCGCCCTGCTGATCGGCACGGAGTTCAGCGAGGAGACCCTCGCCGCGGCACGCGACGCCGGGATTCCGCTGTTGCGGCAACCGCTGCCGCCCGGGCGACTGCGGGCGGCACTGCAGCAGATGCTGCCGATCGTCGCCTAGTATCGCTTAGCGGCCTGCGAGTTCGAGGCGGCGGCAAAGCTCCAGCGTCAGCCCCGCCTGGTTCATCGAAGCTCTCCGAGAATTTGCGAAAACTCGATCTGATTCAACCCGGTTGCTGGAGTTTGCGTGCCTGCTTTTGACACCACCCATCGTCCACCAATCTGAGCGACGTCTGCCGGTTCGGCGTTGGTGGGTTCAAAGTCTTTTCAAAACGTCGGAGTGCGAGTTCGGTCCCACCATCCACCCACCAAGCGACCGTGATCGCCTGGAGAAGGTGGTGGTGGAAACTTTGCCCCGGGTTAGGGCTTAGCGGGTGGCTGTTTGGCTTCAGTCCAGGCGGCCCCCATCGCGTTGGATGCAGCGTCTGCTGCGCTGAATAATGTGTCGTCCGCGATATGTGCGTACCCCTTCCCCGCCCTGACCAATTCCAGCAACAGCTGCACAGCCAATTCCTGCGGCTCCATCGTACCCACCTGCCTACTGTTGCCGCCCCCACCAGTGGCAACGATGAGAATCTTTCCGGCTACCCAGTAGATGCCCTTGTGGGTCTTGCCTTCAAACTCACAGGCAATCGGATGGCGCGGTGGAGGATTGTTGTTCATGGCGAGAATATGGACGACAGCGGGTCAGGGCAGGGCGGGCACCCTATACCGAGCGCACAAGAGACAAAGCAAACAGCCTTGAGCCCTTGTCGGGAATCCGATTCGCCGGTTACCCCCGTTCGGACCCTTCTTGCCGCCGGGCTACAACTTTTTGCCGCTCGTGCCGTTAATCCCGGCAAGCCTGACCGCGAAGTAACAGTGAATTGCCGGTTAGGAGAATGCAGGCCCATGTTGGTGGCGATGGCACAGTCTATGCGTCCATTCAGGCCAAGAAGTAGCGAGGCAACGAATCATGGACATGAACAGCATTGGCAAGTTTGAGATGCGCACAATCATCAGCGAGTTTGATTCAACGCTCATCCGTTTGTACGGAGTAAACATGCTGGACGCCGCAATATCTCGCTTTGAGGCGCTCAACGCCTACAGCGAGGTTCATTGCCCGCGCAAGGCAGCGGAATTATCCGGACTCCGGCTAGGTTTGAAACCTCCGGTCGCATAGGACTTGGCACGCACTATGCATGTTCCAAGGCAAGGCCGATCGAAAGTTTTAACCGGGCGAGCGAAGTAGAAGGAGACGATCATGTTCCACGTACTTGACCATGAAGACATCGTTTATAGCGGCGAGCTCTCACAAGTGACGCAATACGTCATCGAACATTCCGGCAGGAAGCTCGACGAGGCCATCCGGTCCGGCATCCGGATTCTCTATACGGACGCCCTGCACAGCCTGAAACAGACCCAGCGTTCGGTTTCACCCGATTACTGGGCTCCGATTGACGACTGGCTGCTGGACTGAGCCGCAAAAAATCATTGCCCACGTCATCAACCTTTCTGGGATGGAGTCGTTAATCAACATAACAGAGCACGATGGAAAACTCACCACCGGCTCGACAGGAAAACCTGCAGTGCCTGACTCAGAAGTGAAGTCGTTTGCAACCTAGGATCGCAACTGGATGTCGCCGTTGTGAGCGTTCCAAGAGAACGAACCTGAAGCGACTGGACGCGAGCCATACTCGACCCCGGCCTCTACGGTCGGCACCGCAGGGACCCAAAATGTGATCCTGGCGGCCTTCGAGTAGGGTCGTTGGGATTCGCATTGCCGTTTCGTCCACACCAGCCCCACATGTGCTCCGCAGCAATTGCGCAATGCTGAGGCCGGAAAAGCAAAGGCCCCGCAAGTCGTGAAACCTGCGGGGCCTTGCTGTGATTCTGGTGGCCAGGGACAGAATCGAACTGTCGACACAGGGATTTTCAGTCCGCTGCCTTGTTAGCGTGCATTAAACCCACCAAAGCCACCCACCGCAGTGGAACGACTTTGGCAACGTCATTTTCACGAAGGCTGTTGAATAGGCACTAAGCCCAGTCGTTTACACAGCTCCAGCGTCAGCCCCGCCTGGTTCATGGAATTTCTTTCAGAGGTTCGGGAACTTCGATCTGCTTCAACGGAGTAGGCCAAATTTCAGTTCCCGTTTTGGCGAAAACCACCGCCTACCCAACTGCAACGCGTATGTCAGTTTGACTTTTGTGGGCGCAAAATCTTTTCCAAACGACCCGTTTCAGAATTCTTCCCACCACCCACCCAACAAAGCGACCAGAGTCGACTGTGCCGGGTGGTGCGGGAAATTTTGCCCAGTTTTACGGCTGAGCGGGTGGCTGTTTCGCCTCGGTCCAAGCGGACCCCATTGCGTTGGCTGCTGCATCTACTCCAGCCTGCAAGGCGTCGTCTGCGAGATGTGAATAGACCTGAGTCTGCATGATGGACGAATGGCCGAGAACACGACTAATGACCAGCAGCGGAACGCCAGCACCGGCCATGTTACTCGCCGCTGTATGGCGCAAATCGTGCAAACGGCATGATACGTTAGCGCGACGTAAAGCGGTCTTCCAGGACTCGTTGATGCCTGTAAAGGGCTTCATAGTGTGAGGATTGGGAACCACGTAGGGACAGCCTTCCCAGCGAGGTAGCTTCTCCAAAAATGCAATCGTCGATGACGACAAAGGCACATGACGCGCCTTTCCGGATTTTGCCAAGGGAATCCGCCAGGTGCGGCGTCCGATATCGAACTGATCCCAACGGGCATCCAGCAGCTCGCGCTTACGACACGCAAGCATCAGCAGCAGGCCAACGATGTACTTCAACTGCGTATTTTCGCTGCGTTCAACCGCTACTCTCAGTTTCTCGGTTTCTTCGACGGACAAGAACCTCTCACGCCCCTCGACGCGATACTGTTCCACCTCTGCAGCCGGGTTGATTTCCGCTCCTGGCACGTTGAATTTCTTCGCGACGTTGTACATGTAGCGCAACTGCACGATAAATTTGTTGCTGGTTCCGGCAGCATATCCGGCAGCACGCATTTCCATTTGCGCATCGATGACATCTTGCCGACTAAGCTCTTCAAGGTGTCTATCCCCGAACTTGGGCAGCAAATGACACTTCCAGAACGAGAGGTCCGACCCCATATTGCGGCGGGTTTTCTGCAGGTGCGGGAGATAGGTATCGCGGTACAGTTCTGCGATCGTCGGAATTGTGCGCTTGGCCTTCTTTTCGTCAGCCGGATTTTCGCCAAGCACGACACGGGAACGCAGCTTCTCGGCAGCGGAGCGAGCTCTGTCATAACTGACGCTTTTTGCATCCGCGATCTTGGTCTGACACTGGCGACCATGAATGTCACGGAACCTCAGGTAGTACGTTTTACCGCCCGATGCGCGCACCTCAAGGACGAATCCGGTGATGGCATTGTCGTAATAGGTTTCCTTTGCCTTTCCGACCGGGCATACGGCATTGCGAACGAATGCGGCATCGAGGTCAGCCAGCGGCACGATAGCGCTCCTTTTTTGTGGTGTAGCTCAGTTGGTGTTCAGACATTGTTCTTGCTCCAAGTGTGATGTTGATGTGAGCTGCGGGTTGCAGCGGGTAATGTTGGAACGATGGCCGCGCTGACCGTGGCGAGGACAGGCGGCTTGGTAGTCAAAGTCCCTGTGACTTTTGATCCACCATCCAGCGCAGGGTGCGAATCGTTAATGGATCGCTGGCGCACGGCTTGATGTTCTTCCAGTACTTGCGAACACCGGCTAGACCCTTGTACCTCCTCCCCTTGCGGCTCCATGCGTCGGCCAAGGCGAATCCGTCCTGGTGCCCAGCGGTCTCAAAGAAGATCGCGATCAAGACGCGAATCCAGGCGCGCGCCGGATGGGGATCGTCGGGATGCAATTGGTTGAGCAAACCCTTCAGTTCCGTCATGAGTTCCACGGAGGGCGGTGCGGTCTCGGCATACTTGATCTTGCGCAAGCGCTGAGGCTTCGGCATAGAACGACGCAGCTCTTCGGCGGTGATCGTGTTCGTCGGGAGGTTAAACATTGAAGCAGTAGTTGTATTTGGCATTTGAGTACCTTGAAATAGAGTTGAGGCCGGAGGCGGGCGAAACGTGGCCCGCTGGGGCCGGGATAGGGGCGGCATTGGGGTCGCCATCCGGGAAGTGCGCTGGCCCAGCGTCGAGCCAATACGGGCCGGCGGCGGCAGGACCGGGGGCGGCGGTGCGATACACCGACCCCACGCAGCGTACGCAGGGGGCCGGCGAATCCTGGTTAGCGCTTCTTCTTTGACTTCTCGGCGAGCGACCTCAATTCACCTATCCCAAAGTAATACTGGGAGTCATCGTCGTAGGCGCTCCAGATCTCACGCAACACACTCCCGGTCGGGATCTCGTCACCGCCATGACTTGCCCACTGATCCAGGAGCTTGAGGCCAGCATCGCTGCCGCGCGTCGCGATATACACCAATCCCATGATTTCGTGAAATTCATCAAAGTCGACCTGGGCGGGGATGCAGTCAAGTTGAGCCTTGACCATTTCAAGGTGTTTTTTGGACACTTTTGTACAATTGCAAATACTCATAATGGAGTTCATTTGAATGCACGACGTATTTGCCGCGCGTGATTGATTGGCATAACTGAGTGGCCTTCAAGGCCTGTGCTGATCGGCCTTGGATTTGGCCGGCGCCTGTGCTGCGTCGGCGGGAGCCTCTGCTGCTCCCGCCTAAATCAGGGTCAATGCTGACGTTTGTAGAAGCGCTTGCCCTTTTTCTTCGGATTGGCGACCTTCAAGGCCAACATCTCGTGATCGACGAAGTACTTGATGCATCGCCCGAGCTTGATTCGCTCACGCACTTCATACGTCCTCCAACTTGATATGCCGCACAGGGTCTCGGCGGTTTGTGGCACGGTCCAATCCAGTCTTGGCCACTCGGTTTGAATAAGCGTTCTGGCAATTTCAAACCACTTCTTGATCGCCCAATAGCCGCCGGGTAACCAAAGCCCGAGTCCAGGTCTATCAACCCTGCCGCTCTCTCCAAAATCTAGGTCTTCGATCTTTATCACTGTTGATCCTTTTGCTATTAACCCTGGGGGATCGATGTCCAACGCCGGGGCTAGGGTGTTATCGATTGCATCCTCGGCTGCGGTCCCCGGTACTGCGGAACTCCGCCGTGCGTTGTGATTACTGCCGCAATTGCTATCTGGTCTACTCTCTCCGTGCCGTTCTCCCTATCGTGTTGGCATGGAGGGCATTTTTCCAGCACGGATCTCAGCTGTAATAGAGTTGCAAAATTGCAAAAAAAGGCATCCTTACGGGGACCATATGTAAAGCTGATCGGAGTCGTAAGGGGGGGGGGCGCTGGCCGAGAAGGGCAAGATGGCTTTGGAAGCTGAATGGCGACGGAAGTGCTCATTAGGCATCCTGCGATTCTTGCCACCCCCTGCCCCACCCTTCAGTGCAGGGCAAGCCCAAACGTCCAGTAATGCGTTCAGGTAGAGGGCGTTGGAACGGAATTGCGGAGCCAGCTGGTGGGGGAGGGGGAGGCAGTTTTTCGAGTTCGCAATTGGGGGCTATGAGTTGGCCGCGAGTACGGTGCCCCTATGGAAATACTGAAAGCCTATTCAGCTAAGCATGACAATTATATGAAGGAGAGATAGCAACATGATCAAGCCTGGCGTTGATACCTACATCGATGATCGACAAAGTTGCACAAAGGAAGAGGCAGTAGCAAAGATGATCGGCTGGATGCGGGGAAAGATACGTCGCAACTTCATGGACCTCGACGAATTCGGAGCCTATTTGCCCGAGCAACTCCCCAACTTAAACACATTAGAAGGAACGGTCCCCGACGTGTTGCACAACCAACACTCGGCAGCATTGGCAGCGCTCCGCTCCGCTGAAGAGTCCGAGGCTGGGGACCGAGCTATCGATAGGTGGAGGAAAGCTGTCGCGGATTATGAGAAGCAACGCGTGGATGCAGCTGGATATTCAGAGGAACTTGATGTTGAGATTGCTAGGGTTCCATCTGAGCTGGAATTGGACTATGCCGCAATGGACGAGAAAGGCGGGATTTACATCACCTTGGATAGTCTCGAAAAATGGACGTCAAAAAAGGGCATAGCGATTTCTGTTCTGTCCGACATCAAGTATGAAGACGTACCTCAAGTCGAGGAGGAAGCCCGCCTTGCGCGCCGGGACTTGGTTGAGAAGGGTTGGCTGACCCCGGCACTAGCGGAAAATTTGTATGTCACGTTGGCACTCGCGATCGTTGCACTTGCAAACACGCGTGACGTGTTTCGAACTTCCGACAGAAACGTGAATGTGGATGGCATCGCAACCGAGTTGGAGGCAATAGCCGAGCAAGAGACAGCCGGGTACGATGACCCTAAAGACCGCTTAGTAGGCCAGAGGGTTCGTTCGATAACTGCTCGAATCAACGATGCCCTGAAGCTCTTGAAGCGCGACCTTCCTGGCCCGCGAAGAAAGATCTAGCCAGAGGAGATATTTGCAATCTTGCAGAAATCTTTCAAAGGACACCGTTAATCAGACACTGACTGCATCACAACAGCCCAAGGAGGCAACTTGATGCAGTCGCAAGAACCAGGAGTCGGATCCGCATCCGATCCGAAGAATGACAACAACGAAGGCGCCGCTGCCAATGCCGGGTCGAGATCGTCCTTAGAGCCACCGAATGTGGACGGCAACCCGTCTGCTGCGGAGAAAAGCAGCGTGCAGCACTTCATCCTCGACAAGGCCAAACCACTCGATCCTGCGACATTTCCAAACCAGCCGCTGCCCGGCAATACGACGCCCCCGGTGACGATACCCAATGTCAGCCATTTTTTGGCGTCATACGGCATCACGACACGGTACAACACGATCACCAAAAAAGTAATCATCACAATGCCGGGTCAATCAGGCACGCCGGACAATGCCGATAATGTTGCCTTAGCCCAAATTATCAGTTTGGCTACATTGAATGGTATGTCTGCCGGGCAAGTTCCGTCTTACGTGTACACCATTGCAGATCGCAACCAGTTCAACCCGATTGCATCTTGGATCTTAAGCAGGCCTTGGGACGGTATTGATCGCCTGCCTCTGTTCTACGCCACGCTGACGGAACGTGCGGGCTATCCGAGAGAGTTCAAGGAAAAGTTGATGTATCGCTGGGAATTGAGTGCGGTCGCGGCTGCACTCAAGCCAAGCGGCTTCCGATCACGAGGCGCACTGACGTTACAGGGGCCTCAGGGTCTGGGCAAGACCACGTGGGTTGGATCCCATGTACCCGATCCGCAACTGCGTGACCAGACCATCAAGCTCGACCACCATATGGATGCCGGCAATAAAGATTCGCAGATCGCAGCGATCTGCCATTGGATGGTGGAAATTGGCGAACTAGATTCGAGTTTTAAGAAGGATGTCGCTCGTCTGAAGGGATTTCTCACAAGTGATCGTGACAAGGTGAGGCGGCCGTACGCCAGGGTTGCATCCGAATACCCGCGCCGTACCGTATTCTGCGCTACCGTAAATGACCGTAATTTTCTGGTGGATAACACTGGCAATTCGCGCTGGTGGACAGTTCCGGTTATCGCAGTCAACTACCAGCATGGAATTGATATGCAGCAGCTCTTCGCGCAATTGGCGGTCGATTTCCACAACGGCGCCCAATGGTGGCTAACGCAAGAAGAAGAGCAATTGCTGGAAGCCCAGAACAAGACGCATCGTAGTGTTAGCGCCATTTGGGAACGTGTTCATTCTGCGCTGAATTTAGACCATCCTCAGCAAGAGCAGTTGCCGGCCCTGAAGGCTATAGAAGTCCTGATCCAGATCGGCGTGAAGAATCCGACCAATAGCCAATGCAAAGAATGCGCGGCAGCTCTTCGCGAATATCTTGGGGAGCCCAAGGAGATCAATGGGTTTTTCAAATGGCGCGTCCCTTTAATGCAGCGCTACGAAGACCCCTTAACGACTCCGAGTATGGGAATGGAGGCGAATGACGACAGGTTCTGACTCCTCTCCAGGCGCTTAAACTGTTGCGGGACTCTGAGACCTTGCCGCCACCCCCACCCCCTCCTTCCCCGAGAATGACAATCGTTGTTGCCAATGAAGGTTGATCGGAAGGGGGGGGCAGGTGGGGCGAAGTTCGGGTGATTGCGGGCCGGCAAAGTGACCGTCCTGGCCGAAGCTATCCGCGGATACGCGTGAAAACTGCTACCCCATCCCACCACCATGGCGACTCTCGATGAACCTCGTCTCGAATCCACATCGGGGCGTCAGTTGGCGCAAATGCGGCGCGTCAGTCGATGACCCTCAGGCTGCCCATGGGTGGAAACTGTCCTGCGATGCCCATTAAACTATGGTCGCTTTAGGGGCAATGATCGCGATCTTTTCCATGGCGAATGTGCAGACGTGCGCGTAACGCTTGTGTGCCGACAACCCACTGTCGCAACGTCAGCTATGCCAAGAGCAAACCTTCATTTGTCCAGAGCGCGCCATCAATACCATCCTTCTGGCTTCCTACTGCTCAGGCGTGGAGTCCAATGCTTGCAAGCGATGGCCAGAGCGGCGGCAGGAATTGGTTACCAAAGTTTGCAGGGCGGGATGGTTGAGTCTGTCCATTTGGGATAACACAACGGTGACAATTCAGCGTGAAGTGGTCCGCTTCTACAAAGACACGTCCTGTTCCGTTGCTAAACCGGCGTTCAGAGCCTTCATGATGACTTCGGGCGAGTGAATAAAACAAATAAGCCGAGGATTATGTCGCCGATGCCCCAAATAACAATGATCATCATCGCTCCAATTCCAGTACCTATAGCAGCCCCGGCTTGCTCGGCTGAGCTTCCGGCTGTGGCAGTGAGCTTCGATGCCGCAGACACACCCGCTACAAGCCACCAGCCCATTAGGATATTGAAGCCAACGAACCCCCACATAAATAGCTTGCCGAAAAATCCTCTCGTTGGTTTTCTGAGTTGAACACCGCACTTGGGACATTTCATTGCGGAGTCGCTAACTTCTGCCGCACACTCCGGACAGTTTATAAGTGCCATGTCAAACCTCCCATTATTGAAATAACGTCATTGGTTGCTATTGAGCGGAAAACTTCTTAACAAAACAATTCGTTTTTGCTGCTTGCTCGTGAATAAATCCCATACTGAATTTATTGAAAGTCCGGGAAGTCTTGGCGCCGACTATTTCGTAAATGGTTCTGTTATTGCTGTCAACTTTGGTTCCACTGTTAGCATAGTGATCGCATTGAATTTCGATATCCCTGATGCCAATACTGCTGTCATTTACAACCCTGAAGTCAACTTCCATCACAGATCCAAAACCTGTTTTGGCCCATTGGTATTCCAGTTTGACGTCATTTTTGGCTTTTTCTGTCGGTGTTTGAGATGCTGTATTCGGGGGCTTTTGGTCGATGCTAGCGCCTTTGTCAGATTGCCCTGAGAATATCGACGACAATGTACTAATGATGATTAAGGAAACAATCGCAATTCCAACCCAACTAAGCTTTGATGCCCCAAGCTGCCTCTTCCCGCAGTGAGGGCAATTTCCCGCTGACTTTGAAATGTCCTTTTTGCACCCGTTGCACTTTGTGAACAAGCTTTCGCTACTCATGGCAATACCTTGACTGACTGATCATGGATCATGCTCAACGGAAACACTCAAATTGCTCCACACAGATTCCTCAGTAGGAGATAAAGGAACCGTTCAAGTGACACAGGAGTATTAATTAACTGGAGTGGAGCCTACACGGCGACTATACCATTGGCAACCGTTCTCTATGGCAGCTATGAGGCAGTGGTGCTTATTAGCTGAAGGTGAGAGCGACCGTCAGGAAGCAGTAAAGATGACAGTCACCCTCAGCTTCCTCTTATCACTCTACAGAATCCTGAGTAATGTCGGCACCGCCATCAGCAGCAGTCCCCAGCACAGAAAGAATATGGTGATCTTGAGGCCGGCAAGCAGGATCGTCATCACGTAAGCCATGAATTCATCCCACATGGTCTCACCTGCCCCTTTCATCGAGGCCGTATTTCTTCCTCAGTTCGCGTGTCATTCTGCTTAGCTTGCGCGTCTCCAAAAATAGGGAATATGAGGACGGCCGAGGCTTGCCATACATATGCGTCCCAGCGACGAACCCGATTACTGCCGACACGAATCGCTCGCTTGGACTTTTGCCGCGTGACTTCATGGTGTGTTCCTTTTGGATAGTGGATGTGGAATTGGGGCAGGTGGACGTTCAGTCGATGGCCCTCAAAATGTCCCTCGCCTCGGCATGCTCGAACATGTACTCGCGCAGCAAGTGGTAGTGCTGGCCGCAGGTATCGGCAAAGTCGCCCTGGCCAAATGACAGATGGCTGTAGGCGAAGAGACAGGCGGTGATACCCAGGCCGTTCGCTGACAGCCGCCCCGCGAATCCGTTCTCGCTGACGACTCGGTAGATATGGTCATCATCAGGGGCCATGTAGAAGCCTTTGTTGGATAGTTGGTAGAAATGCCAGTAGCCGCCGCTGTAGTCCTCGGATAACTTGCTCGTGACGGCAAACACAAAGGATTCCAACTGCAACGGAAAATAGACGCCGAACAGGTCAGCGGTAATGTTGGTGCGTTGACCATCGGCAACCAGCTGCCGGGTAATGGTTGTGTCCATGGATTGCTCCTTTGAATGAAAGGCTCCGCGTACTCTCCCCAAGGAATTCCAGGCGCAAGAAGTCCTCCGCAATGAGGCGGATAGTCAGCTTTGGAATACTCAGGGAGGTACTGCGGGTGGGAGGTTGCTACGGGTACTGCTGCAGTCAGCGTTGCACTGACCTTTGGAATTGCCTAGTCGTACATGATGCCGGCAAGGTATGCGGCTTGTGATTTGACCGCTTCGGAAAACGCGGCATCGTCCAGGCAGTCCAGATCAGCATCCAGCAGGCTATACACGGCGTCAAGGATGAAAACATCTACCATTCTGAATCTCCTTATATGTATCGATGAAAGAGGAAAGCGGCAACGCATCCGAGGATGATTGCCACGGTGGTTACAACTGGGAACAACAACAACAAAATGCCCGTGCCCAATATCCCGATAGCCCTCGTGGAGGAAAAGGACAGGGCAAGCGCAGTGCAGATGAATATGGCCAACGAGGTCGCCATTGATTTCAGGTGGCGGCAGGTGCTGCAGGCTTCTTTGCCGACTTCTTAGGAGCCTTCGGGATCGTTACCACCATAGGCGTTGCGCCGGGGTCCATAGTCGGGCGCAACAAATCGGTTCCAGCCTCGATCAGGGACTGAAGATCCGAAAGAAGCTCGGTGGGTACATTCCGGACATACCCGTTCTCGACAGGGTCGGCGCGTCGTAGCAGCCCGCAGTGCAAAAGCGCAGCCAGTACGAAGTACATCGTATTGACCGATCGGCCGGCAAAGGCAGGAGCCAGTACGGAGGGTTTGAATGCTTCCTGTTCCGGCACCTTGGACAACGCGCCTTCGATGTCTGCCAGCGACCACCAGCAGGCGTTGAACTTGCCCATCCCGTTTGACTGCGTGATTCGGATATGCAGCCGATCCTTGGTGCCGACCTCGTAGCCCAAAGCCGCCTGTAAAGTGCACAGGCCTGACAAGGACTCGCATTCAAAGACTTTGGCGGTGGCGATATGTGGTGTATTCAGTACTGCATCGATTGATTCCTTGTTCATGTAGTTCTCCTTAGATTGGTTGTGGTGATTCATATAAGGTGGATGCCTTTGCGCTACGGATTCCAGACCGTATTGGTCGCTGCCATGTGCTCGGTGACTCGGGCTGCATCCCATAGCTTCATCGGGACGTAATACACAGGGCCGCCAGCATCGTTCCAACAGAGCAGGAACATGACCCATTCGGGATCACCGGATTTCTCAGCGAGGTAGATGCAACTGTCCCAAGCCAGAGGCAGGTCGGTCACGTTGGGCCACTGGTGGTCATGGGTACTGGCCCAGTCCATGTCCATGCCAACAACCTGCTTGAGATCATCGGCGCACTCAGGGACATAGACGTTGCCGCCGACAAGATCGGCGTAAGCGTCAGCAGCTTCAGGTTGCTGCAGTAGCCAAGCGATGTCGTCGTCGGTGACTTCCAGTGCGTCAGCGATTGGACGGTAAGTATTCCGGCATATGGCGATCAGTACTGCCGCCTGATCCTGAACCAGCCTCAGCGGAATCCGGCCTTGCTGCCAACTTCGGTATGCGTCTATGAAACGGGGAATGGTGATCACGGGCTTTCTCCAGGCGAAAAAAAATGCCCAGTCACCAAGACGGCAACGGGGCAGGACGGGGTGAATGGAACTGACTTATTGAAGGCAGTACAGCAGGAACGGTATTCCGTAGGCGATCAGAAGGAAGGTCATTACGCCGGTGACGATTGCCGCGAGAATCGATATAAGCATTTGCAGCAGGATGTACTTGAGGGAGTCGAGGAATCCCATTGCTGGCATGTCGGCAAGCCGCTGGGAGATTCCGGTGTGGTCCGTTGTTGCGAATCGGACGAGCCCGACGACTGCCTTATCGGTGAACCTTCCGGCTGAGTTGATGGATCGAATGGTGCTTCTGCTGAGTCTCATCAGTGGTCTTTGTGCCACCGCCAGACATGACTCAAGGCCAGCAGTAGGGCAACGGCAAGGGCCAGTGCCAACATTGCTTTGAGAATGACGACCCATACGGAAAGTGCGCCGAGTTGGATAAGTGCAGCTGCTGCGGATACGGATGCGATTGCTATCCAGAACATGTATTTCTCCTTTGTGCGGGAATGTAAAAAGCAAAGCGCCCCTGATCGCAATGACCAAGGGCGCCTTGAGGGCCGTGGCGCTTTCATATTTATCGACCCCAAAGTGCCACGCGAAGGGTCTTGTTGTTGTCAGTTCATCGTCTCTTGGATCGGTACAGATCGATTGCGAGAATGATTACCGGTATCAGTTCAGCGGCCAGTTTGGCTGCCTTGCTGATCAGGAGAAGGAGTGAAGCGGCTGGTGGCAAATGGTCTCCTTTCGTGGAAAAACCCCGAGGTCCGCAGAGGGGCAGACGCCGGGGTTCGGGGAGGGATATCGCGGGACTACGGAATGACGGCTATGTGGCTATGAATCGGAGTAGATGGATGGACGAGATGTGCCCTGAGCCGACGATGAATGAAAATGGAAGCGGACGTTGGTGCCGAATATCTGTTGTTCGGCAGATCTGCATGGTTAGAAGAAGACTAAGAGCCATCTGCCGTCTGAGTGACCTCGATGTTTTCAGCCGAGCGTAATTGCATACTGCATAGGAGTAATATTCGCATACACAACCACATCTCAATAAGATGGCGTAGTTCTGCGATGGGTCCTGACGTTATTCAAACCGATAAGGTAGCCGAGAATTTCTGGGGTACAGGCTCTGCCATCTGGCTGTCGACACTGATCGCCAACCTTGTGCTCATTGGCATTACGGTTTTTTTCGTCTGGCATAGCCACGAGGCGACCGAGACAGAAACAAGGCGGCTGACAGAGAACTACGGAACAATACTTGAGGAAGACGTCATCGGCTACCTCAACAAAATCGACTTGACCTTGCTGAATGTTGTCGATGAGCTTCATCGTCAGTTGCGCCAAGGTGGCATCAAGCCTAGGGAAATAGAGACTTTCCTCAAGCGCCAGGATAGCTACATACCTGAAACCTATGGCTTGCGAATCAGTAATGATGTTGGCGACATTATTCATGCAGTTTCATTCGTCAAGGGTGCCAATGTAAGCATTGCCGACCGCCAGCAATTCATTCAATTGCGTGACCATTCGAAAATCGGACTCTTCATCGGTAAGCCTGTCACCGGACGCATTAGCCTCAAGCCTGCATTCGCCATGGCAAGACGCTACGATAAACCCGATGGATCGTTTGGGGGTGTCATTTTTGTCGGCGTGCCCGTCGAATACTTCATCAAAATCTTTGCCCGCCTAGATCTCGGGGAGCAGGGGGGCATCGGTCTGTGGGACAAGACCACACTATTTGCTCGTTATACGAAGACTGATCCGGAGAGTGCCAAGAACGGAGTGACCACACCGTCCCCGCAGCACAAGGCGTACCTGGAGTCTGGCGTTACGCATGCCTTCTACCAAGCCCGCTCGAGTATCGATGGCATTTTGCGTGGCACTCATTTTCGCAAAGTCGGCGAGCATCCCCTTTATCTCATTGTCAGCCTGGCGGATCAGGATTATTTGGCCGAGTGGCGCAGGAATACCTGGCTGGTCGGCGTACTGGTGGGTTTGTTCATGGTCGGTTCGATTTTCGTTGCCCGGCTGGCGTATCACAACATTACGCTGAGGCGCAAGGCCGAGGACACCATGCGGCAACTTGCCTATCGTGACATGCTCACCGATTTGCCGAACCGGGTCAGCCTTCACGCCGCATTGGAGATCGCGATCGAAGCGTGGAAGGTCGAGAAGACGCCATTCGCGGTCGTAATGATGGACTTGGACGGTTTCAAGCCGGTCAACGATACCTATGGGCATGATGCGGGTGATGAAGTGCTGCGTGTTGTCGGCGCCCGGTTGATGAAAGTTAATCGCCCCTCGGATATTGCAGCCCGGCTAGGGGGCGACGAATTCGCCATCGTACTGAACGGCTGCCAGAATCTGGACGTGGCCTCTGAGATTGCGCAGCGATTCATTGATGCTATTTTCCAGCCAATAAGGCTGCGAGATACAGATGCAACAGTGAAGATCGGTGCAAGCGCTGGCGTTGCTCACATTACAAGCGTCGATGCTAATGCCGAAGCGCTTATGAAAAATGCGGACTCAGCACTATATTTGGCGAAATCTGCTGGCAAAAATCGTGTGACATTGTTTCAGGCATAGGACGATGATCCTTGTGTTAGGGGCCGTCATCGATCTACGGGGCAGCTGATTGGCTGCAATGTAAGCTACAGCAGTACCTGTAGTACTGTCAATTGTCCGCATTGGAGTAAGGTAATGGACGCCCGCTTCTGGCCGGTCGCTGCGGCACTCCGCTGGCCGGTTAAGAGTATCCAAACCGCTGGCCTACCCTAGTTCCACTTCGGTACAGTCAAGCCACACACCTTTCCTTGGCCAGTAGGGGCCTGTTCAAATGCGACGTCTAGCTCGTCTAACGCCTTCATCGTTTCGCAAAGGTCAACAATATCCCAAGCCAGTACTCCCGCGCTCACGACAGCGCCAGACACGGGAACAATCCTTGGAATAAACGTCGAGACCCCTCGTGCTGCGACGGCAACAACCTTGGGGCCAATTCGTTTCGAGGCTGCTCGCGCAACGTTAGCCCGGTTCATGGACAGAGTCTTCAGCCCGTTATGATCGACTGCTAACTTCTTGTGCTTTCCTTGGAGGGCGGCGTGTTCGCTAGAAAGTACCTGATGCTTTTTCGAAGAGCTGTTAGCCAACAAGTCGCCCAATGCTGCCGCTGACAGAGCAACTCCCAGTACCCGTTCGAGCATGCTATAGCCAGCCGAATGAACCTTGTCATTGGTCAGCGTAGCGACGTTGAGCGCAAGAAGTCCAACGACTGCTGCGATCAGTGGCCAGATGGCAATCCCAATCCATGCTGGCGTTTGTACGACAGGCTGCAACTTTGTATCTTGCATTTAGGTGTCCTCCCTTCGATTTACCACAGAGGGCGCTTGCAGAGCCTCTTTTTGGTGCCAGTATGGACGACAGCTGATCAGGACAAGGCGGCCACCCTTCGATTATGCCGTCCATCTTGGCGTAACTAAGAAGTAACATCAATCTTTGGTTGCCAGTCTTGCCAGTGGCATCTAGCGAAACTAACAAATGTCAAAGGGATCAAATTACCATGCCGGCGCTGCTGAGTGCATTTCTAAAGCTTTTTGCGAAATGGATCCTTCCCCTGCTCATTTTCCTATGGCCCTATCTAAAGGAAGTGGTCATGTGGGTAGCCAAGCATTTGCTTGGTAAGCAGGCTGAGAAACTCAAGGAATGGGCCAAGACCAGGATGGATCGGTGGGAGGAGACCGCAACCAAAAGGAAAGAGAAGGCAGATGAGAGCGTTGACCATGCTTCGAACCGCGACGAGAAGGCGAGAGCGCAAAGAGAAGCTGACGCATGGCGAGAAATGGCATCGCATCTTAGGAAAGAGAACGAAGATCTACGCGAAAGGCTTAAGGCGCGAGAGATGCTGCCTGGAGTAATCGCAACCCCTCGTATCACACACAAGGATGGCCCAAATTAAGGCGATCCCTTACCGCTTCCGAAGAGGCGATGGATCCTGCCAACACACGACCCCACCTTTGCGCCGCAGCAATCGCACAGGGGACAATTCCAGCCTCAATGCTGAGCTCGCCAAAAGCAAAGACCCCGCCGGTCATCAGACGAGCGGGGCCTTGGTGTTACTGGTGGCCAGCTGTACGAGCTACGATCGCCTTCGAGAGTCGCTTACAGTCACGAAAATTGATACTTCACTTCGACTCGGCACAAGTAAAGAACAGCGTTGTTTCGGGGACCTGGGCAAAATCGATGGGACGGTCTAGGGAGTATTTCTCAGCAAAGACCTTCCCGATTTTCTTGCAATGTTCGGTTGCCTCTTCGCGGGCCTCTCGTTTGGCGATTGAGAGATCAGAGAACGGGCCAGCCATATGCCTGCGGATAATCACATATTCATTAGGGCCACCTGCTGCCGCTATTGGCATATTGCCGGAGCAGCCCGACAAAAGTGTCGCGGGAAGCAACCAGAAAATCTTCTTCATCTTTTCTCCACTTTCTAACGCCCTGATGTCCAAGGCTAGCTATGCCGGTTGGAATTGAATCCACGATGGATTCTATTCCTGCTGAGGCTCCCTGAATCTTTTCCTGAGAAGTGAATTCTGTATAGGCCAGTTTTCGATGCCGACCTACCGGGCTTGCCGTTATCATTCGTGACAGTACCCGCATGCCGATGCCCGAAGCGAGGAATCCAGTAGAGCGCTGATTACCCTCGCGTTGCTGGAAATGCGTTCGGCATGATTTCCCCTGATATGGCAAGATGAGCTGCTGTACTTGTCAATCAGAGGGGATGGCTATGCGCAGCAATGGTGATAGGTTCTGGGCTGGACTGATTGACACCCTTTAGAAAGAATTGTCCATGACAGATTTGATGCTCTGTTGGCTATGGGTAGCGAGCGCTATTCTCCTGTTTACCTTACTTAGCTATTTTTCTCGCAAGCGAAAAGACTCACTTTGGAAATGCCTGAATGAAACCGGCGGCATTTTCGGTCTAGTTGTTGGCAGCGTAGTCTATTGGGGAACAACTGGTTTTGAGGGCAGTGCCAGTCCTGGCAAAATGCTAATCGAATCCCTGCATGCGATCAATTTTACCGAGCGTAACGCCTATATCGCAGGGGCTGTCGCTTATCTAGGACTCAAATTGGTTGCGCTTATTGCGCTTGCTATTTCCGCTTTCTGCTTACCGGCATTTACCTATGTAAGCCTGTCTCCACGTCAACGCACGCCCGCAGGTAAGAGTGGTGTAGCTACGACCATTGTTGCGTGCCTTACAATTGTGTGGATACTTGTGGGTTTCAACGATGACTCAAATGCGGGCGGCGCAGCTTCGTATGGAAAGTGGTTTGACAACATTATTGGGCTTGTGTTGATCGCTTTCTTCATCGTGTGGAGAAAAGTTGTACGCGAAAAGGGTAACGCGTCCATACCCTCAATTGCTGACAATCCGTCACCGCCCAAGGAATAACGCCCCACCCGGTCAGGGGCGAGGCGTCATTGGAACTACATGCATTAAACCCACCAAAGTTTCCCACCGTAGCGGGAACACCTTTCCTCAAGTCATTTTCACGAAGGCTGTTGAATAGGTAACAACCCCAGTCGTTTACACAGCTCTAATGTCAGCCCCGCCTGGTTCATGGAATAGAAGTGCAGGCCGGGAGCGCCGCGTTCGACCAGGCGCTGGCACAACTCGGTCACGACGTCGAGGCCGAAGGCCCGGATCGACTCCGCATCGTCACCGAAGCTTTCGAACTTGTGTCGCATCCAGCGCGGTATTTCCGCGCCGCAGGCGTCGGAGAAACGCGCCAGTTTCGAAAAGCTGGCGATCGGCATGATGCCCGGCACGATGGGCACGCCTATGCCAAGCGCCTGCGCTTCATCGACGAAATGCTCGTAGGCGTCTGCGTTGTAAAAGTACTGGGTGATCGCCGAACTCGCCCCGGCGTCGATCTTGCGTTTGAAATTCAGCAGATCCTCGCGCGGGCTCTTCGCCTGCGGGTGCCACTCGGGGTAGGCGGCAACCTCGATGTGGAACTGCGCTCCGGTTTCGGCGCGGATGAACTCGACCAGCTCATTGGCATAGCGGAATTCGCCGGCATCGACCATGCCCGAGGGCAGGTCGCCGCGCAAGGCCACGATGCGGCGTATGCCGCGCGCCGTGAATATGGCCAGCATTTCGCGGATGCCATCGCGCGTCGAGCCGATGCATGACAGGTGGGGCGCCGCGTTGTGGCCCTCGGCGGCAATTTCCATCACCGTCTCCAGGGTGCGCTCGCGCGTGGAGCCTCCGGCGCCATAGGTGACGGAGAAGAATTCCGGCTTCAGCGCGGCGAGCCGGCCACGGGTCGCGCGCAGCTTGTCCATGCCTTCAGCGGTCTGCGGCGGGAAGAATTCGACGGATAGTTCAAGACTCATTTTCGATTCCTGGAAAAAGGTGCCGAGCAGTGCTCAGGACTTCGGCGAACTCAGCAGCAGCTTCGTCAACAGCCAGGAGATCAGGCTGTAGATCGTCGAACCGAGCACCCCGGCCCACAGCCCATCTACCGTGAAGCCGTCGAGCAGCCAGGCTGCCAGCATGAACATCGAGCCGTTGATGACGAAGATGAACAGCCCCAGGGTCAGCAGCGTGACCGGCAGTGTCAGCAAAAGCAGCACGGGCCGGATCAGGGTATTGACCAGCCCCAGCACCAGCGCTACCCACAATGCCGTCGCGAAACTCGCGACCTGAATCGAGGGCAGCAGCCAGGGCAGGGCCAGCAGGGCGACGGCGTTGATCAGCCAGGCGGCAAGCAGGCGCACGACGGCTTATCTGGGGCGAACTCAGTAGCGGTACTGGTTGCTCTTGTACGGACCGGCCTTCGAGACGCCGATGTAGGCCGCCTGCTGGTCGGTCAGTTCCGACAACTGCGCGTTGAGCTTCTTCAACTGCAGGCGAGCGACCTTTTCGTCCAGATGCTTGGGCAGCGTGTAGACGCCCACCGGGTAGTCGGCATTGCGCGTGAACAGCTCGATCTGCGCGATGGTCTGGTTGGCGAAGGACGACGACATCACGTAGCTCGGATGCCCCGTGCCGCAGCCCAGGTTCACCAGGCGCCCCTTGGCCAGCAGGATGATGCGTTTGCCATCCGGGAAAATCACGTGGTCGACCTGCGGCTTGATTTCTTCCCACTCGTAGCCTTCGACTGAGGCGACGTCGATCTCGTTGTCGAAGTGGCCGATGTTGCAGACGATGGCCTGATCCTTCATCTTCGCCATGTGGTCGTGGGTGATGACGTGGAAATTGCCGGTACAGGTGACGAAAATATCGGCCTTGTCGGCGGCATATTCCATTGTCACCACACGGTAGCCTTCCATCGCGGCCTGCAGCGCGCAGATCGGGTCGATCTCGGTGACCCAGACCTGCGCCGACAGCGCGCGCATGGCCTGCGCCGAACCCTTGCCCACGTCGCCATAACCGGCGATCAGGGCCACCTTGCCGGCGATCATGACGTCGGTGGCGCGCTTGATGCCGTCGACCAGCGACTCGCGGCAACCGTAGAGGTTGTCGAACTTGGACTTGGTCACGGAATCATTGACGTTGATCGCGGGGATCTTCAGGTCGCCGCGCTCGTGCATCTGGTACAGGCGATGCACGCCGGTGGTGGTCTCTTCCGTCACGCCCTTGATCTGCGCCAGGCGGGTGGAGTACCAGGTCTTGTCGACAGCGAGCTTGGCCTTGATCGCGGCGAACAGGATGCGCTCTTCTTCCGATGTGGCGGTGCCCAGCGCATTGATGTCTTTTTCCGCCTTGCTGCCGAGGTGCAGCAGCAGCGTGGCGTCGCCGCCGTCGTCGAGGATCATGTTCGAGTAACCGTTATCGGGCCACTCGAAAATGCGGTGGGTGTAGTCCCAGTAATCGACCAGCGTCTCGCCCTTGACGGCGAACACCGCAATGCCGTCGGCGGCAATCGCCGCGGCAGCATGGTCCTGCGTCGAGAAGATGTTGCACGAGGCCCAGCGCACTTCGGCGCCCAGTGCGGTCAGCGTCTCGATCAGCACCGCGGTCTGGATCGTCATGTGCAGCGATCCGGTTATGCGCGCGCCCTTCAGCGGCTGGGCCTTGGCGAATTCCTCGCGGATGGCCATGAGGCCCGGCATCTCGGTTTCGGCGATGCGGATTTCCTTGCGGCCCCAGTCGGCCAGGGCAAGGTCGGCGATTGCGTAGTCTTTTGATTCAGTCACTGCGTTCATGAAAGCTCCTTGAACTGTGACCGGGAGGGTGGCGAACTCACCCTTGCCCGGTACGGGTTGGGTGAGCGCAGTTTGAAAATGGTCCGAGCCTGGGGGGCATCTGGAACTACCCTTGCAGCGCTCCTCGGAAGCCAAGCATTATATCTATTTCCGGCAATTGCGTTGCGCACCGCCGCAAATCCATCTATAATCGACTTTCTCTGACGCGGGGTGGAGCAGTCTGGCAGCTCGTCGGGCTCATAACCCGAAGGTCGCAGGTTCAAATCCTGCCCCCGCAACCAACAAAGACAAGGGCTCACAGGCATTAGGCTGTGAGCCCTTGTTCCATTCTGATTCCCATGTAAGCGCCCATGTAAGCAGATTGTGGCAATGCTGGTGTGTGGGGCATGGTGCCCAGCATGGACACCAACGCCGACATCCCCCCACATTGCCAGCTGACGATCCACGGTCAGCGGAAAACATCGCCCGACGCAAGGCGTTGCGGATCGCGGAGCGCGACGCCCTTGGGCTTGCGGGGCCTGCCTCTGTCGTAACCCGGTGCATAGATGTTCCGATTATTCGTCAATAAGTGGCATTCGACGACAATATAGAACATACTTCGGGGCATGCACGAGGACACGCACACACATCGCCTGCTTGATCTGGTGCGCCAGAAAGGCATGCTGCGCGCCAGCGATCTCGATGAGATCAGCATTCCCCGGATATACCTGACGCGACTTACCAAGGCCGGCCAACTGGAAAAAGTCGGCCGCGGCCTCTACCGATTTCCGGAGAACTCGCCCTCCGAGCATGAAAGTCTGGTCGCCATCGCCACGCGCGTGCCGCAAGCTGTTTTCTGTCTGCTGACTGCGCTGCAGTTTCATGAACTGACCACTCAACTTCCTCGTCTGATCTGGATTGCCATGCCCAGAGGAAGTCACACGCCCAGGATCGACTATCCCCCGGTCAAGATGATTCAGTTTTCCGGTGAAGCCTACGACCAGGGTATTGAGGAATACGAACGTGATCAGGTCACGCTGCGCGTTTATGGCATCGCCAAGACGATCGTCGATTGCTTCAAGCACCGCAACAAGATCGGGCTCGACGTGGCGCTCGAAGCATTGAAGGAAGCCCGCTCACGCAACAAGGTCAGCGCTGACGATCTTTGGCGTTACGCGAAGATCTGTCGTGTTGCCAATGTAATGCGCCCCTACCTTGAGGCAGTGGGATGACGAAGAACCTCGCCGCATCAATTCGGGCGCGCCTGTTGGCGGTCGCAAAATCCCAAGCTGCGGACTTCAACCAGATATTGGTGCGTTTTGCGCTGGAGCGAATTCTCATACCGTATGAGCCAGTCCGCACATGCGGATCGATTCCTGCTCAAGGGGGCATTGCTCTTTACCCTTTGGTATGACCTGCCTCACCGGCCCACGCGAGATGCGGATTTGCACGGTTTCGGGCCGAGCGATCTGGCATCAATCGCCCAAACATTTCGCGACATCGTAAATGTTCAGGTCGAGGACGGGATCATCTTCGATCCGGAGTCCGTGAGCGTCGAAGAAATTCGCAAAGAAGCAGGTTATGCAGGTGCGCGGGTGCTGATTACCGCCGTACTCGCCAATGCACGGTGCAAGACGCAGATCGACATTGGCTTTGGCGATGCGGTCACGCCCGGGCCAGTTAGCGCTGTCTATCCGGTGTTGCTCGAAGAGCTCCCGGCGCCTCGCTTGCGCACCTACCCCGCCTATACCGTCGTCGCGGAAAAGCTTCACGCCATAGCCTTGCTTGGCATGACCAACAGCCGCTTGAAGGACTACCTGGATCTCTCGGTACTACTGGACCGCGAGATCCTCGATGCCGACATTCTGGCCGAAGCGATCGCCGCGACCTTTATCCGGCGGGAGATGTCGGTTCCGACCGAACTGCCTGTGGGCTTGACGGATGAATTCGGAATCGACCCCACGAGACAGGCCATGTGGACGGCATTTCTCAAGAAGAACCAACTGGCCGTTACACCACTGCTCGGAGTCGTCGCGAAGCTTCGCAACGCACTGGGACCGGCCCTCGTTCACGCGGCTGCGTTCGCGCTTGCGGCAGGCTTGACGGGCTCAGACCAAGGGGATCTTTCGTAGCAAGCTTGATTGCATAGATCGCCGGGTCGGCGCCAGGAGTCCACACTGCAATCCATCAAGCGCGAAAAGAATCGCCATCAGATGAGTGGTGGAATCAAGATCGACAGAGCTCGATCTGCTACGACGCTCTTATGGGCAGATGCGAGCAATTGTCAGCTACATGCCATATGAGCCCTATCTCACGGAGGCGATCTGTCTCAGTAGTATTCCGGTTACTGCCATTACCCGCCTCTCGGGAACCAAATCGAGCCTACGTCGTTGCTCTAGCAATTGCCCAACAATGTTGAACATTGAGTAGCTGAAAAAATCCGACGACACTTGCTTTGGAAGGTTTTGAGTCCATCGATCTCGAGATGGGGCACTCCGTATATCGGGGGAAGTTGCCATCGCCATTGCTCGACCAAGCGTTTGACAGCTCCTGGTTCGAACAAATCTGGGACCAGCATCCAGACGACTACCACCAGATTCTCATGCATGGTCGCACGGTAAGAACTCCTCGCTGGCAGGTTACCTACGGACGAGACTATGAATACACCGGCACCGTGAATTCGGCCGCCCCAGTTACCGAGGACATTGAACCATTGCCTGCACCCGCAACCAAGAAAAAGAGAATAAGGCCAATCACTTACAGGTGGTTGGTCTCAATGCTTTGGCATGGCGATGGCCCCTGTACCTATTCCATGCTCGCGAGGTCTTCCGGTTGTCTCTGTCGAAGTAACTTCGTGTCGCGATATCGTGCTCAAAGTTGCCGCTTCGCAAATAGTGCTAAAGCTCGTCTTTGGATCGAAGCAGACGCCATAGATAAGTGCCTAGGCATTTTTATGAGTAGGGTTGCAAAAACGGCGATTCAGCAGAAGGGCCTGCTGTCGCTTGATGCATATGCCTTACGGACCAAATGGCTGCGACCGGTGCTTGCAGCTATCGCCGCCGGTTACGCGACGTGGCGGCTACCGGCGATGCAGCGGGAACCGCCGCCGCGAGGATCAGTTCGCGCAGCAGGCGCAGCACGTGCCGGGTCAATGGCGTCGCCGGTTTGTGGGCGGAGACGGCGAGGCACAGGGTGCTGGTCAGGCTCGGCTCGACCAGCTTGCGCAGCATGAAGGCTTCGGGCTGACCCGAGGCGACCAGTGCGGTCGGCGTCAGGACGGCGTGGCCGTGGCCACCGCGCACCAGCTCCAGGATGGATTGCACGCTGGAGATCTCCAGCGCGACATTCAGCTTGTGGCCGGTGAGCGCGGCCTGGGTTTCGAGCAGCTTGCGGATGGCATGGCTGCGTTCGGGCAGGATCAGCGGCAGGCGCGCCAGTTCGGCCAGCGTCACCGTGTCGCCGGCGCCGACTTTCTTCTTCGCCGCGCCCGTGCCGTTGCCGGCCGGGCTGACGACGCCGAGCGGCTCGTCGAGCACCGGCGTGACTTCGATGGCCGCCTGCGATTCCGGGTTGTGCAGCAGGCCGACGTCGACGCGGCCGGTGGCGATCCATTCCGCGAGGTGGGCGGACAGGCCTTCGACGATGGCCAGGCGCGCCTTGGGCAGGCTGCGCCGGAAGCCGTCGACCAGCGGCGGCGTCAGCAGCCGGCCCATGCTCGGCGGCAGGCCGATGACGATGCGCCCGGTGGGCTCGTCGCGTGCCGATTCGATGTCCTCGGTGGCGCGCGCCACCAGTTGCAGGATGCCGACGCTGTGGTCGAACAGGCGCTGGCCGACGTCGGTCAGCACTACGCCGCGCCCGGTCCGTGTCAGCAGGTTTACGTGGAGGTCGGTTTCGAGCAGGCGCACCTGCCGCGACAGCGCCGGCTGGGCGATGTTGAGGATCATCGCCGCCTTGCTGAAGCTGCCCAGTTCGGCGACGCGCACGAAGTATTCGAGTTGCTTGAGGTTCATGGAGCCGCCGCAGGCCGGACCACCAGTAGTCGATGAATCCGATTCTAAGGCCATGGCGAGACGCCGGGCACGCGGCCCGCGCCGTGTCGCCAGCGACCGAAGGAAGTCCCTGTGGGGCGCCGACTTTTCAAGGCGCTGACCGGCCCGCAGCTTGGGCGCCGGCTATGCCGTGGGCGCGGCGAAGCGGCGCCGCAAGAGGCGCCCGATGCCATGCAGCACCAATGCACCAATGAATGCGTAGACCATGGCGCTGAACATGTAGCCGAAATAGAACATGCGCGACGATACCGGTGCGATGGTGTTCCTTGTTGCCCGGTAGCGGCTCCAGATCGTGTTGTCGCCGTCATCGTAGGCCTCGACCAGTTCGATCAACTGCTCGCTGCCGGAATCTTCCAGGACCCGGTATTCGAACCTGGAGTCCCATTCGTGCACGGAACCGCTGGCGGCTGACATGCGGAACGAGACCGGCGCGGGCGCGGGCTGGGTGCCGGCCTGCGCCAGGTAGGGCTGGACCTCGTCCCAATGCAGGACGCGGAACGCTGCTCCCTTTTCGCCGGGCTCGGCGACAACCTTGAACAGCGAGTGCATCGTGTCGCCCTTGCTCGCATCCCTGGCGTCTGCTGCGGCAACGATCTGGTTACCGACGAAGGTGCCGGTCGTGCAGCTCACCGGAAAGAACCAGACCGATCCAAGGACGGTCGCAAGCAGCTTCAACCCGCGTGCCGAGCGTTTCGGCGTCGACTTGTCGTCCATTCTTGGCCTCCTGCGGAATTCAGGGAACGTGTCTTGCGTGGCAACCGCGCCATGCGCCGTGTGGTGGGCGCCGACTTTTCAACAGCATACCCCGGCGTGGCTCGGGTGTTCCAATGCGAAGCCGCGGTATTGGCGCGGCCCCGGTTACGCGGCGCCGAAGAGCCTGCCGGCAACTGCTGTGATCGCCATCGCCAGTGCGCCCCAGAACGTCACACCCCATGCGCCGACCAGGACATTCGCGCCGCCCGTGTTGGCCGCGATGGCGCCCAACGCGGCCAGGCAGCCAAGCGAGGCCAGGGCGACCAGGGGAATCAGCATCGATTCCGGGGCCGCGGCGGTGACGAGCAGCGGAACCAGTGCGCCCACGGCGAAGCTCGCGGCCGACGCCAGCGCCGCCTGAAGCGGGCGCGCACTGAAGGCGGCGGAGATGCCCAGCTCGTCGCGCGCATGCGCTCCCAGGGCGTCGTGTGCCATCAACTGCTCTGCCACCAGCCGCGCCAGGTCGCCCTGCTGGCAGGATTCTGCCTGCTGGGGACATGCTGGGCCTACGAGTCGAGAGGCGCTCGCTCCTGTGAAGGCTGGCTGTAATCCAGTCGGGACGGGAAGGAGGGATATCCCAGGAATTCCGAAATCTACGAGACCTGGCTGATCGGGTAACTGAGCGGGATAGTGGCCGGATCGGGCACCGATTTCCTAGTAGGCACCGACACGGAGTCGGCGTTCCGGATGGTGGATGCCTGTTGCGCTGACAATCCAAAAATTAATCTGGCGGGCGCCGGAACCCACGTGGCACGCCAGTTGATGCGGCAAAAAGGCATAGCCCATCTGCCTACGCTGCCGTGACCGGAAACCTCGCCAACGCAGCCTACGGGTTGGAATTGCCCGTTTGGCCTGCCGCCAGGCGCCCGGATGCCTCCGGCGTGCTTTCGGACACGGCGGGCAGCAGTCGCACCAGTGCCCTGTGCCGCGCATCCTTGTCGAGCGTCGCCAGTTCGCTCACGCGGCGGTAGAAGCGTTGCAGGTCGTGGCCCTCCTGTTGCAGCAGAAGTTTGAAGGCCGGTACCAGTTCGCCGTAGAGGGCGAATGACACGAGCGTGGCGTTGTTGAAGTCCGCACCAAGCACCCTGTCGTAGCCGGCGTAGCCGCCCCAGCCTGCCTTCAGCGCGGCGTAGTCGGCGTGCAGGGCGGCCAGCAGGTCGGTCTTGGCCTGGAGCTGCCGGTCGGCCGCGCGCGGCGTTTCATACAGGACGCGAAACCGCTTGCGGTAGTCGCGCAGCAACCCGACCATGGCCTCCTTGCGTGCCCGTTGTTTTTCGAAGCCTGCGCGTTGTCCGGCCGCCAGGTGGCCGGCCGTCCAGCGCCGCAGCCCTTCGTTCTCTACGGCGGTGGCGAAGGACTCGTTGAACACCGTGTCGTCCCTGACGAAGATCCGCTGGTGGGCCAGCTCGTGGAAAACCGTGCGCGCCACCTCCAGCGTGCCCTGGCGCAGGAAGGTGTTGAGCACCGGGTCGTCGAACCAGCCCAGCGTGGAGTAGGCCGGCACGCCGCCGACGAAGGTGTCGTAGCCTTCCTGGCGCAATTCCGTGGCGAGGCGTTCGGCGTCCTCCCTGGCGTAGTAGCCGCGGTAGCTCACGCAGCCCACCATCAGCATGCACCAGGACCTGGGTTGCAGCGAGAATTCCGGCGCGGCGAACACGTTCCACAGCACGAAGGGGCGCCCGAGGTCGGCGTAGTTGCGATAGCTGCCGTTGTCCGGCAGGCCCAGCTCGCGCGTGGCGAATTCGCGGATCGCCAGCGCCTCCCGCAATTGCGTGTGCAGCGCCGGATCGCCGGCCGGGTCGCGAACGATCTCGTCGATCGGCCGCGCCGCGGCCATGACGTCGAAGTGGCCGCCCACCGCCTGGGCGTAGTAGCCGAGGTTGCCGCAGCCGGCAAGCGACATTGCCAGCGCGGCGGCCAGCAGCAGTGGCCGCAAGGGGCCGTCAGGCATGCTCGCCATGCAGGAAGCGTCCGCTGGCCAGAAAGGCGCCGATCTGCGCGGCACAACGCGGCGAAGCGAGCATTTCCGAATGCGCCACCGGCAGCACGATGTGATCCGCGGCGCCGGGCAGGCGCGTCTCGGCTACCGTGACCACGCCGTCATTGGGGCTCGGCAGGCCGGGCACCACGCGACCCAGTCCGACGCTGCGCGTGCCGGCCAGCACGCCGATTTCGACCGCGGAGCAGGGCGTGGCGGCAGCTCCGGGGCCGCGCGCCATCCACTCGCCGATCGAGCGCCCGAGCAGTGCTGGCATCCCGGCGACCCGCGCCAGACGCCGTGCGCAATGGCTGTCGAGGCAGGGCGTGCCGAGCAGGACCACCCGGCGCAGGCGCGTGTCGGCGCCTTGGCGCAGCATGTCGAGGATGACCAGGCCGCCGAGGCTGTGGCCGACCAGGTGGATCGCGCTTGCTTCGGTCTCGGCGACGAACCGGGCAAGCGCCTGCGCGTTCTGCGACAGCGAGGCACGCACGCTGCGGTAGCCGAAGCGCAGCGTGGGGTAGCCACGGTGCCGCAGCCAGCGTGCATGCGGCACCAGCACCAGCGGCGGCGTCCACAGTCCGTGCACCAGGATCACGGTTGCCAGGTTTGCCGATGGGTTCATCACGCGAGTGCGGCCGGTGAGCGCCTGGGCGGACTGCAGCCGCCAGCGTCAGGCGGCTGGCGCCTTCCTGCGCGCTGGCCTGGTCTGCGCCTTGCGCGGCGCCCCCGACTTTTTGGACTGCTTCCTGTCGCCGCCTGCCGGGGTCGCGACCGGCGCCGCCTTGCGTGGTGACTTGCGCGCGGGCTTCGGCGCCGGCATGACGGCGGCCTCGAGTTCCGCCAGTGCCTCCTCCGCATACACGGCGAGGCGCTGCATGCTGGGCAGCGACGAGTGGCAGCCGGTAAAGCCGAAGTTCATCGCCCCGGCATAGCTTTCGCAGGTGATGTTGAGGGCCTGGCCGTGGGTTACGATCGATGCCGGATAGATGGCGACCAGTTCGGCGCCGCGGAAATACAGTGGCGTATCCGGACCGGGGACGTTCGAGATGGTGATGTTGAACATCGGCCGAGTACGCCCGCCGATGCCGGTAAGCAAGGTGAGTATGGTCGGCGCCATCAACAATACCGTGTATTGCAGCATCGCCTGCCTGGGCAGGCTCTGCACATGCTCCTTGGCGTGGCGCACCGATTCGTGGATCGCGGCGAGGCGCTCCCTCGCATCGGCGATGTCGGTCCCCAGCGTGGCGATGATGAAGGTGATCGCGTTGCCGCTGCCCTCGTCATCGGCCGGCCGAACCGACACGGGGATGCCGGTGGTCAGCGATTTTTCCGGTAGAGCACCGCGCTCCTCGAGGAAGCGGCGCAGCGCACCGCCGCAGATCGCCAGCACGACGTCGTTGAGGGTGCATTCCGCCGCCCTGGCGAGATCACGCAGGCGCTCCATCGGAAACTGCTGGGTGGCGAAGCGGCGCTTCTCGCGCACGCGGCCATTGAGCACCGACTGCGGCGAGGTGAAGGGCACCACCATGCCCTCGCCGCTGCCCAGGCCCTTGAGCATCCTGCCGAAGGCGACCACCAGTTGCGGCACCGTCCTGGCCTGGCCGCGCAGGGCTTCGACCGCCATCGCGGCGGCATTGGCGACGGTGGGCAGCGGGTTGTCGTCGCGCGCGCGCGACGCGCGCGGCAGGCCCGAAGCCCAGAAGGGCGGCAGCTTGCGGCTCTTTTCCCGGTCGGGCGACATGGCCCGCTGCAGCAGCTTCATGCCGCTGACGCCGTCGATCAGCGAGTGGTGCATCTTGATGAAGAGCGCGAAGCGGTCGCCTTCCAGGCCCTCGATGATGGTGCATTCCCAGGGGGGGCGACTCAGGTCCAGCGGCGTGCTCTGCAGGCGGCCGACCAGCTCGCCGAGTTCGCGTTCGCCGCCCGGCCAGGGCAGGGCCGAGTGCCGCACGTGGTATTCGAGGTCGATGGCGTCGTCCTCGATCCAGACCGGCATCGGGTTCTTGTTGAAGGCGTATTTCAGGCGCCGGTTCCAGGGCGCGGTGAATTCGCGATGGCCGCGAAACTCGATCATCAACTGGCGCATGTAATCCTTGGGCGCACCCTCGGGCAGGCGGAACTGCAGCAGTCCGCCAACATGGTTGGGTGTGGCGCGTGATTCGGTGAACAGCCAGGCGGAATCGAGCGGATTGAGGCGAACGGAAGTCATGGCGGCAGTCCTCGGCAGGTGCGGAGAAAGCGCACCATAGCCGATTTCTTCGTGAAAGGCAGGCCCGGGGAGGCCGAGTCGCCCGGATCGCGGCGGCGTGGCAGGAACAGCGCGGGCTAGGTGGGCATCGGCCGGTGCGTCGCCGTCCGATGCGGGCCAGAACTGGCTGCCGCCTATCCCAGCGCGAACTCGCTGGCGGCTACCGTGTCGCCAGCGCCGACTATTGCGGCCGACAAGGCGTGGGCTTGCACGCCGAGGGCATGGGCGTGGAACAGCGCGAGTTCGACGAGGCCGCGCAGGTAGTCGGGGGCGTGGCGTTCGGCGGTGGCGGGATTTGTCGCGGCGAGCGCGACGCGTGCCAGTTGCCAGCCGCCGCAGACGGTGCCCAGCAGGTGCAGGAAGGGAACTGCGCCGGCCAGCACGGCGGCAAGGTGTTCCTTGCCGGTGGCGAGGATCCAGTCGAGTGTGCGTTCCAGTGCGGCGATGTCTTCTTCGAGGCGCACGGCGAGCGGACGCAGGTTTTCAGCCGCAGCCAGTTCGGCGGCGACGCCGCGCATTTCGACGATCAATTCACGCAGGGTGGCGCCGTTCTCGCGCAATACCTTGCGTCCGACCAGGTCGTTGGCCTGGATGCCGGTGGTGCCTTCGTAGATGGTGATGATGCGCGCATCGCGGTAATGCTGGGCGATGCCGGTCTCCTCGACGAAGCCCATGCCGCCATGCACCTGGATCGCGTCGTAACAAATCTGCTGGCACAGCTCGGTGCTCCAGCCCTTGACCACCGGCATCAGCAGGTCGACGTAGCGTTTTGCCTTGTCGGCGGCGGCCCGGTCGGGAGAATGGCGGGCGAGGTCGAACCAGCCCGCCGCCGTGTAGGCCAGCGCGCGCGCGGCCATGATGCGGGCGCGCATGGTGAGCAGCATGCGCTTGACGTCGGGGTGCTTGATGATCGGGATGCCGACGGCGCCGGTGACGGCGTCGCGGCCCTGTACGCGTTCGCGGGCGAAAGCCAGCGCCTGCTGGTAGGCGCGCTCGCCGATGCCGATGCCCTGCACGCCGACGCCGAAGCGCGCCTCGTTCATCATGATGAACATGTATTCGAGGCCGCGGTTGGGTTCGCCGACGATCCAGCCGGCGGCGCCGCCGCTCATTTGCCCATTCTCGCCGAAGCTCATGGCGCAGGTCGGGCTGCCGTGGATGCCGAGCTTGTGTTCGAGGCCGACGCAGCGCACGTCGTTCTTCGCGCCGAGGCTGCCATCAGGGTTGACCAGGAACTTGGGCACGAGGAACATCGAGATGCCCTTCACGCCCGGCGGCGCGTCGGGCAGCCGGGCCAGCACCAGGTGCACGATGTTGGGCGTGATCTCGTGGTCGCCGTAGGAAATGAAGATCTTCTGCCCGCTCAGGCGGTAGCTGCCGTCCGCTTGCGGTTCGGCGCGGGTGCGGATCGCGGCGAGGTCGGAGCCGGCCTGCGGTTCGGTGAGGTTCATGGTGCCGCCCCACTCGCCCGTCACCAGCTTTTCGAGGTAGGTAGCTTTCAACTCGTCGCTGGCGGCGAGCTGGATGGCCTCGGATTCGCCGGTGTTGAGTTGCGGCAGCATGGTGAATGCCGTGTTTGCAGAGAACCACATCTCCCAGACCGGCGTCGCCACGCACTTGGGCAGGCCCTGGCCGCCGAAGTCGGGCGAAAGGCCGAGGCCGACCCAGCCGCCCTCGGCGAACTGCTTGTAGGCCTCGCTCCAGCCGGCGGGAGTGATGACCTTGCCATTCTCGAGGCGGCAGCTTTCGCGGTCGCCGACGGCGTTCAGCGGCGCCAGCACGCCGGCGGCGAACTTGCCGGCCTCTTCGAGCACGGCGTCGACCACGTCGGGAGTGGCCTCTTCACATCCGGGCAGCTCTGTGATCGCGGCGAGGCCGGCGACCTCCTCGAGCAGGAAGCGCATGTCGGCTAGCGGGGCGGTGTAGTTCATTGCCATTGCGCCAGAAGGGATTCGGGAATCGCCACGGCCTTGATGCGTTTCGGGTTGGCCGGGTCCTCGATGGCGAAGATGCGCTTTTCCTCGCCTTCCACCAGCACCGTGTCGCCGCGGCGGATGACATGCTTGAGGACGAAGGCCTTGCCGCTGATTTCGGCCACCGTGGTATCAACCTCGATCGGTTCGGGGTAGGTGGCGGAGCTGACGAACTTCGCCGAGGCGCCGACCAGTGGCGCGCCGATGATGCCCCAGTCTGCCTTGGTCTGGCGCCAGCTTTCGATGCCGCAGGCATTGAAGAAATGCAGGGCGGCGATGTCCATCCACTTGAAGAAGTTGGGATAGAAGACGATCTGGGCGGGATCGCAATCGCCGAATTCGATGCGAAAGCTCGAGGTGTGGCTGCGGGGCATGGTTTGGGTACCGGAGGGGCGCTACTCGCAGAGCGCGCGGATTTCGGGCGGGATCGGCACGGCCTTGATGCGCGTCGGTTGTGCCGGGTCCATGATGGCGAAGACGCGGATGTCCTCGCCTTCGGCCAGGATCGTGTCGCCGCGGCGCGCCACGTGGCGCATGACGAAGCTCTTGGTGCGCCATTCCGCGACCCAGCTTTCGATCACCACGTCCTCGCCGTAGGTCGCCGAATTGACGAAGGTCGCGGTGGCCTTGACCAGCGGCGTGCCGATGATGCCGCCCTTCTGCGCGGTGTCGCGCCAGGGCGGCACGCCGCAGGCGACGAAGAACTCGAAGCCGCTGGTGTCGAACCATTTGAAGTAGTTGGCGAAGAAGACGATCTGCGCCGGGTCGCAGTCGGCGAAGGCGATGCGGTGCTTGTAGAAGGTGCTGCGTGGCATGGTTTGGCAGATTGACGTAATGAAACAGCAGGACGGGCCGTTGGTGATATCGAGCGAAGCGAGCCGATCAGTAACCCCCCGCGAGGGGCGAGGCGGGAATTCGCGACGCATGCGTCGCGCCGCCGCAGCCGGCTGGCTGTGCAAAGCCAGCCGTGGGCCGCGTAGCGGAAGGGGGGCGGGCCGATTTTGCTCGCCCGAGGCAAAGGGGCGAACGCTTCATTGTTTGCGGATGGCGTTGGAAGCCATGAGCGTTACTTCGGGGCGAGGCGCACGGCGCCGTCGAGGCGGATGGATTCGCCGTTGAGCATTTCGTTCTCGACGATGTGCGCGGCGAGTTGCGCGAACTCGTCGGGGCGGCCCAGGCGCGGCGGGAAGGGCACGGATTTGCCGAGCGAGTCCTGGATTTCAGGCGGCAGCGATTCCATCATCGGCGTGTAGAACAGGCCGGGGGCGATGGTGCACACGCGGATGCCGAAGCGCGCCAGCTCGCGCGCGATGGGCAGGGTCATGCCGACGATTCCGGCCTTGGACGCCGCGTAGGCGGCCTGGCCGATCTGGCCGTCCCAGGCGGCGACCGAGGCCGTATTCACGATCACGCCGCGCTCGCCGGCGGAGTTCGGTTCGCCCTTGCTCATCGCCTCGGAGGCGATGCGGATCATGTTGAACGTGCCGACCAGGTTGATGTTGATGACGCGCGCGAAGTTGCCGAGCTTTTGCGGGCCGTCCTTGTTCAGCACCTTCTCCGCGATGCCAATGCCGGCGCAATTGATCAGGCCCTGCAGGCCGCTGAAGCGGGACAGCGCGGCGGCGACCGCGGTCTGGGCATCGGCCTCGGCGGCAACGTCGCAACGCTGGAACGCGGCACGCGCGCCGAGTTCGATCGCCAGCGCGGAACCGCGCTCGGTGTTGAGGTCGGCGATCACGACGTTCGCGCCGGCACCGTGGAAGCGTCGCACGGTGGCTTCACCGAGGCCCGAAGCGCCGCCGGTGACGATGAAGGTGGAATTGTCGAATTTCATTTTTTGTCCAGTTTCAAAAGACGAATCGCGTTCTGCTTGAGGATCAGCGGCTTCACCGAATCCTTGAAGCCGGCCGCCTCGAAGTCTTCGAGCCAGCGGTCGGGCGGAATCAGCGGGAAGTCGGTGCCGAACAGCACGCGATCCTTGAGCAGGGTGTTGGCGTACTGCACCAGTTGCGGCGGGAAATACTTGGGCGACCAGCCGGAGAGGTCGATCCAGACGTTGGGCTTGTGCAGGCAGACCGAGAGCGCTTCGTCCTGCCAGGGCCACGAGGGATGGGCAATGACGATCTGCATGTCGGGGAAGTCGACCGCGACGCCGTCGAGCAGCATCGGGTTGGAGGTCTCCAGGCGCAGCCCGCCACCGCCGCGCATGCCGCTGCCCATGCCGGAGTGCCCGCTGTGGAAGATGGCGGGCAACTGGTACTCGGCGATCACTTCATACAGCGGCCAGGCCATGCGGTCCTGCGGGTTGAAGCCCTGCACCGTCGGGTGGAACTTGAAGCCCTTGACGCCATATTCCTCGATCAGCTTCTTCGCCTCGCGCGCGCCCATGCGGCCCTTGTGCGGGTCGATGCTGGCGAAGGCGATCATCATGTCGCTGTTCTTCGCCGCCGCCTCGGCGACTTCTTCATTGGCGATGCGGCGGTTACCAATGTGCGATTCGGAATCGACCGTGAACATCACCAGGCCGATCTTGCGCTCGCGGTAGTAGGCGATGGTCTCGTCTATGGTCGGCCGGTGGGCGTTCTTGAAGTACTTGTCGGCGGCGCGCTCGTAAGGCTCGAACCAGGGATCCTTGGGTTGGCAGCAGGAGACTTCGGCGTGGGTGTGGGTGTCGATGGCGACGAGTTCGTCGAGGTTCACGTCTGTGGTCCCTTGCCTTTTCGATCCAGAAACTGGCCGATGCGCGCGACCACCTCGGGGCTGGTCTGGGCCACGGCTGCCATCAGCGACTCGACGTAAAGGCCGTCGTCGGCGGACATGTTGCTGATGCGCTGGATGGTGGTGACCATCGCGTAGTTGGCCAGCGGCGCATTTTCGGCGATGCGTTTGGCCAGTTCCTGCGCCTTGGCCAGGCCCTCGCCCTTGCCGACGAGGTAATGCGACAGGCCCAGCGCCTGGCCTTCGTCGGCCGTCAGGATGCGGCCGGTCAGCATCATCTCGGCCATGCGGCCGGGGCCGATGATGCGTGACACGCGCACCGAGGCGCCGCCGCCGACATAGATGCCGTGGCGGCCTTCCGGCAGCTGGTACATGACATTCGGCTCGGCAACGCGAACATGGGTCGAGGTCGCCAGTTCCAGCCCGCCGCCGATCACCGCGCCGTGCAGCACGGCTACCACCGGGATGCCGGTCTGGTGGATCTTGCCGAAGACTCGGTGCCAGCCCTGCGAATGCATCATGACGCCGGAGGGTTCGCGATGCTGGTGCTCGGATAGGTCGAGCCCGGCGCAGAAGTGGTCGCCGGCGCCGGCCAGGATCACCACGCGGGCCTCGGCGGGACGCGCGTCCCAGGCTTTTTCAAGGGCGTCGAGCAGGCGGTCGCTGATCGCGTTGCGCTTCGCCGGGCGGCTCAGGGTAATGGTGTAGACCAGGCCGTCCTGCGAATGTGTTACGAGTTTGTCTGTCACTGAGTGTTCCTTTGGAGCAATGGCGGAAACATCGGGTTCGAAGTCCCCTTGCAATCGACGCGCGCAGCGCGCCAATCAGTAACCCCCCGCGAGGGGGGAAGGGGGGCGGGCGATTAAAGGTCTTCGCGTGTTGCAACCTCGGCGCCAGCGCTCGGAAGCCATGAGCGTTAAGCCAGGATGACGGCCGCGTCGGGCGCGTCGGAATGCAGTTCGAGCACGCGGTCGGCGCGGCGCGTCAGCACCGCGCGCTGGTTGATGTAGCCCTTGTCGGTCATTTCGCCGTGCTCGGATGATGGCGGTTCGGCCATCAGCAGCACGCGCGCCGGGTAGGTCGAGGAGCCGCCGCCGTCGCGCTTCATGCGTACCAGGCCTTCGCGCACGCGTTCCTTGATTGCCGGATGGCCGAGCACCGTGCCAACCGGCACGTCGTCGCCGAGGCCCGTCAGGCGGCGGCATTCGGCGATGTTGGGGAAGACCAGGAAACCGATGTCGTCGCGGTCGTGGCCGGTGACGACGATGTCCTGCGCCACCGGCGAGAGCGCGCTGATGCCGGCGACGCGGATGCTGCCGACGTGGACCCAGGTGCCGGACAGCAGCTTGAAATCCTCGGCGACGCGGCCGTCGAACAGCAGGCCCTGCTCGGGCCGCGCCGGATCGACGAAGGACACGGCATCGCCGATCATGTAGAAGCCGTCTTCGTCGAACGCCTTGGCGGTCAGTTCGGGCTGTTTCCAGTAACCGGGAAAAACGTTCGGGCCCTTGACGCGGACCTCCAGTTTGTCGGCTACGGGCACCAGCTTTAGCGTGGTACCGGGGATGGGCACGCCGATCACGCCGGAACGCACGGCCTGGAAATGGCAGTCGGTGGCGGCCGGAGCGGTTTCAGTCGAACCCCAGGAAGAGAGCATGACGACCGGGTGGCCGAGTTCCATCACGGCGAGGCGTTCCAGTTCGTCCCAGGTCGATTGCGGCAGGGCGGCGCCGGCGTAGAAGATGATCTGAAGGCGCGCGAAGAAGCTCTTGCGCAGCGCAGCGTTGTCTCGCAGTTCTGCGACCAGCAGGGCGTAGGCCAGCGGCACGCTGAAATAGATGGTCGGCGAAACGTCGGTGAGGTTCCTCACCGTCTTCGGCAACAGGGCCGGCAGCGGCTTGCCGTCGTCGATGTAAAGGCTGCCGCCGAAGCGCACCACCTTGTTGAAATTGTGGCTGCCGCCGAAGACGTGGCTCCAGGGCAGCCAGTCGCAGATGACCGGCTTCTGGCTGTTGAGGAAGGGCCAGATCACCGACTTCATTTCGGCGTTGGAGCACATCATGCGCTGCGTGGTGATCACTGCCTTGGGCGTGCCGACGGAACCCGAGGTGAACAGGAACTTGGCGATGGTGTCGGGCGTGATGGCTTTGAAGGCCGCCTTCACTGCCGAAAAATTCGCCGTGTCGTCAGCGCCGATTTTTTCGATACCGGCAAAGGGCAGCGTACCGGCCTGCGGCGTGCTGCGGCTGCCGGCGACGACGACGCCGTCATGGAGGCCGGCAATGGCATTGATCGCCGGCATGAAGCGCTCGATGGTGTCGGCGAAGATCACGCCGGGGCGCAGCAGCTCGACGTTGGCCTTGAGCTTGAGAAAATCCTTCGAGAGCAGCGAATTGCCCGGCGAGACCGGGCTGATCGGCACGCCGACATGCAGGCAGGCCAGCATCAGCATGGCGTGTTCGATGCCGTTGTCGGAGAGCACCAGCACCGGCCGCTCGGGCGAGAGGTTCTGCCCGAGCAGCCAGGTGGCGATGCGATAGACGCGCGCGAGTGCCTGGCCGTAAGTCACCTTGACCCATTCGCCATCCGCGCCGCGCTCGGCGATCAGGATGGCGTCCGGGGTTTCGGCTGCCCAGCGTTCCAGCCACTCGCCGGAACAGCGGGCAAAGCCCGGCAGTTCGAGCTTGGAACGGAACAGCCGGGTACCGTCCGGCCGGGCTTCGAGGATGACGGCCGGATCGACGAACAACTCGGCCGGCTTGCGGGCAATGGTGCTCATGCGACGTCCTTTTGGGTTGGCTTGGAAAACAACCGTCATTCCGGCGAATGCCGGAATCCAGAAGCGCAGGCCACTGGGCACCGGCTTGCGCTGGTGCGACGGATTCCGCCGAGTGCGATGGCGGCTCGCGTCATATCTCTCGGCGCAGCAATGCAGCGACTATTTCGAGATGACCTTGAAGGCGCCGTTCTGCACCTGCAACAGCACGCGGGCGCGGCGGTCGAGGCCGGTATGGTCGGTCGGGCTCATGTTGAACACGCCATGCACGCCGACGACGTCCTTCTCTGATTCGATCGCGTCGCGCAGCGCACTGCGGAACTCCGCGGTGCCGGGCTTGGCTTTCTTCAGCGCCACCGGAATCGCGCGCGAGGCGACAAGCTGGGCGTCCCAGAGGTGGCCGCCGAAGGAGGACAGCGTGCCGGCGCCGAACTTGTCCTCATAGCGCTTGGCGTATTCGCCGGCGACCTTCTTCGACGGGTGCGAGTCGGGCAACTGGTCCCACTCGATGACCGGGCCGGCGACGAGGATGCCGCCCTCGACGTTCTTGCCGCCGATCTTGAGGAATGCCGGTGACGGTGCGCCATGGGTTTGATAGATCTGCCCCTTGTAGCCGCGCTCGTTGAGCGAGCTGTGCGGCATCGCCGCCGGCGCACCCGAGGCGACGACGAGGATCGCGTCGGGCTTGGCGGCGAGCAGCTTGACGACCTGGCCGGTGACCGAGGTGTCGGTGCGCTGGAAGCGCTCGATCGGCCCGACGGTGACGCCGTACTTGTCCTTCACCGCATCGAGGGCCTTGATCCAGACCTCGCCGTAGGCGTCGGCGTAGCCGATGAAGCCCAGCGTCTTCTGGTTGTTGGCCTTCATGTGCTCGAGGATGCCTTCTCCCATCAGGGCGAAGTTCTGCGGCATGGTGAAGGTCCATTTCAGTTTTTCGCCGTCAGCCGGGTTCGGTGCCATTGCGATGAGGGGCGTTTTCGCCTCGGACGCGGCGCCGGCGATCGCCATCACGGTTGGCGTGGTCGAGCCGCCGATGATCAGGTCGACCTTGTTCTCGTTGATCAGTTTGGACGCATTTTTGGCAGCCGTGGTCGAATCGGTGGCTTCGTCGAGCACGATCCAGTTGATCTTCTCGCCGCCGATGGTGGCGGGCAGCAACTCGGCGGTGTTCTTCTGCGGGCCGCCGAGAACGGCTGCCGGTCCGGTGGCGGAAACGCTGACGCCGATGTTGATGTCGGCCAGCGCGGCGGTAGCGCCGAACATGGACAGGGCGATCACCAGCGGCTTGATGGACAGTTTGACTTTCATGCTTTCTCCTCGTTTTGTTGGTCTGAAACGTGTTGTGGTTGAGCTGCGGGGTGATGCGCTTGCGGTATCAGGCGGCGATCGAATGACTGCCGCCAAGACCGAGATAGCTCTCGATCACGCGCGGATCATGGAGCAGGGTCTTGGCGTCGTTCTCGACCGCCACGCTGCCATTCTCCAACACATAGCCGTAATCGGCCACTTGCAGTGCAGCACGCGCATTCTGCTCCACCAGCAGGATGGAAACGCCCATGCCCTTCAATTGCACCACGATGCGCAGGATCTCCTTGACGATCAGCGGCGCCAGGCCGAGGCTGGGCTCGTCGAGCATCAGCAGCGTGGGCTTGGCCATCAGCGCGCGGCCCATGGCCAGCATCTGGCGCTCGCCGCCGGACAGCGTGCCGGCTTCCTGCTTGCTCCGTTCTGCCAGGCGCGGGAAGATCGCGTACACCTCGTCCATGGTTTTTGCATGATCCCGGTCGCCGCGCCGATGGCGGGCGAAGGCGCCGAGCAGCAGGTTGTCGGCCACCGACATGCTGCCGAACAATTCGCGCTTTTCCGGCACCAGCACCAGGCCTTTGGAGACCAGCACATCGACCGACATCTTGCCCAGCGTCGGCTGGCCCTGGTACTTCACCTCGCCACGCGCCGGCAACAGGCCCATCAGGGCCGACAGCAACGTGGTCTTGCCGGCGCCGTTGGGACCGATGACGGTGACGATCTCGCCTTCGCGGATGCGCAGGTCGACCTTGTGGATGGCCTCGACGCGTCCGTAATTGACGCACAGGCCGGTTGTTTCGAGCAGTACAGGCTTCATTCGTCCACCCCGCCCAGATAAGCTTCGAGCACTTTCGGATTGGTCTGGATTTCCTGCGGCAGGCCTTCGGCCAGGTATTCGCCGAACTCCATCACCAGCACGCGATCGGCCAGTCCCATGACGAAATCCATGTCGTGTTCTACCAGCAGGATGGCCATCCCTTCGCCGCGCAGTTTCGCCAGTAGGTCGGCCAGCGCGCGCTTTTCGAGGTGGCGCAGGCCGGCGGCGGGTTCGTCGAGCAGCAGCAGGGTCGGATCGCTGCACAGGGCGCGCGCAATCTCGACGATGCGCTGCTTGCCCAGCGGCAGGCTGCCGCAGGTGTCGAACAGGTGCTCGCCGAGGCCGCAACGCTGCAACTGGTGGGCGGCTTCCCACAGCAGGCGGCGCTCTTCCTCGCGGTCGAGGCGCCAGGCGGACTGGACGAAGTTCTTGCGACCGCGCAGGTGGGCGCCGATGGCGGCGTTCTCCAGCACTGTCATGTCCTGGTTGAGGCGCACATGCTGGAAGCTGCGGCTCATGCCCAGCTTGGCAATCGCACGCGAACCGAGCTGCTCGATGCGCTGGCCCATGAAGCGGATTTCGCCTTCGGTGGCGGGATTGACACCGGAGATGCAGTTGAACAGCGTGCTCTTGCCGGCGCCGTTGGGGCCGATCAGCGCCATCACTTCGCCGGCGCGTACGGTCAGGTTCATCTTGTTGTTGGCGACCAGGCCGCCGAAGCGCTTGGTGACGTTGACCACCTGCAGCACGTCGCTGCCGCGCTCCGGCACGTCGCGCCGCGGCAGCGCCAGGGCGGGTTCGACGGTTCGGTTCAGTTCACGTTGTGGAACCGCGATGGCAAATGCGCGCATGAGGATCGGCCACACGCCGTCGCGTGCGCGATGCAGGACGAGTATCGTCAGCAGGCCGAACACCACCATCTCGAAGTTGCCGGTGGCGCCGATCAGCTTGGGCAATTGGTCTTGCAGGAATTCCTTGAGGAAGCTCACCGCGGTGGCGCCGAACACCGCGCCCCACACGGCGGCGGCGCCGCCCAGCACGGCCATGAACAGGTATTCGATGCCCTGGCCGAGCGAAAAGGGCGTCGGATTGACGAAGCGCTGCATGTGGGCGTACAGCCAACCCGAAACGCAGGCGAACTGCGCCGCGATCATGAACAACACCATGCGGTAGCGCAGGGTGTTGATGCCCATCGCCTCGGTCATGGTCATCGCGCGCAAGCTGCGCATGGCGCGCCCCTCGCGCGAATCGAGCATGTTCTGGGTGGTGACGATGGCCGCCAGCACGGTGGCCCAGATTACGTAGAAGAATGCGCGGGTGGAGCCCAGTTCGAGGCCGAACAGGTCGACCGGCGGGATGCCGTCGATGCCGCCGTGGCCGCCCAGCGCCTCCAGGTTGCCGAAGATGAAGTACAGCGCAATGCCCCAGGCGATGGTGCCCAGCGGCAGGAAGTGGCCCGACAGGCGCAGGGTGATGAGGCCCAGCGCCAGCGAGACGGCGGTGGTGACGGCCATGCCGACGATCAGCGTGCCCCAGGGCGACATGCCGTGGCGCGTGGTGAGATAGGCCGTGGCATAGGCGCCGAGTCCGACGAAGGCGGCCTGGCCGAAGGAGGTCAGGCCACCGATGCCGGTCAGCAGCACCAGGCCCAGCGCCACCAGGGCATAGAGGCCGATGTAGTTGGCCAGCGTCACGGTGAATTGCGCGGCGAGTAGCGGCAGCAGGCTCATCGCGATGGCGAAGGCGAGCATGGCGCGCATGGGAGTCAGCAAGCGGGCCATCTTAGTGTTCCTCCTCGTCGTCGATGTGGTGCGTGGTCAGCGACTGGTAGAGCAACACCGGAAGGATCAGGGTGAATACGATGACTTCCTTGTAGGCCGAAGCATAGAAGGAGGAATAGGATTCGAGCAGGCCGACCAGGATCGCGCCGGCGGCGGCCAATGGGTAGGAGGCCAGTCCGCCGATGATGGCGCCGACGAAGCCCTTGAGGCCGATCAGGAAGCCGGTGTCGTAGTAGATCGTGGTGATCGGCGCGATCAGGATGCCGGAGAAGGCGCCGACCAGCGCCGCCAGCGTGAAGCAGAGCTTGCCCGCCATGTCGGCGGAAATGCCCATCAGGCGCGCGCCGGTGCGGTTGATGGCGGTGGCGCGCAAGGCCTTGCCGTAGATCGAATGCTCGAAGAACAGCGCCAGCCCGGCGATCAGCAGGGCGGCGATGCCGACGATCCAGATCGTCTGGTACTGGACGTAGGCCGGCCCCAGCGTCAGGCCGCCATCGGTGAAGGGCGGGATGCGGCCGCCCTCGGCGCCGAAGAAAAACAGGCCCATGCCGATCATGACGAAATGCACGGCGACCGCGACGATCAGCAGTAGCAGCACGCTCGCTTCCGCCACCGGCTGGAAAGCCAGGCGGTAGACCTGCGGCCCCAGCGGCACCACGAAGCCGAGCGCGATCAGCACCTGCACCGGATAGGCGAGGTCCTTCAGCGGCAGGTAGCGCACCACGATGACCGCCAGGATCGGCAGCACCGCGTTCTTCAGGATGATCATCGGCAGCCGCGCCGGAGCTCCCTCGCGCAGCGCCGCGACACTATCGACGATGGCGACGGCGACGCCCAGCGTCACCACTACCCACATGGTCGGTGGCAACAGGCCGGCATTGATTGCCGCCATGGAAAGCGCGCCGTAGGCGACGAATTCGCCCTGGGGAATGAATATGACGCGGGTGACGGCGAACACCAGCACCAGCGCCAGCGAAAGCAGCGCGTAGATGGCACCGTTGGTGATGCCGTCCTGGGCCAGCAACAGGGCGATGGAACCGTCCACGCCGGATTACCGCTGAAACGATCGCGTCGCGATCGCCGTGTTGATTGCCATGCCCATCCACTCCTCCGGCCTGCCGTTGTCCCGTGTCTGCCGGTCCGGCGGCATCTTTTCGTGCCTGGGGGACCGCGGGTGAGGAGCGGATTCTGCAGAGCATGCGTGTCGAAGTCAACCTGTTTTATATCGAACTATTAAAAACTGATGTAAGTAATCGTTCCCTAATATATTGGTTTGCTTATTCTTTCTGTACAGAATGACGAGGAGAAGATTCCGCAGGGAAACTTGTTCGATATAGAATCAAAGCCTGAACCGCATTCAGGACACCTGCTCCAAGCCCATGCCCGCCAGCCGCAAGCCCCCTTCCATCGGCTGCCTCAGCAGCCACGTCGGCTTCCACCTGCGCCTTGCGCAGCTGGCCGTGTTCGAGCACATCGGCAAGACGCTCAAGGAAATCGACGTCACGCCGGCGATCTTTTCGGTGCTCGAAGTCCTGCACCAGAACGACGGCATCACGCAGTCGAAGCTGGCCGCGGCGGTCAGGCTGGAACGTTCCTCGGTGGTGCCCCTGCTCGACAAACTGGCCAAACGCGGCCTGGTCGAGCGTCGCGCTTCGACCACCGACCGCCGCCACAACCACCTGCACCTGACCGACGCCGGACGCGAACTGCTGGCCGAGGCGCTGCGCCGCGCGGCGCAGCACGAAAAGGAAATCTGCAAGCCCTTCACGATCGCCGAGAAAAAGCTGCTGCTGGAACTCCTGAGCCGCTTCCGGCCGCAGAAGAAGACCGAAGCGCTCTGAGTAAACGTGGCAGCCACGGATTTGGCGCCGCGGAATTTGTCGAGCGTAGCGAGCAAATCAGGAATCCCCCGCGAGGGGGACGAAAGGGGGCGGGTGTTTAAAGGAATGGGCTAACTTTCATGATGCGAGGGTGATGTTTCTCGCATCATGAAAGTTGGCCTCGGGCGCGTCGGACAGCAGGAGCGACACCAGGCGCCGCAGCCAGCGGTTGCCTTCGTCATGGTGGTAGCGCTCGTGCCAGTGCTGCTTGACCTCATATTCGGGCAGCGGGAAGGGCACCGGCAGGAAACGGAAGGCGCCGCGCCCCTGCAACACGTCGCCCAGCCGCCGCGGTACGGTCAGCAGCAGGTCGGTGTGCTCGATGACGAAGGCGGCGCCGAGGAAACTGGGGATCTTCAGCGCGATGCGGCGCGTGATGCCCTGGCGCGCGATTTCCCGTTCGAGGATGGTCGGCGCCGCCCCGGAGGAACTGATCACCGCATGGTCCTCGGCTTCGAAGCGGGCCAGGTCGAGGCTGTCGCCGATGCGCGGATGGTCTTGCGCCACCATGCAAACGAAGTTCTGCACGAACAGCGACTGCTGGTGGAGGCCTGCCTCCAGTTGCGGCACGAATCCCACCGCGAGGTCGGCCTCTCCGCTTTCCAGGAGGCGCGCCGTGTCGCTGCTCATGGGAACGATCTCGATGCGGACGCCGGGCGCCGTTTCGCGCAGCGTTTCCCACAGGCGAGGCAGCAGCACCAGCTGGCTGATGTCGGTCATGCAGATGCGGAAGTTGCGTTCCGAGGTCGCCGGCTCGAACTCGCCGTGATGGCCGAGCACCTTTTCCACGGCGGCCAGCACCTCGCGCACCGGTTGCACCAGGCCTTCGCTGAAGGGTGTCGGTTCCATGCCGTTCGAGGTGCGCACGAACAGCGGGTTGCCGAAATGGTGGCGCAGCTTGGCCAGGGCGACGCTGACCGCCGGCTGCCCGAGGTCGAGCGCTTCCGCCGCCGCCGTCACGCTGCGCGTCTTGTAGATCGCGTCGAACACCATCAGCAGGCGGATATCGATTGCGTCCATGTATCGGGCCTCTATTCGAATTGCGAATACTCTATATCGAAATTAGTGGATTTACCGGCCATTTATCCCCGTCTAGTATTCGCTACGTTAATTAACGGATCGCTGCCGCAGGTCATTCGACCTCGCCATTGCACCGCCGACCAAGGAGCGAAGATGAACGAACTGGGGCGCCTCGAAGACCTGCCGGAGGACTACCGCGCGGCACTGACCGAGAAGAACCTGGTGCCGCTTTGGCCCAGCCTGCGCGCCGTGCTGCCACGTGGCAAACCCGCGATCAGGACGCAGCCGACCTTCTGGTCCTACCAGGGACTGCGCCCGCTGCTGATGCGTGCCGGCGAACTGACACCGATCGAGAAGGCCGAGCGCCGCGTGCTGGTGCTGGCCAATCCGGGCCACGGACTGGAGAAGATGCAGGCCAGCTCGACCATCTATCTGGGCATGCAGTTGCTGCAACCCGGCGAGTGGGCGCCGTCGCACCGCCACACGCCCAATGCCGTTCGCATGATCGTCGAGGGAGTCGGCGCCTACACCACGGTGGAGGGCGAGAAGTGCCCGATGAGCCGCGGTGACCTGATCCTGACGCCGACCGGCATGTGGCACGAGCATGGCCACGACGGCAAGGAACCCGTGGTGTGGCTCGACGTGCTCGACCTGCCCATCGTCTATTACTGCGAGGCCTCCTACGTCGTCGAGGGCAAGGCGCAAACCGTCACCGCCGAAGCCGTCGAACAGGACTTCCAGCGCGGTGGGGTACTGCCGGCGCCGATGTTCTCGCGCAGCGGCAAAACATTTCCGATGCTGCGCTATCCCTGGGCCGACGTGCGCCGCACGCTGGAATCCATCGCCGCTCGGCAACCGGAGATCGAGGCCGTGCAGGTCGCCTACGTCAATCCCGAAAACGGCCACGACTGCCAGCGCATCCTCGGCTACTCGGCCCTGATGCTGCGTCCCGGCGAGCGCCTGGAGATGCCGGCGCGCTCCACCGCCATGGTGTTCCACCAGATCGAGGGCGGCACCGAAGTCGCCGCCGCCGGCAAAGCCTTCCGCCTCGCCGACGCCGACACCTGCTGCATCCCCGGCTACGAGACTATCGTGCTGCAGAACCTCGTCGCCGACCGTCCTTCCTTCGTCTTCATCGCCGACGATGCGCCGCTGCAGAAAAAGCTCGGCGTCTACGAAGTCCGAAACTGAAACGAGAAAACATGACTACCCCCACGTACCTGTTCCCTCCGCCCGCCACCCCTTCCTTGCCGGTGCTCGGCACCGGCACCCGCTTCCCGGTCAATCGCATCTTCTGCGTCGGCCGCAACTACCACGCCCATGCCGTGGAGATGGGCCGCCCGGTGGACAAGGCGACCATGAAGCCCTTCTACTTCACCAAGTCGCCCTCGACCCTGGTCGAGTCCGGCGCCAGCGTGCCCTACCCGACCGGCACCGCGAACTACCACTATGAAATGGAACTCGTGGTCGCCATCGGCGCGCAGGGCTTTCGCCTGACCGAAGCCGACGCGCAGCGCATGATCTGCGGTTACGCCGCCGGGCTCGACATGACGCGGCGCGACCTGCAACTGGTGGCGCGCGACCAGGGCCGGCCCTGGGATCTGGGCAAGGACTTCGAGAAGTCCGCCGTGTGCTCGCCCATCCTGCCGATCGGCAATCTCGGCGTGCTGACGGGCGGCGCCATCACGCTGCAGGTGAATGGCGAAACGAAACAGAGCGCCGACCTTGCGCAACTGATCTGGAACATTCCCGAACTGCTGGCCGACCTGTCGCAGTACTACCACCTTGAACCCGGCGACCTGATCTACACCGGCACGCCGGAGGGCGTCGGTCCGGTCAAGCCGGGGGACCGCATCAGCGGGCACATCGACCGCGTCGGCGACGTTTCGCTGACAATCGGCCAAGCCGAATAAGCGCAGGAGAAAACCAGATGAGCCAACAACTGCCTGTCATCGTCGCCGGCGGCGGCATCGGCGGCCTTGCGGCCGCGCTGGCACTGGTGCGCCAGGGCTTCAGCGTCAAGGTGCTGGAACAGTCGCCGCAGATCGGCGAGATTGGTGCCGGCATCCAGCTCGGACCCAACGCCTTCCACGCCTTCGACGCGCTCGGCGTCGGCGAGAAGGCGCGCGGCCGCGCGGTCTATACCGACTACATGATCATGCACGACGCGATCGACGAATCCGTCGTCGGCCGCATCCCCACCGGCGAGGCTTTCCGCCAGCGCTTCGGCAACCCCTACGCGGTGATCCATCGCGTCGATGTGCACACCTCGCTGCTGGATGGTGCGCAGGAAACCGGGCGCGTCGAGTTCCTGACCTCGACCCGCGTCGAGCGCATCGAGCAGGATGCCGACAGCGTTACCGTGTTCGACCAGAACGGACAGCCCCACCGCGGTCTGGCGCTGATCGGAGCCGACGGCGTCAAATCGGTGGTGCGCGCCCAGTACGTCAATGACCCGCCGCGAGTCACCGGCCACGTGGTGTACCGCGCCGTGGTGGACAAGAAGGATTTCCCGGTCGACCTGCAGTGGAATGCGGCGAGCATCTGGGTCGGCCCCAACTGTCATCTGGTGCACTATCCGCTGCGTGGCGGCGAGCAATACAACGTGGTGGTCACCTTCCATAGCCGCAAGCAGGAGGAATGGGGCGTCACCGAAGGCAGCAAGGAGGAGGTGCAAAGCTACTTCCAGGGCATCTGCCCGCGCGCGCGCCAGCTGATCGACCTGCCGAAATCCTGGAAGCGTTGGGCCACGGCGGACCGCGAGCCGATCGGACAATGGACTTTCGGTCGCGCCACGCTGCTGGGCGATGCGGCCCACCCGACCACGCAGTACATGGCCCAGGGCGCCTGCATGGCCATGGAGGATGCCGTAACTCTCGGCGAGGCCTTGCGCGTCAATGGCAACGACTTCATCAAGGCCTTCGCGCTTTACCAGCGTTCGCGCGTCGCGCGCACCGCGCGCATCGTGCTCTCTTCGCGCGAGATGGGTCGCATCTACCACGCCAGGGATGTCGAGCGACTGGTGCGCAACGACTTGTGGAAAGGCCGCACGCCGGAGCGCTTCTACGACGCGATGGAATGGCTCTACGGCTGGAACGTCGGCAACTGCCTCGCCGACTGAAATGGCGCAAGCCTGGCGGCGCGTTATGTATTACGCATTGCGCCGTGTCGCCAGCGCCGTCCGCAACGGATACCGTCTCCGGCTTGGCCGGAGACATAACTTTTAAGCTACTCGCCGAGGTAGGCGGCGCGTACGCGCGGATCGGCGAGCAGTGCGGCGGAATTGTCGGCCAGCGTGATCGTGCCGCTTTCCATGACATAGCCGCGCGAACAGAGTTCAAGGGCAAGCTTCGCGTTCTGTTCCACCAGCAGCACCGTCATTCCTTCGGCGGCCACGGCGCGGATCACCTCGAACACCTTTTCCACCATCAGCGGCGCCAGGCCCATCGAGGGTTCGTCGAGCAGTAACAATTTCGGCCTGCCCATCAGGGCGCGGCCGATGGCCAGCATCTGCTGTTCGCCGCCGGAAAGCGTTCCGGCCACCTGCGTCGCGCGTTCGCGCAGGCGCGGCAGCAGCGTGTGGATGCGCTCCAGGTCGGCGGCGATGCCGGCCTTGTCGTCGCGATGGTAGGCGCCCATGGCGAGGTTCTCGGCCACCGTCAGGCGGGCGAAGATTCCGCGGCCTTCGGGCACCAGCGCCAATCCCTTGCGGATCAGTTCGTGCGACGGCAGGGCATCGATGCGCTCGGTGCCGTAGTGGATCTCGCCCTGCGCCGGGATCATCCGCGCCAGCGCCTTCAGCGTCGATGTCTTGCCGGCGCCGTTGGCACCGATCAGGCAGACCATCTCGCCTTCCTCGACGGCGAACGAGATTCCCTTGACGGCTTCGATGCCGCCATAGTGAATCCGTAGGTTCAGGGCCTCAATGAGCGCTCGTGCCAAGGTAGGCCTCGATCACTTTGGGATTGCTGCGCACCACGTCGGGCACGTCCTCGGCGATCTTCTCGCCGTAGTCGAGCACGGCAACGCGGTCGCACAGGCCCATCACCAGCTTGACGTCGTGCTCGATCAGCAGCACCGTCAGGCCATCTTTGCGCAGGCCCTCGATGAGTTGGCGCAGGCCGACCGTTTCGGTGGCGTTCATGCCGGCGGCAGGTTCGTCGAGCGCCAGCAGTTGCGGCTCGGTGGCCAGGGCGCGCGCAATTTCCAGCCGGCGCTGGTCGCCGTAAGAGAGGTTGCGCGCCAGGGCGTCGGCGCGGTCGTCGATGCCGACGTAATGCAGCAATTCGTCGGCACGGCGGCGGATGGCGGCTTCCTCGGCGCGCTCGGCACGGGTGCGCAAAATGGCGCCGAAGACCCCGGCGCGAGTGCGCACGTGGCGGCCGACCATGACGTTCTCGCGCGCCGTCATGTTGCCGAACAGGCGGATGTTCTGGAAGGTGCGGGCGATGCCGGCGGCGGCCACCGTGTGCGGACTTTCGAGTGTCAGTGGTTTGCCGCTGAACATGACTTCGCCGCCATCGCGCGGATAGAGCCCGGTGAACACGTTGAACAGCGTGGTCTTGCCGGCGCCGTTGGGCCCGATCAGGCCGTAGATCTCGCCGCGGCGGATGGTCAGCGAAACGTCCTTCAGCGCCTGCACGCCGCCGAAGCGCTTGCCGATGTTGCGGGCTTCGAGCAGCACCTCGGTCATTTTCGGTCCACGTAGAGTTCGCGCCGATGCCGCGTCTCCGGCCACAGGCCGGCGGGACGGAAGCGCATGGTCAGCACCAGGGCGAAGCCGAAGATCAGCATGCGCAGCACTTCGGGGTCGACCAGCATCTTGCCGAACAGCGCCTTCTGCGCCGGTTCGACGGTATAGCGCAGCAGTTCGGGCATGAAGGAGAGCAGCACGGCGCCGGCGATCACGCCCCAGATGTTGCCCATGCCGCCGAGCACCACCATGGCCAGGATCATGATCGACTCGTTGAGGATGAAGCTCTCCGGACTGACGAAGCCCTGGATCGCGGCGAACATGCCGCCGGCGATGCCGCCAAACGACGCGCCCATGGCGAAGGCCAGCAGCTTGATGTTGCGCGTGTTGATGCCGGCGGCCTTGGCCGCGATTTCGTCCTCGCGGATCGCCACCCAGGCGCGGCCGATGCGTGAGTCCTGCAGCCGCCGGTTGATCACGATCACCGCGAGCAGCACCAGGAGCAGGAAGTAGTAGTACTTGATCGGGCCGCTGAATACCAGGCCGACGAGGCTGTCGCTGGTGGAAAAATTCAGCGGACCGATCTGGAACGGGTCGATCCGGTTGATGCCCTTCGGCCCGTTGGTGACGTTCACCGGTGCGGAAAGGTTGTTCATGAAGATGCGCACGATCTCGCCGAAGCCCAGCGTGACGATGGCGAGGTAATCGCCGCGCAGGCGCAAAGTCGGCGCTCCCAGCACGGCGCCGGCGATGCCGGCCACCGCGGCGCCGATCGGCAGGATGACCCAGAACGGCAGGTGCAGGCCGAAATGCGGCGAGGCCAGCAGCGCATAGACATAGGCGCCGACAGCGAAGAAGGCCACGTAGCCGAGGTCGAGCAGGCCGGCGAAGCCGACCACGATGTTGAGGCCGAGCGAGAGCAGGACGAAGAGCACCGCGAAGTTGGTGATGCGCACCCAGGCCGTGCCGGCCATTGCCAGCACGAAGGGCAAGGCGACGAGCGCCAGTGCCACGCAGGCCAGGCCGAACTTCTGTTTCGTGCTCCAGCCCATCACGCGCGCTCCGAGACGCGTTCGCCGAGCAATCCCGACGGCCGGAACACCAGAACCAGGATCAGCATCAGGAAGGCGAATACGTCCTGGTAGTTGCTGCCGAACAGCACGAAGTGCCCGCCATCGGCGCAACGTTCGCCCATCCATCCCGCGCCGGAACCCGCTCCGGGCCAGCGGCAGAGGTCGGTGAATTCGCCGATGTAACCGGTGCCCAGCGCTTCGACCAACCCCAGCAGCAGGCCGCCGACCATGGCGCCGGGCAGGTTGCCGATGCCGCCCAGTACGGCGGCGGAGAAGGCCTTGAGGCCGAGGGTGAAGCCCATCGTGTAGTGGGCGATGCCGTAGTAGGTGCCGAACATGACGCCGGCCACCGCGCCGAGTCCGGCGCCGATGACGAAGGTGGCGGCGATCACGCGGTCAGCATTGATGCCCATCAGGGCGGCGACATGCACGTTCTCCGCGGTGGCGCGGATCGCGATGCCGAAGCGGGTGCGATAGACGAACCAGGACAGGCCGGCCATCATCACCATCGACAACAGGATGATGGCGATCTGTACGCCGCTGATGGCGGCGCCGCCGATGGCGAAGCTCGGGTTGTCGATGATCTGCGGAAAGGCCAGCGGATTGCGGCCCCAGATCAGCAGCGCGAGGTGCTGCAGGATGATGGACATGCCGATCGCCGTGATCAGCGGCGCCAGGCGCGGCGCGTGGCGCAGCGGGCGATAGGCGACCCGTTCCAGCGAGTAGCCGATCGCCATGCAGGCAGGAATGGCGGCGAGCACCCCGGCGAGGACGATGGCCAGCGGCGGCAGGGTGCTGCCGGCCAAGGACGCGATGACGGAGAAAGCCACCATGGCGCCGATCATCACCACCTCGCCGTGGGCGAAGTTGATCAGCTGGATTACGCCATAGACCATGGTGTAGCCGAGCGCCACGACGGCGTAGACGCTGCCGGTAGTGAGGCCGTTGATGATCTGCTGGAGCAGGATATCCATGACAAATCCGGAGGATACCGTCCAGCCTTGCCGGCTGGACATAAAAACGGGGAAGGCGCGTCAGCGACTTCCCCGTTTGCTTGCGCTCCGCCCGGCTTACTTGGCGGGTGCGGGTGCGGCGGGCTTGGGCGCGGCGGGTGCCGCTGCGGCAGCCGGAGCAGCCGCAGGCGCGGCCGGAGCCGCCGCAGGTGCCGCAGTTGCCGGCGCCGCAGCCGCCGGCGCAGGAGCAGCCGGGGCGGCGCCAGGCGCGGCGGGAGCAGCGGGAGCCGCACCAGGCGCCGCGGCCGCCGCCGGAGCCGCTGCCGGCGGGGCCGGCGGAGCGGACAGTGCCGCATATTCGTCCAGCGTCAGCGACTTGCCGCCCTTGATGATCGCCAGCGGCGTGATCTTGCCGTCCTTCAGCGTGAAGATCGTCATCTCCGCGTCCTTGCGGTCGCCCTTCTCGTCGAACTTGATGTTGCCGCTGGCGCCGTTGTAGTCGCTGGCAGCGAGCGCCGCCAGGTACTTCGCGGGATCGGGCGAGTCGGCCTTCTTCATCGCCGCGATCAACAGGTTGGCGGCGTCATAGGTGAAGGGCGAGTAAAGGATCGGTTCGGCGTTGAACTTGGCCTTGTAGGCGTCGAGGAATTTCTTGCCCGCGGCCTGGACCGGGATGCCGGCCTGCGAGCAGATCAGGCCCTCGGCTGCCGTGCCGGCCAGTTCGGCCATCTTGTCGGTACAGGCGCCGTCGCCGAAGGAGAATATCGCCGTCATCTTCAGCTCGCGCGCCTGCTTCAGCAGCGGGCCGGCGGTCGCGTCCATGCCGCCGTAGAAGACCGCGTCGGGGCGCTTGCCCTTGACCTTGGTCAGCACGGCCTTCCAGTCGACGGTCTTGTCGGTGCCCTTTTCGCGCGGCAGAACCTTGATGCCGGCCGCCTTGAGGGTCTTCTCGACTTCGTTCGCGAGGCCCTCGCCGTAAGCGGTGGCGTCGTCGATCACGGCGACGGTCTTGAGCTTGTTGGCGCCGGCGATGTAGTTGGCGACGGCCGGGCCCTGCTGGTCATCGCGGCCGACGACGCGGAACACGCCCTTGAAGCCCTGCTCGGTCAGCGCCGGATTGGTGGCGGAACCGGAGATCATCGGCAGGTTGGCGCCGTTGTAGATGGCCGAGGCCGGGATCGTCGTGCCGGAATTCAAGTGGCCGACCACGCCGGCAACCTTGGCGTCGACCAGCTTCTGGGCCACGGTGTTGCCGACCTTCGGGTCGGCCTGGTCATCCTCGGAAACCAGTTCGAACTTGACGTCGCGGCCGCCGAGCTTGATCTTGGCCGCATTGGCTTCGTCGATCGCCAGGCGCGCGCCGTTCTCGTTGTCTTTGCCCAGGTGCGCGATGCCGCCGGTGAGCGGCGCGACGCTGCCGATCTTGACCGACAGGGGCGGCGGCGGGGGAGGCGGCGCGGCGGGCGGGGGTGGGGGCGGCTCTTCCTTGCCGCAGCCGATCAGGGCGAGGGCGGCAATCACGGAAAGCGAGAGGACTTTGGCAGGCACATTCATGGCGACACTCCGTTCAAATCGGTGTAGGGGGATGCAAGGGGCGAATGATATGTCAGGCGGACGGATTCTTGCCATCCGCAAGCGACTTGTCAATGCACCCGGACCGTGGCTCTTGCGCAAAGAAAAGGCCGGCCCCGCCACTGGCGGAGCCGGCCTTTTTCCGACTTGCGGCGGTGATTACTTGGCGCCGCCGAGGACCCACTTGATCAGCGTCTTCAGGTCCTCGTCCTTGACGGCCGCGTTAGGCGGCATCGGGATCTGGCCCCAGACCCCCTTGCCACCCTTGCGGACCTTGTCCATCAGCATGGCTTCGTCGCTGGCCTTGTACTTCTTGGCGACGTCCTGATAGGAGGGGCCGACCAGCTTTTTGTCAACCGCGTGGCAGGCCATGCAGCCGCTCTTGGTGGCGAGATCCTTGTTGGCGAAGGCCGGGGCCGAGACCATCAGGCCGGCGGTGACCAGGGTGGTGATCAATGCAGATTTCATGTTCGGTTCCTTGTCAAATGTGAAGAGTCATTGTGTGCCGGTCGATACGCGATGCCAAATCGATACTTCAGCGCAGGCTGCCGCCGGAATCCTCGGCAATGAATGCAGTGGTCGAAACTAAAGCGCAGCGCAGGCTACCCGGCCACGTGCACCCTGAAAATGTTCCAGATCAATTTAGCAGTTCGTTCAGGTCCGCGATCGGTGCTGAGCAAGTAACGCCGCGGCAGATCCAGGCGTTGACACGATCGCTCTCCGCTTTGGCGAGGACCGCGGGCAACTCGCACGTTCCGTTGGCCAGCGCCAGCACCATGCGTTCCGGCGCCGTGCCCAGCGCCCGCTGCCAGGCGCGAAGCTCATCAGGCGGCCCGCGCAGGATGATGGTTTCGGGTGGATGCAGCGCTTCTTCGAGCACCCGCAGCAGGCTGCCAAAACCATTCGGCGAGTATTGGATCTGCGGCCAGAAAAGGCGCAGGCTGCGCTGCGCGGCATCGAGGTAGCGGGCTTCGCCGAGCAGGTGTCCAAGGCGCTGCAGGGCGAACGCGGCAACTCCGTTGCCCGCGGGCGTGGCGTTGTCGTGGCCGGTCTTCGAACGGTGGATCAGCGCTTCATGGTCGTGGGCGGTGAAGAAGAATCCTCCCGTTTCAGGGTCTTCGAAGCGTGCCAGCAGGGTGTCGGCGAGTTCGACGGCGAGGGCCAGGTCGTCGGCGTAGTACTCGGCCTGCATAAGCTCGAGTAGCGCCGAGAGCAGGAAGGCATGATCGTCGAGGTAGGCGTCGAGGTGGGCGCGGCCGTCGCGGGCGGTCGCCAGCAGGCGACCTTCGCGCCACAGGGTGGTGCGGATGCAGTGCATGGCGCGGCGTGCGGAGGCCAGCCAGTCGTCACGGTCGAATACCCGCGCGGCATGGGCCATGCCTTCGACCATCAGCGCGTTCCAGCTGGTCAGTATCTTGTCGTCGCGGCCGGGGCGGACCCGTTGTTCGCGCGCCACAAACAGCTTCTGTCGCGCCGAATCGAGCACGGCCTGCTCGCCGGGCCGCAGGTCGCCGGCGATCTTCGCGTGCCAATGGCGGCCTTCGAAATTCGGCGGGCCGTCGAAGCCCCAGCGCCGTGTCGCCAGCGCCGACTCTTGCGGCGTCAGGATGCGTGCCAGTTCGGCGCGGTCCCAGACGTAGTACTTCCCTTCCTCGCCTTCGGAATCGGCGTCGAGCGAGGAGCAATAGCCGCCGTCGGCGGTCTGCATTTCGCGCATTACCCAGGCTGCAGTTTCGTCCGCGACGCGGGCGTAGAGCGGGTCGCCGCTGCGCATCCAGGCATCGGCGCAAAGCCCCAGCAGCGGTCCGTTGTCGTAGAGCATCTTTTCGAAGTGCGGAATTTCCCAGCGCTCGTCGACGCTGTAACGGCAGAAGCCGCCGCCGATCTGGTCGTAGATGCCGCCTTCGCCCATGCGCGCAAGCGTGGTCAGCGCCATGCGCTGGGCGCCCTCATCGGCGCGGCGCAGCAGGAAGGCGAGGTCGGTCGGGTGGGGGAACTTCGGTGCGCCGCCAAAGCCGCCGTGACGGCTGTCGAACGCCCGCGCCAGCGAAGCCTCGGCGGCAGCCAGCGGCGCCGCATCGAAGCGGATCTCGCCGGGTGCCGGTTCGGGTTCGGTGGCACCTAGTGCATCGCGCAGTTCCCCGGCCTGCGCCGTGATGTCCTCGCGGCGTTCGACGTAGGCGGCGGCGACGCGTTCGCAGAGATCGGCGAAGCCGGGCAGGCCGTAGCGCGGTTCCCTCGGGAAATAGGTTCCACCGAAGAAGGGGGTGCCATCGGGCGCAAGGAACATCGTCAGCGGCCAGCCGCCATTGCGCTGCGTCAGCAGGTGGTGGGCGCTCTGGTAGATCTGGTCGAGGTCGGGACGCTCCTCGCGGTCGACCTTGATATTCACGAAAAGGCGGTTCATCACCGCCGCGACGCCAGCGTCCTCGAAAGACTCGTGGGCCATGACGTGGCACCAGTGGCAGGCCGAGTAGCCTATGGAAAGCAGGATCGGCCGGTCATCGGCCCGTGCCGCCGAAAGCGACTGTTCGTCCCAAGGTTGCCAGTGCACCGGGTTGTCGGCGTGCTGCAGCAGATAGGGCGATGTTTCGGCGGCCAGCCGGTTGCTGAGGGGGGATGCCATGGCGGACTCCTGAAGGAGTCAAAATTATACTCGACAAAAACAGTCGGGTATGGCGGCCTGCGTTGCGCAGCGGGCTAGATGCCCATCTTCTCGAAGATCTTGTCGAGCTTTTCCTGCAAGGTCGCGGCGGTGAAGGGTTTGGCGATGCAACTCGTGGCGCCGGCGCGGACCGCAGTGGCGATGCTTTCCTTTTTGGCGTCGGTGGTGATCATCAGAAAGGGCAGGGCTTTCAGTTCGGCGTCGTCGCGCATGGTCTGCAGCAGGGTCAGCCCGTCCATGTTGGGCATGTTCCAGTCGGAAACGACGAACTCGAAGCCACCGCTGCGCAACTTGGTCAGCGCTGCGGCACCGTCTTCTGCCTCTTCGACATTGGTGAAGCCAAGCTCCTTCAACAGGTTGCGGACGATGCGGCGCATGGTGGAGAAGTCGTCGACCACGAGAAACCTCAGTGCGGTGCGATCGGTCATGGATTCGGTCGGCAGTGCCATAACCGGCACTATGCCTGACGCCATGGCGACCCAAAACCGGGAATACGGGAGGGAACTGCCTAGCTATCTCCGAGCAAACCCTGCCACCAGCGCTTGCGGTTCTGGGCCGCGGGGCGGGATGCGGGCAGGGCGTCGGGAGGCAGTCGGCTCATGATCCAGCCCGGTAGGGGCGGGTTCTTCGACGAACCGCAGGACGATCCGAGGTTGTTCGGATCGTAGATCTTGATCAGGCGCGGGTTCTCCAGGTCGTCCGCGTAGACAATGCCGCAGTAGGATTCATGGTGCTCGGCGCGCAGCAGCGCATCGATGCGGGCGATGAAGTCAGTGACGGTGGCGGCATCCGCCACATGTGTCGGCACCGCGGATGCGCCGAATGCATGCAGGTACCAGCCCGCGGACGGGTCGATACGCTGCCATAGCGTGGCAAGCTGGTCCCAGCCCAGCACCGACCAGAGCCGGCCGCTGTAAAGCCGTTGGAATTCGGTATCAGGGCTGTTGTCGGTCGTCACGCCGGAATCCTATCCGACGCGGCGACCGCGTTGAACACCGTTCAATAGCTCAGGGTCTTGACGTTCGGTTGCAACACATAGGCCGCGACATCGGCCGGCTTGGCAACGCCGATGCCTTCGATCAGGTCGGTCGGCTTCAGGTCGGCATTCGGCAGGAACAGGGCACAGACTTCAACTTTGGCGCCGGCCTTCATGAGGCCTTGCAGCAATTCCTTGGGCGACTTGTTCATCGGCTTGAGCGCAGCCGAGTCCTTGTCCTTGAGCGCCAACTGGCCGCCTTCACTGCACAGCAGGACGCGCACAGCGGCTTTTTGTGCCAGTGCCTGGCTGGCGAGGACCATCGCGACCCCCTGTGTCTGGGTAACGCCGGAGTTGATGCCGATGAACAATTCGGCCGCGCTCTGGGCGTGAACCGGAAGCGAAAAGGAAGCGCCAAGTGCAAGTGCGAGGTAAAGTTTTTTCATGATTGGATTTCCGGTCTAGGGTGTGATTGGCCGGTTACGGAGAATTCGCAACCGACCGGGTGAATTGGGCAGGAATTGCCGGCGGCTACTTCTTCGCCGCCATGGTGTAGGTACCGTCCGCGTTGAACTTGACGTCGGCATCGAGGAACCAGGCCTGCACCTTGCCGCCGAGCAGCTTGACGGTGTCGAAGGCCTCGCCCGAACGCGCGCCGGTGCCGCAGACGAAGACTACCGGCTTGTCGGTGGGCAGCGTGCCGACCTTTTTCTCAAGCTCGTTCATCGGGATGTTCACCGATCCCTTGATGGTGCCGGCCGCGACTTCCTTCGGATCGCGCACGTCGACCAGCATCACGGAACCCGGGTTGGATTTCCATACCTGCTCGAAGGAGGCAACCGTCACCGAGCCCTTTTCCTTGCCTGCGACCAGGGCTGCCGAGGCCGCCGGAGCGCTGCCCGCCGTGCCTGCCGCCGCAGTCGCTGCCGGCGCCGGCGCGCCATGCATCTTCTCCCACTCCGGATAGCCGGGCGGGTAGGTCAGCACATTGGTGTACCCGAGTTTCTTCGCCTTTTCCGCCGAGTTGTCGGAGAGCACGCACTCGAGGCCGCCGCAGTAGAAGATCAGCATCGTGGCCTTGTCGGCCGGCAGCTTGTCGACGTTCTTGTCGAACTCGCTGTCGGAGATGTTGATCGCGGTCGGGATCATGCCCTTGTCGGCCACGCGCTTTGGCCGCGCGTCGATCAGCGCATACTGCGCCTTGTCCTCGGCCAGCTTCTTGAGGTAGGCCGCGGATACCGACATCTGTGCGCCCTTGGCCTTCCAGTCCGGCGAGCCGGCCGGGTAGACCTTGATGTTGGTGTAGCCCAGCTTCTCGGCCTTGAACGCCGAGTTGTGGCTCAGCATGCACTCCAGGCCGCCGCAGTAGAACAGCAGCAGCGTCGCCTTGTCGGCGGGCAGCTTGTCGACCATCTTGTCGAACTGGCTGTCGGGAATGTTGATCGCGCCGGGAATGTGGCCGAGGTCGTACTGGCGCGCGGCCGGGCGCGAGTCGATGATCGCCACGCCTTTCTTAGGCGGAATGCTGACGTTCTGCTTGACGAAGTCGTAGTCGACCAGCGCCTTGTTGTACCAGCCGTCCTTGGGCTGGATGGTTGCCGCGTCGGCGGCGAAGGCTTGCACCGGATACATCAGTGGTGCTGCGCCGAGACTGGCGATGACGGCAATGGCAAGTGCGAATTGTTTCGTTCTCATGGTCCTCTCCTATAGAAGGGTGAATTTTTCGGTGGATTCGTTGTAGCGCACCAGCGCGTACCAGAGCGCCAGCAGCGCGCCGCCGCCAGCGAGGGGCAAACCCCAGCCGCCCCACATTTCCGGCAGGTAGGCCTGGAAGCCGATTCGGGTCATTTCCCAGGTTTCGACATTGGTCTCGTCGATGGTGGTGAGGCCGAGCTTCTTGAACACGGCGCTGGCCGTCGATCCCATCCAGGAAAAGAAGAACATCGTCACCCACAGCTTGAGGTGGCCTTCGCCCATGCGCCACAGCGAGCCCGACGCGCAGCCGCCGGCGAACACCATGCCGATGCCGAAGATCAGGCCGCCGACCAGCGAGCCGATCCAGAAGGTGGCGGGAATCGCCAGGTAGGGATCGATCACTTTCTTCTCGAACAACAGTGCGGCGATCGGGATTCCAATGGCAAGCGCCAGGATCACGGCCTTGGTCATGTCGCCCTCAGCGGTCATGAAGGGTTCGCGAAAGGCGCGCGCGAAGCACAAGCGCGAGCGGTGCATGATGAAGCCGATGGCAAAGCCGGCGATGACGATCACGGCGCGCGCGGCGACTTTCTCGTCGGCCGAGCCGTACCACTGCGTGGCCCAGAGCAGCACGCCGACGATGACGGCGAGGCCCAGCCACGGATAGTTGCGCGTGACGCCTGCGGGCACATCGAGCGCAGGGGGTGCCTGCATGCCCCATTCGATGTTGTCCAGCGTCCACAAGAGCAGCTTGAGGCCGATCGCGGCGCCGGCCAACAATCCCAGCCACATCGCCCAGCCGGCAGGCGAGGAGTGCAGCACCGGGTTGAAAAAGCCGCCGGTGGTACAGCCACCGGCGAGGGCCGCGCCGATGCCGAGCAGGCTGCCGCCGGACGCCGCCCAGACGTATTCCAGCGGCGGCGGCCGGTTGGGGCTGAACTGGCGCGAAAGCAGCGCCGCGGCAAAGGCGCCCAGCACCAGCATGATGTTCATCAGCGACATGCGGTGCATCAGGAAGCCTTCGGTTTGCTGCGGCAGGCCGAGCACGGGGCCGAGGCCGATCAGGGTGTTGAACCAGTCGCCCCAGAACTTGACGCCGCCGAACACGCCCCAGACCAGGCCCGAGAGCATCAGGCCGATGATGGTCAGCACCAACAGCATGGCGCCGACGAAGGGCGACCACTCCTCGACGAAGAGGGTCTGGTAGTCGGCCCTGAAGCCGCCGCGCCAGCCGGAGTCGCTATCGCTGCTCATCGCTGCCATGCACCTGCCATCTAGCGGGCGCCCTCTACGGCTTGCTGCGCGGTGATCGTACCGGAGCCGCGGCGCTCGAACCATGAGCCGAAATAGAACACGGCAATCAGCGCAAGCCCGAGGATGCCCAACATGACAGGTTCCGGTATGGCATACGCGTCGGTAAAGGTGTCGCCTTCCGCGATCAGCCAGGCGGCCTTCAGGGATTTGAGCGCTGCCCCGTAAAAGGCCGCAAACCCTATCGTGCCGAGCACCACGCCAAGGACGAAAACCAGGGCGTCGAGGCGACCGGAGAACAGACCAGCGACCGAAGTGCCCGGGCAGTAGCCGCCCACCGCAAACCCCGCCCCCACAAGTGCGCCGCCAACGGCCGCTGCCGCCAGCGTTGCCTGCGGCACCGCGATCGAGTCGGGTTTCAGCAGCCCCCCGACCCTCATCAGCCACAGGCCGACCGCCGCCACCACGATGGCGGTGAACATCACCTTGAATACCGCCCAGTCGGTGAGCTTGAACTGGGCGCTCAGTTTGACCGGGCTGCCGAATCCGGCATTCTCCAGCACGTAGCCGAACAGGACGCCGCAGAGCAGGCCCGACACCATGCCATTATCATTGATGGGGAACATGTCAGACTCCTTTGACCAGGCGGCTGACGATCAGCCCGGTGGCGAAGAACAAGGCGAGGAAGACGAAGGCCGCAACGCCGAGCGCCGCCGCACCCGACAGCCCCATGCTGCTGGTGCAGCCGCCCGCAATGCGGGCGCCGAAGCCGGAGAGAAAGCCGCCGGCCAGGGTCGTGATCAGGCGCTTCGGGGTGCCGACGCTGCGCGCGCCGTCCAGCTGAACCCGAAAGCGGCCCGCCATGAAAGCGCCCGCCAGTGCGCCGATGGCAACGCCGACGATTTCCCAGCTCAACCATGAGCCCATCGGGCTGCCGTCGGCCACCATCGGCCCAAGATAGCCGTTTGCCCTGGTAGCCTCGGGCGCCACCTGCAGGCCTACGCCGGCAACCAAGTCGGTAGCGGCCCCGCTGGCCCCCAGTCCGTGCCCGGACAGGACGAAGGTCAGCAACAAGACCAGGCCGAGCGCGATGCCGGCGACCACGGGTGGCCAGAAGGGCCTGATATCCGGATTGGTTTGCTTTGCTGATGTGCTCATGATGTTTGTCTTTCGATGGCTGGACCGCTGTCGTTGCCGGGCGCCAATCCCGTTGTCGGCCCTGCGCGGGGAGCCGGCGCGTCGCCCCGCGCGGCGCGCGCCTGCGGCTGTGCGCTTGTCAGTTGCAGGTAGCCGGGGCGTCGCCGTCCTTGGCGCCTTTGGTCAGGAAGGCCGCGACATCGTCAAGCAACTCCTGGTCAGGCGTGTCGGCGAACTTCTCGGCGGCCTTGTTGCCCGACTTGATGCTGGCGCGATAGGCCTTGCTGACGTACTGCTTGACGGTGTCCTTGCCCTTGTTGTGCTTGTCGGCCTTCAGGTAGGTCGCCCACTCGGCCTTGGTCTTGGTGCTCGGATTGATGGTGCCGCTCGGCTGCACTGCGTGGCAGGAGGTGCATACGCTGCGGTAATAGACGCGGCCGCGCTTCCAGTCGGCGTCGTAGGCGAAGGCCGAGGAGGCGAGAACGGAAAGAATGGCGCCGGCGGCGAGGGTTTTGGTGAATTTCATGGTCATGCTCCTAGAGGTATTCGGTTGCTGAATTCTATTGGAGGCAGAGAGGGCACCTATGCAGGGCTTGTATCGACGTCCAAAATTCTTTGATCAATCGACTTCTTCCCAGCCGGTGATCATCGCCTTGATGTGGGCGGTGGGTGTGTGGCCGGCGGTGGTGAGGTAGACGTGGGCGATGAGGAAGGCCAGCATCATGAAGGCGCCGATGGTGTGGCCGGTGGCGACCCATTCCAGCGACAGGCCGGAGAGGCCCAGGGCCGCCCATTTGTCGTAGAACAGGTAAAGCCCGCCAGTGATCCAGAGCAGCGGACCGACGCAGACCAGGATGAACAGGTAGGCCAGTCTTTGCAGCGGGTTGTGCTTGCGCAGCTGGGTCAGGCGGAACGGGTGCGGCGCGTTCTTGAAGATGCCGAACAGGTAGTAGTTCGCCATCGCCACGACTTTCTCGGTGGTCGGGATGTACTGCTTCCATTCGCCGGTGGTGAAGTGCCAGAAGATGGCGAACACCCAGAGTCCGATCAGCGTCCAGGCAGCGATGGTGTGGTAAGCCACCGCCTTCTCGAAGCCGAAGATGGTGTAGGTGCCATGGATGTCGAAGGCCGTGAGCATCAGGAAGATGATCAGCGCCGCCTGCGACCAGTGCCAGAAGCGCTCGAAGAGCTTGAAGACGTAGATGCGTTCAGACATGACAGGTACTCCTTAGTGCTTGCGGGCGGTGACGATGCGCAGGGCACCGTGGCCGATGACGCCGAGCAGGGTCAGCAGGACGATGGCCCAGCCGGCGGTGTCGACCAGTTTGTTGTTGTCGCGGGCGGGCAGATACACGCCTTGTATGCCGGCCAGACGCCCGTCCTTGGCGTGGCATTCGACGCAGCCCAGCGCCTTGTCCTTGGGGGCGACCATGTGCGTGATCGGCCAGGACATCTCGGTCTTGATGAAGTCGAACTTGCCCGAGTAAGGCGCGCCCGAATCCTTCATGCCGACCGGAATCGCCTTGTCCCAGTCCAGGTTCTTCCAGAAGCCGGTATCGTCGTTGCCCGCGGTGTGCGGCGTGATCAGCGTCTTGTTGACCGGGTCATAGGGTTGCGAGCCGCGGAACACCTTCATCGGCCAGATCATGGACTTGCCGTCGGTCGGGCTGCCGCCCATCTTGTTGATCTGGGTGCGCTGCTCGGTTTTTTCGACCTTGTCGGTGAGCAGGGTGTATTGCACGTTGCCGTTGAACCACGCGTACTCGGGCTTGACGTTCTCGGCCAGGGTGAAGTCGCCCTTGCGCGATTCGTAGGTGATGCGGCCCTTGGCGTCCTTCAGCACGATGTGCTTGCCGTCCTTGTCCCGCTTGCCGGCGGTGGACCAGTCCCAGGTCATCTTGGTGGCGATGCCGCCGCGGGCGTAGGTCGGAATGTGGCAGGTCTGACAGGCGATCTTGGTCGCGTGATTGTTGAGCCGGGCTTCCTTCTTGTGCGGCGCGTTGTCGTGGCAAGCAACGCAGGTGGCCGGATTGCCGCTACCGGCCTTGCCACGCACCTGCACGCCCTTGTCGTCCTTGGCGGTCGGCGTGTAGCGGCTGCCGGCGACGTCATGGCTGGAAGTTTTGTGGCAGGTGCCGCAAGTGAAGTCGAGTCCCTCGGCATCCATGTGCACATCGACGTCCTTGGTCGGCGCCGCGAGCGAACTGTCCATGTCGCCGTGCTTGACGCCGTCGCCGCCGCCGCCGTTGAAGTGGCAGGCGCCGCAGGTGTCACGACTCGATTTGCCGACCTTCTGCGCGATCTTGGCGAGGTCGATGCCCTTGATGATCTTGCCGGAGCCGGGCGGGAATTCGGTGTCCTTGGTCACCGGGTTGCCGGCAAATCCGGGCGGTTTCTTGTAGTTGCCGGTGGTGTCGTGGCAGGCCAGGCAGTCTACGTTTTCTTCGGACTTGAAATCGAAATTGGCATCCTTCCAGCCATAGCCGACGTGGCAGGAGGTGCAGGACGCGTAATTGGAGGCGATCGAGATGCAGAAGTTGTTGAGGATCGTCTTCTTGCCCAGAGTCTGCTTGGTGTCGGGATTGAGGAATTCCCATTTCCAGTGTTTGGTGCGGTGGATCTGGCCGGCGGCCTCGGTGTGGCATTCGAGGCAGGCTTTGGTCACTTCGGGGCCGGAGTCGAAGGTTTTCTGCAACTGCTTGAATTTTGTATGGTCGGCCGTTGTCGTTAGCTTGAGGGGTTTGGCGTCGGGTTTGGCATCCTCAGCCAGTACAGGGCCGCCGACTGCCAGCCAACCTGTACAACACAGCAGCAGCGCGGCTCGGGTGATAAAGGTATTCATGGCACGTTCCCGGAAATTGGTGCAATTCGAAGAATTTGATAATTATTATCTGCTTATATACCGATAGAGTTTTGACTCAGGTCAAAAAGTAGGTGATCTGCCACTTGCGCCAGAAGTGCCGCATCTGCGGAAGTTTTCACTGCAATATCAGAATGTTGCAGTGCAAATTGGCGGGATTCTGCGAAATCCTGCCATGGCGCCAATGGAGCTAGGCGAGACCCGCGACCCGAAACGCTCAGGCCGACTGCTTGATGGCCAGCACTGCCTGATTGCGCAGGGTTCGCAACAGCGACAGTTCCCGTTCCGGAATCACGATGTCGCCGGCGTTTTCGCGATCCGCGTAGATCAGTGCGACCGGATTGTTCTTGATCGTGAGGGGCAGCAGGACGAAAGTTTTCGCCGTAACGGCGCGGCGATGCCATTCCGGAATCCGCGCCTTGATCTGGTCGTCATCGACATTGCTGATCAGGACATCGACGCCCTTTCCGAGCGCGGCGATGAACACATCGGGCTGACTCTTCAGCGGGAAGCGGAAGTTTTTGAGGACTTCGTTGGCGTCGGGGCCGAAGCCGAAGCGGCCCGCCATGGTGTTGGTCTTGGCATCCCTGACGCACAGCAGGACGCGCTGGAAGCGCATGGCGCGATACATGGTTTCGAGGATGATGCGCAGGATGTCGTTGAGCTTGAAGTCCTCCACCAGCGTATTGCTGATGTCCTGGATGCCGGCGGCGAGGATCGACTGCCCGTCGACTTCCTCCACGCCTTCACCAGCGGCTTGCGGCACCGCCGCGGTGACGACCGCGGAACCGAGGATCGTTGCATCCAGGGTTGACGTCGGTGTTTCGGAGCCCTTCTCCTGCTCTTTCTCCGGGCTCGCCAGGCCCTGGCCGGATACCACCTTGACCTGTTTGCCGAATGCGGTCTGGGCAAGATTGATCCGCACCACCCGGGCGAACTCGTTGAGCTCGCCAAGGCAGCGCCCCACCAGCTTCTGGATTTCCGCTTCGCTGATGCCGGCGTGTTCGCCGAAGCGGGCAATCAGGCTGGCCATCGCCTTCTTCTGGTCACCGGGGTGCTTGCCCGCGATCACGTCGCAGATCTCGTTCGAAGCCTGGGCGATCACTCTCATCTTGTCTTCGAGGGTGTGCGGGCGGGAAACAGAGCCGCCTTCGACGTGGTGCATGCTGCGTACGATGAGCGTGGGGAAGCCCCAGGTGCGCGCGGTGCCGATCCCCAGTTCCTCGAAGGAGATGCCGAGGACCAGGGCCGACGCCTGCTGTTCGGTGAGCTGCTTTTGCTGCATCTCGCGACGGACCGCGGCGGATTCCTCCGGAAAGTAGAACTGGCTGAGGATCCGCCCGAGGGAATGGAACAGGCCGCAGATGAAGGACTGTTCCGCGTCGTGCGCGCCGAGCTTCTTGCCGAGGTCGCGCGCCATCAGCGCGGCGAAGTTCGACTGGATGAACTCCTCCATCAATTGCTGCTTCGCTGACGTATTCTGCAGGTGCTCGAACATGAGCACCGTGATCGCCAGGTTGCGCACCGCGTCGAAGCCCAGCACCAGGATCGCGCGCGACACGGTGCTGATGTTGCCGGCGCCGGCCGAACGGAAATAGGCCGAATTGACCAGCTTGAGCAGCTTGTTGGTCAATGCGAAGTCGCGCAGGATGGCGCCCGACAACTTCTGGATGCTGTCGCGATCGGACTGGGCGATGCGATTGATGGCGCTGACCGATTCCGACAGCGCGGGGAAGTCGCTCTTGTGCCGCATGCGGCGCAGCAGGAACTCGAGGGTGCCGCTTGCGGCGCCGTCCTTGTCCTGCACTTCCGGGTTGAGGAAGCCGTCGATCGCCTGGCGAAACGCTTCGGCGGAGGGATAGCGGGCATCCGGATTGCGCGCCGTTGCATTGTGCAGGATGGTGGCGATGCGGTCGTCGACGTCGGCATCGCCGTCGCGCGGTATTTCGATGTCCTGGTTGGCCAGGCGATGCATCACCTGATAGATGTCGCGGCCGGGAATCGCCCGGTGTCCGTAGATCATCTCGAACAGCACGAGGCCCGCGGCGAACACATCGACCTGGGGTCCGATCCTGCGTTCCATGATGTATTCGGGCGCCATGTAGGACGGCGTGCCGGTGTATCCCGCTTGCCCGTCTTCCTTGGCGGCGACCTCGGCGGCAATGCCGAAATCCATGACCCGCGGCCGGCCCTGTTCATCGATCAGGATGTTGCTCGGCTTCAGGTCGCGATGGACGATGCCATGCCGGTGGGCTTCCGCGAGCGCGTCCAGAACCTGGCCGATCACGTTGGCGGCCTTGCTGGCCGTCAGCTTGCCGGCTTCGCGGATCGATTGTTCGAGCGTCTTGCCGGGCACGTATTCGAAGACGAGGTAAAGGTCGCCGCCTTCCTCGCCGGCTTCGAACACCGGCACCAGGTTCGCGTGCCGCAGCTGGCTGATCGCCCGCGCCTCGGCAAGGAGCGTCTGGTTCTGCGCGGAATCGGGGCGGGTGAAGTGCAGGGTCTTGATCGCGACCTCGCGCTGCAACTGCGGGTCGCGCGCCAGATAGACCACGTTCTGCGCACCCCGGCCGAGTTCCCTGACGATGTCGAATCGGCCGATCTTCATGTGATGCGCTGTCGCTCCCGGGCGCTTGCGCGGGAATCGTGCGTCCCGGCGGCTGGCCGGCCGATTCTATAGTGGATCGCACGCGCGTTGCATGCCGGATTCAAGGCCTGCAACGCGCCGCAAGCCGCTGCATTCGATCCGCCGCATGCTGCGCGGCGCAATCCCCGGTCAGGAGAGCTGGGCGATATCCCTCACGGCGCCCGTATCGGCCGAGGTGGTCATCGCCGCATAGGCCTTCAGCGCCGACGAGACTTCACGCTGGCGACCGAGGGGCTTCCATGCATTCGCGCCGCGTGCTTCCATCGCGGCACGCCGTGCCGCCAGCGCCGACTCTTCGACGGCGAGGTGGATGCGGCGGTTCGGTATGTCGATTTCGATGGTGTCGCCTTCCTCCACCAGGCCGATGGCGCCGCCGGCGGCAGCCTCTGGCGAGGCGTGGCCGATCGACAGGCCGGAGGTGCCGCCGGAGAAGCGGCCGTCGGTAAGCAGCGCGCAGACCTTGCCCATGCCCTTCGACTTCAAATACGAGGTCGGGTAGAGCATCTCCTGCATGCCCGGCCCGCCCTTCGGCCCTTCGTAGACCACGATCACGATGTCGCCGGCAACAATCTGGTCGCCGAGGATTTTCTCGACGGCTTCTTCCTGCGACTGGCAGACGCGGGCGCGACCGGTGAACATGAGGTTGGAATCATCGACGCCGGCGGTCTTGACCACGCAGCCCTTCTCGGCGATGTTGCCGAACAGTACGGCGAGGCCGCCGTCCTTTGAATAGGCGTGGGCCTCGTCGCGGATGCAGCCGTTGGCGCGGTCGAGGTCCAGCGTCGGATAGCGGCGCTTCTGCGAAAACGCCACCTGGGTCGGCACCCCGCCCGGTGCCGCGCGGTAGTACTCGTGCACCGAAGGGCTGTTGTTGCGCTTCACGTCGCAGCAGTCCAGCGCCTCGCCCAGCGTCGGGTACAAAACGGTCGGGCAGTCGCGGTTGATCAGGCCGGCGCGATCGAGTTCGCCGAGGATGGCCATGATGCCGCCGGCCCGATGCACGTCTTCCATGTGGTACTTCTGCGTCGCCGGTGCCACCTTGGCCAGGCAGGGCACTTTGCGCGACATGCGGTCGATGTCGGCCAGGTTGAACTTGACGTCGGCTTCCTGTGCCGCGGCCAGCAGGTGCAGCACGGTGTTGGTCGAGCCACCCATCGCGATGTCGAGCGCGATGGCATTCTCGAAGGCGGCGAAGCTGGCGATCGAGCGCGGCAGCACCGAAGCGTCGTCCTTCCCGTACCAGCGCCGGCAGAGATCGACGACGACGCGGCCGGCCTTGCGGAACAGCATTTCGCGGTCGGCATGGGTCGCCAGCACCGAACCGTTGCCGGGCAGGGACAGGCCCAGCGCCTCGGTCAGGCAGTTCATCGAGTTGGCGGTGAACATGCCCGAGCAGGAACCGCAGGTCGGGCAGGCGGAACGCTCCATGGACGCCACTTCGGCGTCGCTGTTCTTGCTGTCGCCGGCCTCGATCATGGCGTCGATCAGGTCGACCATGCGGTACTCGCCATGCCACTTGACCTTGCCGGCTTCCATCGGCCCGCCGGAAACGAACACGGTCGGGATGTTCAGGCGCAAGGACGCCATCAGCATTCCCGGGGTGATCTTGTCGCAGTTGGAGATGCACACCATGGCATCGGCGCAATGGGCGTTGACCATGTATTCGACCGAGTCGGCGATCAGTTCGCGCGAAGGCAGCGAGTACAGCATGCCGCCGTGGCCCATGGCGATGCCGTCGTCGACCGCGATGGTGTTGAACTCCTTGGCGACGCCGCCCGCCGCCTCGATCTCGCGCGCCACCAGTTGGCCGAGATCCTTCAGATGCACGTGGCCTGGCACGAACTGGGTGAACGAGTTGACGACGGCGATGATCGGCTTGCCGAAGTCATTGTCCGTCATGCCGGTGGCGCGCCACAGCGCGCGGGCGCCGGCCATGTTGCGGCCGTGGGTGGAAGTGCGGGAACGGTAGGCGGGCATGGGTGACTCCTGCGATGGGCGCGATGGCCGGAAAAGAGCCATCGATTCTAGCGGAAGCCCTGCGGCGAACGAAGCCGCCGTAGCGTCAGCGCCGACTTTTGATCGCGGTACCGCCCCGGTCCGGCTAATCCATCGGGGAACCCGGCGCCAGTATCCTGCGCAGGTTCAGGGCCGGACAGGACGCGCCTGTTTCCGGCCTGCCCCTGCGATGCCTACTTGCTGTGGCAGGTCAGGCAGACGGCGCTGCCCGAGTTGGTCTTGCGCAGAAAGGTGGCGTTGATGACGCCGCCCGGCGTTGCCGAAACGCCATGCGGATCGTGGCAGGAGGCGCATTCGACCGAGGCGCCGTTACCGGTGTCGTAGAGGCGGATCTCGGCCTTGTCCATGCGCCCGTTCGAGTTTTCGTCGAAGAACTTGTTGGCCAGGCCGAGGACGGATTTAGTACCGCCGGGGGTCTTCCAGTCGGTGGCGCCGCCGGTCGAGGTGGGGAAGGTCACGCCGATCGGGTGATCGTTGCGCAGGTCCTTGCCGATCACGAACACCGTGAAGTCGGTGGCGACGCCGAGTCCGAGGCCGCCGGGACCGCCGTCGGAGGCATGGCACGCGAGGCAGGAATTGACGCCGGTATCCGACAGGGTGCGATGCTGGCCGGACTTGGCATAGCCTCCGGGGGTATTGACGATGAACGCCGGATTCCAGCTGGTCGGGTCGGCGCTGGCCGAATAGCCGCCGGAGCCGGGCATGTTGAGGATCGCATCCGTCGCCTGGGTGCCATCGTGGCAGGAAAGGCAGGGCAGGGAGCCGGCGCCGGGGTTGTACACGGTCTCGTTCATCGGGGTGCCCAGTGCGCTATAGAGCGTGAAGCTGGCTCCGGCAGGCATCAGCCTGTTCCAGAGGGGCGCGCCGACCGAGGCATTCGAACCGTGTGGCGTGTGGCAATAGACGCAGACGCCGCCATAGCGGTTGCGGAACGCGTTCATGGTGCTGCCGGAATTCGAAAGCTCGGTGCTTTGCATCATGTTGTGGCGCGTATTGATGATGCCGCCCTGGTTGGTGAACTGGGTCGCTACATCGTTCTGCGCAAACGCGAACTGGGGGGCCAACAGCAGGCCCCACATCAGCAATTTCACGCGGAATATCATGTTCATGAGCCCCTCCTCTCTTGCTACCCAATTCTTGTTGAAACCCGATTTTTGATCGGTTGATGCCATTGTCAACAAGTCGAGCCGACAAGTCTACTGTTTTTCGGCTGCCAGCCGGGCTCTCAAAGCCTCGGGTACGGGTTCAAAAACCTCGATTTTCTTGAAATAGTGGTCGTTTACGAACAGGCGGCCTGCTTCGTCGACGGCAATTCCGGCGATCAGGGCATAGTTTCCCGGCCCCGGCTCGCGGCTAAGGCTGCCCAGCGGCATCAGGACGCGTCCCGCCGGGTCGAAAATCTGCACATTGTTGAACCCGGTATCCGCGACATGGATGTTGCCGTCCGGGCCCACCGCAACGGAGCGCGGCCGGGCGAAGGTGCCAGGTTCGGTACCCGGGCTGCCGAAGGCGAGCTTGAACTTTCCGTTTGGGTGGAAGGCCTGGATCCGAAAATTCGCCGAATCCGCGACGTAGAGCGTGTTGTCCGGACCGACCGCGGCGGCCAGCGGAATGTTGAACCTGCCCTCGTCCTCGCCACGCGGGCCGAGCCGGAACAACTCCTTGCCTTCCGCCGAAAAGGCGACGACTTTGTGGTCGTTGTTGCCGAGATCGCCGCGGTCGACCACGTAAATGGCCTTGCCGTCGGGGTTGACGGCGATGCCGACGGGATTGGTGAATCCCTCGCCGACGCCGAAGCTGCGCAGGAGCAGGCCGAGATTGTCGAAAACCAGGACTTTCTGCTGTTTGGAGTCAAGGACATGGACGTGGCCTTCGTTATCGATGGCAACGGATTGGGGCCGGCCCAGTTTGTCCGATTCGCGCTTGCCGAAGCGAAAAAGTCGGCGTCGCTGCATGTCGAAGACGGTGATGGCCTGAGCCGATGGCTCGGCGACATAAACCATGCCGAAACGGACAGCAATGGCCGAAGGTTTGTCGATCACGGGTTCGTCGCTGATGGATTTCTGTCCCGTCACCATCCGCTTGAACCTGGCTTCCTCGTTCTCCACAAGCACGTCGGCCGCCGAGCGCAGAATGCCGGCGAACCTGTAGCGAGGTTCATCGGGAGGTTGCGGCCATAGGATTCGTGGTTTCGCCAGTTTTGCAGCCTTTTCCGGATTGGCCGGTTTGACCGGACCACAGCCTTGCAGGAGCAGGCTTGTGGCAACTCCAATCAAGGTCATGATCGACAGGTTTTTTGCTGTTTGCGCCGACAAGAATTGCTCCGGTGATCGTATGTCCAAGATGGTGCAGAATTGCAATTTATGCGCCAAGACTAAGCTTAACCCATTTCATTATCAAGGGCATAAGTCTCGATTCCGGATATTGGCCTGGCGTTTCCGTGGCGCCAGCGCCGACTTTCGGGGGGCGGTTAAAATTCGCCAATGCCGCCAATCCATTCTTTTGTCGCCGGGCCACCATGCTGATCCACCCCCAGTTCGATCCGATCGCCCTGCAATTCGGCCCGCTGGCCGTGCGCTGGTACGGTCTGATGTACCTTGCCGGTTTCCTGGCCTTTTTGTGGCTGGGCAAACGCCGGGCGGCGGCTCAGCCCTGGCACGCGATGAAGGCGACGGACATCGACGACCTGCTATTCTATGGCGTGCTCGGCGTGGTGATCGGCGGCCGCCTCGGGCAGGTGATTTTCTACGACCCGGGCTATTACCTGGCGCACCCGCTGGAAATTCCTGCGGTGTGGAAGGGCGGCATGGCCTTTCACGGCGGCTTGCTGGGCGTGCTGCTGGCGATGGCGTTGTGGGGCCGTAAGAACGGCCGGTCCTTCCTCTCGGTGATCGATTTCATCGCGCCGCTGGTGCCACTGGGGCTGATGGCGGGGCGCATCGGCAATTTCATCAACGGCGAACTGTGGGGGCGCGTCGCCGACCCGGCGCTGCCCTGGGCCATGGTGTTTCCGCAGGTGGACGCGCTGCCGCGCCACCCTTCGCCGCTGTACCAGGCGGCGGGCGAGGGCCTGCTGCTGTTCGTGATCCTCTGGCTGTATTCGGCGCGACAGCGCCCGGTGGGTGCGGTGGCGGGCGCTTTCCTCGTCGGCTACGGGGTGCTGCGTTCTGCCGCCGAGTACTTCCGCGAGCCGGACCATGGCATTTTCGGCTGGTCCTATACGGTCAGCATGGGGCAGTGGCTAAGCCTGCCAATGATTCTTGTCGGAGTCTGGTTGCTGTTGCGCCGGGCTAATCCGGCCGCGCGCTGATTCAGCGCGTGCGCCACGAGTAATGGCAGGCGACGCAGCCGCCGGTCAGCTTGGGTAGTTCTGCCAGCGCTTTTTCCCGGTCGCCGCTGGCGGCAGCCTTGGCAAATTCGCTGGCGGCGCGATGGCTGTCCATGCCGATCTGATGCATGGCCGGCGGCATGTGCGCCCCCGGACGCGCATCAAGTGGCTTGCCGCGATGCTTGCCCATCGCGGACTGCCCGAGGGATTTTTCCGCAGCCTCGCCCGCTTCCTTGAGCTTGCCGGCGGCCATCAGCGTAAGGATCTCGTTGATGGCGAGCAGGTTGCCGAGCATTTCCTCGCGCAGGGCCTCCTGCGCGGCGGGCGGCAGGGTGGCGATCTGGCGGTTGTCGGCGGCCAGCGCCTGACCACTGAGAAGCGCTGCCATCAGGCAAAGTGCGAAAGCCTTCATTTTTCGATCCTCAGCGGAATACCACGGTCTTGTTGCCGTGGACCAGCACACGGTCTTCCAGGTGGTAGCGCAGTCCGCGCGCCAGGACGGTCTTTTCGATGTCTTTGCCGTAGCGCACCATGTCCTCGACCGAATCCGAGTGGTCGATGCGAATCACGTCCTGCTCGATGATCGGGCCCTGGTCGAGCGCCTCGGTGACGTAGTGGCAGGTCGCGCCGATCAGCTTGACGCCGCGCGTGTAGGCCTGGTGGTAGGGCTTGGCGCCGACGAAGCTGGGCAGGAAGCTGTGGTGGATGTTGAGGATTCGCCCAGGATAGGCGGCGCATAACTCCGGCGACAGGATCTGCATGTAGCGCGCCAGCACCATGGTGTCGCCATGCACTTCCTCGAACAGGCGCTGCACTTCGGCATAGGCCGCGGCCTTGTTGTCGGCCGGCACCGGCACGTGATGAAACGGGATGCCATGCCATTCGACGAAGCCCTTGAAGGTATCGTGGTTCGAGATCACGCAGGCGATCTCGATGTCGAGTTCCTTCGACTGCCAGCGCGCCAGCAGGTCGTAGAGGCAGTGCTCCTGCTTCGAGACCAGCACTACGACGCGCTTCTTGACGGCGGAGTCGTTGATGCGCCAGTCCATTTGCAGCTTGTCCGCGAGCGGCTGGAAGCGGCTGCGGAATTCGGCGAGGTGGAAGGGCAGGGAGTCGGCCTTGACCTCGATGCGCATGAAGTAGCGGCCGTCAAGGTCGTCGGCGTGGAAACGCGATTCGAGGATCCAGCCGCCGTGCTCGGCGATGAAGCCGGTGACGCGCGCGATGATGCCTACCTGGTCGGGGCAGGAGGCGGAAAGCGTGTAGAAGCGCTCGCGATGCATCAGATCCGGGCGGAGGCCTTGTCGATTTCGGCGCGCAGCTCGGTGTAATTCATGGTCACCGGGAACTGCGGGAATTCGTCGATCACGTTCTGCGGCGGATGGAACAGGATGCCGGCGTGGGCTTCGGCGAGCATGGCCGTGTCGTTGTAGGAATCGCCGGCGGCGATGACCTTGAAGTTGAGTTCCTTGAAGCGCTGCACCGATTCCTTCTTCTGGTTCGGCATGCGCAGGTGGTAGTTCACCACGAAGCCGGCGGAGTCGGCCTCCAGTTTGTGGCAGAACAGCACCGGCATGTTCAGTTGCGCCATCAGCGGCATCGCGAATTCGTAGAAGGTGTCGGACAGGATGATGACCTGGAAATCGCGGCGCAGGGCGTCGAGGAAGTCGCAGGCACCGTCCATCGGGCCCATGTCGGAGATCACCTTCTGGATGTCAGGCAGGCCGAGCCGGTTTTTCTTCAGCAGGTCCAGCCGGTACTTCATCAGCTTGTCGTAGTCCGGCTCGTCGCGCGTGGTGCGGGAAAGCTCCGGAATGCCGGTGCGCTTGGAAAACTCGATCCAGATTTCCGGAACGAGCACGCCTTCGAGGTCGAGACAAACAAGTTGCACTGAAATTCTCCAGGAGTCGGCGCTGGCGATACGGCGCCTTGCCAAGCGCTGCGGGCCGATTGATTGCCGGGCGGCACGAAAGCGCGGAATTTTACCTGTTTGGACCGCTTCCCGCACTTGCCGTAGAGGCTTGCCGCAGCTTGCCGGGCCTTGCGCAGCGCGCTCGCCGGGCGGGGGGGCGGTCACGCGAGGCGGCAGACGGCTTCCCCAGGTGGGATAATCCCGGCTTCGGGGCGCGCCGGCAGGCGTCCGGCCTCCTTGTCGTTTGGGGCCGATCGGTTTCTAATACGCCCTGCAGGATTTTTTGCAGCGATTCAAGGTCATAACGACGTGCAGCTATTCGCCCTGGGAATCAACCACCATACAGCCCCGCTCTCGGTTCGCGAGAAAGTGGCGTTCGACCCGTCGCGCATGGGCCAGGCCCTGCACGACCTGTTGCGGGCGAAGCAGGTGCGCGAGGCCGCGATCCTGTCCACCTGCAATCGCACCGAGTTGTACTGTGCGGCGGAAAACCCCGAGGCCGCCGCCGACTGGCTGGCCGAATACCACTCGCTGTCGCCGCAGAAGATCCATCCCTATCTTTATCGCCATCCGCAGCGGGATGCGGTGCGCCACATGTTCCGCGTCGCCGCCGGACTCGATTCGATGGTGCTGGGCGAACCCCAGATCCTCGGTCAGATGAAGCAGGCCGCGCGCTTCGCCGAGGAGGCCGGGACCATGGGGACCCTGCTCGGCAAGCTGTTCCAGAAAACCTTTGCCGTGGCCAAGGAAGTGCGCTCGACTACCGCGATCGGCGCCAACACGGTCTCCATGGCCGCCGCTGCAGTGCATCTGTCGGCACGGATTTTCGACAGCCTGGCGGCGCAGAAGGTGCTGTTCATCGGCGCCGGCGAGATGATCGAGCTGTGCGCCGCGCATTTCGCCGCGCAGAAACCCACGCGCCTGACCATCGCCAATCGCACGCTGGAGCGCGGCGCCGACCTCGCGGCACGGTTCGCCGGCGATGCCATGCGCCTCGACCAACTGGGTGAGCGACTCGCCGAATACGATGTCGTGGTGTCCTGCACCGCGAGTTCCCTGCCCATCGTTGGCCTGGGCATGGTCGAGCGTGCCCTCAAGGTGCGCCGGCACAAGCCGATGGTGATGGTCGATCTGGCGGTGCCGCGCGACATCGAAGAAGAGGTCGGCCGCCTCGACGACATATTCCTTTACACGCTGGACGACCTCGGCCAGATCGTCGAATCCGGCCTCGAATCGCGCCAGGCCGCCGTGGTCGAAGCCGAGGCGATCATCACCGACCGCGTGTCGGGATTCCTGCAATGGATGGAATCGCGGGAAACGGTACCGACCATACGCGCGCTGCGCGATGCCGGCGAGCGGACACGCCGCCACGAGGTGGAGCATGCGCTAAAACTGCTGGCGCGCGGCGAAGACCCGACCAAGGTGCTGGACGCCTTGTCGCATGGCCTGACCAACAAGCTGCTGCACGGACCGACACACGCCCTGAACCAGGCCGAGGGTCCGGAACGGGCCGAGGTCTCAGAACTCATCTCGCGCATCTATCGCCTGAACTCCGGGGAGTAGGTGCGTGGCTGCGTATCGACTGTCCGGCGCCTGCGCGGCGCACCAGACTGACCGCCCGTGAGCAGGCCGCCATTTTTTGACCTTGCCGGCTGGATGCTGGGCGTCCTGCGCCGGATCCTCTACATCGGAACGCGCACCCAGGTGTTTCCGGAATCCCCGCAAGCGCTCGGGTTGAAGCCCGATCTGCCCGTCTGCTACGTGCTCGATGAGCGTCACCTTTCCAACCTACTGGTGCTCGACCACGAGTGCGGCCAACTGGGCTTGCCGCGCGCCTTGCACCCGATGCGGGACGAGGCCTACACATCGCAGCGCTCGTTCTTCTTCCTTTCGCACAACGAACGCGGCCGCCTGGTACCCAATCCGCGAGTCAGTGCGGCGCCGATGCTGATGGCCATGGTCAGGGCCGCCTTCACCGATCACCGTTTCGACGTACAACTGGTCCCGGTCACCATACTTTGGGGACGCGAGCCCGGCAAGCAGGAGTCGGTGCTGAAGGCGTTGCTCGCCGAATCCTGGCAGCAGGTCAGTACCCTGCGCCACCTGCTGGCGATGCTGATCCACGGGCGCCAAACGATGCTGCGCTTCAACGCGCCGATTTCCCTGCGCGAATTTCTGAGCGATGGCATCGACGAAGCGCGCGCGGTGCGCAAACTGGGACGCATCCTGCGCGTGCATTTTCGGCGCCAACGCGAAATGGCGATCGGCCCCGACCTGTCCCATCGCCATACCCAGCTGCAAACGCTGCTTAACATGCCGTCGGTGCGCAAGGCCATTGCTGCCGAGGCTGAAGCCAGGTCGATTTCACTGGTCGCCGCGAAAAAAACGGCCCGCGAGTTCGCGCTCGAAATCGCTTCCGACTACACCTACTCCGTGGTGCGGGCCTTCGCCCTGTTCCTTACCTGGGTCTGGAACAAGATCTATAACGGGATAGAGGTGCACAATTTCGAGCGGGTGACTACCGTGGCGCCGGGCCACGGCATCATCTACGTGCCCTGCCACCGCAGCCATGCCGACTACCTGCTGCTCTCCTACATCATCTTCAATCGTGGCTTGATGGTGCCGCACATCGCCGCCGGCGCCAACCTTAACCTGCCGCTGGTGGGTTCCATCCTGCGCCGCTCGGGGGCCTTTTTCCTGCGCCGCAAGATCAAGGGCGAGCCGCTGTATGCGACGGTGTTCCAGGAATACGTGCACCTGATGATCGAGCGCGGCTTCCCGATGGAATACTTCATCGAGGGCGGGCGCAGCCGCAGCGGGCGCACCCTGGCGCCCAAGGCCGGCATCCTCGCCATGACGGTGCAGAGTTTCGTGCGCAGCCATGCGCGGCCGCTGGTGTTCGTCCCGGTCTATGTCGGCTACGAAAAGCTGATGGAGGGCAACAGCTACCTCGCCGAACTCCACGGCCGCCCCAAGAAATCCGAGTCCCTGTTCGACCTGGTGCGCGCCGCGCGGTTGCTGAAGCAGAACTTCGGCAAGGTCCATGTCAATTTCGGCCCGCCGCTGGCCCTCGCGGAATTCCTCGACGTCCAGCAACCGGACTGGCGCGATGGACCGTTCGACGCGCAGGCACCCTGGCTGCGCGGCGCCGTGGACGCCACCGCGATGGAACTGGCGCGGCGGATCAACGCGCTGGCTGTGGTGAACCCGGTTAACCTGGTCGCCGCGACGCTGCTGTCGACGCCCAAGCATGCCGCCGACATGCGATTGCTGCAAAAGCAGATTGGCCATTGCCAGTACCTGCTGGCACAGACGTCCTGGGCCGGGACCATCGTTCGATGCGACCTGCCGCCGGACGAGGTGATCGACTACGTGCGCCGGCTCGACCTGGTGCAATGCCATCCGCATCCGCTGGGCGACATGGTCCGCGCCGACGAACAGCAGGCGGCGCTGCTCGCCTACTTCCGCAACAACATCCTGCATCTGCTGGCCCTGCCCGCGCTGCTGGCCTGCCTGGTCAGCCACAACCGGCAACTGTCGCGACAACGGGCGCGGGAAGCCATCCACGGCATCTACGGCCTGCTGCGCGCCGAGCTGTTCCTGCCGTGGCCGGCCGAGGAACTCGACGCGATGATCGACCTCACCGAGTTGGCGCTGGCGCAACGCGGCCTGATCGAGAATGGTGACGGCGACAGCTTGCGTGCGCCGCCGCCCAACAGCGAAGCCGGCCCGCAGCTGCAACAGGTGGGCGAGATCCTGCGGCCTACCCTGGAACGGCAATTCCTTACCCTGGCGCTGCTACAGCATTACGGCAGCGGTCAGCTCACGCGCGCCCGGCTGGAAGAGGACGCGCACCTGCTGGCACAGCGGCTGGCCATGCTCTACGAATTCAACTCGGCCGAATTTTCGGAGAAGCTGCTGTTCGCCAACGTGGTGCGCAACCTGATCGATGGCGGGATACTGCAGGTCGATGACGAAGGCCTGCTGCGTTTCGACGCGCGGATCACCCTGGCGGCGGCCCAAACCGAACTGTTGCTGGCGGCGGATGTACGCCACAGCATCCACCTCATCGCCCGCGCGGCACCGCCGCCGGCATCCTGACCCATGATGAAGAAAAGCATTTACGACAAGCTCGAGCACCTCGCCGAGCGCCTGGCCGAAATCGACGGCCTGCTCGGCGGCGAGCACGCCGCGCGGGACATGGACAGCTATCGCAAGTTGACCCGCGAGCGTTCCGACATTCTGCCGGTGGTGGAGTTGTTCCATGCCTACCGTGTCGCCGGCGCCGACTTTTCGAGTGCCGGCGAGATGTTGGCCGATCCGGAAATGAAGGAACTGGCGCAGGCCGAGCAGGAAGCTGCGAACGCCGACATGGCCCGGCTCGAGGTCGACCTGCAGCGCGCGCTGTTGCCCAAGGATCCCAACGACGACAGGAACCTGTTCCTCGAGATCCGTGCCGGCACCGGCGGCGACGAATCGGCGCTGTTCGCCGCCAACCTGTTCCGCATGTACAGCCGCTACGCCGAGCGCCAGCGCTGGAAGGTGGAAATCGTTTCGCGCAGCGAATCCGACCTCGGCGGTTTTCGCGAAATCATCGCCCGCGTCGAAGGCAGCGGCGCCTATTCCAAGCTCAAGTTCGAATCCGGCGGCCATCGCGTGCAGCGCGTGCCGGTGACCGAAACCCAGGGCCGCATCCACACCTCGGCGTGCACCGTGGCGGTGATGCCGGAAGCCGACGAACTGGTCGACATCGACATCAACCCGGCCGACCTGCGCATCGACACCTTCCGCGCATCCGGCGCCGGCGGCCAGCACATCAACAAGACCGACTCGGCGGTGCGCATCACCCACGTCCCGACCGGCATCGTCGTCGAGTGCCAGGACGACCGCTCGCAGCATCGCAACAAGGCCCAGGCCATGTCGGTGCTCGCGGCACGCATCAACGACGCCAAGCAGCGGGAACAACAGCAGCAGATCGCCTCGCGGCGCAAGAGCCTGATCGGTTCCGGCGACCGCTCGGAACGCATCCGCACCTACAATTTCCCGCAGGGCCGGATCACCGACCACCGCATCAACCTGACGCTGTACAAGATCGACGCCATCATGGACGGCGACCTCGACGAACTGGTCGGCGCCCTGACCGCGGAACACCAGGCCGAACTGCTGGCGGCGCTGGCGGAATGAACACTGTCGCCGTCGTGCTGGAGGCAGCGCGACGCAAGCTGCCAGCCAGCGAGGCGCGCCTGCTGCTCGGGCAAATTCTGGGCCAGTCGGCCGCATGGCTGCTGGCCCATGGCGAGCAGGTGCTGGACGAGGATGATCTGCTCGCCTTCGCGTCGCTTGCGGCGCGTCGCGCAGGCGGCGAGCCCGTCGCCTACCTGGTCGGCCGGCGCGAGTTCTTCGGGCGTGATTTCGAGGTGTCGCCTGCGGTGCTGATCCCGCGCCCGGAGACGGAGTTGCTCGTCGAAATAGCGCTGGCGAAAGTCGGCGGTGGCGACACGGCGACTGGCGCCGCGCGAATCCTCGATTTGGGCACAGGCAGCGGCTGCATCGCGATTACCCTGGCGCTGGAGTTGCCGCAGGCGCAGGTGACCGCACTCGATGCCTCGGCCGCCGCCCTGGCCGTCGCGCGCCGCAATGCCGAACGTCTAGATGTGCGCCTGCGCTTCGTGCAAGGCGACTGGTTCGACGCCGTGGACGGAGAAGCATTCGACCTGATCGTCGCCAATCCACCCTACATCGCGGCCGCCGATCCGCACCTGGCCGCCGGCGATCTGCGCCACGAGCCGGCGACGGCGCTGGCGAGCGGAGCGGACGGCCTTGACGCCCTGCGACGCATCATCGCCGGCGCACCGGCGCACCTTGCTCCGGGAGGACAGCTCTGGCTGGAACACGGCTATGACCAGGCGCCAGCCGTACTCGATCTGCTTGCAGGGGCCGGCCTGGCGGCCACTGAACAACACCGGGACCTCGCCGGCATCATCCGTGTCAGCGGCGGGCGATTGCCGCTAGAATTCGCATTGGCGGCTAGAGGGGCGGCACTATGAAGTGGGACAGCAGTTTTGCCATTGGCATCGACGTGATCGACAACCAGCACCGGAATATCTTCGAGCGCCTGCTGGCGATCGAAAATTCGATCGCCAAGCGTGACCCGTGGCACGTCCTGCACTTCCTTCTTTCGCAACTGGCGGAAAGCATGAAGTTCCACCTTGCCGTCGAGGAGTCCCTGCTCGAAGTTACCCGCTATCCAGGACTCAAGGGACATCGCGAAGCACATTCGCGAATCGTCGACCAGATGGCGGAACTCGAGCAGAAGCTCAAGCACGACTCATCGGGCGAATCCCTGGTGGGTTTTTTCGAAGACTGGTTCCTGCGCCACGTGCTGAGCGGCGACCGCGACTATGCGGACTACCTCCACCTGGAGTTTCCGACGATCTGTCGCCGGAAGGCGGCCTAGTTTCAGCGCCGGCGGGATGCCGTAGAAGGACAAAGGGCGGTCCGGGATACCCGGACCGCCCATGATCGAGGCGGGTGTTTCCTAACGCAGTCCGGCGACGTAATCTGCGACGGCCCTGATTTCCGCGTCGGTCATTTTCAGCGCGACCATGCGCATCATCTTGTTCGGGTCGTTGGCGCGGACACCGTCGCGGAAGCTCTTCAATTGCACTTCGGTGTACTCGGCGAACTGGCCACCGATGCGCGGAAACTGCGCGGGCAGTCCGGCACCGGCCGGACCGTGGCAGGCGGCACAGGCCGGCAGCCCCTTGGACAGGTCGCCGCTGCGATACAGCTTCTGTCCGAGTTCGATGGTTTCACGGTTCTTGGCAACATCGCTGGTCTGCTTCTGCGCGCCGAAATAGGCGGCAAGGTCACGCATCTGGCCATCGTCGAAGGCGGCGATCATGCCGTTCATGATGGCGCTGTTGCGTTCAGCCGGCTTGCCGTCGGCCGCCTTGAAATTCTTCATCTGCTTGAACAGATACTCGGGATGCTGACCCGCCAGTTTCGGATTGACAGCCAGTTGGCTGTTGCCATCCGCGCCATGACAGGCAGCGCAGACAGTGGTGGCGATGGCCTGGCCGCGGCTAGCATCGCCTTTGGGGGCTGCCTTGGCCGCATCGGCGGCTTGGGCACCGATTGCGGTCATCGCACATAGCAGGGCAAGCAGGGAACGCTTCATGGAAAACTCCTGGATAAAGCGGGGAATCGGAAATTGTAAACCTGCTATTCTATCCGAGCCTGTCCGATATTTCCACGTCAGCCTGCCATGGCGGCGTCTCTCCGATGTAACTCGCCATGTCCCTGTTCCGCAACGCCGTCTTTGAAATTTCCGTCGCGCAGCCCAACGGCCTGCCGCCGCCGGTGGGTGCCGAAATCGCCTTCGCCGGGCGGTCGAACTCCGGAAAGTCAAGTGCAATCAATACATTGGTTGGCCACACCCGGCTGGCGTTCGTTTCCAAAACGCCGGGTCGAACGCAGTTGATCAACCTGTTTCGCATGCGAAACGGGGCGGCCCTGGTGGATTTGCCCGGCTATGGTTTTGCCCAGGTGCCTTTGGCCGTGCGTCTGCAGTGGCAGGGATTGCTGGAGCACTACCTCACTTGCCGCACGAATCTCGTCGGGTTGGTCCTGATCATGGATTCGCGCCGCCCCCTGACCGACCTCGACTGGAAAATGATCGGCTGGTTTGGTCCCACGGGCCGCCCCATCCACTGCCTGTTGACCAAATCGGACAAACTGACGCGCCAGGAGCAAACCAAGACCCTGCGCGAAACTCGGGCGGCTTTGGCCGAGTTCGGCGAACAGATTACGGTGCAGATGTTTTCCAGCCTGAAAAAGACCGGAATGGAAGACGCTGAAAAGGTCATCGGAAGCTGGTTGCAGAGTGATAGCGAGTTGCTGCCACCCGGCTGACGTAGTCAGCCAATTTGGTCACCCCATTTCTTGGAAAGGGGGCTAGGGGGATAGCCCACCCAATTGGCCCAACGGGCTTTTATTTTGGTTTCACCAAAATAAAAGCCCTCGACCAAAGGGGGAAGGTCGAGGGCTGAATACCTTGAAAAAATCAAGGTCCCGCTCAGGGAGGTGAAGCGGGAGACGGCACAAACATGCGTTCGCCACCATCTGTAATCTATGATAGAGCAACTGCGTTAAAGTTCAAGTAATTCTGAAAATTTCTTTGGGGCTAAACCAATGATTACAAAAGGTGTATTTCCGGGGACGCGGATGCGCCGCATGCGCCGGGACGATTTCTCCCGACGCTTGATGCGTGAGCACACACTTACCCCTGACGATCTGATTTACCCGGTTTTTGTCCTCGAAGGTGCGGGACGTGTCGAACCTGTGGGATCGATGCCCGGTGTCGAACGCATGTCCCTTGACCGCCTCCTGCCTGTCGCCGAAAAAGCCCTGAAGCTGGGCGTGCCGGCGCTTGCGCTGTTCCCGGTGGTGGACGGAAAAAAGACGCCGGGCGCCGAAGAGGCGTGGAATCCGGACGGACTGGTGCCCACCGTGGTGGCTCGCTTGAAGAAGGAATTTCCGGAACTCGGCGTGATCACCGACGTGGCGCTCGACCCCTACACCAGTCATGGCCAGGACGGGCTGATCGATCCGGCCGATCCGCGCGGCTACGTGATGAACGACGAGACGCTGGAGGCGCTGGCGAAGCAGGCCCTGTGTCACGCCCAGGCCGGCGCCGACGTGGTGGCGCCCTCGGACATGATGGATGGCCGCATCGGCCGCATCCGCAGCACGCTGGATGCGCAGAAGCTGATCCATACCCGGATCCTCGCCTATTCGGCGAAGTACGCGTCGGCCTTCTACGGTCCCTTCCGCGACGCCGTGGGTTCCGCCGCCAACCTGGGCAAGGGCAACAAGTACACCTACCAGATGGATCCCGGCAATACCGACGAAGCCCTGCGCGAAGTGGCGCTGGACATCGACGAGGGCGCCGACATGGTGATGGTCAAGCCGGGAATGCCCTATCTGGACATCGTGCGCCGCGTGAAGGACGAGTTCGGCGTGCCGACCTACGCTTACCAGGTCAGCGGCGAGTACGCGATGCTGAAAGCGGCGGCGCAAAACGGCTGGCTGGCGCACGACGCGGTGATGATGGAGGCGCTGCTGTCCTTCAAGCGCGCCGGCTGCGACGGCATCCTGACCTACTTCGCTCTCGAGGCGGCGACCCTGCTCAAGGCTTAGCGTGAAACAACAGGATGAGTCGCTGGTGATATCGAGCGCAGCGAGCCAATTAATAGCCTCCCCGCGAGGGGAGGACGGGAGGGGTGGGCCTTTAATTCGCCTTTCGCGTGTTTCATCATCAGCGGGTGGCTCGCGCTGCCATGAGCGTTAGGCAAGAGTCGGCGCCGACGCCACGGCGCTTGTCGCCGCGCCAGTATTCAGCGGGCCAGCAGCGGCCACTGCGCCGGCCAGTTCGCCAGTGGATCGTTCTTGAAGCCGCTCTTGACGAAGCGTTGCCAGCGGCCGAGCACATGGCAAACCAGCAGGTCGGCATGGGCGCCGAAGTCGTGCTCGGCGGACAGCGCTCCCTGCGCGGCGGCGACCTTGAGGCATTGCTTGAGCGTGGCTTCGATGCGGTCCAGCAACTGGTTGATCCGCGCCTGCAGCCGCGGGTTTTCATGCACCAGGGCGTCGCCCACCAGCACCCGCGTCAGGCCGCGATTCTTCTGCGCGAAGCGCAGCAGTGAAGCGACGATCGCCTCGGCCTGCTTGAGCCCGGCTTCCTCGGCGGCCTCGATCTGGCCGATTACGGAGAAGACGCCGGTCTCGATGAACTCGATCAGGCCTTCGTACATTTGCGCCTTGCTCGCGAAATGACGGTAAAGCGCGGCTTCCGAGACCTGAAGCTGCTTGGCCAGCAGCGCCGTGGTGACCTTGTCCGCCGCCGGACGTTCGAGCATTTCGGCGATGGTCTGCAGGATCAGGAGCTTCTTTTCACCAACCTTGGCGGCGCGGGCTTCGTTCATGGCGTTTTCCCGGGAAAGGCCTACTTCGACTTGATCAAGGTACCGACGCCTTCGTCGGTCAGGATTTCCAGCAGCAGCGCATGCTCGACGCGGCCGTCGATGATGTGCACGCCCTTGACGCCGCTCCTGGCCGCATCCAGCGCCGAGCTGATCTTGGGCAGCATGCCGCCGGATAGCGTGCCGTCGGCCACCATCTCGTCGATCTGCTTGGGCGTGATGCCGGTGATCAGATTGCCGCTCTGGTCGAGTACGCCGGGCGTATTGGTCAGCAGCACCAGTTTCTCGGCCTTCAGCACCTCGGCGATCTTGCCGGCGACGACGTCGGCATTGATGTTGTAGGTCTCGCCTTCCGCGCCCACGCCGATCGGGGCGATGACCGGAATGAAGTCACCGGTGTCGAGCAGGGCGATCAGGCTGGGGTCGATGGAAACGATGTCGCCGACCTGTCCGATGTCGATCAGGTCGCCCGGCGCATCCTTGTTCTCCATCATCAGTTTCTTGGCGCGGATGAAGTTGCCATCCTTGCCGGTGAGGCCCACGGCCTTGCCGCCATGCTGGTTGATCAGGTTGACGATTTCCTTGTTCACCTGGCCGCCGAGCACCATCTCGACCAGGTCCATGGTTTCGGCATCGGTGACGCGCATGCCCTGGACGAATTCACCTTTCTTGCCGACGCGCGCGAGCAGGTTCTCGATCTGCGGTCCGCCGCCATGGACCACCACCGGGTTCATGCCGACCAGCTTGAGCAGCACCACATCGCGCGCGAAGCACTGCTTGAGGTGCTCGTCGGTCATCGCATTGCCGCCGTACTTGACGACGATGGTCTTGCCGTGGAAGCGCTTGATGTAGGGCAGGGCTTCGGCGAGAACACCGGCCTTGGCGATGGGGGCGAGCTTTTCCTTCATGGTCTTGGGCGAGTGCGAGTGGTAACTCCGCCCATTCTAACGGCGGGAAAATAAAAACGGAGACTGCGCAAGAACGTGGAGGTCGGCCAACTCGCCTGCAGCGAATTACGGCATCCGCATTCAGGCTGCGGATGCCGTGCCGCCGGCGCCGACTTTTCGCGGTGGCAGTCTTGGAAAGCGACGCTTACTGGATGGTGATGCGGCGCGCCAGGGTTGCGGCCTTCTTCGGCAGCAGCAGTTCAAGCACACCATCGGTGTATTTCGCAGTCGCCTGCGCCTCGTCGATTTCCTGTGCCAACTGGAAGCTGCGCGACACCTTGCCGACATAGCGCTCGGAACGCAGCACGCGCTCGCCTTCCTTCACATCCTTCTCTTCGCGCCGTTCGGCACTGATCGATACCACCGCGCCATCGATCGCGACATGGATGTCTTCCTTCTTCACGCCAGGGACTTCGGCATGAACCAGATAGTTCTTTTCCTGTTCCTTGACGTTGATCTTCACCGCCGGCGCATCGCCGTCGCCACCGATATCGACGGGACGAACGAAGAAGCCACGGAAAAAGTCATCAAGGGGATCGCGACGGATCAGGTTGCTCATTTCATTCTCCTTTCTATCAGGTAGGTGGCTTCCATCATCGGAGGAGCCTCAACTATCAGATAGGCGTCGCAAAGGGAATTTCAAGAGTTGCGGTGGTGAGGCTCCGCCATGCCGCGGCCAAGCCGTTGCGGTAGTTCGAGGATGGCGTCGCGGTTGCTCCAGGAAAAGCAGGCCGCCGCCGCTTCCCGCCAGGGCAGCCAGCGCCAGGCGAGATGCTCGTCCGGTGCCAGGGTCACCGCCACGGGTTCCGGCAGGCAAAGGCTGAAGACGTGCTCCGTGTTTTCGGTGACGCCCGGGGCATAGCGATGTCGCCATTCGGCAAAGATCTCGTAGCGGTTGGTCTTTTGCCAGTCGATGATCTCGGCAGCGGCGGCATCGATCCCGGTTTCCTCGAGCACTTCGCGGCGGGCCGTTGCGCTCAGCTCCTCGCCGTCTTCCTGGCTGCCGGTGACGGACTGCCAGAAGCCGGGGTGGCGGGCGCGTTCCAGCAGCAACACGTCCAACGCCGGCGTGTGGATCACCACCAACACCGAAACCGGCGTTTTGTAGGGCATCAGTCCGGCTGGGTGACCGTCGGCAACCAGGCGATGCCGTCGGCCTGCATGTCGACCAGGCACCAGAACGGCACGCCGTCTTCGCGCCAGGTGTCGGCTGCTTCCTGGAAAATCCGCATCAACGCGACGAAGTCGGCCTCGGCGCGGCCGTGGATGCCGTCGCAATGGTCGAGGATGACCACGTAGCCGGCGGCGGGCAGCCAGCCCATGTCGAGCAGGTTGTCGGTCAGCGCATCCCAGTTGTGGCCGAACCATTGAGGAAAACGCAGTCCCCTGGCCACGGCATCCAGCATGTCTTCCTTGTTGCGCGCTGCACCCAGGTCGATGCGCAGGACCAGGCAACCTGCCGCCTCGGCCCCGGCCAGCAACTTGTCGCGAGGGCCGTGCGGCAGATGATGCACGCCCGCGGCGGCCGCATCGGCGAACAGGGTTTCGTAGTGGGCAATGCTCATCGTTCTATCCGGCGGAAGCTCTTGTAGTGATCTGCAGTGTAGTAGAACACCGCGGGCGGCTTGTCGCCGGTGACGATGCGCCGCGCGCCGCGATCCCGGCTGCCCGGCGTCGGCACCGTGTATTCGCGGTAGTAGCCGCGCGGCTGGTCGGGCAGGCGGCCTTCGCGATTCTGGAAGGTGATGCCGTCGCGGCGATAGGGAAAGGGTCCGCCGGCGGCGATCAGCTTGAGGGTCTCGCGCGCCTCGGCCGGCAAAGCCGCCGCCGGCACGGTCCCGACGCGGTTGTCCCGCGCCAGCGCAGTGCCGAACAGCGCGACGCCGATCAGCGCAACGAGTAGACGGCGCATGTTCAAGCCTTCGTGACGTCGACCTGGGTTTCGACCTTCTGCCGCAGGCGGATGTGCAGTTCGCGCAACTGCTTCTCGTCGACATCGGAGGGCGCGTCGGTCAGCAGGCACTGGGCGCGTTGCGTCTTGGGGAAGGCGATCACGTCGCGGATCGATTCGGCGCCGGCCATCATGGTCACGATGCGATCGAGGCCGAAGGCCAGGCCGCCATGCGGCGGGGCGCCGTACTTGAGGGCGTCGAGCAGGAAGCCGAACTTGGCCTGCTGTTCCTCGGGGCCGATGCCCAGCGCCTGAAAAACCCGCTCCTGTACCTCGGCACGATGGATACGCACCGAGCCACCGCCCATTTCCCAGCCGTTGAGCGCCAGGTCGTAGGCCTTGGCCAGGCACTTGCCGGGATCGGACTCCATCAGCGCCTCGTGGCCGTCCTTGGGACTGGTGAAGGGATGGTGGCAGGCCGACCAGCGCTTGTTTTCCTCGTCGTACTCGAACATCGGGAAATCGACCACCCACAGCGGCTCCCAGGCCTTGCCGTTGAGGTAGCCCTTTTCGTGGCCGAGCTTGGTGCGTAGGGCGCCCAGCGCATCATTGACCACCTTGGTCTTGTCGGCGCCGAAGAAGATCAGGTCGCCGGACTGCGCGCCGGTACGCTCGATGATGGTCTTCAGCGCCGCTTCGTGCAGGTTCTTGACGATGGGCGACTGCAGTCCTTCCTCGTTGAGCTTGGAGGCGTCATTGACCTTGATGTAGGCCAGGCCGCGGGCGCCGTAGATCTTGACGAACTCGGTGTAGCCGTCCATTTCGCCGCGGGTAAGACTGGCGCCACCCGGCACGCGCAGTGCCGCGACGCGGCCGCCGGTAGTGGCCGGGCCGCTGAATACCTTGAAGGCGACGTCTGCCACCGCGTCGGTGACTTCGGTCAGTTCCAGAGTGACGCGCAGGTCCGGCTTGTCCGAACCGTAGCGGCGCATGGCTTCGGCGTAAGTGATGCGCGGGAAGGGATTGGGCAGATCGACCGCGAGCGCGGTCTTGAATACGCTGCGGATCATCTCTTCCATGATGGCGGTGATCTGCTCTTCGGTGAGGAAGGAGGTTTCGATATCAACCTGGGTGAATTCCGGCTGACGGTCCGCGCGCAGGTCTTCGTCGCGGAAGCACTTGGTGATCTGGTAGTAGCGGTCGTAGCCAGCCACCATCAGCAGTTGCTTGAACAGTTGCGGCGATTGCGGCAGGGCGAAGAACTGGCCGGGATGGACGCGCGAGGGCACCAGATAGTCGCGGGCACCCTCGGGCGTCGACTTGGTCAGCATCGGCGTTTCGATGTCGATGAAGCCCTTCTCGTCGAGGAAGCGGCGGAAGGCCATCGCGACTTTGTAGCGCAGCTTCAGGTTCTTTTGCATCTGCGGCCGGCGCAGGTCGATCACGCGGTGGGTCAGGCGCACGTTCTCGGAAAGGTTCTCCTCATCAAGCTGGAAGGGCGGCGTCACGGCCGCGTTGAGCACTTCCAGTTCATGGCAGAGGATCTCGATCTCGCCCGAAGCCAGGTTGGCGTTCTCGGTGCCGGCGGGACGGCGGCGCACCTTGCCGGTCACCTTCAGCACGTACTCGTTGCGCACGTCTTCGGCGATCTTGAACATCTCAGGACGATCCGGGTCGCAGACGACCTGGGCCAGGCCTTCGCGGTCGCGCAGGTCGATGAAGATCACGCCGCCGTGGTCGCGCCGGCGGTGGTTCCAGCCGCAAAGGGTAACGATCTGGTCGACATGGGAGGCATTGACCTCGCCGCAATAGTGAGTACGCATAGGATTTCCGGACTGTTAACTTAGCGCGAAACCCAGCCCGCTGTGAAGTCGCTGCGGACTATCGAGCGAAGCGAGCTGGTTGGTAGCCCCGCCCTGGGGCGGGGATGGGGGTGGGGGGCGATCAATTCGGTTTTTACTGATTCTGGGCGCGCCCGGCGGGATTCCGCATGGGCGGGGCGACGACGCCCATGGAGACGATGTACTTGAGGGCTTCGTCGACGTTCATGTCCAGTTCGATGACATCCTTTCTCCTGACGAAGAAGAAGAAGCCATTGACCGGGCTTGGCGTGGTCGGGATAAAAACGCCGACGTGTTCATCGGGCAGCATGTCGGCCACGTCGCGCGCCGGGTGCCCGGTCTGGAAGGCGACGGACCAGGCTTCGGGATGCGGATAGCGGACCAGCAGCACCTTGCGGAATGCCACGCCACTGCCGGAAAACAGCGTGTCGCTGACCTGCTTCACGCTGTAGTAGATCGACTTCACCACGGGAATGCGGGCCAGCACCGCTTCCCAGAAGCGCACCAGTTTCTGGCCGACGATGTTGGTCGTCACGAGGCCGGTAAGGAATACCACCAGCAGGGTCAGCAGTGCGCCGAGGCCGGGAATATAGATACCGAGCAGGTGTTCGGGGTGTATGGCCTGCGGCAGGAGCAGCAGCGACTGATCCATTGAACGGACGATCAGCGACAGTACCCAGGCGGTAATCGCCAGCGGGACCCAGATCAGCAGTCCCGTGATGAAGTACTTTTTCAATGCCGAAGTCTTCAACTGTTGGCGGCGCAGCTACCTGTTCCGCCCTGGCATGGCGGCGGGTTGTCGCTCTTGGCGTCCGACGCCTTGCAGCCGCCACCGCCCTTGAAATCGGTGGCGTACCAGCCGCTGCCCTTGAGCTGGAAGCCCGGGGCCGTGAGCTGCTTGGAAAAATTCTCGGTGTTGCACTCGGGGCAGGTGGTCAGCAGCGGATCGCTGACTTTCCGCATGACATCTTTCTCAAAGCCGCATTCGGTGCAGCGATAAGCGTAGATCGGCATGGCATTCTCCGGCAATCTGGCAAAAGGGGAATTATAGCTGAAGGCCTTGGCGCGCCGGCTTCGGCCGAACGCTCCAGATTCAGGCAGATCGGGCCTTTTCGGACGAATTCAAGTGCCCGGCGTGAGTCCGAGGCGGCTAAAGGCTGACTCCGAGGTAGGCATGGGTCAGCGGTTTGCCCCAGATCAGGGCAATGATCCCGGCGGCAGCAAGATAGGGCCCGAAGGGGATGGGCACGCCGCGGCCATGGCGGGCAAAAACCATCAGGCTGATGCCGACTGCCGCGCCGACCAGGGACGAGAGCAGAATGGTCAGGGGCAGCATCTGCCAGCCCAGCCAGGCACCGAGGGCCGCCAGCAGCTTGAAATCGCCGTAGCCCATGCCTTCCTTGCCGGTGGCCAGCTTGAATGCCCAGTACACGCTCCACAAGATCAGGTAACCGACCATGGCTCCGATCACGGCGCTCTTCAGGTCGGTGTAGGCATTGAACATGTTGAGTGCCAGGCCGATCCACAGCATGGGAAGGGTGATGTCGTCGGGCAGCAATTGGGTGTCGAAGTCGATGCCGGTCAGGGCGATCAGCCCGCCGATGAGCACTAGTGCTCCGAGGCCGGCAAGGGTGAAGCCGAAATGCCAGGCCGCGAAGGCAAATAGCAATCCGGTCGTGGCCTCAATCAGCGGATAGCGGACCGATATCGGTGCTGCGCAGCCCTTGCACTTGCCACGCAGGACGATCCAGCTGAGGATCGGCAAGTTTTCCAGGGCACTGATTCGGTGGCCGCACTTGGGGCAACGCGAACGCGGCCTGGCCAGCGAAAGGGGTTCGACGACGGGCGGCGGCGTGTTGTTCAGTTCCGCGCACTGGGTAGCCCAGTCGCGTTGCATCATGATCGGCAGGCGATGGATGACGACGTTGAGGAAACTCCCGACCATCAGGCCGAACAATCCGGCGGCGAGGGCAAACAGCGCCGGATCGGCGAACAGTGCGATCATCGGCGCCACCCGGCCGCCGGATCAGCCGACGACCGAACCGAGCTTGAAGATCGGCAGGTACATGGCGACCACCAGGCCGCCGATCAGGCCCCCGAGGAAGACCATGATGATCGGTTCCATCAGGCTCGCCAGGGTTTCGACGGCTTCGTCGACCTCGGCTTCGAAAAAGTCGGCAGTCTTGCCCAGCATCGAATCGAGCTGGCCGGACTCTTCGCCGATCGCCACCATCTGGGTCACCATGGGTGGGAAAACTCCCGAGTTCTCCATCGCCACTGTCAGGCTTGAGCCGGTCGATACTTCACTCTGGATTTTCAGTGTAGCCAGGGTATAGACGTAGTTGCCGGCCGCGCCGCCGACCGAGTCCAGCGCATCCACCAGCGGCACGCCGGCGGCGAACATGGTCGACAAGGTTCGCGTCCAGCGTGCGATGGACGATTTGCGAATCAGGTCGCCGAATACCGGAACCTTCAGGAAATACCTGTCCGCAGCAATCTGCACCGCGCGCGAGCGCTTGAAAGCCTGCGCTATTCCATAGATGACCGCGTAGATGCCGCCGAAAATGAAGTACCAGTTGGCGACGAAAAAGTCGGAAATCGATATCACGACCAGCGTCGGCGCCGGGAGTTCGCCACCGAAACTGGCGAACACGCCCTTGAAGGCGGGGACCACGAAGATCATGATCACCGCGGTGATGACGAAGGCGACGATCAGGATGGAGATCGGGTAGAACAGCGCACCCTTGATCTTGGACTTGATGGCCTGGATCTTTTCCTTGTAGGTCGCCAGGCGGTCGAGCAGGGTGTCGAGGATGCCAGCCTGTTCGCCGGCCTCGACCAGGTTGCAGAACAGCGCATCGAAATGCTGCGGATATTTACGGAAGGCGCTGGCAAGGTTGGAGCCGGTTTCAACGTCAGACTTGATGTCGTACAGCAGCTTGGCGAGGCCGGGGTTGTTGGTGCCCTTGCCCACGATGTCGAAGGACTGCAACAACGGAACACCGGACTTGACCATGGTCGCGAGCTGGCGCGAAAACAGCGTGATGTCCTTGTCCGTGACTTTGGCATTGGAGGATTTCTGCTTCTTGAGCTTGGTGACCGTGATGCCCTGACGCCGCAGGCCGGCGCTTGCCGCGGCTTCGCTGGCTGCCTTGACCTCACCACGAACAACTTTGCCCTGCTTGTTCTTGCCCTCCCAGGAAAAATTCAGTTCCTTTGGGCCGTCCTTCTTCGCTGCCTTGCCTGCTGTGGCCATCGGCTTCTCCCGCTTGAATTCGTTGGATTCTACGCCCTGCCTATGCCGAGAGTATCACTCTACGGCGGGGCGGTGAAGACGCACCATTTTGATCTTTCGGTCCTGTGTTTGCACGATCTCCATCGCCACGCTGCCGACGCGAACGCCGACGCCCACTTCGGGAATGTCCTGCAGGTGTTCGACGATCAGGCCGTTGAGCGTGCGCGGACCGTCCAGCGGCAAGTCCAGCGCGAGCATGCGGTTGAGTTCGCGCAGCGTCGCGGCGCCATCGACCAGAACGACCCCGTCCTCGCCCCAGGACAGCGATGCGCCGACGTCCGATTGGCGGGTGGTGAACTTTCCGACCAGTTCCTCGATGATGTCCTCCAGCGTCACCAGACCTTCGATTTCGCCGTATTCATCGACTACCAGGCCCATCCGTTGCCGGTTGTCGCGGAAGAACTGCAACTGGGTATAGATCGGCGTCGCGGCCGGGATGAAGTAGGGTTCCGACATGCGTTCGCGCAGCGTCGCCTGGTCGATCTCGCCGCTGAAGGCCTCGGCCAGCAGGCGCCGCTGGTGGAGGATGCCGACAATATTGGCGGGGTCGTTCTCATAGACCGCGACCCGGGTGTGAAAACTGGTCGCCAGTTGCGCCTTGACCTCCTCGATCGGCGCTCCGATGTCGATCGCCTCGATCTCGCCGCGCGGGGTCATGATGTCCTCCACCGTCAGTTGCTCGAGTTCGAACAGGTTGAGCAGGATGGCGCGGTGCTGCTGTGGGATGAAATTGCCCGATTCGAGTACCAGCGATCGCAGCTCCTCGACGCTGAGCCGCGAGTTCTCGTCGCTCCCTTTCGGCTTGAGGCGCAACAGCCAGAGCAGGGCATCGACAAACAGGTTGACGAACCAGACGACAGGGTAGGCTGCACGCAGCAAGGGCCCGATCACGTAGGCCAGGATCCGCGCCAGTCGGTCGGCATGTTTGGCGCCGAGGATCTTGGGCGTGATTTCCGCGAACACCAGGATGGCGAAGGTCACCAGCAGCGTGCCGATCGAGAGTGCCCACTTTTCCTCGCCGAAAAGTTCGATGGTGATGACGGACACCAGGGTCGCCGCGGCGGCGTTGATCAGGTTGTTGCCGAGCAGGATCACGCCCAGCATCTTGTCGGTGCGCCCCAGCAGGTCGAGCGCCAGTTTCGCCCCCCGGTCGCCCTGGCCCGCAAGGTGGCGCAGGCGGTGGCGGTTCGCCGCCATCATCGCCGTTTCGGTTATCGAGAAGAAGGCGGAACATCCCAGCAGCACCGCCAGCGCAGCAAACTGCGCGGATAAGGGTATGCCTTCCATCAGCGGCCGAGGATGACCTCAAGCACGAAGCGGCTACCGACATAGGCGAGGAGCAGCGCGGCGAACCCGGCCAGGGTCCAGCGCAGGGCCACCCGGCCCCGCCAGCCGCGCAGGTGGCGCCCGACAAGCAGTGCGGCGAAGATCACCCAGGACAGGAAGGCGAAGAGGGTTTTGTGGTTGAAGCTCAGCGCCTTGCCGAACAGGGTTTCGGAGAAGAAGACGCCGGAAACCAGGGTCAGCGTGAGCAGCACGAAGGCGACGTGGATCAGGCGGAACAGCAGCGCTTCCATGGTCAGCAGCGGCGGCAGCCCCGCCAGCAGCGGCGATATGCGACCGCGATGCAGGCCTTTTTCAGCAGTCGCCATGAGCAGCGCATGCAGGGCAGCCAGGGTAAACAGGCTGTAGGCCAGCATGGCCATCAGGAAATGCAGGCGGAACGCCATCGAGCCGGCGTTGTTGAGCACATGCGCCTCGGAAAACACGGCCGGTAGCAAGGCCGCCACGGCAGCGGCAGGCAGTCCGAGCACCTGCAGGCCTTCCATGCGGGCGTAGAAGCTTTCGATCCAGTACAGCGCGATGGCCAGCCACAGCATCACGGAAAGTGCGATGGCGAAGCCGAAGCGCATGCTGTCGCCGTCGAATATCGCCATGCGCAGGCTGACGCCATGCGCCACCAGCGCCACCAGCAGCAAAGCGCGTTCGCCGAAGCCGAGACCGCCCGCCGGCTGGTCGAGTACCGGGCCGCGCCAGCGGCTGCGCCACAGGTGTGCCGCCAGGCCGGCGTAGAGGGCTGCGGCCAGTAGATGCATTAAGATTGGGGGCATCTGCGAAGTCTACACCAAGCCCCCTTTCCCTTTCAGCGTTCGCTCCGGTCCCCCCATGCTAGACAACCTCACCCAGCGCCTCGGCCGCGTCGTCAAGAACCTGCGCGGCCAGGCCCGTCTCACCGACGAAAACATCTCGGACATGCTGCGCGAAGTGCGCATGGCCCTGCTCGAAGCCGACGTGGCCTTGCCGGTGGTCAAGGACTTCACCGCCCGCGTCAAGGAAAAGGCGCTGGGCCAGGAAGTCATCGGCTCGCTGACACCCGGTCAGGCACTGGTCGGCGTCGTTCATCGTGAACTGACCGAATTGATGGGTGGCGCCAGTTCCGGCCTCAACCTCGCCACCCAGCCGCCCGCCGTGATCCTGATGTCCGGCCTGCAGGGCGCCGGCAAGACCACCACCACGGCCAAGCTCGGCAAGTGGCTCAAGGAGCGGCAGAAGAAGAAGGTGCTGACGGTCAGTTGCGACGTGTACCGCCCCGCCGCCATCGAGCAGTTGAAGGCCGTTTCGGCCCAGGCCGGCATCGATTTCTTCCCCTCGACCGGCGAACAGAAGCCGGCCGACATCGCCGCCGCCGCGCTGGATTACGCCAAGCGCCACTACTACGACGTGATCTTCGTCGACACCGCCGGACGGCTGGCCATCGATGAAGCCATGATGGCCGAGATCAAGGACCTGCATGCGCTGCTGAAGCCGATCGAGACCCTGTTCGTGGTCGATGCCATGCTCGGCCAGGACGCGGTGAACACGGCGAAAGCCTTCAGTGAAGCGTTGCCGTTGACCGGCATCATCCTGACCAAGCTCGACGGTGATTCGCGCGGCGGCGCGGCGCTTTCCGTGCGTCATGTCACCGGCAAGCCGATCAAGTTCGCCGGCGTCGGTGAAAAGCTGACGGGCCTCGAAGAGTTCCACCCCGAGCGCATGGCCTCGCGCATCCTCGGCATGGGCGACATCCTGGGCCTGGTCGAAGATGCCCAGCGCGGCGTCGATCAGGACAAGGCCCAGGAATTCGTCAAGAAGATGAAGTCCGGCAAGGGCTTCGACCTGCACGACTTCAAGGATCAGATCGGCCAGATGAAGAACATGGGCGGCATGGCCGCCATGCTCGACAAACTCCCGGCGCAGTTCGGTGCCCTGGCCCAGAAGGCCGGCGGCGGCATGGAGGACAAGGCGGTGCGCCGCCTCGAAGGCATCATCAACTCGATGACCCCCACCGAGCGCAGCAAGCCGGAAATCATCAAGGCCAACCGCAAGCGCCGCATCGCCACCGGGGCGGGGGTGTCGGTGCAGGAAGTCAATCGCCTGCTGAACCAGTTCGAGCAGACGCAGAAGATGATGAAGCAATTCTCCAAGGGGGGGATGGCGAAGATGATGCGCGGCATGAAAGGAATGCTGCCCGGGATGCGGTGACGCGTCAGCCCTTCGTGGTGGCGTTGCCGTTCCTGGTGAACTCAATCCGTTCGTGGTGAGCCTGTCGAACCACGTTTCCGGAAGTGCCGACTACAAACGCCGTATCGCCAGCGCCGACTTTCGAAGTTCCGTCATTCCGGCGAACGCCGGAATCCAGTTCCAAGCCTGTTTCGTCGCCGTATCACCAGAGCCGACTTTCTCACTTCGCGTCCACGACCGCGCCGGGTCTCGCCCCGGCAGGCGAGGTACTTTCTTGCTGCGCGGCAAGAAAGTACCCAAAGAAACGCGCCCCGCCTCCCCGGCCCTGCGGGCGGAGGGCTCGCCGGAGTCTCGCCCGTTCGCGCGGCGCACGGCCAAGCAGTTGGCCATGCGAAACCCCGCGCTCACCCCTCGCTGCGGAAGGCCCGCCGGGCCGGTCGCTAAACTAGCCGGCCAAAAAGCGGCCGTCGTCGGACAACGCGCCCGGACTTCCCCCGGCGAACCTTCCTCGCTCGGCGGGTCAGAGGGGAAGGCAAACCGTCGCGCGTGGGGGAGTTTGCCAAAAAAATCCCAAGCCGGCCCCTTATCGATAGATATTCCGATACCGACGGCTATTCGTGAAGCGACATTATTCCTGCCTAGTCAGCTTCAGCCGGGGCCCATTCGAGATTTATCTGGCTATTGCCGGTCCCCACAGCGTTGACTGCAATCGGCAATTGGCACAATTCCGCTAGTTCTCGAGACCGCTCCCAGGATGTATTTGCATCTACACCGCGCACCGAAAATCCAAACTCTTCGATGTATCCATACTTGAATCCTTTTTCACGCCGCTTGCCTTTAGGAACTTCCCAAGCAACCCTTTTCTGCAAAGCTTCTAAGCTACCCAGCGCTATGAATGCCTTGCGATGCGCCAACCGGTACAAATCAGCCCAATCGCTTGCGACCGCGTCGCCAATTTGAGCCTTTTTGATTTGGCTATGAGTAAGGTCAACGGTCGACGTTGGGGTTAATCCGAGAGACTTAACTGCGGCACTTGTTATTTCCGAAAGCGTGAGCTTTTCAGAAACATTCGGTTCGGTAGATTTTCCCTTCCTCTCTTCCGATCGGCTTCGTATCGGGGGATGCAAGTCGTAAAAATCTAGCAACTTGCTGATGACGGAAGCGGGCGTATCCTCAAATGGGACCGCATGTTTTTGAAGTCTCTTGAAGATGTCTTCCGGTATCCGAATCACAGGTGCCATCACAAACTCCCATTTGTTTCGATGTGCGCACTGTAACTTAGTTACATCTATAAGTCAACGGAATGCGCCCTTTGGTTTATCTAGGTATGCACATCCAGAAGCGATGCTTTTCCTTCCCCTCTGACCCGCCGAGCGAGGAAGGTTCGCCGGGGGAAGTCCGGTCGCGTTGTCCGAGCGCAGCGAGTTTAGCGACCGGCCCGGCGGGCCTTCCGCAGCGAGGGTAGCCCGCAGGGCCGGGGAGGCGGGGCGCGTTTCTTTGGGTACTTTCTTGCCGCGCAGCAAGAAAGTACCTCGCCCGCCGGGGCGAGACCCGGCGCGGTCGCGGACGCGAAGTGGAAAAGTCGGCGCTGGTGATACGGCACCACATCCAAGCCAACCTCTGGATTCCGGCGTTCGCCGGAATGACGGAGTTGCAGAAGCCGGCGTTGACGCTACGGGGAAGGGCCTACTTCCGCCACCCCCACTGCTTCTCCCACGCCCCCCTCACCATATTCGGATACTCCGGCTTGCCCAAGCTGCCGTTGTAGCGGCCCAGCGCGCGGTAGAGGTCGCCCTTTTCGATGTCGAGGTAGTGGCGCAGGATGGTGCAGCCGAAGCGCAGGTTGGTGCGCATGTGGAACAGGTTGCTGTCTTTGCTGCCGATCAGGCCGACCCAGAAGGGCATGACCTGCATGTAGCCGCGGGCGCCGGCGGAGGATACGGAATACTTCTTGAAGCCGCTTTCGACCTGGATCAGGCCGAGCACCATCTGCGGGTCTAGGCCGGCGCGCTTGGCTTCGTAATAGACGGTCTTGAGCAGGTCTAGGCGCGCCTCGCGGTCGGGAACGCGGCGCGCGAGGCGGCCCGACATTTCCGTGAGCCAGTCGACCTTTTCCTGGATGGAGGGAAACTGCGGTTCGGGCGCCGCGCGGTCGGCGATCGCGGCGTGCAATGCCGCCCGCACGCTGGCCGCCAGCGGTTCGTATTGCTGCGCCCCGGCAAGGGCCGCCGCCGGCAGCAGCGCGGCGGCGAAGATCAGCGCGAATCCGCGGATCAGCCGCACAACTTCAGTTGCAGGAACCCGGCCATCTCGCTGGCGGCAATCATGGTGGCCTCGGCGTCGCCGCGGCCCTTGTACTCCAGCTTGCCTTCCTTCAGGCCGCGCTCGCCGACCACCACGCGATGCGGAATGCCGATCAGTTCCCAGTCGGCGAACATCGAGCCGGGACGCTCGTCGCGGTCGTCGAGCACGGCATCGATGCCGGCGGCAAGCAGTTCAGCGTGCAGCGCGCTGGCGGCATTGCGCACCGCTTCAGACTTGGCGTAGTTCATCGGCACGATGGCCACGGTGAAGGGCGCGATGCCGGCGGGGAAGATGATGCCGCGCTCGTCATGGCCCTGTTCGATGGCGGCGCCGACGATGCGCGAGACGCCGATGCCGTAGCAGCCCATTTCCATCACCTGGTCCTTGCCCTGCTCGTCGAGGAAGGTGCATTTGAGCGCTTCGGCGTACTTGGTGCGCAACTGGAAGATGTGGCCGACTTCGATGCCGCGGCACAGTTCCAGCGTTCCGTTGCCGTCGGGCGAGGGGTCGCCCTCGACCACGTTGCGGATGTCGGCGACGGTTGCCGGTTGCGGCAGGTCGCGGCCGAAATTGACGCCGGTGAGGTGGAAACCTTCCTGGTTGGCGCCGCAAACCATGTCGGCCATCACGGCGACGCTGCGATCGGCCACCACCTTGCCGGAGAAGCCGACCGCGCCGATGTAGCCGGCCTTGGAGCCGAGCGCTTCGACGATTTCCTCGTCGCGCGCGAAGCGGAATTCGCCGACTACCTTCTGCGCCTTGATCTCGTTCAGGTCGTGGTCGCCGCGCAGCAACAGCAGGACGAACTCGCTGCCGGCCTCCGTCTCGGCCATCACGGCGATGGCCTTGACCGTCTGCGTCAGCGGCAGGCCGAGGAAGGCCGCCACGTCCTCGCATTTGGTCTTGCCCGGCGTGGCCTTTTTCTCCATGGTTGCCGCGCTTCTTGCCGTATCGCCAGCGCCGACTCTTGCAGGAGCAACCGCCTCGGCCAGTTCCACGTTCGCCGCGTAGTCCGAGGTCGGGCAGAAGGCGATCGCGTCCTCGCCGGAATCGGCCAGCACGTGGAACTCGTGCGAGCCGGTGCCGCCGATGGCTCCGGTGTCGGCAGCGACGGCACGGAACTTCAGCCCGAGGCGGGTGAAGATGCGGCTGTAGGTGTCGTACATGTTGCGGTATTCGCGTTCCAGGTCGGCGTAGCTGGTGTGGAAGGAGTAGCCGTCCTTCATCAGGAACTCGCGCCCGCGCATGACGCCGAAGCGCGGCCGGATCTCGTCACGGAACTTGGTCTGCACCTGGTAGAAGTGGCGCGGCAACTGGCGGTAGCTCTTGACCTCGCGCCGCACCACGTCGGTGATGACTTCCTCGTGGGTCGGGCCGATCACGAAATCGCGCTGGTGGCGGTCCTTGAAGCGCAGCAGCTCGGGGCCGTACTTCGGCCCGCGCCCGGATTCTTCCCACAGTTCGAAGGGCTGCACGGCCGGCATCAGCAGTTCGATGGCACCGGCGCGATTCATTTCTTCGCGCACGATGTTTTCGACCTTGCGCAGCACGCGCAGGCCCATCGGCATCCAGGTGTAGATGCCGCCGGCGAGGCGGCGGATCAGTCCGGCGCGCAGCATCAACTTGTGGCTGACGATCTCGGCGTCGGAGGGGGCTTCCTTGAGGGTGGCGATGAAGAACTGGCTGGCGCGCATGGCTATGGGCTGGAAATCGGAAAGCCGGCATTTTACCTGCGGCATCGCTTGCCGCTGCGGGAAATACGGCTTTCAAGTGGCGCGCGATTGTGGAAGAATGGACCCCAATCAATCATTGGAACTTGCATCATGCTCGATCGTGAAGGCTTCCGCCCGAACGTCGGCATCGTTCTGGTCAACAGTCGCAATGAGGTGTTTTGGGGCAAACGGATCCGCGAACATTCCTGGCAGTTTCCGCAGGGTGGCATCAAGAAGGGCGAAACGCCCGAACAGGCGATGCTGCGTGAACTGGAGGAGGAAACCGGCCTCAAGCCTGAACATGTGCGGATCATCGGCCGCACCCGCGACTGGTTGCGCTACGAGGTGCCGAAGCAGTGGATACGCCGCGAATGGCGCACCACCTACCGGGGACAGAAACAGATCTGGTTTCTGTTGCGGCTGGTTGGCCGCGACAGCGACGTCTGCTTGCGTGCCAGCGAACATCCGGAATTCGACGCCTGGCGCTGGAACAGCTACTGGGTGCCGCTGGCCAGCGTGATCGAATTCAAGCGCGGGGTCTACGAATCGGCGCTGGTCGAACTGGCGCGCCTGCTCTTCGCCCACCCCGAGGAGCGGCAGCCGCGCTGGGAAGCCAGCGACGAGCCCGAGCAAAAATGACCCGCTGGGCCGCTCTGCTGCTGGCCGGAATCGCGGGGAGCGCATTCGCGCAGTTCGGCTCCTACCCGCGCGAGGAACAAAGCTACTACGACGAAGACGCGGAGAAGCCCTGGGTCGAGGCCGTGGTCGACTTGCCCGCGTTTCCGACCGAAGAAAATCTGCGCGAGTTCTATGTCAGTGCCGTGGCGAGCAACAAGTTCTACATCGACGCCAGCACGCTTTCGGTCGGTGCCGACGGCGCCGTGCGTTATGCGCTGGTGGTCAAGACCACGGGCGGCGCGACCAACGTCAGCTTCGAGGGCATTCACTGCAAGAATCGCAGCTGGAAACTTTACGCCACGGGTCGCAGCGACGGCGCCTGGGTCAAGTCCCCGGCGTCACGCGCCGACTGGCGGCCCATCGAAAACCGGCCGGTCAATCGCCACCACGCCGCCCTGAGCCGCGACTACTTCTGTCCCGCCGGCATCCCGATCCGGTCCGCCGAGGACGGGCGCAACGCCCTGCGCCTCGGCAAGCATCCGAATGCCAACTGAATCCGT
>JBIKLV010000031.1:0-39727 GCA_044359585.1 Sulfuritalea sp. | reverse complement strand
GGATTCGAGGTCGGTGCGGGCGCCGGCCGCGACGATGCAGGCGTCGTATTCGTGCAGCACGCTGCGCATGAACTTGGCATTGGCCTCGGTGTTGAGGCGCACTTCGACGCCGAGCTTCTTCGCCATCACGCCGTAATAGTCGATCACGCTCTGCAGGTCCGCTGGGCGCGCCAGGTCATTGGCGGCATAAGCGGCGAGGTTGCCGCCGATCTTGTCGTTCTTGTCGAACACGGTCACCGTGTGGCCACGGCGGCGCGCGGTGATCGCGGCTTCCATGCCGGCGGGGCCGGCGCCGATGACCATCACGCGCTTCTTTTCGGTGGCCTCGGTGACGTGGTACTCGGGCTCGACTTCGTGGCCCAGCATCGGGTTCATGGTGCAGGTGTAGGGCAGGTCGCGGAACAGGCGCGACAGGCAGTTGAGCGAGCCGATGCAGGGACGCACTTCCTCCATGCGGTCTTCGGCGGCCTTGTGGATCATCTCCGGGTCGGCCAGGAGCGGACGGCAGACTTCCCAGTAGTCGAATATGTTGTCGCGCACGCACTGGTCGGCCATCGCCGGGTCTGGCAGGCGGTTGCCGAACGCGACCAGCACGTTGGGGAACATCTTCTTGGCCTTTTCGGAGAGGAAGTTCCAGTAGCCGGGTTCGACGTCGCGGCCGAAGGAGGACTCGGGTGCTTCCTGCCAGCCGACGGTAACCGAGATCATGTCCACGCCGCAATCGACGGCCTGCTGCATGAGTTCGAAGGATTCGTCCTGGGTGTTGCCGCCCCACTTGTCCATCAGTTCGGCGCCGTTCAAGCGCACGGAGAGAGGATTGTCCGGCGTGGCCTGCTTGATGGCGTCGATCAGTTCGCGCATGAAGCGGCCGCGGTTCTGCACCGAACCGCCGTATTCGTCGGTGCGCTGATTGGTGAAGCGCGAATTGAAGTTGGCCAAGAGATACCCCATGAAGCTGGTGATCTCGGTGGCGTCGAAGCCGGCACGGATCGCGCGCTTGGCGGCATCGGCGTGCTGCTGCACGGTGACCGCGATCTGCTCCTTGGTCATCTCGCGTGGCGGACGGAAGTGCGGCAGGGTCTGCGGCACCACGGAGGGCTGGATGCAGTAGCCGAGGTCGATGCCGCCGTAGCGGCCGGCGTGCAGGATCTGCTGCATCGCCATGGCGCCGGCGTCGTGAATGTAGCGCGCGATCATCTCGAACTGCGGCAGGAACTTGTCGTCGTGGATCGCGACCTGGCGGAAATACGCCTTGCCCTCGCCCCAGGGATCGGGATACGCACCCTGGTTGGTGATCAAGCCGCAGCCGGTGCCGGCAATCACGCGTACCCGCGCCAGTTCGCGCGGCGTGATGGTGCCGTCACGGCCGTTGTAATTGGAGACGCAGCACGCGCCGTACTTGATGCGGTTCTTGACCTCGAACTTGCCGACTTTACCCGGCTTGAACAAATCCTTGAGCTTGGCTTCCCCCGGTCGCTTCACGACGATTTGAGTCACGGCAATTCCTCCTTGTGGCCCGGCCTTTGGCAGGCGTTGAACTTCTTATTGGATACTGTATACATTACGTGCAAACCATTGGAGCGTCAATACGAATCGCCGAAGATTTCGGGGTGGCTGTGCTCCCACGCCGCCGCCAGTTTAGGATCGCGACGCGTCACCTCGGAATGGTCCACCCGGCCGGTGCGCGTCATGTAGCTGTAGGCGAAATCCACCGGCGACAGGCATATCAGTTGATCCATGCGTTCGTACCAGCGGATGCTGGCCGTGGCGGCATCGAGGATCTTCTTCATCGGCGGCAGGCGGCGCTCCTGGTAGAGCGCCAGTCCTTCCGCCAGGCTGCCGGAATCGTGCAGGGCCTTCCACAGTGCGATGGCGTCTTCCATGGCCAGGCGCGTGCCGGACCCGATGGAAAAATGCGCCGTGCGCAGCGCATCGCCCAACAGCACCACGTTGCCGAAACTCCAGTGCCGGTTGATGACCGCCGGAAACTGGCGCCAGCAGGACTTGTTGGAAAGTATCGGCGCGCCGCCGAGGTCGTTGGCGAACACCTGTTCGCAATGGCGGATGGTTTCATCCTCAGACATGCCGGCGAAGCCGGCGCGCTGCCAGGTGGCGTCGGTGACTTCGACCAGGAAGGTGCTCATGGTCGGGCTGTAGCGATAGTGGTGGGCGCAGAACACGCCGTGCTCGGTCTCGCGGAAGGTCAGCGACAGGCTGTCGAAAGCCTTGCGGGCGCCGTACCAGATGAAGCGGTTGGGGCGCAGGTCGGTCTCGGTACCGAACTTGTCCTCGTTCTCGCTGCGCACCCACGAAAAGGCGCCATTGGCGCCGACGATCAGGTCGGCGCCGGCCAGCGCGGGATGATCCAGTCCCGTCACCTCGCTGTCGAATTCGATCTTCACGCCCAGCGACTCGGCATGGGCATACAGCCGGCTCAGCAGTTCCAGCCGCCCGATCGCGGCAAAGCCGTTGCCGGTGATCGGCACGGGCGTGTCGTTATGGACGATGGTCAGGTTCGGCCAGATTTCCATCAGCGGCGTGAGCAGCTGGTACATGGCCTCGTCGTCGGCGCGCAGGAATTCCAGGGCGCGATCCGAAAACACCACGCCAAAGCCCCAGGTCGCATCGCGCGGGCCGCGCTCGTAGACCACGACGTCGTGCGCCGGGTTTTCGCGTTTCATCAGCGCGCCGAAGTAAAGTCCGGCGGGACCGCCGCCGATGATGCGTATCTTCATGCCTTGGCACCTGGTTTTTCGTCTTCCATCTTGGCTGCGATCATTTCACGCAATTGCCGTTTGAGGATCTTGCCCACCGGGCTGAGCGGGAACTGGCTGACCACCTCGAGGCGTTCCGGCAGCTTGAAGCTGGCGATCTTCTGCGCACGCAGGAAGGCGATCAGTTCATCGAATGCCAGCGTCTGGCCGTCCTTGGCGATGACGAAGGCGCAGGCCTTTTCGCCGAACACCGGATCGGGCATCGCCACCAGCGTGACGGCCTTGACCTTGGGATGGCCGAAGATCAGGTTCTCGACTTCCTCGCAACTGATTTTCTCACCACCGCGATTGATCAGGTCCTTGCGCCGACCCTCGGTGAACACGTGGCGGCCCTGCTTCCTGACGATGTCGCCCATGCGATAGAAACCGTCAGGCGTGAAGGCCTCGGCCTGCTTCTCCGGCGCGTTGTAATAGCCCTGGATGGTATAGGGCCCGCGCGTCACCAGTTCGCCGGGCTCGCCGTCCGCCACTTCATTGCCGTCGTCGTCGAGCACCTTGATCTCGTCGTCTTCGCACACCGGCACTCCGGAACTGTTGAGCAGCATGTCGTCGGGTGCATCCAGCGGCACCATGTTGATCAGGCCCTCCGCCGTGCCGTAGATTTCCTGGGCAATGCAGCCGAAGCGCTCGCGCATCCGCCCGCGCAGTTCCGGCGCAAGACGCGCGCCGCCGTTCTGGATCACCTTCAGCGAGGCCAGATCGTATTCATCCGGCACCGGCGAGTTCAGCCAGTTGGAGATCAGGGGCACCACGGCGGCGATCACGCTGACCTTTTCGCGCTGCACCAGCGAGAACACATCCGTCGCATCGCCCGAGGGCGCCAGCACCACCGTGCCACCATAGTAAAAGCAGCCGAGCATGCCGGGCGAGGCCAGGTTGTAGTTGTGTCCCAGCGGCAGGATCGCCATGAACGCAGTGGCCTCTTCGAAGCCGCCGGCGCGGCCGCAAAGGCGGGCGTTGAGCACGTAATCCTCGTGGGTGCGCGGAATCAGTTTCGACAGCGAGGTGGTGCCGCCCGAAAGCAGCATGGTGGTGACTTCCGCCGGATCGGGATCGTGGCCGGCAAGCCACGCGGTGACCGCGGCGTCCGACAATGGCGCGGCGATCATCGAACGCAGGTCGATCTGCCCCGGGTCGGGCTCGCCGGCGACGAAGACATGGCGCAAGGCCGGCGCGTCGGGCGCCACTTCGCGGGCCATCTCGCGGTAATCGAAGTTGCCGATGCGATCGGGGATCACGTAGGCCGTGGCGCCCGACGCCTTCAGGAAGTGGCGGACTTCGCTGTGGCGATGGGCGCGCAGCGCCATCACCGGGATCGCGCCGATGCGCGTCAGGGCGAAATAGGCAAAGACGAATTCAGGCCCGTTGGCCAATTGCAGCACCACGCGATCCTGCGCCTTGATGCCGGCATCGAGAAAACCGCAGGCCAGCCGCCGCGAACCGGCAACCAGATCGGCATAGCTCAGGCGCAGATCGCCGCTGACCAGGGCCGTCTTGCCCGGATGACGTGCGGCAGTGCGCTCCAGGAGTTGCGGAATCGTGATGCCTTCCCACCAGCCCCGCTGGCGGTAACGCGCCGCCACGTCGGCGGGACAGGGCACGCAGCCTTCGAGCATGCTTCTCCTCCTGTTGTCGCCGGTTGATCCGGTCTGTCGTGGTCCGGGAGTGGCCACGACTTGCACTCTAGAGCAAAACCGAATCTACTTGTAGCGAATAGCGTCAATACATATCATTCACATCATGAATATCTCGGAGTTCGACCTCAACCTGCTGGTGGTCTTCGAGGCGGTGCTTGGCGAAGGCTCGATCAGCCGCGCCGCCGACCGGCTGGACCTGTCGCAACCGGCGGTGAGCAACGCGCTGGCCCGCATGCGCAAGGCCACCGGCGACCGCCTGTTCGTGCGCCTCGGCAACGCCATGGTGCCGACCCCCTACGCGCAGGGCATCGCCGATCCGATCCGCCAGGCGTTGACCGGCATCCGCGTCTCGCTGGGGGCCAGCCAGGAATTCGATCCCGCCACCTCGCAGCGCGCCTTCTCGATCTTCCTCACCGACCTCGGCGAAGCCTACTTCCTGCCCCGCCTGCTGGAACGCCTGAACCGGGTCGCACCCGGCGTGCACCTGCGCACCCTGCCGATGCCCCCGGAGTCGGCCGAGGACGCCTTGCGCAACGGCGAGGTCGATCTCGCCATCGGCAACCTGCCCGACCTCGGCGCCGGCTTCTATGTGCAGCGCCTGTTCCGCGACCGCTACGTCTGCGTGGTGCGCCGCAACCACCCGTCGATCGGCGAGCGCATCACGGCGAAGCAGTTCGCCGCCGCCTCGCACGCCATCGTCACACCGGGCGGATGGGGCCATGGCGTGATCGAACGCAAGCTCATCGAACATGGCCTGGAAGCACGGATCACACTGCGCATGCAGAACTTTCTGGTGCTGGCCAGCATCGTCGCCACCACCGACATGGTCGCCATCGTGCCGCACAGCGTCGGCAGCCAGTTGTCCCAGCACAACGACGTCAAGCTGCTGCCCCTGCCGATCGCGATACCTGCCTTCGACGTCAAGCAATGCTGGCAGGAACGCTTCCACGACGACCGAGGCAACCGCTGGCTGCGGCTGCAGTTCATGGAGTTGTTCTCGGCCTAGGAAGTTCCCGCAGGGACGCAGCGCGCTGGCGCCGGCGGTACGGGGATAAACTGCGCTTCGTGCATGCGAGGTCGGCATTTCTTGACCGAAAATGTTGTTCGCTCATTTCAAACGCATCCTGAAGCTCGACAAGTTGCGATTGCGTGGCTTCAGTGGCGCGGCGAGGCAGAGCGGGGGTTTCCCCCGCACGGCGCGAAAAGAATAGTTAACCAAACCCGGGGAACCGGCATTCGGCAAATTCTTTTTCAGCGAACGGACGGCTGTCGGATTTCACGGAGCTGCTTCTTCAATCGAGGCGATTCGATTAGACTTGTCATGCAAGCTGGGATATCAGGCCAACGCCGTCCCCAGTGTGGCGACCCCAACGACAGGCTTCCCGGTGGCAGCAAAAATACTAGACGAACATTTGCCGGGTTACTCGGCGAGCGGCCTGATTGCCTGCCACGCCTGTGATTGCGTGCACCGCATCGTCACGGTACCGCCGCGGGGGGAGGCGTCCTGTCGACGCTGCGGCTCGCTGCTGTACCGGAATGTGCCGCATAGCCTGGATCGTTCGACGGCGCTTTTTCTTGCCGCGATGCTGCTGCTGGTCATCGCCAATAGCTTCCCGTTCGTGGCACTGGAGTTCGGCGATCGCAGCGAACGCAGCCTGCTGGTGTCCGGCGGGTTCGCGCTGCAGCAGGCCGGCATGGGAGGTATCGGCCTCCTGGTCCTGCTGACCTCGGTGGTGTTTCCCTTCGTCACCATTGGCGGCATGCTCTATCTTCTCTTGCCCTTGCGCCTGGGTTTTCGCCCGCCGGCGATGCCGCAGGTGTGGCGAGTGGTACGTGTGCTCAATCCCTGGAGCCTGATCGGCGTGTTCATGCTCGGCCTGCTGGTATCCATCGTCAAGCTGCAGGACATGGCGATGATCGTTCCCGGGGCTGCTTTCTTTGCTTTCATCGGCCTCCTGGTGGTGGCCGCTGCCGCCATGGTGAGCTTTGATCCCGGTGTATTTTGGCCGCGCAGCGGACCCGTGCTTCACCCGGGAGCAGCAAGCACCGAAAACGCGGCGGAAATGGGGTACGCGACCTGCCCGAGTTGTGACTTGCTGGTTCGTCACGGCGACGGGCTGGCGCACTGCCCGCGCTGCAACAGCGGCTTGCACGGGATGCGCCTGCCGGACAGCCTGGCACGAAGTTGGGCGTTGCTGGTTTCTGCCACCTTGCTGCTGATACCGGCCAACTTTTACCCGGTGATGACGGTCAGCCGCTTCGGCAAGGGCGAGCCCAGTACCATCATCTCCGGTGTCATCCACTTGATCGAGGATGGCGCCTGGCCGCTGGGCCTGTTGGTGCTGTTTGCCAGTTTCGTCGTGCCCATCAGCAAGATCGTGGTCTTGGGCTATCTGCTGGTTTCAGTCCAGCGTGGGTCGGCACGGCGCTTGCGCGACCGGACGCATCTCTACCATGTCACCGAGGTCGTCGGGGCGTGGTCGATGGTGGATATCTTCCTGGTCGGCATCCTTGTCGCGCTGGTCCGCATGGATGGCCTGGCCTCCGTTTCACCTGGCCTCGGCGCAAGTTTCTTTGGCGCGTCGGTGGTATTGACCATGATGGCGGCGCATTCCTTCGATCCCCGTCTGATCTGGGATCGCGCCGGCAAGGGCCCGTTACGTGCCGGTCGTCGGTCACGCCCACCGGCCGGCATCGAGGTGGCATCATGAACGAGCCGGTCGTGCGTGAGCGCAGCAGCCTGTCGCTGGTCTGGCTGATTCCGCTGCTGACGGCACTGCTCGGCGGCTGGCTGATCGTACATACCTTTACCGACCAGGGACCGCTGGTCACCATCACCTTCCGCACGGCCGATGGCATCGAGGCGGAAAAGACCCGGATCAAGTACAAAGGCCTCAGCATCGGAATGGTCGAGGGGGTGCGCCTTAGCGACGACTTTTCCCGGGTCGAGGTGCGAGCCCGGCTGAACAAGGATGCCGCGCATTTTCTGCAGCGTGACACACGCTTCTGGGTTGTGCGGCCGACGTTGAGCGCGCGCGGGATTTCCGGGATGGGAACGCTGCTTTCTGGCACGTATCTCGAAATCGAACCCGGCGCGGGGGCGCCGCAGTCGCTCTTCGTTGGTCTGGAAGCGCCGCCGGTGGTCCAATCCGATGCCGCTGGCAAACGCATTACCCTTATGGCGCGGCAACTTGGCTCGATCGACCGCGGGTCGCCCGTCTATTACCAGGGAATTCTTGCCGGCGAAGTGCTGGGCTACGAGATGGCGAACGACTTTCGCAACGTGCTGATTCATGCCTTCGTCAAGTCGCCGTTCGACGGACTGGTGCGCAGCAATACCCGTTTCTGGAGCGGTAGCGGCGTCGACCTTTCGTTGGGCCCCGATGGCCTGCGCTTGAAGACCGAGTCGCTGCAGGCTCTGCTGTTCGGCGGGATCGTGTTCGATACGCCCGACGGCCAGGATCCTGCTGTCGAGGACATCACCGGGCTGGTGTTCACGTTGTACGACGATCTCAAGTCGATCAATGATCGAGCATATTCCAGCAAGGTGCGCTACGTCATGTTTTTCGAGGATTCGGTGCGCGGGCTCAACGTCGGGGCGCCGGTCGAATTCAAGGGTATCAAGGTCGGATCGGTGGTCGATGTCCGGCTCGAGTACGATGAACGCACGTCCGGCTTCCGCATTCCGGTTGTCGTCGAGCTCGAACCGGAGCGCATCACTGGACGCGGGCCGGCAATGCAGCGCGCACCTGGCGAAGCTTTTCAGACCTTGGTCAAGCGCGGCTTGCGTGCCCGGCTGCAGACGGGCAGCCTGCTGACCGGCCAGCTCTTTGTAGACCTCGACATGCAGCCCAAGGCTCCGCTGCGACTGGTCAAGGCCAACCGCCCCGAGATGGAATTGCCGACAGTGCGCAGCGCCGGCATCGAACAGGCCGTGGCGAGCGTGGCCGGAGTGGTGAACAAGATCGACCAGATCGACTTCGTGGCGTTGGGGGCAGAACTCCACGGCACGCTCAAAGGCACCAACGCACTGGTCAATGGCCAGGCACTGCAATCGTCCCTGACCGACCTTGCGGCTTCGCTCGCCAGCCTGCGCTCGACCCTGAAGGTCGTGGATAGCCGGGCCGAGCCGCTCACCGCCAACCTCGAGCAGGCGCTGGGCGCGGCGCGCGATGCGCTGGACAAGGCGAAGGGCACCATGACTCTGGTCGACGGCATGATCGCCCCGGAAGCGCCGCTCCATCACCATGCGCTGCGGCTGACACAGGAGCTTACGGCGACGACGCGTTCCCTGCGCCATCTCGTCGATATGCTCGAACGAAATCCGCAGGCTCTGTTGCTGGGCAAGACCCCCGACCGCGAGTCGGCAAAGGAGACGGGCAAGGAGACGATGCGGACCCCGGTCGCCGGGGCGGACAAGGACGCGGTCAAGCCATGAAGCGCTTACGGAGCCTCGCTGGCGCCGCCTTGACCCTGGGCATTCTGATGTCGCTGGCCGGGTGCGTGACGCCTGGACCGGCGACGCGCGCCTACCTGTTGACGCCGACCGTGGCGGCGCCGGCTTCTGGCATCGCCCGGCCCCTGGCTCCAGGGGCCAAGCGGCGCACGGTGGTGATCCGCGATCTGCGGTTGCCGCAGTATCTGGATCGGCCGCAGATCGTGACGCGCGATGAAGGCAATGCGCTCGGGATTGTTGAGCACGAACAGTGGGGCGGGCCCTTGCGCGAGGACATGATGCGCGTGCTGGCAATCAACCTCGGGTACTTGCTGGATGGCGACCTGGTGGTGGCTGCCCCTTACCCGGCAAGCGGGGCACCGGATTACCGGGTCGAAGTGGATATCCGCAGTTTCGAGCGGCAGCCGGGCGGCCGTGTCGTGCTTGCCGTGCAGTGGTGGGTAACGCGCGGGGCCGATGGCAGCCTGCATGCAAGTGCCGAAGCCGTGTTCAGCGGCGAACCGCTGCCTGCCGGCGCGGGCTACGATGCTCTCGTCGGTTCCATGAGCGCCGTCTATGGCGACCTGGCTCGCGCCGTGGCGCGCAGCCTGCGGGCAGATGAGGTAAGGCGCTGATGCGACCATATCCTTTTGGCGCCATTTTGGTCCTGGCGCTGCTGCTGTCCCTGGCCCCGCCGGCGGTGGCCGATGGCGGCCGACAATTGATCGAGGAGTCAGTGCGCCGTTACGCGTTGCCCGCCCACGTCTTCGAGGAACAGACATGGGTGCTGACGGACCGGGCCGGCAAGCTGTCGTTGCGAACCACCCGGCACTATGCCCGGCAGGACGACGCAGGCAGCGGGCGCGTGTGGATAGTCGATGCGCCAATCGATGCGCGAGGGGCATCGATCCAGGTAGCGCGGACGACCGGGAGCGGCAATCGTCTGGGCACGGCAGCGAACAGCCCCGTTTTCGGGTCGGTATTCCTTGTCGCGGATATCGAGGGCGAACAAGAGAGGGATTTTCGCTACGAACGCGATGGCGATCAGGATCTCGATCGCGTGCCGCATCACCTTGTCCGCGCGATCCCGCTCAATGATGCCGTGGTACGACACACGGGTTATTTCGAGCGCCGGTTCTATCTGCGCAAGGACAACCTCTACGTCAGTCGCATTGAATACCGCGATCGCGAAGGCCGGCCATGGAGGCAGCAAACCTTCCGCGATCCGCGTCCGGACAGCTACGGCATCTGGCGGCCGGATATGGTCCTGATGGAAGACTTGCGCGAGGGCTCGCGAGCATTGCTCAAGGTCGAGCGACGAGTGCATTCGGCCGACTATGTGCCTGCGGCCGTTTTCGCCGGCCTGAAAGGGAAGCCATGAGCAGCGAGCCGGCGAATCCGTGGCGCCGGTTTCTGCGGATAGGCGCCGACCACCCGGCGGGCAGCCTGTTCTTCATTGTCGTGACCACGGTGATCGCGATCATCGGCATCCTGCAGATTTCGATCGCGACCGGCTACGATCAGCTGGTCGCCCGCGATGGCCCGGATCGCCAGGCCTATTTGCACATTGCCAGGGAGTTCGGCTCGGACAACCGGACCTTCGTCTATGTGCGCGACGAGCAGCTTTGGTCGCCGGCGAAGCTCAAGGCACTGGAACAGATCCACAACGAGTTGCGGCAGTTGCCATTCGTCGAGCGGATCGATGATCTCTTCACCGCGCCGGCTGTCCGCAGCAGCGATGGGCAATTGGCGGTTCAGCCCCTGCTGGCGGGGGCACCCGCTGATTCGGCGGCGGCCGAAAGCGCCCGCGATCGCGTATTGGACGACCCGGTCGCGCTGCGCAATCTGGTCAGCGCGGACGGCAAGGCTGTTGTCATCAGTGTCTCCGTGCGCGAGGGCATGCTGGCCGGCAGCGAGATCAATGATGCGATCGAACGGGTACTGCAAGGGGCTCGTGGAGCCTTTCCGTCGATCGTCCAGGTCGGGCCGTCGCGCCTTGAGGCCGAACTACGACGTGGCTTGAAGCTGGATCTGGCGGTGCTCGGCGCGGCGACCGCGCTGGTAATGGTGCTGACTGCCCTGGCTCTGGGGCGCAATCTCGTGGCCGCCGTGGCGCCTCTGCTCATCGGGACGGTGAGCGTCTTGTGGTCCTTCGGCGCCATGGGCTTCCTCGGGATTCCCGTCAGCCTGTTGTTCGCCGTGTTCCCGACACTGGTGCTGGCAAATGCCGCGACCGAGGTGGTGCGCATGGCGACGTATCGGGTTGCGGCGCCGGCCGCGGGTGATACGGCCGACTGGAGCGCCCAGGCCATTGCGCGCGATCTGGGTGCTCCCTCGGTATTGACGGCGCTCACGTTGGCGCTGGGGCACGCCAGCGGGTTCGTGACCGGCATTCCCACGCTGCGGGATTTCGGCTTCGCCATGGCCTTCGCCATTCTTGCCAACGGGCTGGTGACCATCCTTCTGTTGCCGACATTGCAGCGGGCGGTCGAGGCCGGCGCAGGACGGCGTTGGCGTGCGAACCTGTTGGCGACGATAGCAGGCAAGGTTCTGGGCGGCCTCGATCTGCTGCGCCGGCCCGCGACATTCGGGATACTTGCCATAGTCGCGATCGGCTGCATCGCTCTGGTCCGGCAATCGCCGCAGCTGCGCGTGGTTCACGATCCCCTTGCCTTTTTCTCGTCGTCGAGCGCGGTGGGGCTTGCCGCCGACCGTATCAACGAAGACCTGGCGGGAACCAGGCTGTTCTACCTGACGCTGGACGCCAACGCCGAAGGGGTATTTCGCGATCCGCTGCATCTTCAGCGATTGAGTGATATCCAGGCCTTCATTGCCAAGCAACAGGGTTTCGGTCGCAGCCTGTCGCTGGCGGATCTGGTGTCGCAGGCCAACCGTGAGGCGGCCGGTGGGCGGGGCGGCGCCTACCATGTACCGCCTGCGCGCAAGCTCGTCGGACAGTACCTGGTCCTATTCCGGGCTCAGGATCTCGCGCCCTATGTCAGTCACGATTTCCGGCGGGCGAACATCGTGATCCGTCATCATGTCCGGGACGCCGCCACCCTTAACCGGCAGGTGCAGGAACTCCGCCTCGCGGCATCGCGCATTGCCGGCGCGGGCATGACCGTCACGGTCGCCGGAGAGGGTTTGCTGATCAGCGAGTCGGTCGAGCGGCTGCTGAAAGGAACGGGCATTGCCGTGGCGGGAATTCTGCTTCTGGTTCTGGTCGTCGTGTCACTGATGTTCACATCGTTCAAGGGCGGCTTGATCGCACTTGTGCCGACCGTGCTGCCGGTGATCGTTGCTACCGGGCTGATGCGCGCCTTCGAGTTGCCCGTAAGCATCTGGACTGTACCCCTGGCGATCCTTGCCGTTGGAGCGGTGATCCATGGCACCGGGCACATGTTCTCGCGCTACAGTGAATGTTGTCGCGACGCTTCGGATTATCACGAGGCCGTCGTCGATACCGTGGAGGTCGAAGTGGCTCCTGTTGTCGCCGTCGGCCTGTCGCAAGCGCTGATCTTTGCCGTGTTGGGGTTGTCCGAGTTCGCCGTGATCGCCCAGTTCGGCGCGTTGGCAAGCATCGCGATTCTGGTCGCGACGGCGGCAAACCTGTTCGTCACGCCCCTGGTGATGTCGAGGATCCGCCTGGTTGGTCTCTACGAAATACTGGCGATGTCGATGCAGCGCAAGGACCTTGAAAACTGCCCGCTGTTTCATGGGCTGACCAGCTACCAGATCCGCAAGACCATCCTGATCTCCGAACTGCGAGAGTATGCCGATGGCGAGGTGTTGATCCGGCAGGGAACCGTCGGACGCAGCATGTATCTTGTCGTCAGCGGGCAAATCGAAGTTCTGCGCCAGGACAATGGCGCGCGCCAGCGCCTTGCCCTTTTGGGACCGGGTGACGTATTCGGCGAAATCGGTTTTGTCCTCGATACCTTCCGCACCGCAGACGTGACGGCGCTGGGCTCCGTATCGGTGCTGCGCTTCGACCACCATCGACTCAAACGTGACTTGCTGCTGTTCCCGCGCATCATGGCCAAGCTCAATTTCAACATCAGCGGCATCCTGGGCCGGCGCTTGGCCGAGATAGTCGAAACCTACCAGCCGACCCGGCCTGCTGCTCCGGTGCAGGAAATGACAGAGCCCGGCGGGCGCAACGGCTGAGCTACCGGCGTACGCTCGGCGCGGTGGTTCCGGCCATCGGCATGGACTGTGATGTGGTCGGAGTTGGCAAGGCCATTTGCCCGCAACCCCCGATGCGAGAGGTTGTCGGCATGGCGACGGCTCCTGTACCGACTTGTCGCCGTAGCGCGAGCGCCGACTCTTGCGCTGCATCACTGCAATGGCCTGGCTGCCGTCCTCATCGTCCTGGTCTTCGATTGCACCAACGGCATTCACTGGACAGGGAATTCCAATGGCATTGCAGGTCGGCATGACCGGCGCTGGGCACACCAGTCAATCGCCGATTTTGGGTCGGCATGCGACGCGATATGTAGAAAGCCCCCCCCGAATCGCACCCCAAGCACTGCCTGATGGCTGGAGACTGGCCGCAATGGGCAGAGGAGCGGCTCCTTGGTAAACGGCGACCTGCGAACATGCTTGAAAAGCAATATCAATGAAACCTATCACGTTACTGGCCGAATACGCTGCGCAGCCGCCTCAAGGGAAAGAATATCGCCAACGCATAACGAATGGCAGCATTTCAAGTCGGGGGTTCGCAGTGAACGGCCGCTTCCGGTTTCCTCCACCGTCGGCTCAGGGCACGCTAGCGTCATTGGTCCGAATTCTTTGGGGAAGCACTGATCAAGTCCCGAATCGTCATTCCGGCGAACGCCGGAATCCTGGCGAATCAAGGCACTGGACACCGGCGTTCGCCGGTGTGACGGCTTGTTCAGCGCTTCCTTAGATGCCGTTTAATTGCTCATCTCTCGAACGCAAGCACGCACCACCAAGATCCAACCGCCCTTGTCACTCGGTAAGGCAAGCCGATAGCGAAGCGCGCCATATAACCTGAAACAAGACGGCAGCCCGGCAAGGCCTCAGAAAGTTCCCGTAGGGACGCACCGCGCTGGCGCCGACGGTACGGCTAAATCCAGGTTTTCCGCGAAGCGGTTGATCGCCTCGATCACCACCAGCGGCTGATCCTTGTGCGCGGAATGCCGGCAATCGGCAAGCTTGAGCAGTTCAACGCCAGCCGAGTTTCGCGCACCCGCGGCAATCGCCTCGATCTGCGCCATGGTGCCGTATTCGTCGTCCTCGCCCTGGATCGCCAGGATCGGGCAGGCGATATTCGGCAGGCAGTCTTCGATGTTCCAGGCGCGGAAATCGGGATGAAGCCAGATGTCGTTCCAGCCCCAAAAGGTGCGATGGACATCGCGGTGGTATTTGCCGAGCTTGGCCGGCAGGTCAGTCGTTTCGAAGGCGACCTTGGCCGCCGCGATGCTGCGGATGGAAATGTCTTCGACGAAGCAGTGCGGCGCCATGACCACCACGCCGGCCACACGATGTCCGGCGCCGGCATGCAGCAAGGCGATCGAGGCGCCGTCGGAATGGCCGACCAGCACCGGGTTGTCGATTTCCAGCGCGGTGAGGAGTTCGGGCAGGGTGTCACGCCCTTCGCGGTGCATGTAATCGGTGCCGAAAGGGGCTTCGAGCAGGTCGGACTGACCGTAGCCGTAGCGCGAATAGACCAGGGTGCGACAGCCCGTGGCACTTGCCAGCCGTGCGGGAAAATCCCGCCACATGGCCACGGAGCCGAGCCCTTCGTGCAGCAGCACCAAGGTCGGGCGGTTGATCTGGTGCGCCGGAATCAGCTGGTATTCGAGGCTGTGGCCGCCGGCGGTGACGATACCGGAATGCATGGTTTCAAAGCCCGTGAAGAAATCGTCCCCCAAGGGGACTTCCTTCGGGGCGTAGCCGCCGGGCCGCAGCGGGGTGCGGCCGGAGCGCAGCTACCGGAACGTACGTTTTTGTACATGAGGATAGCCGGGCTTGCCAAATGAGCCGCCCAAACCCCGATCCGGTACGCGCAGTAGATTTATTCACGGGCTTTCAGACGCCGAGGAAGCGGTGCATAAGTTCCTGGTTGCCGGAAAGCTCGGCAGACTCGCCGGCGAACACCACCCTGCCCTTCACCAGCACTACGCTGCGATTGGAAGTGCCATGACGGCGGCGTAGTTCTTGTCCACGATCACGGTGGCGATGCCCGAGGCACGGATGGTCTTGATGATGCTCCAGATCTCTTTCGCGATCAGCGGCGCGAGCCCTTCGGTGGCCTCGTCGAGGATCAGCAGGTCGGGGTTGGTCATCAGCGCGCGGCCGATGGTCAGCATCTGCTGCTCGCCGCCGGAGAGCTGCGCGCCGCCGTTGTTGAGGCGTTCGCCAATGCGCGGGAAGGTGTGGATCACCCGATCGAAATCCCAATCGCGGCGGCCATCGATGCCTGGGCGGGCGGCCATGATCAGGTTCTCGCGCACCGAGAGGTTGGGGAAGATGCCGCCGCCTCGCACGCCATCGTCACACCGGGCGGATGGGGCCATGGCGTGATTGAACGCAAGCTCATCGAGCATGGGCTGGAAGCACGCATCACGCTGCGCATGCAGAACTTCCTGGTGCTGGCCAGCATCGTGGCGACGACGGACATGGTGGCCATCGTGCCGCACAGTGTCGGCAGCCAGTTGTCGCAACACAACGACGTCAAGTTGCTGCCCCTGCCGATCACAATCCCGCCCTTCGACGTCAAGCAATGCTGGCAGGAACGCTTCCACGACGACCGAGGCAACCGCTGGCTGCGGCAGCAGTTCATGGAGCTTTTCGGCAAGTAGCTTTCAGAAAGTCGGCGCCCCACAGGGACTTCCTTCGGTCGCTGGCGGCACGGCGATGAACCGTCGATTCAGCCCATCAGCCGTATTCGAGAGTATTGCCTGAACACAGTGCGCACCAACCTTAGCGGCGGGAACAGGTAAAAATTGTGGGTGCGGCGGCCGGGATCATCTCTCAAACAGAGCTTGTTTCCATGATAATTGCCCAAACTGCAAGAAACGTACGTTGGTTATATTGAGACCGCAGCATTTCTTTGGTCTTCCTGCCTACCTCCTTCGGGTGAAAATCGATGAGCCGCATCCTGATCCTTGACGACGAAGAATCCATTCTGAGTTCGCTGCGCCGACTGATGAAGCTGGCGCCATGCACTTACGGGAAGTTGAGTTTCAAGCTTGACGTCGAAACCGAGTCGTCCCCGGAGGCTGCCCTGACCAGGGTGCGCGACAACATTTATGATCTGGTCATTAGCGATTACCAGATGCCGGCAATGAACGGGACGGATTTTCTTGCCAAGGTGCGCGAGATTCGCCCCGATGCCGAACTGATCCTCATGTCCGGAATCGCCGACCTGGACGAGATAATGCGTGCCTACCATGGCGCAAGGATTTATCGCTTCATCGGCAAGCCGTGGAATGACTTCCTGTTCATGGCCAGCGTCGCCGAAGCGCTGAATCACGGTGAATTGGTGCTGGAGAACAAAAGGCTGGCCGCCGGGGTAACGGATTCCCGAACCCCCGGCTAGTGCGCGTCCGGTCTGCCGGGATGGCTCCGTCGACTGAACCGGATTGCGTCAGACTAGGGTTCCGGCGTGGTGCCGGAATGCGCTGCGGATTTCCTGCTTTACTTCGTCATCGCGCCAGGGTTTGGACAAGTATCGATAGATCGCTCCACGATTGATCGCTTCGGTGACCGTATTGATTTCTGAGTAGCCGGACAACACCATGCGTACCGTATCAGGGTAGAGATCCTTCACTCGCGTCAGGAACTCGGTGCCGGTCATTTCCGGCATGCGTTGGTCGGAAAGAACGACCTGCACCTTGTTGGACGCCAGCAGTTCCAGTCCCGTAGACGCGTTTTGCGCCGTGAGTATGCGATAGCCCTCAAGCCTGAGCATGCGCTTGAGCGCGTGCAGGATGGACTCCTCGTCATCGACCAGCAGCAGGCAGGGCATGTCTTCGTCTGATTCGAGTTTGAGGGGCATATTTATGCCCAGGCGGAGCATCTCGGTGATCGCCTCGGCCGGCACCGGTCGCGAGAACAAATAGCCTTGCATGACGTCACAGTCGTGGCGGCGCAGATAGAGCATCTGTCCTTCGGTCTCGACGCCCTCCGCAACCACGGACTTGCCAAGTTTGTGCGCCATGGCGATGGTGGCGACGGCGATAGAGGCATTGACCGGGTTGGTGGTGATGTCCCGGACGAAGGACTGGTCGATTTTCAGCGTATCCAGCGACAGCCGCGACAGGTAGGCGAGGGATGAATATCCGGTGCCAAAGTCGTCCAGCGAGAGCTTTACACCGACCCCGTGCAGGCGGTTGAGGGTCCCGATGACGATATCGGGATCGTGCATCATGATACTTTCCGTCAGTTCGATCTCGAGCAGGTTCGCCGGGACGTCATGTTCGCGCAGCAACTGGTCAACGAGGTCGGGAAGGTCGGGAAGGTGGAAGCTTCTTGCCGACAGGTTGACGGCAACGCGCACCAATCCAAGGTCTTGCTCCCGCCATGCACGAATCTGTGAAATGGCCTCGCGCATGACCCAGTTGCCGAGCGCAACAATCAGCCCGGTTTCCTCTGCCAGCGGAATGAACTGCGCGGGAGAAATCAGGCCGCGTTCCGGATGGTTCCAGCGAACCAGCGCTTCCAGCCCCACGATGGCGCCGGAATAGAGGCTTACCTGCGGCTGGTAGTGGAGCACGAGTTCCCCATGGGTGATCGCATAGCGCAGTTCAGCTGCCGCATCGACGTGCGCGGGTCCTGATGCCCCCATGTCGGCCATATAGCGCCGGCAAACTCCACCGCCCTCGCGCCTTGCAGCCGCCAGCGCGAGCGACGCCGCGCCCACGAGTGCTTCGACATCCAGCGCATCAGCGGGCAGTATTGCCAGCCCACCGGACAGCGAGAACGGCACATCCCGACCCGCCAGGCTGAATCGCTGCGACGCCCGTTCGAACAGTCGTTCGGCCACTTTGATCCGGATGTCCGCTTCATGCCCGCCATTCAGCAGGACAGCGAACTCGTCATCACCGATTCGCGCGAGCTGATCTTCATTGCGCGTGCTTTCGCGCAGCCGCCTTCCGATTTCGATCAGCAGCTGGTCGGCCACGGCGTAGCTCATGGACTGGTTCAGTGACGCCAGGTCATCCACGTCCACCAAAAGCAGAACCAACGATCCTCCGGTGACACGGATCTCGATCACCCTCTGCGCCAGTACATGAAGGAAGCGGCTGCGATTCAGCAGGCCGGTCAGCAGGTCGGCATCATCGGTGTTCTGTCCCTTGAAGGGAGGTAGCAGCGCCCCCGCCGAAAGGCGATAGATTTCGATCAACCCAGACACCATCGCCTTGCGCGATGCGTCGGAAGCGTGAACCGAAACGGACTGGTCGTAGGCCAGCGCGGCCGTCGTACCGTGCGCGATGAGACGCATCTGAAGCGCCATGCGCTGATCGAGATCGAGGTTGTGGAAGCTCCGCCAGTAAGCCAGAAACCCCAGGGTCATTGCCCACGCTATTGCGTTGGCCCCGTCGTCCAGGACATCCTTGATCAGGCGCAGCTGGCTGACGAAGTGCTGGTGCTCAGCCGCGTGCTGCAGCGTATGGCGCGGATCGAGGCCATGCTCGCGCATCAGGCCTTCCTCGGTCCGAAAATTCTCTCCGGCGTAGTCGAACAGTCGAGCGAGGATCGCCTGCATCGTCTCGGGATCTGCATTGCCTTGGCTCAAGGCAGTGCCGGCTTCATTGATTATCTCCACCAAGCCCTGATGCTGAAGATCAACGACCTCGATGCCGGTTGCAAAGGACTGATCCCATTTGAATGCCTCGACCATGCTTGTCCTTTTGGTAGCTTGCGTTGCCGGTCGGGCGCCAGGCGTCAGGCTTTGGCCGGTTCGCCATCGGCGCTCAGGGGCAGTTCAATGCGAAAGCACGTACCTTTGCCCGGCTCGCTGCTGACGCTGATCTTGCCGCCATGTTTCTTGACCACGATGTCCCAGGAGATGGACAAGCCCAGGCCGGTGCCCTTGCCCACCGGCTTGGTGGTAAAGAACGGCTCAAAGATTCGCTTCTGGACCTCCTCGGTCATGCCTTTTCCCGTGTCGCGAATCTCGACCCAGGCGCCTTCCGCCACACCGGTCGACAGGGTGATCTTGCCCTGGCCTTCGATGGCCTGCGCTGCATTGACCAGCAGGTTCATGAAGACCTGGTTGATCTGCGAGGACACGCAAGGCACCAGTGGCAGGTCGCCGTAATGCCTTTCGACTGTCGCCTTGTACTTGATCTCGTTCCAGACGACGTTGAGGGTCGATTCAAGGCCCGCGTTGAGATCGGTGTGCTGCCAGGCCACTTCATCGACGTGGGAAAAGTCCTTCAGGTCCTGAACGATCTTCTTGACCCTGGACAGGCCATGGGAAGATTCGTCAAGCAGGTCGACGATGTCGGAGCGCAGGTACTCGATATCGGCAGCAGCCCGGGCGGCTTCGATACGCTGGCGCCGCGCGTCGCTGTCCGGAATGTCGCCGCGTACGGAGTCATAGGCATCGATCACGTCCAGGAGCTGCTCGACATACTTGCGCAGCGAGCCGAGGTTGGAATTCACAAAGCCTACCGGGTTGTTGATCTCGTGGGCGACGCCCGCTGCCAACTGGCCGATGGCGGCCATCTTTTCCGATTGCAGGAGCTGCCCCTGGGTCTGCTCCATGCGTTCGACCGTCTCGCGCAGCATAGCGGTGCGTTCGTCGATACGAGCCTCGAGCGAAAGATTGGTCTCTTCAAGTTTCCGGGTGGCCAGCTTGAGATGCTCGTTGGTTGCGCGCAAGGCCTTGTTGCGCGTGCCGAGCACGGCATACAGGTCGATCAGGGCACCTGAAAGCGCCATGAGTGCCTTGTCGTTCGTAGCCGATGCCAGGGACTCGGCGAATGCCGCTTCCGGTGTCCTTCCCGACTCCAACAGACTGATTTGTCGTGCCATCCGCTGGTCTTCGTTAAGGATATGAAAGGTCAGCCAGCTGGTGAGATAGCGCAGCAGGGCGGGGCCCAGGTCACCACCCGTATCCGTACCCAGCTGTGACCGCAGTTCCGAAATCTGCACCACGAAATCCCCATGGCTGCCCTTGTGAGCCATGCGGTAGCTTTCAAGCAAGCCGTGGTCGTCCATCAAGGCTTCTTCGGTCGAAAAATGTGCGGCGGCATAAGCGAACAATTTCGCGAGAAGACCATCGAGCTGATCCGGCACGGCGGCGCCGCCTTGCGTCAGCATCGGCGCCGTTTCATTGATCAGGTCGACCAGGCCCTTGTGCTGCTGGTCCACGATGGCTATTCCGGTCTCGAAATAACTGCCCCAGCTAAAAGCCATGTTCTTCCTCCTCGCCGCAGGCGCCCGGCCCCATCAGGCGGAGCACTTGATCGAGCGTAGCCAGGTCGGAATACACTCGCTTGAAGGTGAGCTTTCCCCGGCAAGGATGCGGCGCGAAGTCCGGCATGTTCGTATTACCGGCCACACTGGTCGGCACGAATGTGTATCGTCGCCCCCGGTGCCTCGTTGTCGAAAAACTTCCTGAGCTCCCGGACCAGCATCTCGTCCAGCACGAAGTCGGCGGCCAGCAACAGGTTGCCTTCGCGCGTCACGATATCCTTGGCCAGGACCATTCCCGGCTTCAACCCATCCGCGGTGATCAGCAACTCCCTCGCCACATCCTCATCCAGCCCGCCCATGATCTTCTTCAGGGCATCCACAACCGTAGGGCAATAGCGCTTTCCGCGACTCTCGAAAATGTAGCGAAGCGCAGCGTCGGGCGTCAGCTTCTTGTCGAACGCGGTGCCGATCTGCAGCCCGTCATAGTCGTTGGCCACGGCGAGGATGCGCGAGCCAAGCGGAATGCCGATGCCGGCGATGCCATCCGGAAAACCGGCGCCGTCATAGCGCTCGTGATGGCTCTTGATCAGCGTGGCGGCGTCCCTGAGCTCCGGCAGGGGCAGCAGGGAATCCGTGCCGGCCAGCGGATGCTTCCGGTACCTGCCGAGTTCCTCGCTGGTCATTGACGCAACCGACTTTCCGAGCATCGCGTCGGAAAAACCGATCTTGCCGATGTCATGCAACAGGCCGGCGACGAAGACGTCCTGCTGGGTCTTGGCATCCACTTCAAGCGCAATGGCGAGCTTGCGCGCCAAGTCGGCGACCCGCCGCGAGTGCCCGCCCACCGACCCTTCGCGCAGTTCCATCAGCCCGGAAAACATCTTGATCGAAACCAGAAAGTTCTGTTTCAACCGACCGTTGGCCGTTTTCAGGGATGAGTTGGCCTCCTGCAGTTCGGCCGTCCGTTGCATGACGCGCTCTTCGAGCCCCGCATTGAGCGACTTGAGCTCGATGTTCTGGGCCTGTGTCAGCGCTAGGAGCCGCTCGTTCTCCGCCTTGAGGCGTTTGTTTTCAAGCGCTTCGCGCACGACCAGGACGATGTCGTTGTCGTCCCATGGCTTCGTGATGTAGCGATAGATCTCGCCCTTGTTGATGGCGTTGATGGTCGAGGTGATGTCGGCATATCCGGTGAGCAGGATGCGGCTGGTCTGGGGCCAGCGGGCACGCACCTTTTCCAGGAACTGGGCACCGTCCATCTCCGGCATGCGCATGTCCGAGATCACCAGATCAACAACTTCCTTTTCGAGCAGCTCGAGCCCGGCGGCGCCGCTTTCGGCAAGCAGGATGCGATAGTTGTGCGGACGAAAGAGGCGCCGCAGCGAACTCAGGATCGACGCTTCATCGTCCACCAAGAGCAGGGTGGGTGGGCTGCTTGCAGCTTGTTCAGTCATGATGGCTGGGCCGTCTCGTTGGTAGCGGCATCAGGGGTGTCATCTGTTCGCTCCACCGGAAGGACGATCAGGAAGGTCGTTCCCTTGCCGACCTCGCTGCTGACCTTGATCATCCCTTTGTGCTTTTCCACGATGCTCCAGGCGAGTGACAGTCCCAGCCCGGTTCCCTTGCCAACCGGCTTCGTCGTAAAGAACGGATCAAAAATCCGCGTCAGGTTCTCAGGGGGAATCCCCTTGCCGGTGTCTTCGATCTCGATCCACACCCGCGCCTCTTGGTGCCGGGTGCCTTCTTCAAATCCGCTGCGGATAGTGATCTTGCCCTTCGACTCGATGGCTTGGGCGGCATTGACAAGCAGGTTCATGAACACCTGGTTCAGCTGCGACGGCATGCAATAGACCTCTGGCAGGTCGCCAAACTGCTTGTCGACTTCCGCCTTGTACTTGATCTCGTTCCAGACCAGATTCAGGGTGCTTTCGATCCCCTTCTGCAGATCGGCCCATGACCATTCCTCCTCGCTGACATGCGAAAAGTCCTTGAGGTTCTGGACGATTCGCCTGACGCGATCGGTTCCGTCCTTCGACTCCGCCAGCAGCTGGATGATGTCCTCGCGCAGGAAACCCAGATCCTTTGTCTCCTTCAACTGGCGAAGTGCGTCGCAAGTCGCCGCATCACCCAGACGCTCGATTGCGTCATCGGCAAAATCGAGCAGTTCGATGAGGTCACCGACGTACTCCTGCAACGTGCCGATATTCGACTGGATGAAGCCGATCGGATTGTTGAGCTCGTGCGCAACGCCTGCCGCAAGCTGGCCGATGCTGGCCATTTTCTCGGACTGGAGCAATTGCCCCTGTGCCTGGGTCAGCTTCGCGTTCAGGGCGGTGAATCGCTCCAGCTGGGCCTTCATTTCATTCTCGACGCGCGCCCTTCGCACGATGCGCCATAAATCGTTGCCGATCAGCTGGACGCTCTCGATGTCGAACGCATCATAATCGCCGTCCTTGTTGCCGACCCCCATCATCATGCGGACCATGCCCTCTTCGATCACCGGAACGGAGATCAGCCGGTCCAGCCTGGCGTGTCCGATCGGCAGGCCACGCTTCGCCACATAACCGGCATAGTCGTTGAACACCACCGGCTTCCGCTCACGAAAGCAGTCAGCCCAGATGCCCGCCTGGCTGATCGGATAATGAGAATCGTAGCCCGCCTGGCAGCCCTTCAGCGCACCTTCGGTCCAGGTCACCAGCTCGATCGACTCCTGGTCTTCGTTCACAAAATGCAGGAAACCTATGCGGCTGTCCGTCAGGGCCTCGGCCTTCTCCAGCCCGAGTGTCAGGAATTCTCTCTCATCCGTCATGCCTTGCTCCGTAACCAGCGCGAGCAGGGCTTCAACCCGCTTGCGATTGCGTGCCCTGACGGTTTCGTCCAGTGTGATCCCGCCCAGATACGCTTTGCCCTGCTCATGGATCACGAACTTTGTTGATTCGTAAATGCGTCCTCCCAGCTTCTCCTCGATGACCTCGGTATTGCCGCTGGCGAGGATGCGCCGATCATCCTCGAGAATCTTCCGCCCCAATTCGCCAGGAAAAATCTCGTCTGAACGCCGGCCGACCATGTCACGCGGATCGGTTCCGAAAAGTCGCTTGAACCCCATACTGGCCAGCATGACGCGCGAATCGGCATCCTTGAGGTAAGCGGATCCGGGAAGATGGTCGAGAAACTGCCTGAGTTGCTCGCGACTGGACCGTACCTGGCGCTCGATCAGCATCCGCTGCGATATGTCATGGATGAAGGCCAGGAACTGCCCGCCTTCATCCGGCCAACACGTGGCGCTCACTTCGACATCGAAGGTCGATCCATCCTTGCGACGATGTTTCGTCTCGAAGCGGTCTGATCCGTTCCTGACGATTTGTTCAGCATGCCTTTTGGCCTCTTCCGAGGTTTCGACAGAATCGATGTCGCTGATCACCATGGCCAGCAGCTCATCCCGGCTATAACCGGACATTTCACAATACTTCGCGTTGACTTCAAGCAGACGACCCTCTGCGGTCACGCGCCAGAAACCGTCCTGAGTCGTGGAAAGAATTGTTCTGAGCTGGACTTCAGCCTGGGTGAGACCGACTACCGTTTCGTTTGATCTCTGCCAGGCACGGGCGAAAGCGGCAGCCAGCCACAAGGTCAAGACTGCCAGTGCCCCCAGGCAGAAAGCCACGATCCACACCTCTCGCTTCCAGCTGGAAAACACCTCTTCAACATGCCGGCCCACCATGACGGAAAAACCATAACGTTCGCTGCAGTGGTAGCTGAACAGGCGCTCCAGTCCGTCCACCTGCGCGGCGACGGCACGGAAGGACCCAAAGTGCGGGTTGGCGGCGAAAGCTGTTTCGAGTTCTGGAAACAGGATGCGGCTGCCCGGTTGCGCATTCGGATGGGGAGGATGTCGAAGTATCGTGTTGAGGGCCGAACTTCGCAGGAACACGACGTCGTCTTTCACCCGATCAAGGTCTTGCATTTTTTCCTCGATCGAGGACAGACGCATCGACGTGAACACAATGCCCGCGAACGCCCCGTCCGGGCGATTGACCCGCTGCGCCAGAATCAAGGCCAGAACCGGGATCTTGCCCTTGGCGGCAATCGGCTCCGAAATAATGAATCCGGATTGCGGGGACGCTTCTCGCAGCTGCCGGAAGTAGGCCCGGTCGCTGATGTCGAGGCCCGCGCGGATGTTCTCTCCTTGCGCGGCAATGATGCTGCCGTGCTTGTCGGAGATCCCGAGGATGTTGGATTCCTGGAAGTCTGGTGCGGCATCGGCCACTAACGCGTCAGCGCGTGCGACATAAGTGGCCATGGGCTCCGCTTGCAGCTTCAACGCGATACGGCGCAAATTGTAAGCAATGATGTCGAACGAAGCGTCCAGATCATTTGCCAACGAGCTGGCAAGGTTGCTCGAGGTGCGCTGCGCTTCCCGTTCGACAATATCCCGTTGTGACATCAGCAGAAAGCTCGCAATGGCAGCCACCAGCACGTTTGCCAGCACCGCAAAAATGATCAGGGCGCGCTGGCCAAGCAAGGGCTGTTTGGTGTCCACCGGACCCTGTTCCATTTATTGCCGCTCCCTCTTGATCAATGGCCCGATGCGCTCAACAGGGCAGAGTGCCGCTTTCCTGCCGCGCTGCCTGAAGCCTGAAAATTTTAACGCACTTCCTTACCTCCAAAGCCGGCCAATGCACGTCGATGCAACTCAATGCCCCCGGGCAATACCCGCCCGACCCGGCGCAAATCGGTTACATTTTGACATCCGCCTCAAAGCCCACTTGCCCCTTCCTTCTCATATCCCATGCAGGATGCCGTTTTCGTTGCGCCGGAAAAGCTGAGCCTGGGGATGTACGTCATCCTCAATCTGTCCTGGCTCCACCATCCGTTCGCCTTCAACAGCTTTCTGATCCAGTCACAGGAGCAGATCGATACCATTCGCGGCCTTGGCCTCGATCGCGTCCAGATCGACCCGTTGCGCAGCCGGCTGGAACAAATCCCGGAGACGGTTGCCGGAAACAGCCCGCCTGTCACATCAATCCATGCAACGCCGAATGTCGATTCCCGGGACGGGGCAACGGCGGTGAGCACAGTCGCCGACCCGGGAAAACAGGCACGCATCGAACGCCACCACGCCCTGCGCGCCAACATTGTCACGATGGGAAAGCAAACGGCAAAGATGGCGCAATCCGTGCGCACGGCGGCCAAGCAGTTTGTTTCGAGCCCGGACGATGCCTCGGCCGCGGCCGAGTTGCTGATCTCCGACGTCGCCGAATCCTTGCTGTCCGACAGCAGCACCATGGTCCACCTCCTCAACGACAAGGCTGCCGGCGAAGAAGTCTATTACCACTCCCTCAACGTCGCCATGCTTTCCCTGCTGCTGGCCAAGGCGCTGGGCTTGTCCGCAAGTGAACTCAGGATCATCGGCGTCGCCGCGATTTTCCATGACATCGGCAAGGAAGGTATTCCCCCCTGGTTGTTGCTCAAGACGGAGCCACTGACCCATGCCGAGGAGGCAATGCTGCGCCAGCACGCAGAAAAGGGAGCCGAGATGGCCGCCCGCGGCAAACTGCCGCCACAGGTCGTTGCCGCGATTCTTGAACACCATGAGAACATCGACGGGAGCGGCTATCCGCGCGGCCTGAAGGGCGACCAGATTGCCGTTGCTGCGAGGGTCATCGGGGTCGTCAACCATTACGACGACCTTTGCAATCCCGCCGACCCCGGAAAGGCAATGACACCCTACGAGGCACTTTCAACGATGTTCGCCAAGCGCAAAGGGTGGTTCGATGAGGCCATCCTGGGCAAACTGGTGCATGTGCTGGGCGTCTATCCGCCGGGAAGCCTCGTTCGATTGTCGAACGGTGCCACGGGAATGGTGATCTCGGTTAGCTCCGGCAAGCCACTGCAGCCGACCTTGATGATCTACGATACGGCAGTGCCGAAGAATGAGGCGATCATCCTCGACCTTTCCGAGTTTCCTGAACTCAGCATCGCAAAGGCATTGCGTCCGAGCGCGCTGGCGCCCTCGGTGTTTGACTACCTGAGCCCGCGCAAGCGGATGACCTACTACTTCGGCAATGGCAGCAGGACGGCGTAAGCCTGCTCAGGATTTCCAGATCTCCGGCGCAGCAATGGCAGAGAATCCGAAAACGTGCCCGATCACGTCGTCATTGAGAATCTGCGGGTTGCCGAACCAGCGGATCGTATCGCCGGAGCTGCGCTCGAAATAGCCGCTCGACCGGGATTCCGGTGAAACGAAATGGGACAGGAGTTCCGATGCCGTTTCTTCCGGCGTCTTGGATTGCCCGGCCATCGCGCGCAGGATTTCGTCGCCGTCCCTGGACAGCAGGAGAGTCTCCGGAATTCCCCATATCTCGTTGAATCGCCTGTTGATCCTGACAAGGCGATGGCCGTCATCCAGGACCAGGAGGCCCTCCGATGTCGCTTCGAACACCGATGCCATCTCCGCATTGAGCCGTTCGAGAGATGATTCGATGCGTCTCTCGCGCGTGAGATCGTGGGCAAGGACGAGGACAGTTTTCGCAGGAGCCACAGCGGCCAGCGAAGTGGCTTTCCGGATCGGAATGAATTCGCCGTCCTTGCGCTGATATTCCGTATCCACACCCGACAGTGGCCGGAAAGGGCCCGTCGAAACTTCCTCCCAATAACATTGGTCGAGTGGCAGCGGCTCGATGTCCGCAATGCTCTTCCCCGTGAGTTCGGCGGCCTCGCAACCAAGCAAGCGGGCCGCCGCAGCGTTGGTCGAAACAATCAGCCGGGACGCCGGCTCGACGAGAAACAGCGCATCAGGAATCGCATTGAGCATCGCCTGGTTCATGATCCCAAGCCGCTCATTCTCACCCTTCATCTCATAGCGGGAAAAGGCTTCCGCAATGTGTTGGCGCAGCAACTCGTCGTCCCAGGGCTTGGTCAGGAACTTGTAGATGGCGCCCTTGTTGATGGCATCCGCAATCGAATTCAGTTCGGTGTAGCCCGACAGAACGATGCGAACCGTATCCGGTTGGCGCTCTTTGACAATGCTAAGGAAATCCGAGCCGCTCATTCCGGGCATGCGCTGGTCGGTCACAATGACACCGATCGCATGTTCTTCCAGCACCGCCAATCCGGCCTCACCGCTGGTTGCCAAATGGATGACATAGCCATCCCGGCGAAGCATGCGCCGCAGCGACTGAAGTATGCTCTCTTCGTCATCGACAAGAAGCAGTTGCCGCGACGGCTTCTGCCCTGCTTGATTTACCACCATAATTCAAGTCCTATTCATGTCTGAACCAACGTTACCACCATAGCGTCTTTGTATCAGAGATCAAATCCCTCATTTTTTCCTGAACGGCATGAGTTCCGACTCACCGCTCATCCTTGCCGATGAGCAGTCGCTTCGAACAGCCATTGATTTTTTGGTGCCTGATTTTCATGCGGCAACTGCACGAAAGTCAGCTTCCGGCACCGTCCGGGCTGCGGCAATGCCATCGAGATAGATTAGACCGTCGGCGATTGCGATAACCCCAGATCGAGGTTTTCCGCGAAGCGGTTGATCGCCTCGATCACTGCCAGCGGCTGATCCTTGTGCGCGGAATGCCGGCAGTCGGCGAGCTTCAGCAGTTCGACTTCCGCCGAGTTTCGAGCGCCTTCGGCGATTGCTTCGATCTGCGCCATGGTGCCGTACTCGTCGTCCTCGCCCTGGAGCGCCAGGATCGGGCAGGCGATATTCGGCAGGCAGTCCTCGATGTTCCAGGGGCGGAAATCGGGATGAAGCCAGATGTCGTTCCAGCCCCAAAAGGTGCGATGGACATCGCGGTGGTATTTGCCGAGCTTGGCCGGCAGGTCAGTCGTTTCGAAGGCGACTTTGGCCGCCGCGATGCTGCGGATGGAAATGTCTTCGACGAAGCAGTGCGGGGCCATCACCACCACGCCGGCGACCCGGTGTCCGGCGCCGGCATGCAGCAAGGCGATCGACGCGCCGTCGGAATGGCCGACCAGCACGGGGTTGTCGATCTCCAGCGCGGCGAGGAGTTGGGGCAGGGTGTCACGCCCTTCGCGGTGCATGTAATCGGTGCCGAAGGGGGCTTCGAGCAGATCGGACTGGCCGTAGCCGTAGCGAGAATAAACCAGGGTGCGGCAACCGGTGGCCGATGCCAGGCGCGCCGGGAAATCGCGCCACATGGCCACGGAGCCGAGCCCTTCGTGCAGTAGCACCAGCGTCGGGCGATTGATCTGGTGCGCCGGAATCAGCTGGTATTCGAGGCTGTGGCCGCCGGCGGTGATAAAACCGGAATGCATGGTCAGACGCCCAGGAAGCGGTTCATCAACTCCTGATTTCCGCTGAGTTCCGAAGACTCGCCGGCAAACACCACCCTGCCCTTCACCAGCACTACGCTGCGATTGGACAGTGCCATGACGGCGGCGTAGTTCTTGTCGACGATCACGGTGGCGATGCCCGAGGCACGGATGGTCTTGATGATGCTCCAGATCTCCTTCGCGATCAGCGGCGCGAGGCCTTCGGTGGCCTCGTCGAGGATCAGCAGGTCGGGATTGGTCATCAGGGCGCGGCCGATGGTCAGCATCTGCTGTTCGCCGCCGGAGAGCTGCGCGCCGCCGTTGTTGAGGCGTTCGCCGATGCGCGGGAAGGTGTGGATCACTCGATCGAAATCCCAATCGCGCCGGCCATCGACGCCGGCGCGAGCGGCCATGATGAGGTTCTCGCGCACCGAGAGGTTGGGGAAGATGCCGCGGCCTTCGGGCACGTAGGCGATGCCCTTGCGCGCGATGGCATGCGGCGCGGCATTCGTCATGTCGACGCCGCGCACGCGCACGGCGCCCTGGCGCGGCCGCACCAGGCCGAGCATGGACTTGATCAGCGTGGTCTTGCCCATGCCGTTGCGGCCCATGAGGCCGATCGTCTCGCCCTTCTTCACGGTGAAGTCGACGCCGTGCAGGATGTGGCTGACGCCGTAGTAGCTGTGCAGGCCGTTGGCGTCGAGGATGTGTTCACTCATGCAGCAACTCCTCGCCGCCGAGGTAGGCGGCCTGCACGGCAGGACTTGCACGTACCTGCTCCGGCGAGCCGGTTTCCAGCACTTCGCCGTTGACCATCACTGTGAGGCGATCGGCCAATGCGAACACGGCATCCATGTCGTGCTCGATGAGCATGATGGCGTGGCCGGCGCTCAGGGTCTGGATCAACTCGACCATGCGCTGCGATTCGTGTGGGCCCATGCCCGCCAGCGGCTCGTCGAACAACAGCACGCGCGGCTGGGTGGCAAGGCACATGGCGATCTCGAGCTGGCGTTGCTCGCCGTGCGAGAGTGTCGCGGCGATGCGATCGGCGCGGTGCGACAACCCTGCGGCCTCGAGCGCCTCGCCTGCCAGGCGATTGGTCTGCGCATGCGCTTCGGCGCGGGTGAATACCTTCAGTGCCTGCGGCGCCCGCGACTGCGCCGCCAGGCGGGCGTTCTCGAACACCGTGAAGGGCAGGAAAATGTTGGTCTTCTGGTAGCTGCGGCCGACACCCATGCGCGAGATCTGATCCGAACTCATGCCGGCGATGTCGCGCCCGTCGAGTATTACGCGGCCCGAAGTCGGCAGCAGGTCGCCCGACAGCAGGTTGGTCAGCGTGGACTTGCCGGCACCGTTGGGACCGATCACCACATGGATTTCACCCAGGTGCAGGTCGAGCGAGACATCGCCGACCGCCACCAGGCCGCCGAAGCGCTTGGTCAGTCGGTCGGTGCGCAGGATGGGCTCAGCCATCGGCGGCCTCCTCGGCTACCGCCTGCGGCTTGCGCTGAAGCTTGCCCATAAGCCCGGCCAGTCCCTGCGGCAGGTACAGCGCCACCAGCATGATCAATATGCCCATGGCAAGTTGCCAGTGCTTGGCGGCAATGCCGAACCAGGCCTGGTTGGACAGCACTTCCTGCAACAGGATGAAGGCGAAGGCGCCGATCACCGCGCCGTGCAGCGTGCCCATGCCACCAAGGATTACCATCATCAGCACCGCGCCCGACTGGTGCCAGGAGAGGATCTCGGGATTGACGAAGCCGAACTGCACCGCTGCAAGATAGCCCGAAAGGCCGGCCAGACCGCCGGCGAGCGCAAAGCTGGCCAACTGGTAACGGAACACTGGGAAGCCCAGCGCGCGCATGCGGTGTTCGTTGACCTTGATGCCAAGCAGTGCGCGGCCAAAGCTGGAGCCGAGGATGCGGCGCAGCAGGAAGAAGGTCGCGGCGGTGAAGAACAGCACCAGCCAATAAAACTGGTCCAGCTTCTCCAGGTTAACCAGCACAGTCTCGCCGAAGTTCATGGTCGGCTTGGCGTAGATGTAGACGCCGTCGGAACCGCCGCCGAGCTTGGTATCGTGGAAGACGAAATACAGCATCTGGGCGAAGGCCAGCGTCACCATGATGAAGTAGATGCCGCGCGTGCGCAGCACCAGCAGGCCGGTCACCAGCGCAAAGACGACGCAAATCCCCATGGCGCCCGGCAGGGTCCACCACAGGCTGGCCGCCTCGTACTTCGGCCCCATCAGCGCCAGCGCGTAGCCGGCGAGTCCGAAATACGCGGCATGGCCGAAGCTGACGAGGCCGGTGTAGCCGACCAGCAGGTCGAGGCTCATGGCGAAGATGGCCATGATCAGTACCTTGGTCACCAGTTGCGTGTAGAAGGTGCTGTCCAGCATCGGGAACAGGGCGAACAGGCCGACGACGACCCAGGGCAGCCAGCGGAAAAGTGTGCCGTTGTTCATCCCTTGCGCCCGAACAGGCCTTCCGGCCGCCATACCAGCACCATCGCCATCAGCACATACACGATCATGCCTGCGACCTCGGGCACCAGCACCTGGCCGAACGTTTCGGCCAGGCCGATCATCAATGACGCCGCCATGGCGCCCTTGACCGAGCCGATGCCGCCGATGACCACGACCACGAAACAGATGATCAGCACATGGCTGCCCATGTTCGGCGTCACCGACGACAGCGGCGCGTTGATCATGCCGGCGAATGCCGCCAGGGCCACGCCCAGCGCGAACACCAGGGTGTAGATCAGCTTGATGTCGATGCCCAGCGACTGCACCATGTCGCGGTTGCTGGCGCCGGCGCGGATCATCATGCCCAGCCGCGTCTTCTGGATCAGGAAGTACAGGGCCAGCGCCAGCAGCAGGCAGACGCCGGAAATCGCCAGCCGATACACCGGGTAGGAGAGGTTTTCCGTGAGGGGAATCGAGGCGTTGAGCAGCGCGGGAACCGCGACGCCGTGCACGTCGTCACCCCAGATCAGGCTGCGCAATTCCTCGAAGACCAGGATCAGGCCGTAGGTCAGCAGCACCTGGTAGAGGTGGTCGCGCGAGTAGAGATGGCGGAACAGCAGGCGTTCCAGCGCCATGCCGAGCACCACGGTCAGCGGAATCGCCAGCAGGATCGCGGTGGCGAGGTTGCCGGTCAGGGTCGCCAGCGACCAGGCCAGGTAGGCGCCGACCATGTAGAAGCTACCGTGCGCCAGGTTGATGATGCCCATGATGCCGAACACCAGCGTCAGTCCGCTGGCGACCAGGAACAGCAACAGGCCGTATTGCAGGCCGTTGAGCAACTGGATGAGGAAGAAGGCTAGATCCATGGGATGCAGGGTTCAGGAAGTCGGCGCTGGCGACACGGCAAAGGAGGTCCGGAACATGTCGTGGAATGCCCTTCGCGGGCAAATCGACGACAAGAAAAGGGCGGTAGTCGCCTACCGCCCCTGTTGCCGAATCGGGATCAGGCCTTGCAGCCCCGTGCCGGATCCGCCAGTGCCTTCCAGGCCACGCCCTGCACCTTGTTTTCCTTGCCGACCACCTTGCGCAGGTACATGTCCTGCACCGGGTTGTGTGCCTTGGAGAGCGTCCAGACGCCGCGCGGGCTATCGATCTTCGCGGCTTCCATGCCCTTGATCACGCCGGCCTTGTCGGCAACGTTGCCCTTGACGGCTTCGAGGCCGGCCGCCAGCAACTGGCCGGCGTCGTAGCCCTGCACCGCATAGACGTCGGGCTGCAGCTTGAAGGTCTTGGCGTAGGCCAGACGGAAGGCCTTGTCCTTTTTCGTGTCCAGGCCGTCGGCATAGTGCAGCGTGGTTTCCACGCCCTCGCCGGCATCGCCCACGGCATCGAGCACACCGTCGGTGAGGAAGCCCGAGCCATACAGCGGGATCTTTCCCTTGAGGCCGGCAGCCTGGTAGTCCTTGAGGAACTTGGCCGCGCCGCCGCCGGCGAAGAAGGCCACCACGGCATCCGGCTTGATGCTGGCGATTTCGGTCAGCAGCGCCTGAAATTCAACTTGCGGGAAGGGCGTGTACAGTTCCTTGACCAGCTTGCCGCCTTCCTTCTCGAAACCTTCCTTGAAGCCTTCCATCATCTCTTCACCAGCCGCGTACTTCCAGGTGATGAAGACGGCGGTCTTGTGGCCCTTGGCCTTGAGCACCTTGCCCAGGGCATGCGTGGTCTGCCAGTTGGAGAAGGATGTGCGGAAGAAGTTGGGAGCGCAGGCGGCTCCGGTCATCGCGCCGGCACCGCCATTGGGGTTGATCCAAAGCGTGCCGGATTCCTTCAGCACCTTGGCCATGCCCATCACCACGCCGGAATGCACGGTGCCGATGACCACATCGACCTTGTCGCGCTGCACCAGCTTGTTGACGTTTTCCGGCGCCTTGGCCGGGTTGGATTCGTCATCCACGGTGATGAATTCGATTTCGCGCCCGGCGAGCTTGCCGCCGCGTTCATCCACCGCCAGTTTGAAGCCGTTGGTGATGGCGACGCCGAGCTGGGCAAAGGTGCCGGTGTAGGGCAGCATCAGGCCCACCTTGAGCTTGCCCTGCTGCGCCATGGCCATCGCCGACGGCAGCAGCGTACCGACCGCGGTGGCACCGGCGATCGCCGCCGATCCCTTCAGGAATTCGCGACGGGCAAAGATATCCTTGTCGTTCTGGCTCATTGTTGCTCCTCCTTGGTTATATGTGCGGCCTGTCGTCCGGCCAATGCGAAACGCGCCTGACTATAACAGCATCTCAAATGCGATGCGTCAAGCCAGAAACGCGGATGGCACAGGGTTCTTGGGTACTTTTCCGGACGTCGGCCAAGTATAGGAAGCAAACGTCAAATCCCTGTCATGGGATCGTCAAATTTTCGTCAAATCAAGACAAGATTGATCCGGGTGCCGCCCGCTTCGCCCGGTTCGACGGAGATCCTCCAGCCGGCCTGCTCGCAGATGCGCTTGACGATCGCCAGGCCGAGGCCGTAGCCGTCGCCGCCGCGCGCATCGCCGCGATGGAAGCGGCGGAACAGTTCGGGAATGCGGTCGCGCGCAACGCCCGGACCGGTATCGGTGATCTCCACCGTGCCGCCGCGGTTGCTGAGGGTCACCGAGCCGCGCTCGGTATAGCTCACCGCATTCGCCAGCAGGTTCGACAGCACCACCTGCAGTGCACGCCGCGGCGCGCGCAGCCGCACCGCCTCGCCGAACTCCACCTGCAGCGTCAGGCCCTTGGCCTCGGCGCGCTCGCGCACGCTATCGGCGGCCTCGACGATGCATTCGCGCAGGTCGACTTCGCCGCTGATGCCATCGGCCTCTTCGCGCGCCATCAGCAGGAAGGCATTCACCAGTTCGGCAAGCCGCGTCGTGGCGCCGGAGATCTTGTCGACGCGGCTGCGCGCCTTCGGCGACAGGTCGGCGTCGTCGAGCATCAGTTCGCAGGTGGTCTGGATCGCGGTCAGCGGCGTGCGCAGTTCGTGGCTGACGTCGGCGGTGAAGGCGCGCTCGCGCTCCAGCAGGCGCACCGTGCGCTCGTGGTAGCCATCGAAGGCCGCCGCCAGTTCGGCAACCTCGCGCTCCGGATAGTGGCCTTCCAGCGGCTCGCCGGCGTGCTTGCCGTCGAGCTGGCGCACGCGATGCGCGAGGTCGACGATCTGGCGCGTCAGACGTGCCGACAGCCAGAGGCCGACCAGCACCGTGACCAGGATGGTGATCACCGCGCTGATTGCCAGGGCTCGCGTGAAGTGCTGCCCGCGCTCCTCGTGTAGCGATACCGAATAGGCGACGACAAAAGCGATGCTGCCGATCTCGCGGACTTCGACGCGATAGCGGTCGGCCCCGCGCCCGACATCGTGGAAGCCGGGCTCCAGCCCGCGCAGTTCGACCGGCAGTTCGGCGCGCTCGGCGTCATCGCGGGCAACGAAGCCCTGCACCAGCCAGCTGGCGCGGAACCACTTGCGCAGCGACAGCGCCTCGGTGTCGGGCCGCACCTGATAGCGTTGCAGCGCACGGTAGGGTGGCCCGTCAAGGCGGCCCTGGCGCTCGTACTGTTCGAGCAGGCCTTCCATCTCGTCGGAAACAATCTGGTCGATCAGCTGCGCTTCCTGCTGCCGGTTGAGCTGGTGGATGGCAATGGCATGGACCAGCACCAGCACCAGGCCCGCCAAAGCGAAGCTCAGCGCCAGCTTGAGGCGCAGGCTGTGGCGGGGATTGCGGGACATGCGCGCTCAGCGCTGGTCGTTCACGGCGAATCGGTAACCAACGCCGTGCACGGTCTCGATCGGCGCGTGGCCGCGCGTATCGGTCAGGGCGCGGCGCAGCATGTGCATGTGGCTGCGCAGGGAGTCGCTTTGCGGATGCTCGTCGCCCCACAGTTCGCGCTCCAGCTCGGCGCGGGTGAACACGCGATGCGGTGCGGCGATCAGCATCTCCAGCAATTGCAGGCACTTGCGCGACAGATGCACCGAGCGCCCGTCCACCGTCACCGCGAACTTTTCCGCGTCATATTCGATCGTTTCGTAGCGCAGCCTGCGATTCACCACGCGGCCGCGGCGGCGGGCCACCAGCGCGTTGAGCCGCGCCTCGACCTCACGCAGCGCGAAGGGCTTGACCAGGTAGTCGTCGGCGCCGCTTTCGAAGGCCGCCAGCTTGTCGTCGAGCAGGTCGCGCGCGGTGAGGATCAGCACCGGCACGTCCTGTTTCGCCTCGCAGCGCAACTTGCGGCACAGGCACAGCCCATCGACGCCGGGCAGCCCGAGGTCGAGCACGATGGCATCGAAATCCCCGGCCACGGCCAGATGCATGCCGGTGACTCCGTCACGCGCCAGGTCGACGACATTGCCGCGCCCTTCGAGGAACTCGTAAAGGTTGCCGGCGATGTCGAGGTCGTCCTCGATGATCAGGACGCGCATGGCGGTGGCGGGGTCAGCAGTTCAACGCAGCTTGAAGCGCTGGATTTTTCCGGTGGCCGTCTTCGGCAGTTCGGCGACGAACTCGATCCAGCGCGGGTACTTGTAGGGCGCCAGTTGCTCCTTGACGTGAACCTTGAGCGCCTCCTTCAGCCCGTCCGACGCCTGCACCCCCGCCTTGAGCACCACGTAGGCCTTGGGCTTGATCAGTTCGTCGGTATCGGCGTGGGCCACCACGGCGGCTTCGAGGATGTCCGGATGCGTCATCAGCGCGCCCTCTACCTCGAACGGCGAAACGTAGATGCCGGAGACCTTGAGCATGTCGTCGGAGCGTCCGCAATACTGGAAATAGCCGCCGTCGATCTCGATGTACTTGTCGCCGCTGCGCGTCCAGTCGCCCATGAAGGTGTGGCGTGACTTCTCGCGGTTGTTCCAGTAGAGCGCTGCGGCGCTCGGGCCCTTGATCTGCAGTTCGCCGATCTCGCCCCTGGAAACTTCGTTGCCGTCCTCGCCGATCAGGCGCACTTCATAGCCCGGAACCGGCTTGCCGGTGGTGCCATAGCGCACTTCGCCGGCACGGTTGGAAAGGAAGATGTGCAGCATTTCGGTGGACCCGATGCCGTCGAGGATCTCGACGCCGAGCAGTTCCGTCCAGCGCTTGCCGATGTCCGCCGGCAGCGCCTCGCCGGCCGAGGTGCAGACCCGAAGCGACGGTACTTCGCCGCGCTTGAGCATGTCCGGGCTGGCCAGCAGCGCCCCGTAGAGCGTCGGCACGCCGTAGAAGATGGTCGGCTGGTGCTGGCGCAGGCGCTGGAATACGGAGGCCGGCGTCGGCCGCTCCCCCATCAGCACCGCCGTGGCGCCTACCGCCATCGGGAAAGTAAGTCCATTGCCAAGGCCATAGGCGAAGAACAGCTTGGCGGCGGAAAAGACCAGGTCGTTCTCGCGAATGCCGAGCACCCCGCGCCCATAGAGTTCGGCGGTCTGGACCAGGTGCGAGTGCAAATGCACCGTCCCTTTCGGCGCGCCGGTCGATCCGGAGGAATACAGCCAGAAGCAGAAATCATCGGCGGTGGTCGCAGCGGGTTCGAAACTGGTGCCGGCTTTTTGCATCAGATCGGCGAACAGCAACTGCCCCTTGCCATCCTTGCCCGAGACGATGATGTTCTTCAATGACTTGTGCTTGTCGACGATGCCGGCGAAGGACGGCCACAGGGCCTCCGACACCACCAGGGTGCGCGCCCGCGAATCGCCCAGCATGAAGTCGTAGTCGGCGCCGGTCAGCAGGGTATTCGCGGCGATCGGCACGATGCCGGCCTGGATGCAGCCGAGGAAGGCCGTCGGGAAATCGATGGTGTCGAGCAGGCAGAGCATGACCCGCTCTTCCTGCTGCATGCCAAGCCCGGCCAGCACGTTGCCGAAACGGTTGACCCGTTCGGCAAGCTCGCCGTAGCTGTAGCTGCCCTGGTCGTCGATGAAAGCGGGCTTGGCCGCCCTGCCCGCCTGCAGGTTGCGCTGGATCAGGTCCCAGGCGGCGTTGTACTGCCGCGGAATGCTGACCCACGGCGGTGACGACCGATGATCGGCGCTGCTCAGTTCTGCCATGACACTCTCCTCCTCCGCTCCGTGGCGGCTGGCTTATAGGTTAAACCGTTCGGCCCGAGTCGTGAGCCTGTCGAATGATCGAAGGCCGTTTGTCGCAGGGAAAGGCGGTTCGACAGGGCTCACCGCGAACGGAAACAGGAACGCATCAGCTGAACGCCTGTATCCCCGTCATCGCCCGACCGAGGATGAGCGCATGGACGTCGTGCGTTCCCTCGTAAGTATTCACCACTTCCAGGTTCACGACATGGCGGATCACGCCGAATTCATCGGAAATGCCGTTGCCGCCGAGCATGTCGCGCGCGACGCGGGCGATGTCGAGCGACTTGCCGCAGGAGTTGCGCTTCATGATCGAGGTGATCTCGACCGCCGCGGTGCCTTCGTCCTTCATGCGACCGAGGCGCAGGCAGCCTTGCAGCGCCATGGTGATCTCGGTCTGCATGTTGGCCAGCTTCAACTGCACCAGTTGGTTGGCGGCCAGCGGGCGGCCGAACTGCTTGCGGTCCAACGTGTATTGGCGCGCGGTGTGCCAGCAGAACTCGGCGGCGCCCAGGGCGCCCCAGGCGATGCCATAGCGGGCGGAATTGAGGCAGGTGAACGGGCCCTTGAGGCCGCGCACATCCGGGAAGGCATTTTCCTCGGGACAGAACACCTCGTCCATGACGATCTCGCCGGTGATCGAGGCGCGCAGGCCGACCTTGCCGTGGATGGCCGGTGCGGTAAGGCCCTTCCAGCCCTTTTCCAGCACGAAGCCGCGGATCTGGCCGCCGTCGTCCTTGGCCCAGACCACGAAAACGTCGGCGATCGGGCTGTTGGTGATCCACATCTTGGAACCGGAAATACTGTAACCACCATCGACCGCACGGGCGCGGGTGATCATGCTGCCGGGGTCGGAACCGTGGTTGGGTTCGGTCAGGCCGAAGCAGCCGATCAGTTCGCCGGTTGCGAGTTTCGGCAGGTACTTCTGCCTGGTCGCCTCACTGCCGAACTCGTATATCGGCACCATGACCAGCGAGCTTTGCACGCTCATCATCGACCGGTAGCCCGAGTCGACGCGCTCGACTTCGCGCGCGGCCAACCCGTAGCAGACATAGTTCATGCCGGCGCCGCCGTATTCCTCGGGAATCGTGGTGCCGAGCAGGCCCATCTCGCCCATCTCGCGGAAGATGGCCGGATCGGTCTGCTCGTTGCGGAAGGCTTCGAGCACACGTGGCGCCAGCTTGCCCTGGGCATAGGAGGCCGCCGTGTCGCGCACCATGCGCTCTTCCTCGGTGAGTTGCTGATCGAGCAGCAGAGGGTCTTCCCAGTTGAAACTTGCCTTGCCGGCCATAGTGATTGTCCTTTTCGTTGAGTTACGCGGCGGGCGCACCCGTCAATCATCGAGCGCAGCGAGCCAATTAGTAGCCTCCCCGTGAGGGGAGGATGGGAGGGGCGGGCCTATTTGCGTGCCTTGTTCCCCACGGAATGGCCAACGGTCATCATATCGGGAGTGTCATCGAAGCAAAGTGGTTCAATGGATCGTCATGCCGCCGTCGGCGGCGAGAATTTGGCCCGTTACGTAGGCCGAGGCGTCCGAGGCGAAGAACAGGAACACCGGCGCGATCTCCTCCGGTTCCGCCCAGCGACCCAACGGGATGCGGTCGAGATACTTGTCCTTGAACTTCTCGTCGGTGCGGATCACTTCGGTCATCGGCGTCGCGGCGCCCGGAGCGATGGCATTGGCGGTGATGTTGTAGCGCGCCAGTTCCTTCGCCGTGCTCTTGGTCATGCCGAGGATGCCGGCCTTGGCGGCGCTGTAGTTGATCTGGCCGATGGTGCCGAGCACGCCGGCGGCCGAGGTGACGTAGATGATCCGCCCGTACTTGCGCTCGATCATGCCGCCGACCACGGCCTGCAGGCAGTTGAAGGCGCCGGTGAGATGGACGCCGACCACCTGGTTCCACTGCTCCGGCGTCATCTTGTGCAGCATCGCGGTGCGCGTGATGCCGGCATTGTTCACCAGGATGTCGATGCGTCCCCAGGCGGCATTGACCTTCGCCGCCATGGCCTCGACCTGCTCGCGGTTGGACACGTCGCAGGCGACGCCGATCGCCGTACCGCCAGCGCCGACTATTGCGGCGGCGACTTTGTCGGCCGCCTCGCCGTTCATGTCGACCACAGCGACCTTGGCACCCTCGCGGGCGTAGGCCGCCGCCACCGAGGCGCCGATGCCCTGCCCGGCCCCGGTGACGATGGCTACCCTATCTTTTAGCTGCATGTACTGGCCCCGATCGAGAATGTTGATTCAGCCAAAAAACCGGATCAATCCGCAGATTTCGCAGACTGACGCAGATGAAAAATCGCCTTGCCCTGATCGTATTTCAATCTGCGCCACTCTGCACAATCTGCGGATCAAATGCCTTCTACCCTCAGCCCTTCGGCTTGGCCAGCACCTGCTCGGCGAACTTGTCGTCGAACAGCGCGCCTTCCGCGACCAACTGGCGGAACTTGATGAAGTCGATGACGTCCTTGCCGGTCGGCTTCTTCGCGTCGAAGGCATTGAAGCCCAGCCAGGCTTCGTGGTTCATGTTGGCGGCCAGCCAATGGCGGTTCGGCAGCTTCATCTGGTCCCAGAAGAACTTCTTCTTGCCGCGGATGCCGTCGATGGAATTGATCAGGCAATTCGGGAACAGGTTGGCGAACTTCCACACCAGGCGATTGACTT
>JBIKLV010000108.1:0-12043 GCA_044359585.1 Sulfuritalea sp. | reverse complement strand
GCAACCAACCGTCGCCAGACTGCCGGCAAAGGCCGATAAAACGTTGTTCATGGTCATAGGCCCGCAATCGGGCGCCATCTTCCGCCGACCAGCGAACCGCCTGGCCTTGCCGCAGCCGAGCGGCGCCTTCCGGGTCCAGGCAGGCCGACGACAGACCGGCCAGCAGCGCATCCGGGGGGCTGAGCAGAACATCGCGCCCCGCATCAGGCAGCGCCGCGAGTGCCTCCAGGGAATGCGCTTGGGCGACGTCGAGTTTCCCGATGGAGGTGCGCCGCAAAGCCGCGAGGTGCGCACCACATCCCAACCGAGCACCGATGTCGGCAGCGAGGGTGCGTACATACGTCCCCTTGCTGCAGAGCACTTCGAACGTAAAGCGATCGCAGGCAGGATCTTCCATCCAATCCAGGAGACGCAATTCATGAATGCTGATGCGCCGCGCGACACGTTCCAGTTCGATACCGGCACGAGCGTACTCGTAGAGCGGCTTGCCGTTGCGCTTCAATGCAGAATGCATCGGCGGCACCTGGTCGATCTCGCCGACAAAATCTGCCAGGACCGCCTCAGCATCGTTGCGTGACACGTCTACCGGACGGCGCTCCAGCACCGCCCCCTCGGCGTCGGCGGTATCGGTGGTGACGCCGAGTTGCACCGTCGCCAGATAGCGCTTGTCGGCGTCGAGCAATTCGCCCGAAAATTTTGTCGCCTCACCGAAACACAGGGGAAGCAGGCCAGTCGCAAGCGGATCGAGGGTCCCGGTATGCCCGGCCTTTTCAGCGTTGAACAGGCGGCGCGCCTCCTGCAGGGCGTGGTTGGACGAAATGCCGAGCGCCTTGTCGAGCAGCAACACGCCATCGAGGCGCCGTCGCGCGGGGCGACGAAACTGGACTCGGGGCTCGCTCACTCGTCGCGTAGGTTCTTGTCCGACTCGACCGCCTCGTCGATCAGTTTCGAGAGTCGTGCCCCCTCCTGAACGGAAGGATCAAAAACAAAATGAAGTTCCGGAACATGGTGGATGCGTACCCGGCGCCCCAATTCACGGCGCAGGAAGGTGGCCGAATGCTGCAAGCCCTGGGCGATCAGTTCATTCGACGCGGGATCCGCCATGGAGGTATAGAACACCTTGGCATGCGCGTAGTCGGGCGTCAGTTCGACGGCGGTAAGCGTTACCAGCGTCAATTTGGGCGCAATGCGCAGATCCTTTAGATGGAAGCGAAGCAGATCGGCCAATTCACGCCGAATCTGCTGCGAGACGCGGTCGGACCGCTCGAATCCATGACCCGTTCCGCGCCTGGTTGCCATCGTCGATCAGTTCAGGGTACGGGCGATTTCCTGGACTTCGAACACTTCAAGCTGGTCACCCTCGTTGATGTCGTTGAAGTTCTTCAGGCTTAAACCGCACTCGAAACCTTCCTTGACCTCGCGCACGTCATCCTTGAACCGCTTGAGCGAATCCAGTTCGCCGGTATGGACCACCGCATTGTTGCGCAACAGTCGAACCGACGCATTGCGCTTGACGATGCCGGACAGCACCATGCAACCGGCCACGGCACCGATGCGCGAGATGCGGAACACCTGGCGTATCTCGACTATGCCAAGCACGACTTCCCTCTTCTCGGGTGCCAGCATTCCGGACAAGGCGGCTTTCACTTCGTCCACCGCGGCATAGATGATGTTGTAGTAGCGGATATCGACACCGAGACTCTCCGCGGCCTTGCGCGCCCCCACGTCGGCGCGGGTATTGAAGCCGATGACTACCGCCTTCGAGGCCGCCGCGAGGTTGATGTCGGATTCGCTAATGCCGCCCACACCCGCATGAACCACCGTGACCTTGACTTCGGCAGTGGACAACTTGTTCAAGGACTGCACCAGGGCTTCCTGCGAGCCCTGCACATCGGACTTGATGATCAGCGGCAGGGTGCGAATCTCGCCCTCGGCCATCTGTTCGAACATGTTTTCGAGCTTGGCGGCCTGCTGCTTTGCCAGCTTGACGTCACGGAACTTGCCCTGGCGGAACAGGGCAATTTCACGCGCCTTGCGCTCGTCCAGAATGACCATGCCCTCGTCGCCCGCAGCCGGCACATCGGTAAGGCCCTGGATCTCGACCGGAATGGAAGGGCCTGCGGAATCGATGGACTTGCCGTTTTCGTCGATCATGGCGCGAACCCGACCAAACACGGCGCCCGCCAGAAGCACGTCGCCACGGCGCAGCGTTCCCGACAGTACGAGTATTGTCGCCACCGGGCCCTTGCCCTTGTCGAGGCGAGCTTCGATCACCAGGCCCTTGGCCGGTGCATCGACCGGCGCCACCAGTTCCAGTACCTCGGCCTGCAGCAACACCTGCTCCAGCAGGTCGTCGATGCCTTGGCCGGTCTTGGCCGAGACGCCGACAAACGGCGAGTCGCCGCCGTATTCCTCGGGAACCACGCCTTCGGCAACCAGTTCCTGCTTGACCCGGTCGAGGTTCGCATCCGGCTTGTCGATCTTGGTGACCGCCACGATAAGCGGCACATTGGCTGCCTTTGCGTGGTGAATCGCCTCACGCGTCTGCGGCATGACACCGTCGTCGGCCGCCACCACGAGTATCACCAGGTCGGTGGCCTTGGCACCGCGTGCACGCATTGCGGTAAACGCTTCGTGACCCGGCGTATCGAGGAAGGTGATCATGCCGCGCGGGGTTTCGACGTGATAGGCGCCGATGTGCTGCGTGATGCCGCCCGCTTCGCCATGGGCGACGCGACTCTTGCGGATGAAATCGAGCAGCGATGTCTTGCCGTGGTCAACGTGGCCCATTACGGTCACGACCGGTGCGCGCGGCATCTGGACCACGTCCTTGTGCTCGCCCTCGTCGGCAAGGAATGCATCCGGATCGTCGAGTTTCGCGGCGAACGCCTTGTGCCCGAGTTCCTCGACCAGGATCATGGCCGTTTCCTGGTCGAGCACCTGGTTGATGGTGACCATCGATCCCATTTTCATCAGTGCCTTGATGACTTCGGTGGCCTTCACCGTCATCTTGTGCGCCAGGTCGGCGACGGAAATGGTTTCCGGCACATGCACTTCGCGCACGATCGCCTCAACCGGTTGCTGCACCTGTGTTTCCTCGGCATGGCCGTGGCGACCGCCATGACGACCGCCGCCTTTGGAACCGCGCCAGCCAGAGGTACCGGCGTCGCCGCGAGTCTTGATCGCACGCCGCTTGGCGGCATCGTCCTTCCAGGCATCCTTCTTCGCCGGTTTGGCCTTGCCGTCTTCCGGCTTGGTCGCCGGTTTGTGAATGGTCCCCGAAACGCCCGCAGCGGCAGCGGCCTGCTCCTTGGCCTTCTTCGCTTCGGCAGCGGCAAGTTGCGCCTGCTGTTCGGCCAGGCGCGCTTCGGCCTCGGCACGAACCCGCGCCTCGCGTTCGTTCTTTTCCTTGAATTCCGCCGCCTGGATCGCCGACAACTTACCTTGGCGCCGGGATTCGGCCTCACGCAATGCCTGCTGTGCCGGATCGATAAGCGAACGTACCAGCGTAGCTGCGGCTGCCACCGGCGCCTCTGGCGCAATCTCGACGATCGGCGCCGGTTCCGGAACGGGAACCTCTTCGACCACGGGAGTCGGCGCTGGCGCCACGGCGACTGGCTCGGCTACAACGACCGGGGCCTCGACCGGAACCTCGACGGGTGGTTCGGCAACGACTTCTCCAGCGGCCTCGGCCGCCAGTTCACTGGCATCGCGCTTGACGAATACGCGCTTCTTGCGCACCTCCACCTGAATCGTGCGCGCTTTGCCGGTGGAATCCGAGGCCCGGATCTCGCTGGTCTGCTTGCGGGTCAGGGTGATCTTGGCCTTGGGCGCGGTTTCGCCATGCGATTTGCGCAGGTAGTCGAGCAGTCGCGACTTGTCCTGTTCGGACAAGGTGTCGTTGGAGGCTTCCTTGCTAACGCCGGCCTTGGCCAACTGCTCCAGCAGCGCCGGCGCCGGCATTTTCAGTTCGGTCGCAAATTGTGAAACTGTCATCAAAGCCATGCCGTACCTCTCATTCTTCTTCGGCGAACCAGTGAGCGCGCGCCAAAGTTATCAGCGCCGTCGCCCGCTCGGCATCGATGCCGGTCATTTCCATCAACTCGTCGGTCGCCAGGTCCGCCAGCGCATCGCGGTTGGTAACGCCGTTCCTGGCCAGCTTCGCGGCGAGCGGCTTGTCCATGCCCTCGAGCGAGAGCATGTCATCCGCCACCTTTTCCATCTGTTCTTCGTCAACGATTGCTTCGGTCAGCAGCACGTTGCGTGCTCGCTCGCGCAGTTCCGTCACCGTGGCCTCGTCGAAAGCCTCGATTTCGAGCATTTCGGCGAGCGGAACGTAGGCGATTTCCTCCAGCGTCGAGAAGCCTTCCTCGATCAGGATGTTGGCCACTTCCTCGTCGACGTCGAGCTTCTCCATGAACAGCGCGCGAATCGTGCTGTGCTCGGTCTCGGAGCGCTTCTGCGATTCCTCGATGGTCATCAGGTTGATGGTCCAACCGGTCAATTCGGAAGCGAGCCGCACGTTCTGACCACCACGGCCGATGGCGATCGCCAGGTTGTCCTCGTCGACCACCACATCCATCGCATGCTTCTCTTCATCGACCACGATGCTCTGCACTTCGGCCGGGGCCAGTGCACCGATGACGAACTGGGCCGGATCGGCTGACCAGAGGATGATGTCGACACGTTCGCCGGAAAGCTCGTTGGTCACGGCAGTCACGCGCGAACCGCGCATGCCGACGCAGGTACCGATCGGGTCGACACGCGGATCGTTCGACTTGACGGCGATCTTGGCGCGCATGCCGGCATCGCGGGCGGCGGCCTTGATTTCAAGCAGGCCGTCCTCGATCTCGGGAACCTCAAGCTCGAACAGCTTCATGATGAATTCGGGCGCGGTACGCGACAGGATCAGCTGCGGTCCCCTCGCCTGTCGGTCGATCTTCATCAACCAGGCGCGTACGCGGTCACCCGGGCGCAGGTTTTCCTTCGGAATCATCTGGTCGCGCGGAAGCAGCGCCTCGATGCGGCCGGCCTCGATGATGGCACTGCCGCGCTCCATGCGCTTGACGGTGCCACTGACGAGGAATTCCTTGCGATCGAGGAAGTCGTTGAGCAACTGCTCGCGCTCGGCGTCACGAATCTTCTGCAGGATGACCTGCTTGGCGGCCTGGGCACCGATGCGCCCAAAGTCGATGGGTTCCAGTGCTTCCTCGATGTAGTCCTCGAGCACGATGTCGGGTATCTGCTGCTGAGCGGCGGCAAGTCCGATCTGCAGCTCGGGATCCTCGACCATGTCGTCGGCCACAACCAGCCAGCGACGGAAAGACTCGTATTCGCCGGTTTCGCGATCGATGTCCACGCGCACGTCGGCTTCGTCGTTGGTGCGCTTCTTCGTGGCAGACGCCAGCGCCATTTCAAGGGCGCCAAAAACGATGTCCCGCGGAACATTCTTTTCGCGGGCCAGGGCATCGACCAACAGCAGCAATTCACGGCTCATGTGAGTTCTCCGGCATTTATCAGAACTTCGGCACCAGACGCGCCCGATCGATATTCTCGAACGCGAACCGATGCAGTGTTTCATTCACTTTCAGGCAGACCATTTCAACTCCGCCCTCTTCCTGCAATCCCTCAAGCACGCCGCTGAAGTTTCGCTGGTTGCCCAGCGGCACGCGCAACTTCAACTGCACTTCCTTGCCGCTGAAGCGGCGGTAATCCGCCGGCTTCACGAGTGGCCGATCAAGTCCCGGCGAGGACACCTCGAGCCGGTCGTAATCGACGTTCTCCACCGTGAATACCCGGCCGAGCTGGTTGCTCACCGCAGCGCAGTCCTCGACGCTGATGCGACTCTTGTCCGCTTGCTCCGAATCGGGCCTGTCAATGAATACGCGCAGCAACCGGGCGCGCGGACTGGTTTCGAATTCAACCAGTTCGTAGCCCAAGCCAGTTACAGTCGCCTCAATCAAATCAGACAGTTGCATGAATACTCACAAACTCATCGCACAAATAGAAAATGGGCCAAAAAGCCCATTCCTTCTCTCTCCCGAGAACGGTGCCAACCAAAGCCGAAAGATTATACCAGAGGCCTCATTTCTCTGCCAAATCAATTCGATTGCCGTCGGCGTCGAGCGTCGCGATGTCACCGTCTGAATCTTCTCCGGCTGCCGCAAAAGCGGCATCGTTTCCGATCTTACGTTCCGGTGGCAGCAGTTTCAGCAGCGCCTGCACTTCGCCGGGTTCGAGATCGCGGCATTGGCCTCGCTTCAGACGCGGGGACAGGTGCACCGGACCGTAGCGCACACGCATCAAGCGACTGACCATCAGTCCTACCGCTTCGAACATGCGCCGCACTTCACGATTGCGCCCCTCAGACAGGACAACCCGGTACCAGTGGTTGGAACCTTCACCACCGGCTTCGGCAATCAGGTCGAATCGGGCCAAGCCGTCTTCAAGCTGCACGCCCTGACGCAGGCGCTCCAGCATTTCCGGAGTCGCTGCGCCAAGCACGCGCACGGCGTATTCGCGATCAATCTCATAGCGCGGATGCATCATGCGGTTGGCCAGACCGCCATCGTTCGTGAATAACAGCAGACCGCAGGAATTGAAGTCGAGGCGACCGATCGAGATCCAGCGCCCGCTCTTCAACCGCGGCAGCTTGCCGAACACGCTGGGACGCCCGTCCGGATCGTCACGGGAAACAATCTCGCCTTCAGGCTTGTGGTAGACCAGCACGCGCGGCAGGCGCGACTGGAATTTGAGCTGCACCAGCTTGCCGTTGACGCGAATTCTGTCCTCAGGTCCGACGCGCTGGCCAACGTGCGCCGGTTCGCCGTTGACGCTGACGCGCCCGGCAACAATCCATTCTTCGAGCTCGCGCCGGGAACCGAATCCGGCATCGGCAAGTGCCTTGTGCAGCTTCGGAGGATCGGCAAACACTGCATCGCCACGCCGACCCGGCCTGGCTGGTGCTGCGGCTGCGTCTCCGCCGCGACGCGCGTCAGCCGGCGACTTCGCCGGCCCCTGGGGTGGACGGAAGGGCGTCGCCTTGCGCGGCTGGCGATTCGACTCGCCGCGTTTCGGCGTCGACGAGGTCGAGCTGCCCGCCGCCGGACGGGGCTGACCGCGCCCGGGCATCGGCGTCGCCGCCGTCCGATTGGTAGATGACCGGCGGCCCGGCCGGGGAGGCTTCGGCAATTGCGGTTTGTCCAAGATCGATCACCCTTTCAATTTCAGTAAGTGGCGGCAGTTCGGTGAGACTGCGCAGGCCGAGGTCATCGAGGAACTTTCGCGTCGTGGCGTACAGCGCCGGGCGTCCTGGCGCGTCGCGATGCCCGACGGCATCGATCCAGCCGCGTCCTTCGAGCGTTTTCAGGATGTTCGGCGACACCGCGACACCACGCACATCCTCGATGTCGCCGCGCGTCACCGGCTGGCGATAAGCGATGATCGCCAGCGTTTCCATCACGGCTCGCGAGTACTTCGGCGGCTTGTCGTTCTTCAGCTTGTCTATGTAGGACTGGTATTCGGGACGGGTCTGGAAACGCCAGCCGGATGCCAGTTGCACCAGTTCGACCCCCCGATTGGCCCAGTCGCGACGCAGGTCGTCGAGCAGCGTGCGCCAGGTGTCGTCGTCGAATTCCTGGTCGAACAGCTTTTTCAGTTCGGACAGGGGCAGCGGTTCTGCCGCCACCAGGAGGACGGTTTCCAGCACGCGCTTGTAGTCGTCGGGTTTATACAGCGGCAGCATCGGGCAACTTCACGTAAATGGGCGCCATGGCCTCGTTCTGGGTAATTTCAATGAGCGACTCGCGCGCCAGTTCCAGCATCGCCAGGAAACTCACCACCAGGCCCTGGGCGCCGAGCGTCAGATCGAACAACTGGTCGAACATCACATAGCCACCGCCCTGCAGGCGGCGCAGGATGATGCTCATGTGCTCGCGCACCGAGAGCTCCTCGCGGTGGATCTTGTGATGCTGATGCACTCGCGCCTGTTTCATCAGCGACAGCCACGCAATCTGAAGATCATTCAGGCTGACCTCTGGCTGGCGCTCGGCCACCTTGTCGGCGATCCACACGGTGATCCACTCGTAGTCGCGCCCGGCGTGCGGCATCTCGTCCAGCTTCGCAGCCGAAGCCTTCATGCGCTCGTACTCGATGAGGCGGCGTACCAGTTCCGCGCGCGGATCCTCCGGCTCGCCGTTCTCCGCCTTGGGCGGGCGTGGCAGCAGCATGCGCGACTTGATTTCGATCAGCATCGCCGCCATCAGCAGGTATTCGGCGGCAAGTTCCAGATTGCCCTTGCGCATCGCTTCGACGTAAATCAGGTACTGGGCGGTGAGCGGCGCCATCGGGATGTCGAGCACGCTGATGTTGGCGCGACGGATCAGGTAAAGCAGAAGGTCGAGCGGGCCTTCGAAGGAGTCGAGGATGATCTCCAGCGCATCCGGCGGGATGTACAGGTCGCGCGGCATCTCCGCCATCACCTCGCCATAGACCTTCGGCAGGTGATGCTCCAGCGTCTCACCCGGTGCAAGAGTCGGCGCTCGCGGAACGGCGAAGGGAACGACGGCCGCCCCCATGTTCGCGTTTTCGATCACGAGTAATCGAGTCCTATCGCCTCGCGCACATCGCGCATGGTCTCCTGCGCCAGTTTGCGCGCCTTCTCGCAGCCATCGGCAATGATGTTCTTGACCAGTTGCGGATCCTCCTCGTACATCTTCGCCCGCTCTCGCATCGGCTCCTGTTCCCGCAGTACACCCTCGATTACCGGCTGCTTGCATTCGATGCAGCCGATGCCGGCCGAGCGACACCCGGTCTGCACCCAGGCGCGAACCTCTTCGCTGGAGTAGATCAGGTGGAACTGCCACACCGGGCATTTCTCGGGATCGCCCGGATCGGTGCGCCGTGCGCGCGCCGGATCGGTCTGCATGGTGCGGATTTTCTTGCCGACGCTTTCGGCATCCTCGCGCATCGTGATCGTGTTGCCATAGGACTTGGACATTTTCTGCCCGTCGAGGCCCGGCATGCGCGAGGCATGGGTCAGCAACGCATCGGGTTCGACCAGGATCATCTTGCGCGTGCCTTCCAGCCAGCCGAACAGGCGCTCGCGGTCACCCAGGGCGAGGCTCTGGGCCTCGTTCAGCAACTCGTGGGCCTGCTCCAGTGCTTCGTCCTCGCCTTTTTCCTGGTAACGGGTCCGCAACTGGTCGTAAAGCTTGGCGCGCTTGCTGCCGAGTTTCTTGACCGCCTCGCGTGCCTTGTCCTCGAATCCCGGCTCGCGCCCATACAGGTGGTTGAAGCGCCGCGCTATTTCCCGGGTGAACTCGACGTGGGGCACCTGGTCGTCGCCGACCGGCACGCGGTTGGCGCGATAGATGAGGATGTCGGCCGCCTGCAGCAGCGGATAGCCGAGGAAACCGTAGGTGGAGAGATCCTTGTGCTCGAGCTTTTCCTGCTGGTCCTTGTAGGTCGGAACCCGTTCCAGCCAGCCCAGCGGCGTCATCATCGACAGCAGCAGGTGCAGTTCGGCGTGCTCCGGCACCTTGGACTGGATGAAAATCGTCGCCTGCGAAGGGTCGACGCCCGCCGCCAGCCAGTCGATCACCATGTCCGTGGCATTGTCCGTGATGGTGCCCGGTTCGTCGTAGGCGGTGGTCAACGCATGCCAGTCGGCGACGAAGAAAAGGCAGGGATACTCGTGCTGGAGCTTGATCCAGTTGGCGAGCACGCCGTGATAGTGGCCGAGGTGGAGGCGCCCCGTGGGGCGCATGCCGGATAAGACTTTTTCTGCGTACATGTCAAAAACCGAAGAGGGTTCGAATCAGGGTGTTGAACACCCGCAACAAGGGTCGCAGGATGTTATCCAGCCAGCCCAGAAACAACAACGCCAGCAGAATCGGGAAGCCCCAACGCTCCAACTGAGAAAACTTCCATGCCGCGCGCGGCGGCAGCAGGCTGACGGCAATGCGCCCGCCGTCGAGCGGCGGCAGCGGCAGCAGGTTTAGCACCATCAACACACCATTAATGCTGATGCCGACCCGCGCCATTTCCTTGAGCGCCTCCGAATACGCATGTTCGGGACTTCCTATCGCCACTTTCAACACCAGCGCCCAGACCAGCGCCATCACCAGATTGGCCCCGGGACCGGCGGCAGCCACCCAAAGCATGTCCTGCTTGGGACGTCGCAGGTTGCCGAAATTCACCGGCACCGGCTTGGCCCAGCCAAACAGCAATCCGCCCGCCGACACCAGCAGGATCAATGCCGGGACCAGAAGTGTACCAATCAGATCGACATGCCGCAGCGGATTCAGGCTGATGCGACCCATCTGCCAGGCGGTCGGATCACCAAAATGCCGTGCCGCGTAGCCATGCGCTGCTTCGTGCAGGGTGATGGCAAAGATGATCGGCAGGGCGGAAATCGCCAGCGTCTGGATGAAATTCATGGGAGAGGATGATTTTAACAGACCGGGTCATTCCAGCCCGAAGGGCGCCAGCGGCCCCTGCCCGGCACGGACCAGTTCAGGTTGCGCACTGGTCAGATTGATCACCGTCGTCATCGCCGTACCGCACTGCCCGGCATCGATCACCAGGTCGAGCAGCTTTTCCAGATGCTGGCGGATCTCGTCGGCATCCGCCAGTGGCGCCTCGAAGCCCGGCAGGATCAGGGTCGAAGTCAGCAACGGCTCGTTCAACTCTTCCAGCAGTGCCAGCGCCAGAGGATGGTTGGGGACGCGCAGGCCGATGGTCTTGCGCTTGGGATGCAACAGTCGGCGCGGCAGTTCGCGGGTGCCTTCGAGGATGAAGGTATAGCTTCCGGGTGTGGTGGCCTTCAGCAGGCGGTACTGGGTATTGTCGACTCGCGCATAGGTGGCGATTTCGGACAGGTCGCGGCACATCAGGGTGAAATGATGCCGTTCGTCGACGCCGCGTATGCTGCGGATGCGATCCAGCAGAGGCGCATAGCCCGCCACCCCCGCCAGCGAATAGGCAGCGTCGGTAGGCAGCGCGATCAGGCCTCCGCTTCGCGCGATCTCCGCGGCATGCTTGATCAGCCGCGGCTGCGGATGCTCGGGATGGATATGAAATAGTTGGGCCATGCGGGCGATTGCGGGTAAAAGACAGAACCGGTGATTTTACCGGCGCTTTGCGCCCCACTCACTACCCTTGTCAGTCTTTCGTCGTCAGAACTGGGACCAGACCGGAATCAGGTCCTCCGGCAGATTGGGCAGGCGGCCGAGGTCGATCCAGCTTTCGCCCGGTCCGTGAAAATCCGAAGCGCGCGAGGCAAGAAAGCCGAATTCACGGGCAATGCGCGCAAATTCGCTGACTTCGTCATCTTTTTGCGAGCCCGACAGCACCTCGATGCCGCGCCCGCCGAGATCCTTGAACGCGCCGAACAATTCCCTCCGCTCGATCCGCGACAGTCGGTAACGCCCCGGATGGGCGATCACGGCGATGCCGCCGGCGCCGATGATCCAGCCCAGCGCATCGTCGAGCGTCGCCCAAGCGTGCGAAACATAGCCCGGCTTGCCCTTGGCGAGCCAGTGGTCGAATACCGACTTGGTGTCCTTCGCATGCCCCCGTTCGACGATGTAGCGGGCGAAATGTGCGCGACTGACCAGCGCCGGATTGCCGGCATAACGCAGCGCGCCTTCATAGGCGCCATGAATGCCTACCTTGTCGAGTTCCGCCGCCATGAGTCCGGCCCGCGCGTCGCGACCGCTGCGGATCTGCCGCAAGCCACCTCCCAGAGCCACGTTGGCCGGATCGATGCCAAGGCCCACGACATGCACCGTCTGGTCATCGCCCCAGGAAATCGATACCTCGACCCCATCGACAAAGCGCAGGCCGACCTCATTGGCCGCAGCCCGCGCGTCGGCCAGGCCGCCAAGTTCGTCGTGATCAGTCAGGGCCAGCAGCTCGACGCCGTTGGCGTGGGCACGCTTTATGAGGTCCGTGGGCGCCAAAAGTCCATCAGAGACAGTCGAATGGCAGTGCAAGTCGGCATTGAGCGGCTTCATGTGCGAAAGTGTTCCTCGACTAGGCG
>JBIKLV010000179.1:0-3310 GCA_044359585.1 Sulfuritalea sp. | reverse complement strand
GGAGGAGGAGCAAGCCCTTGGGGAGGAGACGGTATTCGGTTCGTTCGTTCATGTATATAAGTATATGCTTATATTTCAAAAAATCAAGGCCTGAAAAAAGAAAGTGCCGGGGAACCGACCGAAAACACGCCCCCTGCTCGGAAAAGAATAAAAGGTATTGAAACTAAACGCTTTCTACTTAAAGAATCGCCAAGTAAATAACATTACTTTAAACGCAGGATAAGTGAAATTGAGTTGATCCTGATCAAACAGCAGTACCAAATTGTCGGGCACCCTCCGCGCTCGCAATAAGCGATTTTGATTTAAATATCAACAATATATCAGGAGGAAGTATGGGGAAAATGAGCTTCGCCGCATGGCGCAAGGCGGGTTTGACGATGTTGGCTGCCCTGCCCTTGGCCTTGGCTTTGTCCAATGCCAGTGCCCAGGACCGCGCCAAGCCTGGAGTAACAGACACTGAAATGAAGTACCAGGCCGGGGATTCGCCCATGGGCAAGGTGGAAATGCACCAGAACATCAACCCCAAGGCACCTCCCATGACCAAGGCGGAGTTCGAGCAAGCCAAGGAAATCTACTTCCAGCGCTGTGCCGGCTGTCATGGCGTGTTGCGCAAGGGCGCCACGGGCAAGCCGCTGACCACGGACAAGACCCTGGCCTCCGGCACCGAATACCTGAAGGTTTTCATCAAGTATGGCTCCCCCGCCGGCATGCCGAACTGGGGCACCTCGGGCGAACTGACCGATCCGGAAGTCGACCTGATGGCGCGCTATGTCCAGCAGGAGCCGCCGACGCCGCCGGAATGGGGCATGAAGGAAATGATGTCCTCGCTGAAGGTCACCGTGCCGCCGAGCCAGCGTCCGACCAGGAAAATGAACAACCTCGACCTCGCCAACCTGTTCTCGGTCACCCTGCGTGACGCGGGCGAGATCGCCCTGATCGACGGCGCGACCAAGAAGATCGTCAAGGTCCTCAAGACCGGCTATGCCGTGCACATTTCGCGCATGTCGAAATCCGGGCGCTACCTCTACGTGATCGGCCGCGATGCCCGCATCAACCTGATCGACTTGTGGATGACCGAGCCGACCAACGTCGCCGAAATCAAGGTCGGCCTCGAAGCGCGCTCGGTGGAAACCTCCAAGTACAAGGGTTACGAAGACAAATACGCGATCGCCGGTACCTACTGGCCGCCGCAGTTCGTGATCATGGAAGGCGACACCCTGAAGCCGCTCAAGATCGAATCGACCCGCGGCATGACGGTGGATACGCAGGAATACCATCCGGAACCGCGCGTGGCGGCCATTGTCGGCTCGCACTACAACCCGGAGTTCATCGTCAACGCCAAGGAAACCGGCAAGATTCTGGTGGTCAATTACAAGGATCTGAACAATCTGAAGATCACCAGCATCAACGCCGCGCGCTTCCTGCATGACGGCGGCTTCGATTCCACCGGTCGCTACTTCATGGTTGCCGCCAACGCTTCCAACAAGATCGGCGTGGTCGACACCAAGGAAGACAAGCTGGCCGCGCTGATCGATGTCGGCAAGATCCCGCATCCGGGTCGCGGCGCCAACTTCGTGCATCCGAAGTTCGGTCCGGTCTGGGCCACCAGCCACCTCGGCGACGAGACGGTCAGCCTGATCGGTACCGACCCGGTGAAGCACAAGGACCAGGCATGGAAGGTGGTGCAGACCATCAAGGCGCAAGGCGGTGGCTCGCTGTTCATCAAGACCCATCCGAAGTCGAAAAACCTGTGGGTCGATACGCCGCTCAATCCGGAAGCCAAGGTCAGCCAGTCGATTGCCGTATTCGACATCAACAACCTGGAAAAGGGCTTCGAAGTGCTGCCGATCGGCGACTGGGCCGGCATCAAGGATGACGGCGCCCGCCGCATCGTCCAGCCGGAATACAACAAGGCTGGCGACGAAGTCTGGTTCTCGGTATGGAGCGCGAAAGACAAAACTTCCGCCCTGGTCGTCGTCGATGACAAGACGCGCAAGCTGAAAGCCGTGATCACCGATCCGAAGCTGATCACGCCGACCGGCAAGTTCAACGTGCATAACACCCAGTACGACGTGTATTGATCTACTTGCCAGTTGCTGCAAACCAAACGGGGGCGCATGTCCCCGTTTTTTTGGCTTCCCGCCCGAGGGGCGACAAGGCTCAAGGAATTGGGGTATCGTCGCAACATTGGGCAACGCGCGGCGAGGTGCGCCGAATTAGATTTCCATGGAACGCAACGACACCAGCCAATTGATTCGCACACTTTCCCGACGCCAGTGGATCGTGTCGCTTGCGGTAGTGGCCCTCGCCCTGGGCTCGCTGTTCCTGGGCTGGCGCGGCATCACCAATGACCAGCAGACCGCCGAGATCATCAATCTGGCGGGACGACAACGCATGTTGTCGCAGCGCATGGCGATGTACCTCGTCCTCGACCAGCGCGAAGCGGACCCGGAAAGAAAGCGCGAATACCGCGACCAGGCACGCTCGATGGCGAACGAATTCGACCAGGCCCATGCCCGACTGGTGGCCACCGCCAGAACATTCGATGCCGAGTCGCCCATTCATTCCATGTATTTCGGTCCGACCGGAAGCCTCGATGCGGAATCCCGTCGTTACCTGTCCCTGGTACGCACCGACATCGAAGCCTCGGCGCTTGGCACGCCCGCCGCGGACCGGAAGACCGCCACGATTGTCGCCACGGCCGGTGACACCCTGATCAGGGAACTGCATCAGGTCACTGCGCTGTATCAGCGCGATGCCGAGCGAAGAATCATGCTGTTGCTGCGACTGCTGCAGATTTCAACACTGCTCATCGTCGGCCTGGTGGCTCTTGGCATGTTCAGGGTGTTTCGTCCCGTCATCCGGCGTCTGGCCGACGATGTCGTCGCCCGTGACCAGGCACAGCGCGAGCTCAAGGATAGCGAGGAGCGCTTCAGGGCGTTTTCGGAATCCTCGTCTGACTGGTTCTGGGAAACGGACGCGCAGGACCGCTTCCGCTGGATCGAAAACGGCAAGAATGACCGCACCCCGTTGCCGGCTGAAGCGGTACTGGGCAAAACGAGAAAGGAACTGCGCCCGGAAGTCGAGATGGCATTGGTTGAAAAATGGCTGGACTATCAGGCGAACATCGACGCGCGCCGCCAGTTCCGCGACTTCGAATATCAGATTGGCATGGATGGGCAAACCCTGAAGTGGGTCTCGGTCAGCGGGCAGCCCTATTTCGACGGCAACGGCAACTTTCTGGGCTATCGCGGAACCGCCCGCCTGATACAGACGCAAAAGGATATCGAGGCTTCGAATCTGAGACTGC
>JBIKLV010000107.1:0-12059 GCA_044359585.1 Sulfuritalea sp. | reverse complement strand
GGCAGTGCCGTGGCACTGGAGAAACTCGCCAGCCTGACGGTCAATGGCGGCGGCACGACGGCGATAAGCGGCAGTGCGATCACCACCACCGGCGGTCAGACCTACACCGACGCCGTCGTCCTGGGCGCCGACACCACGCTCACCGGGGTGGGCGTCAATTTCGCCAGCACCGTCAAATCCGACGGCACCAACCGCAGCCTGACGGTGACCGACAGCGGCACCACCACCTTCAGTGCGGCCGTCGGCAGCGCCGTGGCAGGCGAAGAACTCGCCAGCCTGACCGTCAATGGCGGCGGCACGACGGTCATAGCAGTCGGAGCGATCAGCACTACCGGCGGGCAGACTTACAGCAATGCGCTTAATGTCGGAAATCTGTCTTTGACCGCAGGTGGAGCTATTTCAGCATCCAACGGCGCCAATGATTTTTCGGGAACACTGTCTCTCAATGGAACCAGTGCTGTTATCGCTGACGGTGGGGGGGTCGTGTTCGGTGCGACAACGCTCAGCGGCTTTCTCGAAGTGGTCGCCGGTGGCGCCATTTCGCAGAACGGCATTCTTAATATTGGGGGAGACCTCTGGGCGAAGACAGCGGGTGGCAATATCACGTTCGACCTTTCCAATCACGTCGGCGGGGCTGTGTCCTTGATTGCTCCTCTTTCAAATAAGCTGGTAGGTGGCGGGAACAGCATTTATTTCAAATCGGATCACATCAAAGTCGGTCTTGCTCAGCCGTCGGGCGGCACTGAGTCCGGTATCACTGCCGCGCGTGTCACGATTGAAACGGTGAATGGTTCTGGCGATATCGACTATGAGAAGAAGACTGGTCCCACTGGATTGATCACTGCGGACGAACCTTCCGGGCTTACCGCAGCGCTGACCATCAAGACGACTCCCGGGAACGGCACCATAGGCGACTTCGCCAACCCGACGGAGAAGGGTCTGCGGGTCGAGGTGAGTGGCAGGGTGGTGGTCGATGGAACCGCCTCTGGCGATGGCACGATATTCCTGATTGGCGACGACGCGATACAGCCGAAGTATGAGTTCGCCGGTGACTCGACCAAGCGCTCGGTTCGTTACAACGGCGCGCAGGTCGAAAACGCCCAATTGACTGGTGCCTTGGATGCCGCCTACCTCGATATCCGGAACCAGACCACCGAAATCCGTGAATCAGGCTTCGCCAAGGAAAACGCCAGCAAGGTGCTCCGTCGGGGCGTCGTCACATCGGCGGGCCCCGGGCAGCCTGCGGTGGATGACAGCACCGGGATGGCCGGGCTGGAGCCCTGCGATGGTAACTTTGGAGAAAGCACACTTTCCTGCCAGTAATTCAAATTGACAATTCTTCGGGTTTTTCGTCGGTTTTGACATGGATTGCCCGGAGTCGTGACTTTTGTCGTTGACTGGGGGTGGTGCCGGCAGGTATGTTTTGACCTCAAGTTCTTTGCTGTAACGGATTTTTGGAGGTTAGCCATGATCAAAACCCTGCTTGTCGCTGCATTGTCGATATTCTCCATGTGCGGAATTGCCCTCGCTGCAGAGGATGACGCAAGGCAGACCGTATCGATTAACACCCCCAATCCGAAGGTCGACGAGATTGAAGGCGCCCTGTTCCCCAAGGAGATCGTCGCGCTCAAGGATGAATGCGCGCAGATGGAAAAAATCGGACTGCGTTGTCAGGGTGTGATCCCCAAGTCATCGCTGGATACGATACAGGTCACGTTCGCACGAGGCTCGGCAATCCTGACTGAAGAGGGCAAGGGCTTTCTGCGGTCTGTCGGCGCGGCATTGCAGCGCAAGTCCGGCGTCTGGAAATCGCTAGTCATCGAAGGGCATACCGATGCCACGGGCAGCGAGGCTACGAATCGTCGCCTGTCCAAATCCCGCGCCGACTCGGTCAAGAGCTTCCTGCAGGCCGAGTTTGGTTTGAACAATATCGAGACCGCCGGAAGATCGAGCGACAAGTTGCGGGATGTCGAGAATCCCTCAGGCGGCCTGAATCGCCGTGTTGAATTTGTTCCGAACTGGTGAATATCATGAAAATTCTAAGTACAGGCATGGTGGTTTTTTCATTTCTTGCGTCGCTGGCCGGTGCTGCGATCGGGCAGGATGCGGCAAGTGACGTCGGACTCGTGAATGCTTTGCAGGGTGATGTCAGCTATCAGAGCAAGGACGGCCCGGCGCGCAAGGCTCAGGCATACATGAGGGTGCGCCATGGCGACAAGATTCAGGTTGCCGCCGGGGCCAGCATCCGTATCAGCTATACCACGGCAAGTCGCCAGGAGTCCTGGACGGGACCGGCGAGTTTTGTCGCGACGTCGAGCGGCGGTGAGCTACTCAAGGGCAGCAAACCGGAGGTTGCGCAATTGCCGGCCGCCGTGCCGCAAAAGCTGGCGCGTGTTTCGGAACTGATGAATACATCCCGGGTCGGTGGTCTGGTGGTGCGGTCAGTCAAGACGCAGAATGCGAGCAGCAAGGAGGAGGTCGCTGCTGCGGTGGCCACCTATGAATCCATGCGCGCTGCCTCGGCACCCAGTGACGTGACGCCCGAGTTGTTCCTTTACTCGGTGTTCCAGGAGCATGGAATGGTCGACGACCTGAAGATCGTTGCTCGCGAGATGATGTTGCGCCAGCCGGATAACGCTGAAATCCAACAGTTGGGCAAGGCGGCCCTCGCTGCCCGCTGAAGATCCGTACCTCGCAACGGCCGTGGCCGACGCAAGTCGGGCACGGCCTTTTTCTTGCCGGAAGGGCGAAACAAAGAGCAAGCAGGGCGGCTTTTTGGTGCTTGCGAGCGCAGGTGCTCGGCCATAATTTCGCAATGTCCGTCATTCCGGATCGCGCTCGGTCGCGATTCGGCACCCGTAAATGAGTGCAGCAAGCGCATCTGATTCACCCACCCACCCGCTACCGGAGAAAATCGCCCTCCTGGTGGATGAGGCACGCTGGTTGCTGGTCGGCTTGTCCGGTCTCTACCTGACCATCATCCTGGGCGGATTCGACCGCGGGGATCCGGGTTGGTCGCATGCCGCGATCGTTGAGCGGATTGCCAATCCGGGAGGCCGTTTCGGTGCCTGGCTCAGCGATTTGCTGCTTTACCTGTTTGGTCTTTCGGCCTGGTGGTGGGTGGCCTTGCCATTCTTCCTGCTGGCATGGGGTTACCACCGTTTGAGCCACCTTTTCGGCGGTGACCGCCGTTCCCTGCTGATTGCCCTTGCCGGATTCGTGCTGCTCCTGATAGCAAGCAGCGGACTCGAAGCAATGCGCTTCTGGAGCCTTCAGGTCGCCCTGCCCCTGGCACCCGGAGGCATGCTCGGACACGAAGTCGGACGCCTCGTCACCCAGTTCCTCGGTTATACCGGCGGCACCCTGATTCTCCTGGTTCTTGCCATGATCGGTTTCAGCCTGTTTGCCGGGGTGTCGTGGATTACAGTGGCCGAGAAGGTCGGGCTGGTGGTCGAAGGCGCTTTTGTCGGTGCGCGCAGCCTGTGGGACGGCTGGCAGGATCGCCGCTACGGGAAGGCGGTAGCCGAACAGCGCGAGGAAGTGGTTGCCTCCGAGCGCCGCAAGGTAGAGGAAAGCCCCCTGCCGCCGGTGCGCATCGAGCCCGTCGAAATCATCGTGCCGGTCGCGCCCAAGGCTGTGGCGCGGGCGGAGAAGGAACGGCAGGCGCCGCTGTTCTTCGATGCCCCCGGTGGCGCCCTGCCGCCGCTGCACCTGCTGGCGGAAGCGGTCCATAACCCCGAAGACCTGCCTGCTGCGCAGACGCTGGAGTTCACCTCGCGCCTGATCGAACGCAAGCTCGCCGACTTCAATGTCGAAGCCAAGGTGCTGACGGCCCACCCCGGTCCGGTGGTGACGCGTTACGAGATCGAGCCGGCGGTCGGCGTCAAGGGCAGCCAGATCGTCGGCCTGGCCAAGGATCTGGCGCGCGCCCTCTCCTTGGTGTCGATTCGCGTCGTCGAGACGGTGCCCGGCAAGTCCTGCATGGCGCTGGAACTGCCCAATCCGCGGCGGCAGATCGTGCGCCTGTCCGAGATCATCGGCTCGCAGGCCTACCACGGCATGCATTCGCCGCTGTCGATGGCCATGGGCAAGGACATCGGCGGCCAGCCGGTGGTGGTCGACCTGGCCAAGATGCCGCACCTGCTGGTGGCGGGCACCACGGGTTCGGGCAAGTCGGTCGGCGTCAATGCCATGATCCTTTCGCTGATCTACAAGTCCGAGCCCAAGGACGTGCGCATGATCATGGTCGACCCCAAGATGCTGGAACTGTCGATCTACGAAGGCATCCCGCACCTGCTGGCGCCGGTGGTGACCGACATGACCAAGGCGGCCAATGCGCTCAACTGGTGCGTCGGCGAAATGGAGCGGCGCTACAAGCTGATGTCGGCGCTCGGCGTACGGAACCTCTCCGGTTTCAACAGCAAGATCAACGAGGCGAAGAAGGCCGGCGAGTCCATCCCCAATCCCTTCTCGCTGACCGTCGATACCGAAATCGGCCCCGAGCCGCTGGAGCCGCTGCCCTACATCGTGGTGGTGATCGACGAACTGGCCGACCTGATGATGGTGGTCGGCAAGAAGATCGAGGAACTCATCGCGCGCCTGGCGCAGAAGGCGCGCGCCTCGGGCATCCACCTGATCCTGGCCACGCAGCGGCCGAGCGTGGATGTGATCACCGGCCTGATCAAGGCCAACATCCCTACCCGCATCGCCTTCCAGGTGTCATCGAAGATCGATTCGCGCACCATCCTCGACCAGATGGGCGCCGAGGCGTTGCTCGGCCAGGGCGACATGCTGTTCCTGGCGCCGGGCACCGGGTTGCCGGTGCGGGTGCACGGTGCCTTCGTCGCCGACGAGGAAGTGCATCACGTCGTCGACCACTTGAAAAAGGTCGGCCCGCCGGACTACATCGACGGCTTGCTCGACGGACCGGCGACGGACGAAACGGAAGTCGGCGCTGGTGACACGGCGGGTGGCGACGCCGAAAGCGATGCGATGTACGACCAGGCCGTGGAAATCGTGCTGAAGACCCGGCGGCCGTCGATCTCGCTGGTGCAGCGCCACCTGCGCATCGGCTACAACCGCGCCGCGCGGCTGATCGAAGCCATGGAGAAGGCCGGACTGGTATCGCCGATGAACGGGGCGGGCGGGCGCGAGGTCATCGCGCCGAACCGCGCGGAATAAGCCGGCCGGCCCGGCACGGCGCTGCAGCAGTGTCGACCTTGCACTCATTCACCTACTGCCCGCGTTGCGCCACGCCGCTGGCCGCCATCACCCTGGCGGAGGATGGCGGCGACATGGAGCGCCTGCGTTGTCCCGCCTGCGGCTTTACGCACTGGAACAATCCGGTGCCGGTGCTGGCGGCCGTCATCGAGTACCAGGGCAAGATCCTGCTGGCGCGCAACGCGGCCTGGGAGGGCAGGATGTTCGCGTTGATCACCGGCTTCATGGAAGCGGGCGACACGCCCGAAGGCGGCATTGCGCGCGAGATACTGGAAGAGACCAGCCTCGAAACCCGCTCCCTGAGCCTGATCGGCGTCTATGACTTTCAGCGCATGAACCAGGTCATCATCGCCTATCACGCCGAATGCTACGGCGAGGTGCGGCTGTCGCCGGAACTTGCCGAATATCGCCTGTTCGCACCGGAGGCCGTCAAGTGCTGGCCGGCCGGCACCGGCTATGCGCTGGCCGACTGGCTCAAGTCGCGCGGCCACACGCCGCAGTTCCTTTAGCCCGTGCCAGGGGTTTGCTGGTCGACGCCAATCGCCGGGCATGATAGCGTGATGCCAATCAACTGAACGGGGCGCCGCATGATCGCCAGAATCTTCCTTCTGCTGCTGTTGTTCGGACACAGTGCCGTCGCCAGTGCCGTATGGGTTCGGCTGGTGGCCATCGGACCGAGCTACGCCGAACTGCAGATCAACGATGCCACCCGCACGATGCGCCAGGGACAGGACAGCCCCGAGGGCGTCCGGCTGCTCTCCATCTCGGGCGGTCACGCCGAGATCCAGGCCAACGGCAACGTCCATCGCCTGCGCCTCGGCGAGCGCATTTCGCCGATGCTGGCGCTGCAGGCGGACAGCCGCGGCCACTACGCCACCGAACTGGGCATCAACGGCCGCCGCACCGTCGCCCTGCTGGACACCGGTGCAAGTGGCATCGCCATGAGCCGCAACGAAGCCGATCGGCTGGGCATTGCCTACCGGGATGCGCGCAAGATTGCCACGCGCACCGCCGCCGGAGAAAGCGCTGCCTACGTGGTGAACCTCGAAAGCGTGCAGGCCGGTTCCATTACCTTGCGCGATGTCGAGGCCATGATCTCGGTCCTTCCCGATTCACCGGACGTCGTCCTGCTCGGCATGAGCTTTCTGCGCCGCGTCGAAATGGTCAAGGATGGCAATCGCCTGCTGCTGATCCAGTCCCGCTAGCTCGGCCAACGCGAGCGGGATGGGCCCGCGTGGAACTGCGATAATCCGCCGATGACTACTTTCCTCCGTGCCGCCTGCATCCTCTGCACCTTTGTTTCTTTCGCTCCGGCGCAGGCTGCCGGCCTCGACCAGCTCAAAAGCTTCCTGGATACCCACCGTAGTGCGCGCGGCGTCTTCACCCAGACTGTGATCGCCAGGTCTGGGAAGAAGCCGCAGCAATCCGCCGGCATCTTCGCCTTGCAGCGGCCGGGCAAATTCCGCTGGTCCTACGAGAAACCCTACAAACAACTGCTGGTCAGCGACGGCAGCAAGCTCTGGAGCTACGACCCCGACCTCAACCAGGTTGCGGTGAGGAAGCTCGGTGCGGCCTTCGGCGCCAGCCCGGCGGCGCTGCTGGCCGGGCAGGATCTGGACAAGCATTTCATCCTCAAGGAAGGTGCGGCGGCGGACGGACTGGAGTTCGTCGAGGCCACGCCGAAAGGCGGCGACGCCAGCTTCGAGCGGGTCAGGATCGGCTTTGCCGCGAACCGGCCGGTGAGCATGGAAATCCACGACAGTTTCGGCCAGGTCACGATGCTGCAGTTCACCCGCTTCGAGGCCAATCCGTCCCTGGCGGACAGCCTGTTCCGCTTCGTCGCGCCGGCCGGGGCCGATGTTGTCGGCGACTGATCTTTTCCCGGCGTCGGCTGCCCACGCGCCGCTGGCAGAGCAGATGCGGCCGCGCACCCTCGACGAGGTGATCGGCCAGCGCCATCTGGTCGGCGAGGGCAAGCCGCTGCGCCTGGCCTTCGCGTCGGGCACGCCGCATTCGATGATCCTCTGGGGGCCGCCCGGCGTCGGCAAGACCACGCTGGCAAGGCTGATGGCGGATGGCTTCGATGCCGAGTTCATCGCACTGTCGGCGGTATTTTCGGGCGTCAAGGACATCCGCGAGGCGATGCAGCAGGCCGAGGTCATGGCGCAGCAGGGACGGCGCACGATCCTGTTCGTCGACGAAGTGCATCGCTTCAACAAGGCACAGCAGGACGCCTTCCTGCCCTATGTCGAAAAGGGCACGGTGACCTTCATCGGCGCCACCACCGAGAACCCGTCCTTCGAGGTGAACTCTGCGCTGCTGTCGCGCGCCGCGGTCTATGTGTTGAAGAGCCTCGACGAAGCCGAACTGGGCGAGCTGTTCGACCGGGCGCGGGCCCGGGCACTGGACGACCTCGAATTCGACGCTGCGGCGCGCGACAGACTGATCGGTTATGCCGACGGCGATGCGCGACGCCTGCTCAACGTGTTGGAACAGGTACGCACGGCTGCGGCTACCGCGGGTTTCGCAAATGAGCGCCGTATCGTCAGCGCCGACTTTCTGGAGCAGACGCTGGCCGCCGACCTGCGACGCTTCGACAAGGGCGGCGACGCCTTCTACGACCAGATCTCGGCCCTGCACAAATCCGTGCGCGGCTCGAACCCCGATGCGGCGCTGTACTGGCTGGTGCGCATGCTCGATGGCGGCGCCGACCCGCTCTACATGGGACGGCGCATCGTGCGCATGGCCATCGAGGACGTCGGCCTGGCCGATCCGCGCGCCTGGGAAATCGCGCTGAATGCCTGCGCCACCTACGAGCGCCTGGGCAGCCCGGAAGGCGAACTGGCGCTGGCCAATGCCGTGCTCTACATGGCCGTGGCGCCCAAGTCGAACGCCGCCTACGTCGCCTATAATGCCGCCCGCGCCTTCGTCGCCAAGGACAAGAGCCGCGGCGTTCCGGAGCACCTGCGCAACGCGCCGACGAAACTGATGAAGGATCTCGGTTACGGCGCCGATTACCGCTACGCCCACGACGAAGCCGAAGGCTATGCCGCCGGGGAAGCCTACCTGCCCGAGGGCATGCCCGCCGTGCAGTGGTACCAACCCGTGACGCGCGGCCTGGAACAGAAGATCGCCGAAAAACTTGCCCACCTGCGCGAACTCGACGCGCAGGCAAAGAAGAAACGATAAGGAAACGTCATGCTGGACATCCAAAGCTTGCGTACCAATCTTGCGGCAGTCGCCGAACGTCTCGCCACGCGTGGCGTGACGCTGGACACCGCCGCCTTCGAAGCACTGGAGGCCGAACGCAAGCGCCTGCAGGTGCAGACGCAGGATTTGCAGGCGAAGCGCAACACGCTGTCCAAGCAGATCGGGATGCTCAAGGGCAAGGGCGAGGATGCCTCCGCCGTGATGGCCGAAGTGGCCGGGCTGGGCGACGCGCTGAAGGCCGGCGAGATGGCGCTGGCGGAACTGATGCCGCGCTTCGATACCTTTCTCGAACTGATTCCCAACCTGCCGCACGAAAGCGTGCCGGTCGGCCGGGACGAAAGCGGCAACGTCGAGGTGCTGCGCTGGGGTACGCCGCGCAGCATTGCCGCGCCGCGCGACCACGTCGATCTTGGCACCGCGCTGGGCGGGCTGGATTTCGAAGCCGGGGTCAAGATTTCCGGCGCGCGTTTCACCGTGATGAAGGGCCAGATCGCCCGCCTGCACCGCGGCCTGACGCAGTTCATGCTCGACCTGCATACGACCGAGCATGGCTACACCGAGGTCTATACGCCCTATCTCGTCAATGCCGAAAGCATGTTCGGCACCGGGCAGTTGCCCAAGTTCGAAGAAGACCTGTTCGCCGTGGCGCGGGGCGACGGCAGCAAGCTCTACCTGATCCCTACCGCCGAAGTGCCGGTGACCAACCTCGTGCGCGGCGAGATCCTTGCCGGCGACGCGCTGCCGCTAAAGTTCGTCGCCCACACGCCCTGCTTCCGTTCGGAAGCCGGCAGCTACGGCAAGGACACGCGCGGCATGATCCGCCAGCACCAGTTCGACAAGGTGGAACTGGTGCAGATGGTGCGCCCCGATCAATCATGGGATGCGCTGGAACAGCTCACCGGCCACGCCGAAGCCGTGCTGCAAAAACTTGATCTGCCCTACCGCAAGGTGGCGCTGTGTACCGGTGACATGGGCTTCTCGGCGGCCAAGACCTACGACCTCGAAGTCTGGCTGCCGGCGCAGGACACCTATCGCGAGATTTCCTCCTGCTCCAACTTCGAGTCCTTCCAGGCGCGGCGCATGCAGGCCCGTTTCCGCAACGAGAAGAACAAGCCGGAACTGCTGCACACCCTGAACGGCTCCGGCCTCGCTGTGGGTCGCACCCTCGTTGCAGTTCTTGAGAACTACCAGAACGCGGACGGCAGCATCACGGTCCCGACGGCGCTGCGGCCATGGATGGGCGGGATGGAGACGATTCAGGCGGCCTGAGCGCCGGTCGAGTGGCGTAAGGCGAGTCGTGCGGCGGTTCGAAGCGGCTCAGCACGTCGTAGTAGCTGCGGATGTTCTCCACCATGATCACCGCCTCGCCGCCGCGCGCGGCGCCGCTCTTTAGCCGCGCATAGATCTCCGGTCGCGCCAGTTGCGGCAGCACCTGCTTCATTTCATACCAGACGTCCGGATCGCGCTTCATGCTCTTGGCGATCGAACGCGCGCCGCGGAAGTGGCCCATGCCGAGGTTGTAGGCCGACAGCGCCAGCCATAGCCGGTCGGGATGGCGGGCGGTGGCCGGCACCTGTTCCACGAGTTCGGCCAGGTAGCGGGCGCCGGCGCGGATGCTTTCACCCGCGTCGAGGCGGTTCTTGACGCGCAGGTAATCCGCGGTGTCCTCGGTCAGCATCATCATGCCGCGCACGTTGGTGTAGGAGGTCGCCAGCGGGTCCCACTTCGATTCCTGGTAGGCCAGCGCGGCGATCAGCCGCCAGTCGATGCCGGTCAGTTCCTGCGCCTGCTGGAAATGGCGGCGCCATTGCGGCAGTTTCGTCTTGGAATCGTCGATGAAGCGGGCGATGCCTTCGGCCTTGATGCGCTTGATGTGGCCGAAATAGCGGTCGTGCAGGCGGGCCAGCGTGCCGTCGGCGCGGGCCGCGGCGATGAAGGCGTCGGCCTTGGCGCGCAGGCCTTCGGCACCCTCGCCGCCGAAGGCCCAGCCGAACTCCAGGCGGCCCGGCAATTGCAGCAGGGGACTCAACTCGGGATGGAAATTCACGCCGAGGTCGAGGTGGATGTCGTGCACGGCGACCAGCTCGGCTTTGTGCACGGCGACGCGGGCCAGCAAGTCCATTTCATTGACGCCGGCCAGTTCGACCACCACGGGTCGCGATTTTTCGTCGAGTCCGCGCAGGCTGTCGGCCAACGCCGAACCGGCCAGCACCTCGACGGTTTTTCCGGCCAGGTCGGACAAGGTTTCCGGCCCCGTCACCTCGTTGTGGCCGACGATCCATTGCCGGACGGTGCGGATCGGCGTCGAGTACTGCATCTGGCCGTTGCCCAGGGGCAGTGATGCCGCCAGGTGCACCCGGCCGGCCAGCGCGAGGTCGTTCAACTCGTAGGGGTCGGCGGCCTTGATGAAATGCACCTTGAGGCCCAGGCTGTCGGCGAAGGCCTTGACCAGGTCGTGGTCGTAGCCGCTCGCCGTATCGCCTTCGCTCTGGAAGAAGGCCGGCGTTTCGCGGATCGCGACGACCAGCCGGCCTTCGGTTTCGGGCGGCTCGATGCGGCTGCAGGCGGGCAGGAAAAGCGGAACCAGGCAGCAAAGCAGGCGCAGCAGTTTCGACAACGCTAACCTCCCTTGCGTGCAGTGACCGACGAGCCGCTTCGCGGGTATAATCCGCGCCTCGCGGAGAGGTGGCAGAGTGGTCGAATGTACCTGACTCGAAATCAGGCGATGTCGCAAGGCATCCGTGGGTTCGAATCCCACCCTCTCCGCCACCCGATTCTACCTGCTGCAAACCCCCTGAATAGCCTGCCCTGAAATCACCCCTGGCCGCCCTTGCGGCGCGACAGGGGATGCCGCGGCACGCCCGGATGCCGCGGCGTCGGCGCTGCTCTTCCGGGCTTGGTCGGAGCGGCGGGAGTCGATCGCCGTGTCGCCAGCGCCGACTTCTGCGGGCGCTTGTCCGCAAGGGCCGTTTGGCGCTGCGGCAGTGACGAAGTTCCCGTTCCGGCCGGTTGCCAGGCCGGTATCAGGTGGCGCTTGCCCGGCCCGATCAGGTCGGCGCGGCCCATGGCTTTCAGCGCTTCGCGCAGAAGCGGCCAGTTTTCCGGATCGTGGTAACGCAGGAAGGCCTTGTGCAGTTTTCGCTGCCGACCGCCGCGCACCACCGCAACCTTCTCCGATTCCGTCGTGACCTTGCGCAGCGGGTTCTTTTCCGTGTGCCACATCGCGGTGGCGAGTGCCAGCGGCGTCGGCAGGAAGGTCTGCACCTGATCGAGGCGGAAGCCGCTCTTCTTCAGCCACAGCGCCAGTTCCAGCATGTCTTCATCGGTGGTGCCCGGGTGCGCGGCGATGAAGTAGGGGATCAGGTACTGTTCCTTGCCGGCTTCCTTCGAGAACTTGTCGAACATCTGCTTGAAGCGTTCGTAGGCGCCCATACCCGGCTTCATCATTTTCGACAGCGGACCTTCCTCGCTGTGCTCGGGCGCGATCTTGAGGTAGCCGCCGACGTGGTGCGTCACCAGTTCCCTGACGTACTCGGGCGAGCGCACCGCGAGGTCGTAGCGCAGGCCCGAACCGATCAGGATTTTCTTGATGCCGGGCAGGGCGCGCGCCTTGCGGTAGAGCGAGATCA
>JBIKLV010000178.1:0-3322 GCA_044359585.1 Sulfuritalea sp. | reverse complement strand
GAATGGAACCGGAGCGACATGGAGGATTTCCGCAAGGCGATGGCGGCGCGCATTTCATCCCGAATGGGCGACTTGCGCCGCGAGCGCGACGCCGAATTCGCCGCCGCCGCCAATAGCCAGGGTACCGGCATGGCGCTGGTGCTCGTCACCGACAAACTGGCAAAGCGCGATGCGGAATTCGGTTCCCCGAAATACAAGCACTCAACCGTTACCGTGCGCGACCAGATGGCGGCGCACAAGGGCAGCCTGGCGGGTGATCAGGTTGGATTCGCCAAACCCATCCGGAGCGAACAGGGGCAGGCGGGCGGCTGAAGCGATTCGGGCGAGTGAGGTTTTTCAGTAGGCGCGGCAAGCGCGTGAAAAGTCGGCGCTGGCGACACGGCGAATCCGAAGTGTCGGAGAAGGAAATCGCTCCGATCCCATAGGTTTCCCGGGCGTCAAACCCGAACGCGTGCGCTTCCTGCGCGGTAGGCGGGCGGGGAAGGGAGGGGCGCTGAAGTAGGGGGCGGGCGAGAGCGGGCAGCCTGCGTCGGTGCGGCGGCTCTCGTCAAGGCCAAGGCTTACACGCGTTTACGCCAATAATCCGGGTGCCGTCGCAAGTGCATTACGGCGAGTAAATGAATCGACGAGTCGTCAACCGCATACAGAACGCCTTAGGGAAACCGATTGGTCAGCACCCGACGAATCTCGCCATCGACTTGGGGCCAGGCTGATGGCATGGCTACCGCGCGCTCGATCGCAGCGTGAATCTCGGCGGCGAAATCGGCGCCGAGGCCGGTAGCGCGCTCTTCATACCAATCGATGGCAGCAGGAAATTCTGCCTCCGCCTCGGGGTGGAACAGGAAGTTCATCGATCGAGACGACGACGTGCCTTCTCGAAGACGACATCGCCGGGAATTAGCTCGACGCGGCCGGAGCGCATCTCGTCAAGGCGTCGCCGGGCAACCACCAACCATGCCGCAGTGGTCGAATCGTCGACTGGATTCAATGTCTGGAGCAGGGAATCCACCAGTCGAGCGCGTTCCTCCAAGGGCAGCGAGGAGGCTTCCGCAATCAGGTCGGTCGTGTTCATAACGTGATCTCCTTGGGTGCAGCCGCGACCTTACTCCATCCATGGCCCAGCTTCCAATCGCCGCGCGCGCCGCAGGGCGGCAGCGCGTTCTGCGCATTCGGATCCCCGAAATATAAGCACTCGCGCATCACCTCTAAATGGTTATATCGGGTTATATCGCGTCAGAGTAGTTCGCTTCGTCGAACCAAGAATCGCCGTGTCGCCAGCGCCGACTTTTCAAACGAGGATTGAATCGACCAGGGTCGAAATTAGTTCGGCCACGCTGCGGCAATAGATGCTTACGGCAGGAATCACCGCGCGATAGCGGCTTCGATTGCCGTGCCCCATGTAGAATCACAACGTCATTCTCATCAAGAAAGATCAGGAATTCCGGGTGGCGACGCTGATTCCAAGCTACGGGACGTGTGCCGGGCGAATGACGCCCGGCGAGCGACGCTTCGCGCAGCGTCTCGAAGCCAAGCTCGAAGAGGATTACCTGTGCTGGTTCGACGTTCCCGTCGGCCCCACGAACAGCCATCCCGATTTCATCGTTCTGCATCCGCATCGCGGCCTGCTGATCCTGGAAGTAAAAGACTGGAAGCCGGACACCATCCAGTCGATCACCAAGTCTGACGCGGCAATTCTCACGCCCCGCGGACTGAAGCATGTCCTCAATCCGCTTGAACAGGCCCGCCAATACGCCCATGCCGTCGTCGGCGTTCTGGAGCGCGACAAGCAGTTGACGCTTTCCAGTGGCCGGATGGAAGGGCGGCTGACCTTTCCTTGGGCCTATGGCGTGGTGCTTGCCAATATCTCCCGGAGGACTTTCGAAAGTTCCGGCCTAGCGGAAGTCATCGAGCCGCAGCGTGTGCTCTGCCAAGACGAAATGACCGAGTCCGTGGATATGGAAGCATTTCAGCAGCGGCTCTGGGAAATGTTTTCGGTTCGTTTCCACGGCAACCTGACGCTGCCGCAGCTCGATCGCGTGCGATGGCATTTGTTCCCTGAAATCCGTTTGCCGAATACGCAGGAAGGACTCTTTAAGAAGGACGAACTGGCGGCCGTCGAGATCCCGGATCTGATGCGGGTGATGGATCTTCAGCAAGAGCAGCTGGCGCGGAGCCTCGGTGAAGGTCACCGCGTAATCCACGGCGTGGCGGGTTCGGGCAAGACCCTGATTCTCGGCTACCGCGCCGAGCAACTGGCCAAGGTGTGCGCCAAACCGATCCTGGTGCTGTGCTACAACAAAACGCTGGCGGGACGGCTGATTCACTGGATGTCGAGCAAAGGTGTAGCGGACAAGGTGCATGTGCGGACATTCCACAGCTGGTGCCGCAGCCAGTTGAGCGCTTACAACGTCAATTTCTCCAACCAGCAGGAGGACAAGAACGCGCTCATGGCCGAGATGGTCCAGGCGGTCATCCGCGCTGTCGAGCGCGGCCAGATTCCCCCGGCGCAATATGAGGCCGTGCTGATCGATGAAGGCCACGACTTCAAGCCCGAATGGCTGAAGCTCGTCGTCCAGATGGTCGACCCGCACAGCAACTCGCTGCTCGTCCTTTACGACGATGCGCAGTCGATCTACGAGGCGGGGCGGCAGAAGAACTTCAGTTTCAAGAGCGTCGGCATCCAGGCGCAGGGGCGAACGACGATCCTGAAAGTCAATTACCGCAACACGCAAGAAATCCTGGAGTTCGCCGCACAGTTCGCTAGCGAGCTACTCAAGGCAACCGACGCCGGGGAAGACGGCATCCCGCGCCTCGTTCCAATTTCGGCGGGCCGCCATGGCAAGGCGCCTATGGTGGTGAATCTGCCGACGCTGCAGGCGGAAGGCGAATGGATAGCCCAGCGCTTGAAGGAAGAGCATGCCAAAGGCACGCCTTGGCGCGACATGGCAATCCTGTACCGGCACTACGAGCCGATATGTACCACCGTCCGCAAGGAGTTGCGGAAGGGGGGTATTCCCAACACATGGAAGGACGACGTCACCTTTGGAGAAAGCCAGGACACCGTCAAGCTATTGCCATTTCATAGCAGCAAAGGCCTCGAGTACCCGATCATCGTTATCCCAGGTGCGGGTCTGCTGCCAACGCCGGACAAGGCGACCGAAGAAGATGCGCGCCTGCTCTACGTCGCGATGACGCGGGCGACATCGCAGCTGATTGTGACCGGGGCTCATAACGCTTGAGGGGTGGACGGCGAGGCTTGATTGGGTTTGTCGCGCAAGCCATGCGAAAAGTCGGCGCTGGCGATACGGCAAATAATTCGCCG
>JBIKLV010000004.1:0-115609 GCA_044359585.1 Sulfuritalea sp. | reverse complement strand
CCCCACGCTTTCGTGCATGAGCGTCAGTGTTGACCCAGGGGGCTGCCTTCGCCATCGGTGTTCCTCCACATCTCTACGCATTTCACTGCTACACGTGGAATTCCACCCCCCTCTGCCACACTCGAGTTATGCAGTCACAAGCGCAGTTCCCAGGTTAAGCCCGGGGATTTCACACCTGTCTTACATAACCGCCTGCGCACGCTTTACGCCCAGTAATTCCGATTAACGCTCGCACCCTACGTATTACCGCGGCTGCTGGCACGTAGTTAGCCGGTGCTTCTTCTTCAGGTACCGTCATTAGTAACCCGTATTAGGGGCCACCGTTTCGTTCCTGCCGAAAGAGCTTTACAACCCGAAGGCCTTCTTCACTCACGCGGAATGGCTGGATCAGGGTTGCCCCCATTGTCCAAAATTCCCCACTGCTGCCTCCCGTAGGAGTCTGGACCGTGTCTCAGTTCCAGTGTGGCTGGTCGTCCTCTCAGACCAGCTACGGATCGTCGCCTTGGTGAGCCTTTACCTCACCAACTAGCTAATCCGATATCGGCCGCTCCTATCGCGCGAGGTCTTGCGATCCCCCGCTTTCACCCTCAGGTCGTATGCGGTATTAGCAATCCTTTCGGATAGTTATCCCCCACGACAGGGTACGTTCCGATATGTTACTCACCCGTTCGCCGCTCGCCGCCAGGGTTGCCCCCGCGCTGCCGCTCGACTTGCATGTGTAAAGCATTCCGCCAGCGTTCAATCTGAGCCAGGATCAAACTCTTCAGTTCAATCTGTCTTTTTTACTACTCGCTCAAACGAATCTCAGAGGCTAAATTTGCATTTAACCTTACTGTATTACTCGTGTAAGCACTTGCTTTTAATACTCTTAGCATCCAGCAGCAGCAGATCCCTCACGCAGCTCTTGCGAACCACCCTCAGAACTCAACCCAAACCTTTCAGCCTGAATCAGCAACCGTCCCTTCGATTTCGGAACGACTACCCACCACCACCGCCAGCGCAGCAAGCACCTACACCTATCGGTTGTTTGATTTTTAAAGAACGCGCTGCAAGCGATCAGTCGTGCAGCAAAGAGGGGCGCATTATACGGATCGCGAATGCTCGGTCAACAACTTCTGCAAAAAAATTTCGAAGTATTTCTACAACAACGTCACGCGGGCAAATTTTCGCTTGCCTACCTGCAGCACAACACGGTCGCCAGCAGCCAATGCCGTGTTGCGGTCGCCGACTTTTTCGCCGTTGATCCGCACGCCACCGCCGTCGATCATGCGCAACGCGTCGGAGGTACTAGGCGTCAGACCTGCGGCCTTCAAAACCTGCGCCAGCGTGCCAGCGGCCACACTGATTTCAGGCATGTCATCGGGCAGCACGCCGCGCTGGAATCGCGCCTCGAACTCGGCAAGCGCCGCCTCTGCCTCGGCAACGGAATGGAATCTGGCAACGATTTCCTGCCCCAGCAGCACCTTGACGTCACGCGGATTGCGTCCATCGGCGACTTCACGCTTGAAGCGCGCAATTTCGTCGTTGCCACGAAACGAAAGCAGTTCGTAGTAACGCCACATCAGCTCATCCGAGACCGACATCAGCTTGCCGAAGATTTCGGTCGGCGACTCCGCGATGCCGATGTAATTACCGAGCGACTTGGACATCTTGTTGACGCCGTCGAGGCCCTCCAGCAGCGGCATCATCAGCACGCACTGCGGCGCCTGCCCGTAGTGCTTCTGCAGTTCGCGCCCCATCAGCAGGTTGAACTTCTGGTCGGTGCCCCCCAACTCGACGTCCGCCTTCATGGCAACGGAATCGTAGCCCTGGCACAGGGGGTAGAGGAATTCGTGGATCGCGATCGGCTGGCCGCCGGCATAACGCTTGGAAAAATCGTCACGCTCCAGCATCCGCGCCACGGTGTGGCGTGCTGCGAGCTTGATCATCCCAGCAGCGCCCAGCGGCTCGAACCAGGTGGAGTTGAAGCAGACTTCAGTCTTCACCGGATCAAGGATTTTGAACACCTGGGCGCGGTAGGTGTCGGCGTTCTCGAGGATCTGCTCTCGGGACAGCGGCGGCCGGGTCGCATTCTTGCCACTTGGATCGCCGATCATCCCGGTGAAGTCGCCGATCAGGAACATCACGTGGTGACCGAGATCCTGGAAATGGCGCAACTTGTTGATCAGCACCGTGTGGCCGAGGTGCAGGTCGGGCGCGGTCGGATCGAATCCCGCCTTGACGCGTAGCGGGCGCCCGGATTTCAATTTTTCGACGAGTTCGGACTCGATCAGCAATTCGTCGGCGCCGCGCTTGATGAGTGCCAGTTGGGACTCGATATCGACCATTAGTGATAAACCCGATTTGACGGAGGGGGGATATTTGCTACACTCCCACGACTTTTTGTCGCCGGCCCCATCCAATTGCGAAAAAACAAGAGCGAGATTTTAGCGCAACTCCCCGACGGCCGAACCGGCCATACTGGGCATTTCTGGGCCGGTGCCGCAGTGGTGGGAGTTTCGCTGTTCGGCATGGTCGCGGCCTTCGGTACCGTGAACGATTCCGGCATCGAAAACATTCCGCGTCAGGAGATCGTCGAACAATTGGCCCTGCCCGCCCTGACGGCGACCACCGAGGCTGGACAGAGCTTTCTGCGCGAAGACAGAGTGCAGCGCGGCGACACCGTGATGGAATTGCTGCAGCGGCTTGGCGTAGATGATCCTGCGGCTGTCGGCTTCCTCAAGGGAAGCAACACCACCCAGAGCCTGTTTCGGCAGTTGAGTCCGGGCAAGAGCCTCTCCGCCCGAACCGGCCCTCAGGGTGAGTTGCAATCTCTGGTTTTCCCGCTCAATGGCGGCAAAGATCAGGCGCTTGTGGTCGAACGCCAGGGCGCCCGCTTCATCGCTTCGGAACAGGCGTTGCCGCTGGAATCCCAGGTCGTCATGAAGACCGCCGAAATCCGCTATTCCTTGTTCGGCGCCTCGGATGCCGCAGGGATTCCCGATTCCGTGGCAACGCAACTGGCGGATATTTTCGGCGGCGACATCGATTTCCACCGTGATTTGCGCAAAGGGGATCGATTCGCAGTCATCTACGAGTCGGTGAATCACCTTGGGCGCGCGGTGCGCAGCGGACGCATCCTCGCCGCCGAGTTCGTCAATAACGGTAAGACCTATCGTGCCGCCTGGTTCGCCGATGATGCTGGCGGCGAAAACACCGGCGGCTATTACACCGCCGAGGGCAAGAACATACGCAAGGCATTTCTTCGCTCGCCTTTGGAGTTCTCGCGCATCACCTCGGGGTTTACTTCTGCGCGCTTCCATCCAGTACTGCAAAAATGGCGCGCGCATCGCGGCGTCGATTATGGCGCGCCAGTCGGAACGCGGGTCAAGGCAACCGGCAATGGCGTCGTCGAATTCGCCGGTGTCCAGGGCGGCTACGGCAAGGTCGTCATCCTGCGTCACCAGGGGCGCTACACAACGCTCTACGGTCATCTCTCAGGTTTTGCGTCCGGCCTGCGCAAGGGCAACCGCGTCAGCCAAGGCGACGTGATCGCCTTCGTCGGCGCTACCGGCCTCGCCAGCGGGCCGCACCTGCACTACGAGTTCCGCGTCGGCGACGTGCATCAGAATCCGCTCGCGATCGCCCTGCCAAGCGCGCCGCCACTGATGCCGCAGCAACTGGCGCAATTCCAGGCGCAAACCGGTACCCACCTCGCTCGCCTCGACCTGATTCGCGGATTCAACCTCGCCCAATCAGACTGAGATGGCATCGAGGCCGCCACTCGTCATCGGGCTGATGTCGGGGACAAGCCTGGACGGCATCGATGCGGCGCTGGTGGACTTTTCGCAAACGCTGCCACAAACGCTGGCAACATTCTGGCAGCCCTATGCGCCGGAAGTTCGCAGCCAGGCATTGCTGCTGCAAGGTACGCAGCACAACGAAATCCACCTTGCCGCAGTGCTGGCCAACGAACTGGCCCATTGCTATGCCGAAGCGGTCGGTCACCTCCTGGGCAAGGCTGGCGTCGATGCCTCTCAGGTCGCAGCTATCGGCTGCCACGGCCAGACCATCCGACACCAACCCGCAGCAGGCTACAGCGTGCAGTTGAACAACCCCGCGCTGCTGGCTGAACTGACCGGAATCGCCGTGGTGGCGGATTTCCGCAGCCGCGACATCGCCGCAGGCGGCCAGGGCGCGCCATTGGTGCCTGCGTTTCATGCCGCGGTATTTGGCGATGCCCAGCGCCATCGGGTGATCCTCAACATCGGCGGCATCGCCAACCTGACGAATCTCAAGCCCGGGGAGCCAGTAGGCGGCTTTGATTGTGGCCCCGGAAATCTGCTGATGGATGCCTGGATCGAACGCCACAAGGGGCTGCCTTACGACGCGAGTGGCGAATGGGGAGCCACGGGGCATGTGCTGCCCGACCTGCTGGATAACCTGCTCGCAGACAGTTTTTTTGCCGCGACCCCACCCAAAAGCTGTGGCCGCGAGGAATTCAACCTTTCATGGCTCGAACGCCGGCTTTCGGGCAGCGAAAAGCCTGAAGACGTCCAGGCGACGCTGCTTGAACTGACCGCTCGATCCGCATACGGGGCAATCGCGCGCTGGTGCGGCGCCCCCGATGAAGTCTATGTATGTGGCGGCGGCGCGCACAATCTAACTCTGATGGCGCGCTTGCAACATCACGCCGCCAACTGCCGTGTCGCCAGCACCGACTTTCTGGGGCAAGGCGCCGACTGGGTCGAAGCGCTCGCATTCGCCTGGCTTGCCTGGCGCACCCTGAACAACGAACCGGGCAACCTCATGGAAGTTACCGGTGCGCGCGGTCCGCGAATACTCGGCGCCATCTATCCACGCTAAGACCGGTCGGGAACATGCCCGACATCCGCAAAATACACGCAAGAAAGCCGCGGAGCCCAAGGCTCCGCGGCTTTGCGCTTCTTTGAAACCCCGAATCAGGCCGAGAACGACGAACCGCAACCGCAAGTGCTGGTCGCGTTGGGATTCTTGATCACGAACTGGGAGCCTTCGAGGCCTTCCGAGTAGTCGATTTCAGCACCCACCAGATACTGGTAGCTCATGGGATCGATCAGCAAGCAGACACCGTTCTTTTCCATCACGGTGTCGTCTTCGTTGGTCACTTCGTCGAAGGTGAAACCGTACTGGAAGCCAGAACATCCGCCACCGGTCACGAACACGCGCAACTTGAGTTCCGGGTTGCCTTCTTCGGCGATGAGTTCCTTGACCTTGCTCGCGGCGTTATCGGTGAAATTCAGCGGTGCTGGCATTTCGGTGGGTGCGTTCATGGTGTTCTCCTGAGGGGGGCTTTAATAGTTTACCAAATAAGTCCACTAATTATGAATTCAATGCCTGGAAAGGTCAATTGCTCGCCGCCAGTTTCAACTCCACGGCCTTGGCCGGCAGGCCCTGATGCACCAGCCGTCCCTGAACCACGGCGCCAAGGTGCATTTCAATCGTGCTGTACTCGACATCCCCCGTCACCCGGGCCCGCGCCTGGAGTTCCACGAAATCGCTGGAATGCACCGGACCGATCACGGTCCCGTTGATTACCAGGTGGGAAACCGAGATTTCGCCCTCGATCCGCGCGTGTTCGCTGATCACCAGAGTCGCGGGCTGACCGTCCGCTGCGCGAACGTTGCCCTTGATCTCGCCGTCCACCCGCAGTCCACCGGAAAACGTCACATCGCCTTCGAGCGACGTGCCGACACCGATCAAGCTGTCGATGCGTCCCTGCGGTTTATTGATTTTCTTGCCAAACATGATTGGAAGCCTCCTCGCCTGCAATTGAAATCAACGCGATGCTGGTCACAGAGCAACGCTCTGGGTCGCCTTGACAATCCCGTCCTGAACCAGACGTACTTCGACGCGCAGAATCCGCGCGCCGACGCCCACATTAAAGGAACCCTCCAGGCGCCGAAAGTACCGAAAATTTACCTGATACTGATCCGCCGCAGGGTCCCCTGCAGCCGGGAATTGGATCATAGCAGTCTCCCTGCCGCGTTGCACCGTGGCCAATAACTGGATCATGCCCTTGAATTCCTTGTCCTTGTCCTTCTTGTCGCCGGTCTGCGCAAGCAGGAGGCGATAGCGATACTGGCCATCGCCCGCCGGATTTATCTGCAATCGGCTGATCGCAAGCCCGGAGTTGCCGGTTTCACCCCCCGCCAGGCTTTCAAAGGTCGCCAGGTCGGATTTGAGCAGGGCATTCTGCTCCTCCAGGGTCTTGATCTGGGTGGCCAACCGTTCTTGCGACGTACTTTCGATCCGCAAACGGCTTTCGCTGGCGTTCGCCACTTTGCGCGCGCCGTCAAGTTCCGCCTCCAACTGCACTATCCGCGCGCGCATCTCGGCGATCTCGTGCTCGCTGGCGCCCTGATGAAAGCCGGCGAAACGCTGACCCGCGTCGTAGATCCAGCCGGCCAGCGCCAGCGACGCGCCGGCCAGGACAATGACCGAAAGCGCACGCCAGTACCACGGCAGGTGGGTCCGCACCGCGACCCGCGGGGCGGAGATGCCGAAGCGGCCGCGCAGCCGCCTCAGCGTCAGGGCAAGACGGGAACTTGCGAAAGACCCGAACATTCGTCCAGACCAAACATGAGGTTCATGTTCTGTACCGCCTGGCCCGCGGCGCCTTTCACCAGGTTGTCGATAACCGACAGGACGACCAGCGTGTCGCCGCCTTGTGGCCGGTGCACCGCGATGCGGCAGGTATTGGCGGCCCGCACCGAGCGCGTGTCGGGATGCGATTTCGGCGGCAGGACGTCGACGAATGGCTCGTTGGCGTAGCGCTGTTCGAACAATGCCTGGAAATCGACTTCGCGCGTTATGCGGGCGTAGAGCGTCGAGTGAATGCCGCGAATCATCGGCGTGAGATGCGGGACGAAGGTCAGGCCGATCTCGTCCATCGGCTTGCCCGCAGCGCGCGCCAGTCCCTGCCTGATTTCGGGCAGGTGGCGATGGCCCGGCACGCCGTAGGCCTTGAAGTTGTCCGACGCCTCGGAAAACAGGATGCCGATTTCAGCCTTGCGTCCCGCCCCGGAGACGCCGGACTTGGCATCGGCGATCAGATGCGCGATATCGACGCAGCCCGACTCGATCAACGGCAGGAAGCCGAGTTGTGTCGCTGTCGGGTAGCAACCCGGGTTGGCCACGATCCTGGCGCCGCGGATCTGGTCCCGGTTAACTTCGGGCAAGCCATAAACCGCCTCGGCGACCAGGGCCGGGCTGGCATGGCTCATGCCATACCACTTTTCCCACAAGCCGATGTCCTTGATGCGGAAATCCGCCGCGAGATCGATCACCCTCACACCGGCGTCGAGCAGTCCGGCGGCCTGCTGCATGGCGATGCCATTGGGCGTGGCGAAGAACACCACGTCGCAGTCCACCAGCGGCGCATCCTTCGGATCGCTGAATTTCAGGCCGACCGCGCCGCGCAGACTGGGAAACATGTCCGCAACCGGAGTCCCCGCCTCGCCGCGCGAGGTGATGGCGGTCATTTCCACGCCAGGGTGACGCGCCAACAGGCGCAGCAACTCCACCCCCGTGTACCCCGTACCGCCGACGATACCCGCCTTGATCATGACACTCCCCTCGCTGCGAAGGATTGATGGTAACCCACGGATGAAAAAGCCGCCCGAAGGCGGCTTTTCGTGCGACAGCGAAAATACCGCTGAAGCTTAGCGCTTCGAGAACTGCTTGCGCCGGCGCGCCTTGCGGAAGCCGACCTTCTTTCGTTCGACTTCACGGGCGTCACGGGTGACGAATCCGGCGTTCGAAAGAGCGGGCTTGAGGGTCGCATCGTATTCGATCAGGGCACGGGTGATGCCGTGGCGCACGGCACCTGCCTGACCGGACTCGCCGCCGCCCTCGACGTTAACCAGGATGTCGAAGGTGTTGGTGTGCTGGGTCAGTTCGAGCGGCTGGCGTACGACCATGCGGCCGGTTTCGCGCGAGAAGAACTCGTCGACGGGCTTGTCGTTGACCACGAACTTGCCGCTGCCGCTGCGCATGAACACGCGGGCGATGGCCGTCTTGCGGCGACCGGTTCCGTAATATTGGGTGACTGCCATGAAAGCTCCTTAAATTTCCAGCGCCTTGGGTTGCTGGGCGGTGTGCGGATGGGCGCCACCGGCATAGCACTTCATTTTCTTCAACATCGCATAGCCCAGCGGGCCCTTCGGCAGCATGCCCTTGACGGCCTTTTCCAGAATGCGGCCGGGGAAACGCTGCTGCAGCTTGATGAAATTGGTTTCCCGGATACCACCCGGATAGCCGGTGTGGCGGTAGTACATCTTGTCCTGTGCCTTGTTGCCGGTAACGCGCAGCTTTTCGACATTGACCACGACGATGAAGTCGCCGGTATCGACGTGCGGCGTGAAAATCGGCTTGTGCTTGCCCCGCAGGCGGCGGGCGATCTCGGTAGCCAGGCGGCCGAGCACCTTGTCAGTCGCATCCACGACAAACCAGTCGTGCTGGACTTCATGCGGCTTGGCGGAAAATGTTTTCATTCGCTGTTCCTTGCTTGCTTCGATTACCCGTCCAGCGCGGCAGGGAGTCAAATGACCCGTGCGCTTCACGGAAAGCCGAGCATTCTAACCAATCGCCAAAGGGCGTGTCAAATAGGAATTTGCCGGATCCATCGACCGAAGCTGCGCCATCGCAGTCCGGATACCGTCCTTGCGGTCGGTCAGGCTTCCTGCATCATCCGCCAGTACTGGTACTTCATCATGGCCGCCGAACCCGCCACGATTGCGATCAGAGTCAGCACCGAACCCAGGGCGAGGGTCGACACTCCGGTGATTCCCTGCCCGATGGTGCAACCCATCGACAGGACGCCGCCAATGCCCATCAGCACCGCGCCGACCGCATGATTGAAGAAATCGCCGGCATTGACGAACCATTCGATGCGAAAGCTGCGGGAAACCAGCGAATAGATCAGCGAACCGAGGATCACCCCGACCAGGGCCACGATGCCGAAATTGATCAGCGAGGTATCCACCGGATTCATCACGTAGCGTGCCAGGTCACCCATCGGACTCATGAAGGTGAAGGACTGGGTTTCCACCCGCAACGGCTTGACGTCGGCGAAATCGGCGAACTCCTTCCAGGCCACGCCCATCGTGCCGCCCGTGACATACCAGCCGACGACTACCGCAGCACCGATGACGACACCGCCCAGGATGTGGTCGAAGTTGCCACGAAAATCGCTCGAGGAAAACGCGAAGCCGATCAGCGCAACCGCCAGTGCGATGCCGAAGGCCAGGTTGCCGACTCCCGTCAGGTCTCCCAGCGCCTGGCTGGCCTTGCCCGCCGCCGCCAGGTTGATCGTGGTGGCCGACATCATGCTGCCAAACAGCGTGTCGTAGAAGTTGGTCCAGAGCATGGCGTAGGCAAAGGCGGAGGCGATCGCCAGTACCACCAGTGATTTCAGGTTGCCGCCACCGATGCGGACCAGGGTCTTGTTGCCGCAACCCGAGGCCAGAGTCATGCCGACGCCGAACATCAGGCCGCCCAGGATGTAGCGCAACCACGCCAGGTTGGGTGTCCGATAGGGCGGGAAGGTACCGGTACCGATCGTGGCCTTGCCCGAGGCTTCGAGCAGCGTGACGCCGAGCAGCGCCACCGCAATGGCCAGCAACCAGGCCCGCAACCGGCCGGTGTCTCCCATGTTCACCCAGTCGGAGACTGCGCCCATGGTACAAAAATTGGTCTTGTTGGCCACCACGCCCATGACGATGGCAGTGACAAGAACGATGCCGAGAATCTGCAGATGAATCGTGAATTCCATGTCGCCCCCTTGAGTCCGGGTCGCTGGCGGACCCTTGAACGGTCGGCAATTCTAAGTTCAATGCGGGGCGCCCGGAATCAGAGTTCTTTGGCTGCAAATAATGGCAATCAATTGCCGGCGCGGTACCGCGTCGGGTCGCCCAGCCCCGCACCAACAAAGCCCTCCTTGCGCAAACGGCAGGAATCGCACAGGCCGCAGGCCCGCCCATCCGCGTCGGCCTGATAACAGGAAACCGTCAGTCCGAAGTCGACACCGAGGCGGGTGCCTTCGGCGATGATCCGCGCCTTGCTCAACTCGATCAGCGGCGCATGAAGCCGCAGCGGCCGGCCTTCGACAGCGGCCTTGGTCGCCAGATTGGCCATCGCCTCGAAGGCTCGGATGAACTCGGGACGACAGTCCGGATAACCGGAATAGTCCACCGCATTGACGCCGACGAAGATGTCCTGGGCATCGAGCACCTCGGCCCAGGCCAGGGCCAGCGAGAGCATGATGGTGTTGCGAGCCGGCACATAGGTGACGGGGATGCCGGGCTGCACGCCCGAGATCGGCACCGCGATCGAGCTGTCGGTCAGGGCGGAACCGCCCAACTGGCCAAGATCCAGCTTCAGCACCCGGTGCGCCGCCGCCCCCAGGGTGGCCGCCACCCGGGCCGCCGCCTGCAGCTCGGCGCCGTGGCGCTGGCCGTAATCGAGGGACAGGCAATGGCAGGCGTAGCCGCGCTCGCGCGCCATGGCCAGCACGGTTGCGGAATCGAGGCCACCGGAAAGGAGGACGACGGCGGGTTGCATGCCGCGATGGTAGCAAAGGGGCGTGGCGACCGCCTCATCTATAATCTTTTCCTGTTCATACTTCGTCCGGCAAGCAACGATGCCCAAGAAAGTGTTCATCCGCACCTTCGGTTGCCAGATGAACGAATACGACTCCGACAAGATGGCCGACGTACTGGCCGGCAGCGACGGTGCGGTCAAGACCGACAACCCCGAGGAAGCCGACATCATCCTGTTCAATACCTGCTCGGTGCGCGAAAAGGCGCAGGAGAAGGTGTTCCACGACCTCGGGCGGGTGCGGCACCTGAAGCAGCTCAACCCGAACCTGGTGATCGGCGTCGGTGGCTGCGTCGCCAGCCAGGAGGGCGCGGCGATTGTCGCCCGCGCGCCTTACGTCGACCTGGTATTCGGCCCGCAGACCCTGCACCGCCTGCCGCAGATGATCGCCGCGCGACGGGAAAGCGGGCGCCCACAGGTCGACATCTCCTTTCCCGAGATCGAAAAGTTCGACGCGCTGCCGCCGGCCAGCGTCACCGGAACCTCGGCCTTCGTCTCGATCATGGAAGGCTGCTCGAAGTACTGCAGTTTCTGCGTCGTGCCCTATACCCGCGGCGAGGAAGTATCCCGGCCGTTCGCCGACGTGATCGCCGAGATTGCGGCGTTGACGCAACGCGGCGTGCGCGAGGTGACCCTGCTCGGCCAGAACGTCAATGCTTACCAGGGCACGACGGACGACGAAGATACCGCCGACCTTGCCTTCCTGATCGAAACCCTGGCCGACATGCCCGGCATCGAACGCATCCGCTACACCACCTCCCACCCGCGCGAAATGACACAGCGCCTGATCGACGTCTATCGCAGCGTGCCCAAGCTGGTCTCGCACCTGCACCTGCCGGTGCAGTCGGGTTCCGACCGCATCCTGGCGGCGATGAAGCGCGGCTATACGGTGCTCGAGTTCAAGTCGCTGGTAAAAAAGCTCAAGGCCGCCCGCCCCGACCTGTCGCTCTCGTCCGACTTCATCATCGGCTTTCCCGGCGAGACAGAGGAAGATTTCGAAAAGACCATGCGCCTGGTCGAGGAACTGAATTTCGACAACAGTTTTTCCTTCGTCTATAGCCCGCGCCCCGGCACGCCGGCCGCCGAGATGGCGGATGACACGCCGGCGGAGCTCAAGATACAAAGGCTGATGCGCCTGCAGAAAACCATCGAGGCGCAGGCCTTGAGGATCAGCCAGGCCATGGTCGGCAGCGTGCAGCGCGTGCTGGTGGAAGGCCATGCGCGCAAGGACGCCAGCGAACTGGCCGGCCGCACCGACAACAATCGCGTCGTGAATTTCGCCGGCGCCGCGCGCCTGGTCGGTCATTTCGTCGACGTCACCATCACCGCCGCGCTGCCGCACAGCCTGCGCGGAGAAGTCGTCACGGCCGCGACAACGCAGGGGCCCGTGGATTCCAGGCCGCCCGATCCGCCTGCCCGGATGCCGACTTGAGGCATACTCCGGGCGTGCCGCCGAAACCCAGATCGCTCGACATCGACCTCGCGCCGCCCGACAACGCGCGGCTGCAAAACCTGTGCGGCGCACTCGACGAAAACCTGCGCCAGATCGAAGCCGCCTTCGACGTCACCATCGGTCGCCGCGGCCAGCGCTTCCACATTGGCGGCGAGCAGGTGCAAGCCCGCCTTGCCGCCACCGCGCTCCAGCACTTTTACGAGCAGGCGGCGCAACCCCTCTCGATCGACGAGGTCCAGCTCGGCCTGATCGAGGTCGCACGCCACCGCAATGCCCGCGCGCCGATGCCGCCCGGAGCCGGACTCGTCACGCGCAAGAGCGACCTGCACGGACGCACGCCGAACCAGGTCAAGTACCTGCGCGACATCCAGGAACACGACATCACCTTCGGCATCGGTCCGGCCGGCACCGGCAAGACCTACCTCGCCGTCGCCAGTGCCGTGGACGCCTTCGAGCGCGATCTGGTCAGCCGCATCGTCCTCACCCGGCCCGCAGTCGAGGCCGGCGAACGGCTGGGTTTCCTGCCCGGCGACCTGGCGCAGAAGATCGATCCCTACCTGCGTCCGCTTTACGACGCGCTCTACGACCTGATGGGTTTCGAGAAGGTCGCGCGCCTCTTCGAGAAGCAGAACATCGAGATCGCGCCGCTCGCCTACATGCGCGGGCGCACGCTGAACCATGCCTTCATCATCCTCGACGAAGCGCAGAACACCACGCCGGAGCAGATGAAGATGTTCCTCACCCGCATCGGCATCGGCGCCCGCGCGGTGGTCACCGGCGACGTAACGCAGATCGACCTGCCGCGCGGGCAGAAGTCGGGGCTGGTCGAGGCGCGCCGCATCCTCGCCGACGTGCGCGGGCTGGCCTTCACCGACTTCGACGCTTCGGACGTGGTGCGCCACCCGCTGGTCGCGCGCATCGTCGACGCCTACCAGAAGCATGACGCGAACCGCGCGGCGCCTGCCTGAGCTGCACCTGTCGGTGCAGTATCCCGCGGGCAGCGCAGGTGCGCCGACCCGGCCTCAGGTCCGGCGCTGGGTGCGCGCAAGTTGCTCAATGCCGGCCGAAGTCACGGTGCGCTTCGTCGGCAGCATTGAGGGGCGCGACCTCAATCGTGACTACCGTGGCAAGGACTACGCGACCAACGTGTTGTCCTTTCCCTATGAAAACGGTGGCCGCGTGCACGGCGACCTGGTGCTCTGCCGCGAGGTCGTCGAGCGCGAGGCGCGCGAGCAGGGCAAGGCGCCGGAAGCCCACTACGCGCACATGGTGGTGCATGGTATGCTGCATTTACAGGGCCATGACCATGAGACCGGCCGCGAAGATGCCGACCGAATGGAGGCATTGGAACGCGAAATCCTGGATCCTCTCGGTTACCCCGATCCCTACGCTTAACTTTCATATTAGTGAAAATCATCCGCCGATGACAAAACACGCGAAAGGCGAATGAAGGCCCACCCCTCCCATCCGCTGCGCGGCCCACGGCTGGCTTTGCACAGCCAGCCGGCTGCGGCGGCGCACCGCATGCGGTGCGAAACCCCGCCTCGCCCCCTCACGGGGAGGCTTCTGAGTAGCTCGCTTCGCTCGATTCTCACCAGTCGCTCCGAACGAGTTATTTCACTTCGTTAAGCAATGGACCCATCCAGTAAACCCGGCCTGATAGAACGCCTTACCGCGCTGCTGTTGCGCGAACCCGAGGACCGCGAACAACTCCTGGAACTGCTCCATGGCGCCTTCGAGCGCCACCTGATGGATGCGGACGCACTGTCCATCATCGAAGGCGCATTGTCGGTGGCCGACATGGCGGTGCGCGACATCATGGTGCCGCGCGCCCAGATGGACGTGGTCGACATCAAGGAAACGCCGGAACAGATCGCCGAGCTCGTGCTGGAAACCGCGCACTCGCGCTTTCCGGCAATCGGCGAAAGCAAGGACGACGTACTCGGCATCCTGCTCGCCAAGGATCTGCTGCGCTATTTCGCCGGCAAGGAATTCGACCTGCGCGACACGCTGCGCCCGGCGATCTTCATTCCCGAATCGAAGCGGCTGAACGTCCTGTTGCGTGAATTCCGTGCCTCGCGCAACCACATGGCGATCGTGGTCGACGAGTACGGCGGGGTCGCCGGTCTGGTCACCATCGAGGACGTGCTGGAACAGATCGTCGGCGACATCGAAGACGAGTACGACTTCGACGAGACCGAGGACAACATCGTCAGGGACAACACCGGTCGTTACCGGGTCAAGGCGCTGACCGAGATCGCCGACTTCAATACCGCGTTCGCCACGGAATTTTCCGATGAACATTTCGACACCGTCGGCGGACTGGTGATCCACCACCTGGGCCGCCTGCCCAAGCGCAACGAAGTGCTGACCATCGACGGCTTGCGCATGCAGGTCCTGCGTGCCGACAGCCGCCGCGTGCATACCTTGCTGGTCGATCCACAGAAGGGTCTGCCGCTCTCGGATGGCTGACGCGGGAGGGCCGCTGTCCGCACCTGCGGCAGGCGGGGCCAAGCTGCGCCTGGCCCCGCGCCTGATCCTGGCGGGACTGCTGGGTGCGTTCTGCGTCCTCGGTTTCGCCCCCTTCGATGCCTGGTTCGCCGTGTGGCCAGCGCCGACTCTCGCGCTGGGCGGCCTCTACCTGCTCTGGCGCGCCGCCACGACGCGCCAAGCGGCGCTGCTGGGGCTGGCCTGGGGCGCCGGCTGCTTCCTGGTCGGCGTCTCCTGGGTGTATGTCAGCCTGTCGCAGTTCGGCGGCATGGCGCCGCCCGCCGCCGCCGCGGCCACGCTCGCGTTCTGCCTCTACCTCGCGCTGTTTCCGGCGCTCGCCGGCTACGCATTTCGCCGTCTTGCCAGCGACCGAAGGAAGTCCCTGTGGGGCGCCGACTTTTCGCGACCGATTGCCGATGCATCGCTCTTTGCCGGCGTCTGGACGCTCACCGAATGGCTGCGCGGCACGCTGTTCACCGGCTTCCCCTGGCTGGCGATCGGCTATTCGCAAAGCCCGCCCAGCCCGCTGGCAGGCTGGGCTTCGGTGCTCGGCGTGTATGGCCTTGGCTTCATCGTCGCCCTGATCGCCGCACTGCTCGCCACCGGCTGGCGCAAGCCGGCGACCTGGGCAATGGTCGCCGCCCTGCTTGGCGCCGGCGGCCTGCTGCGCGCGATGGACTGGACGCAGCCAGTCGGCGCGCCGATCACGGTCAGCCTGCTGCAGGGCAACGTGCCGCAGAGCCTGAAGTGGGACCCGGAACACCTGCCGCGCTCGATCAATACCTACGTGCAGCTGGCCAAGGCGCACCCGGCCGCGCTCACGGTACTGCCCGAAACCGCGCTGCCGCTGTTCTTCGACGAAGTCCCGCGCGACGTCCTGCGCGAGGTCACGACCCATGGCGGTGCGCTGATCGGCGTTGCCGTCGGCACCACCGACGGCGGCTACACCAACGGCGCCGTGGCACTGACGCGCGAGCTTGCCGCCAGCGCCTATGCCAAGCGCCACCTGGTGCCCTTCGGCGAATATCCGCCGCCGGGTTTCGCCTGGTTCTTCCGCTTCGCGCACATCCCGATGTCCGAGTTCACTGCCGGCCAGCCGCGCCAGAAAGCACTGGCCGTCGGTGGCCAGCTCATCGCGCCCAACATCTGCTACGAAGACCTCTTCGGCGAAGAACTGCTCTCAGCCCTGCCGACGGCGACGCTGCTGGTGAACCTGTCCAATACCGCGTGGTTTGGCGATTCGCTGGCACAGCCGCAGCACCTGCAGATCGCCCGACTGCGCGCGATCGAAACCGGGCGCGTGATGCTGCGCGCGACGAACACCGGCATGACGGCGATGGTGAATCCCGACGGGGCGATCGCGGCGGCACTGCCGCCCTTCACCACCGCCGCGCTGGTGGTCCAAGCCCAGGGGCGCAGCGGGCTGACACCCTATGCGCGCTGGGGCAATGCGCTGGCCCTGCTGATCGCCGTCGGCGCCTGCCTGGCGCCGCTGCGGCGCCGCCAGAACTAAAGCTTGTAGGCGGCGAGGTCGATGGTCAGGGTCGGGCGGCCCATGGCCTTCAGCGCGGCGCACAGGAAGCGTCGCACCTCCGGCGTCGCCGGATGCAGATCGGCGGCCTTGACGTTGCCCGCCAGCAGCAGGATCTGGTCGACCAGCAGCATCTTGCCCATCGGGTTCGGATTTTCCAGCCCGGCCTTGCCGAACTCCTCGGCGATCCAGTGCCGCGCTTCGCGCGCGTCCACGGCCGCGAGCTCGTCCGCGCCGAGGGGGAAATCGAAACGTTCACCGTTCTTCAACACCACGCTCACTTCATGATCCACGCTACCGCTCCTTGGCTGTTTGGCTGACTGGCGCGAATGATACCGGAAGGTGCCGCCTGCATAGCAGGGACGCGCCGCGCCACCCGAGTGCTGCAAAGCAACTTGACCCGGCCGCACACCACCGCATAATGCGCCGACCCACAACCACAACGAGGAGCCCCAACATGTTTTCCCCCCGTTTCCTGTCCCTGCTGCTTGCACTCGCCGCCACGGTCCTCGCCTTTCCGGCAGCCGCGGCGGCCATCGTCGATGCCGCCGCCGTGAAGGCCGCCCAGGCCCGCGGCGCCATCATCTGGGACATGCGCGCCACCCCGCTTTACCGCAAGGGCCACATTCCCGGCGCGGTCAGCATCGGTGATGCCGGCGCCGTGCTACGCAATGCCGTGACCGAGGACTTCATCGAAACGGCGCAGATCGAAAAGATCCTCGGCAATGCCGGCATCGACCCGAGCAAGGAAATCATCGTCTATGCCGACCGGGGCAGCCCCTTTGCCTACTTCGGACGGCTCACGCTGCGCTACTTCGGCGCCGACAATGTCAGCGTCCTCCATGACGGCATCGAGGGCTGGCAGGACGCCGGCAATCCGGTCGAGACCGCCGATGCGCAGCGGGCGGTGGTGGCGCTCAAGCTGACGCCGCGACCGGAACTGATCGCCAGCACCGAGGACGTGGTGACGCGCAGCAAGAGCGGCACCGTGCAGATCATCGACGCGCGCACCTCCGGCGAGTACCTCGGCAACGACGTGCGGGCGATCCGTGGCGGCCACATCCCCGGCGCGCTGAACATTCCCTACGAGCAGAACTGGAAGGACCCGGAAACCAACGCCAAGATGTCGCGCCGCCAGGTCCCAGACAACAAGGGCGCGGGACTCGCTCCGGCCGATGCACTGAAGGCGCTCTACGCCAAGCTCGACCCGAACAAGGAAACCGTGGTCTATTGCCAGAGCGGCGTGCGCGCAGCCGAAACCGCGGCGGTGCTGGAAACCCTGGGCTTCAACAAGGTCAAGGTGTATGACTCGTCGTGGCTGGGCTATGCCTCCCGCCTCGATGCCCCGGTGGAGCGCGAAACCTTCTTCAACGTCGGCGCCATGAACGGCCGCCTGGCCTCGATGCAGCGCAAGATCGACGAGATGGAAAAGATGATCGGCGAGTTGCATACGAACCACGGCGCGAAGGCAGCCTGTCCCGCCGGAAAGGTCTGCTGACGGTCTTCCTGCGCGCGCAGGCGCGTGGCGGAAACCCTGTAAAATCGCTGCTCTCGCGAACTTACGGGGTTTCCCGATGAATCAAAAACCCACGTTCCAAGAAGTCATCCTGCGCCTGCAGGACTTCTGGAACAAGCAGGGCTGTGTATTGCTCCAGCCCTATGACATCGAAGTCGGCGCCGGCACCTTTCACACCGCCACCTTCCTCCGCGCGATCGGCCCCGAGCCGTGGAAAGCCGCTTACGTGCAGCCGTCGCGCCGCCCCAAGGACGGCCGCTACGGCGAAAACCCGAACCGGCTGCAGCATTACTACCAGTACCAGGTGGTGTTGAAGCCCAATCCGCCAAACATCCAGGAACTGTATCTCGACAGCCTGCGCGCGCTCGGCATCAACACCTCCGAACATGACATCCGCTTCGTCGAGGACGACTGGGAATCGCCGACGCTGGGCGCCTGGGGCCTGGGCTGGGAGGTCTGGCTCGACGGCATGGAAGTCACCCAGTTCACCTATTTCCAGGAAGTCGGATCGCTCGCCTGCCGCCCGGTACTGGGCGAAATCACCTACGGCATCGAGCGCCTGGCGATGTACCTGCAAAGCGTCGAGAACGTCTTCGACCTGGTCTGGTCGCCGGGCGTCACCTATGGCGACGTCTATCACCAGAACGAGGTCGAGCAATCGACCTACAACTTCGAACACTCCGACGTCGACTGGCTGTTCGCGCAGTTCTCCAAATTCGAATCGGAAGCCAAGCGCCTGATCGGGCTCAACCTGCCGCTGCCCGGCTTCGAGATGGTGATGAAGGCCTCGCACAGCTTCAACCTGCTCGATGCGCGCGGCGCCATCTCGGTCACCGAGCGCGCTGCCTACATCGGCCGCGTGCGCGCACTGGCGCGCGAGATCGCCCAGGCCTATTACGATTCACGCGAGCGGCTCGGCTTCCCGATGTTGAGCGGGAAAAAAGCGGGAGTTGCAGCATGAAGGCAACCCTGCTGATCGAACTCCTCACCGAGGAACTGCCGCCCAAGTCGCTGGCGAAGCTCGGCCTCTCGTTCCGCGAGCAGATGCAGAAGGCGCTGGCCGAGGCGGGCTTCATCGAGGCCGCCAATGCCGGCCGCTGGTACGCCACGCCGCGCCGACTTGCGCTGCAATTCGACGACTGCCTGGAAAGCCAGCCCGATCGCGTGATCGAAAAGAAGGGCCCCGCGGTCGCCGCGGGAGTCGGCGCCGACGGCACGGCAACCAAGGCGCTGGAAGGCTTCATGCGCTCGGCCGGAGTCGAGTTCGCGCAACTGGAAAAGCTGAACGATGGCAAGGCCGAATATTTCGTCGCCCGCATCAAGAAAACAGGCGGCCGCATCGACGAATACCTGGCCGGCATGGTCGAGGCGGCGCTGAAGAAGCTGCCGGTGGCCAAGCTGATGCGCTGGGGCGACGGCGACGCGCAGTTCGTGCGCCCGGTGCACGGCCTGATCCTGATGCACGACCGCCGTACCGTCGGCGGCGAAGTGCTGGGCCTGCCCAGCCGCAACATCACGCGCGGCCACCGCTTCATGAGCGTCGGCGTGATCGACATCCCGCGCGCGGATGATTACGAGGCCATCCTGGAGAAGGAAGGCCGCGTCATCGCCTCCTTCGACAAGCGCCGCGAGATGATCCGCCAGCAGCTCGACGCCGTCGCCGCCGGCCGCACCTGGTTGCAGGACGAGGCACTGCTCGACGAGGTCACCGCGCTGGTCGAATTCCCCGCCGTGTATGAAGCCGGCTTCGACGACGAATTCCTCGCCGTGCCACAGGAATGTCTGATCCTGACCATGAAGGCAAACCAGAAGTACTTCCCGCTGATGGATGGCGCCGGTTCGGGCGCACGATTGACCAACCGCTTCCTGGTCGTCTCCAACATGAAGGTGGCGGACCCGACCAACATCGTCACTGGCAATGCCCGCGTGGTTCGCCCGCGCCTGTCGGACGCCAAGTTCTTCTTCGAGACGGACAAGAAGACGCCGTTGTCGGCGCGCATCGGCAAGCTGTCGCGCGTGGTGTATCACAACAAGCTGGGTAGCCAGGGCGAGCGCGTCGACCGCCTGGTCAAGCTGGCGGCGAAGATCGCGCAGCGGCTCGGTGCGGATGTCGCGCAAGCCGAGCGCGCCGCGCTGCTGGCCAAGGCCGACCTGGTCAGCGACATGGTCGGCGAGTTCCCCGAGCTGCAGGGCATCATGGGACGCTACTACGCGCTGTCCGACGGCGAGTCGGCGGTCGTCGCGGACGCGATCCAGAGCCATTATCAGCCGCGCTTCAACGGCGATGCGCTGCCGCAGGGCCAGGTCGCCTGCGCCGTGGCGCTGGCCGACAAGCTCGATGCGCTGGTCGGCTTCTTCGGCATCGGCCAGATTCCCACCGGCGACAAGGACCCTTTCGGCCTGCGCCGCGCCGCGCTCGGCGTGCTGCGCATGCTGATGGATACGCCGCTGCCGCTGGCCCCGCCGGGCCTGATCGACGATGCCGCCGCGGGCTTCGCGCCGGAGCTTTTCAGCGGCGACTGGCGTGCCGCCAGCGCCGACTTTTTCAAGGAACGCCTGCGCCACATGCTGCGCGATGCCGGCCACGATCCCAGGGCGGTCGACGCGGTGTTGGCGCTCGACCCGACGCGCATCGACCAGGTGCCGGCGCGACTCGCCGCGGTCAAGGCTTTCGCCGCGCTGCCCGAGGCCAACGCGCTGGCCGCTGCCAACAAGCGCATCGTGAACATCCTGCGCAAGTCCGGCGCCGAAGCGGGCGACGCGGTCGATTCCGCGCTGCTCGCGGAAGACGCCGAGAAAGCCCTTTGGCTGCAGGTCGAGGCCGTGGCGCCCGGCATCGAAGCGCAGCTCGCCGCCGCCGACTACGCCGGCGCGCTGAAGGCGCTGGCCGGCTTGCGCGGCGCGGTGGATGCCTTCTTCGACGGCGTGATGGTCATGGCCGAGGACGCGAAACTGCGCGCCAACCGGCTCGCCCTGCTGTCGCGCCTGGCCGGCCTGATGAACCGCGTCGCCGACATATCGCGGCTTTCAGCCTGATGCGGGGCATGGCAAACAAAGCCTCTTTTGCGCCGGTGTTCGGCAAAGTCGGCGCCGGCGCCACGGCGAGAATTGGGCCATGAAGCTAGTCATCCTCGACCGCGACGGCGTCATCAACCACGACTCGGACCAGTACATCAAGTCGCCCGACGAGTGGCGGCCGATACCCGGCAGCCTGGCCGCCATCGCGCGCCTCAACCAGGCCGGCTATCGCGTGGTGGTGGCGACCAACCAGTCGGGCGTGGGACGCGGCCTGTTCGAAACCGACACCCTGCTGGCGATCCACGACAAGATGCTGAAGGCATTGACCCAGGTCGGCGGCCGCCTCGATGCGATCTTCTTCTGCCCGCACACCAACGCCGACAACTGCGACTGCCGCAAGCCCAAACCCGGCATGCTCAAGGAAATCGCCGGGCGCTTCAATGCCGACCTGGCCGGCGTGCCGGCGATCGGCGATTCGATGCGCGACCTGCAGGCGGCGATAGCGGCGGGCGCGCAACCGATGCTGGTGCTGACCGGCAAGGGCCGCAAGACCGCCGACGATCCGGCCCTGCCGCCGGAGACGCTGGTGTTCCCCGACCTCGCTGCCGCGGCGGCGCACATCGCGCGCTGATCCTCCCGCGATGGCGGCGTTGCGCTCCCTGCTGTTCATGCTGATCCTGATCGTGGTGACGCCGCCCTACACGCTGCTGGTCATCCTCTGCCGCCCGCTGCCGCACAAGATGCGGCGGCACTCGGTGGTGCCCTGGGTGAATTTCGTTATCTGGCTGGTGAAGCACGTGCTGGGCATTCCCTACCGCCTGGTGGGCGCGGAAAACATCCCGTCGCAGGCCGTCATCGTGCTGGCCAAGCACCAGTCGGCCTGGGAGACCTTCATGCTGCAGGAGGTGTTCCGCGACACGGTCTTCGTCTGGAAGAAGGAGATCAAGTACATCCCTTTCTTCGGCTGGGCACTGGCCTCGATCCCGATGATCGAGACCGATCGCAGCGCGACCAAGGCCGCGCTCAAGAGCCTGGTCGACCAGGGCCGCGACCGGCTCGCCAACGGTTATACGGTGGTCATCTTTCCCGAAGGCACCCGCTCGAAGCCCGGCTCGAAGAACCGCTACAAGGTCGGCGGCGCCCACCTTGCCGTGGAGACCGGCGCCCTGGTGGTGCCGGTGGCCTTGAACTCGGGCGAGTTCTGGGGCCGCAACGCGCTGTTCAAAAAGTGCGGCACGGTCACCGTCAGCGTCGGCCCCGGCATCGACCCCGCCGGACTATCGGCCAGCGAAGTGCTGGCGCGGGCCGAAACCTGGATCGAGGCCGAAATGGCGCGCATCAGCCCGGCACTGTGCGGAGCGGCGCCATGAGCGGCCGCCGCGATCCCCAGTTCGCGCTCCGGCTCGACGCCGGCCAGCCCGACCCGGCCGAAGTCTGGCACGACGGCGCCACGCTCGATTACCTCGGCGGCAGCCTGCGCCTGTTGCTCGGTACCGAGCAGCACGATGCCGTGCGCTGCGGCGACACGCTGTCCCTGCCGCTGCCGCCGCAGGCCTCCCCGCGCCAGATCCAGGACCGCGCCGAAGCCTGGCTGCGCGAGGAAGCCACGCGCCTGCTGCAACAGCTGATCGAACAGAAATTCCTCGAACGTCGCGCCGCGGCGGCGGGTTCGCGCGCACCGCGCCTGGCGCTGTCCTTCGCCGCGCGCGGCCACTGGGTCGAGGCGCAGGCACCGGATACCCTGCGCTGCAACTGGCGCCTGATCCAGCAGCCGCTACCCGCCATCGAGCAGGCCATCGAGCGCGGCATCGCATCCCTGCCGCCGCAACAGGCCGGATTCGACCTGTTCGGCATGCCCACGGTCACCGGCTGAGCGTCGATGTTCCTCGAACAACTCAAGCTGTTCCGTCTGCCCTCGCCGGCGCCCGAAGCAAGGATGCGCCACCTGCTGATCGGCGGGCGCATTGTCGATTACCGCCTCAAGAGCGGCGCCAAGCGGCTTTCCATGACCATCGACGAACGCGGCCTGCGCATCGGCGCGCCGCACCGCCTGCCGCTGACCGAAATCGAAGCCTTCGTGCACGGCCATGGCGACTGGGTCCTGAAGAAACTGGCGGAACTCTCGCACGCCACGCAACCGCGCCATGTCACCGTCAAGGACGGCCTGCGCCTGCCGCTGCTGGACGGCGAGGCGGAGGTGCGAGTGCTGCCCGGCGCCAACCGTGTGCGCTGGATCGGCGACACCCTGGTGCTCGCGGCGCGCCCCGACGCCGACCTGGCCCGCCTGGCGGTGCGCGCCCTGCAACAGCGCGCGCTCGACCATTTCGGCGAGCGCCTCGCCCACTTCACCGGGCGGCTGGAGATCGCCGTGCCGAAGCTCAGCCTGTCCTCGGCGCAGACGCGCTGGGGCAGTTGCAGCCGGCACGGCGGCATCCGCGTCAACTGGCGCCTGATCCACATGCCGGCGCAACTGGGCGACTACGTGGTCGCCCACGAAGTCGCCCACCTGCTGGAAATGAACCACAGCAAGCGCTTCTGGGCCGTGGTCGAAACGATCTACCCGGACTGGAAATCCGCGCGTGTCGAGCTCAAGCAGCGCACCACCTCGCTGCCTATCCTGTGACGCTCATGATCGAGTACGACACACCCCGAGGCTGGAACAACGCGAACGGCGAATTGGTCGCCCCCCACCCCCGATCCACGGCTGGCTTTGCACGGCCAGCCGGCTGCGGCGGCGCAAAGCGGTGCTTTGCGAAACCCCGCCTTCGCCCCCTTCCCAGGGCGAGGCTACTGGTCAGCTCGCTGCGCTCGACTGTCAGCAGTCGCTCCGAGCATGTTGTTGCACCTTAACCCAACAGGAAAATCCCATGCGCATCCTGCATACCATGCTGCGCGTCGGCGACCTCGACAAGTCGCTGGCGTTCTACACCGAGGTCCTGGGCATGCGCCTGCTTCGGCGCAATGACTACCCGGAAGGCAAATTCACACTGGCCTTCGTCGGCTACGAGGAAGAAGCCGACGGAGCCGTGCTGGAGTTGACCCACAACTGGGGCGTCGATCGTTACGAGATCGGCACCGGCTACGGCCACATCGCGTTGGCCGTTGACGACGCCTACGCGGCCTGCGCCGAAATCAAGACGCGCGGCGGCAAGGTGACGCGCGACGCCGGCCCGATGAAGGGCGGCACGCGCGTAATCGCCTTCGTCGAGGATCCGGACGGCTACAAGATCGAACTGATCCAGCGCAAGTAGCCGCGGTACGCGAACGACGCAGCGGGGTGTCGCGCGCCGTTCAGCCGCGCGCCCGGTCCAGCCAGTGCAGCAGCACCTCGAACAGCAGGTCGGGATCGACCGGCTTGCCGATGTGGTCGTCCATGCCGGCGTCTAGGCAGACCTGGCGGTCCTCGGCGAAGGCGTTGGCCGTCATCGCCAGGATCGGCGTGCGCTCATGCCCCGGCAGCGCACGGATCGCCCGCGTCGCATCGACGCCGTTGAGGTTGGGCATCTGCATGTCCATCAGGATCAGCGCGTAGCGCGTCTGCCCGGCCAGGTCCACCGCCTGCAATCCGTCCTCGGCCAGGTCCACCACCAGCCCGCGGTCTTCCAGCAACCAGCGCGCCACGTCGCGGTTGGTCGGCTCGTCTTCCGCAAGCAGGATCCGGGTACCGCCGAATACGGCCTGCAGCCGCGCTTCCGCCGTGCCCGGCCCGGAAGTCGGCGCTGGCGCCACGGCGCCGGTGGCCTTCTGCAGCGTCACGTGCAGCCGGAAGCTGCTGCCGGCCCCCGGCCGGCTGCTGACCTCGATGTCGCCGCCCATCATCCGCGCCAGGCGCCGGCTGATGGCCAGCCCCAGCCCGGTGCCGCCGTACTTGCGGGTCATCGAGCCGTCCGCCTGTTCGAAGGCGGTGAACAGCCGCTTCTGGTCCTCGGCGGCGATGCCGATGCCGGTGTCCTTGACGTCGATCTGCAGCCGCAGCTCCTCGCCGCCGAGTTCCTCGACCCGGACCCGTACCGATATGCTGCCGGCGTCGGTGAACTTGACGGCGTTGCCGGCCAGGTTGAGCAGGATCTGACCCAGCCGCAGCGGGTCGCCCTTGATCTGCCGCCGCGCGTCTTCGGGGGTCACTTCGATGTGCAGGCCGAGGCCCTTTTCCGCGACCTTGTGCCCGATCAGGGCCGACAGGTTGTTCAGCACGTCGTCCAGCGTGAAGTCGACCTGCTCCAGGCTCAGCCGCTCGGCTTCGATCTTGGAGATGTCGAGGATGTTGTTGATGACGCCCAGCAAATGGTGCGAGGACTGGTCGATGCGGTCGAGCTGGCTGCGCAGCCTGGCATCCATGGTGCGCCTCATGACCAGGCTGGTCATTCCCATGATGGCGTTCATCGGCGTGCGCAGCTCGTGGCTCATGTTGGCGAGGAAGGTGCTCTTGGCGCGACTCGCGGCCTCAGCCGCTTCCTTGGCCACCGAGAGCGCGGCGGTGCGTTCCTCGACCAACCGTTCGAGGTGGTGGCGGTATTTTTCGAGCTCGGTTTCCGTCCGCTTGGTTTCGGTGATGTCGAACAGGCTGCCGATATAGTGGGTCGCCTTCCCGGACGCATCGCGAACCGCGGTGACGGTTAGCAGCTCGGGGAATACCTCGCCGCTCTTGCGCCGGTTCCAGACCTCGCCTCGCCAGAACCCGTCGCGCGCGATCGCCTGCCACATGCTCCGATAGAAAAGCGGATCATGCCGCCCGGAGCTGAATACCGAGGGCGTCTTGCCGACCACGTCGGCCGCCGAGTACCCGGTGATCGCCTCAAGCGCGGGATTCACCGCCAGGATATGACGTTCGGCGTCGGTGATGCAGATGCCCTCGACGCTGGAGGCGAACACCGTCGCCGCCAGGCGCTGGGCTTCCTCGGCACGCTGCCGATCGGTAATGTCGGTGAGGATGCAGTGGGTGCGGGCCGTCCCCGCAGCGTCGTAGCCGATGCGGCCATTGATGGTTACGGTTCGCGTCTGTCCATCCTTGCGCCGGATGTCGAACACCGGACCGTCGAGGCTTCCCCGTGAAAAGAACTCGGGAAACTTCCGCGCCAGCGCAGCACACGACCCCTCCTCAATGAAATCGGTGATTTCCCGCCCCAACACCTCTTCGCGCCGATATCCGCCGAGCAAGGCCAGCCAGGCGTCATTGACGTCGATGATGCGGGTATCCAGGTCGAGCGACTGGTAGGCCAGCGGCGCCCGCAGGAACATGTCGCGATAGCGCTGCTCGGACGCAGCAAGCTCGTCCTTTGCCGCCCTCTCCGCGGTGACATCGCGCGCGATGCCCGAAAAGCCGACCAGCATCCTGCCGCCGGCGCGAAGATCGCCATGCCCGTTTCCGTTTCCGTTTCCGTTGCCGTTGCCGTTGCCGTTCGCCTGCTCACGTTCAGCGACCAGGCACCACTGCATGAGGTGAACATTGCCCTCGCGCGACACCTGTCGGTTCTCGAACTCGAAGACTTCATCGCTGCCGGCCGCGATCCAGCTGGCGAACGCACCCTCGGTTGCCTCGCGATCATCAGGATGGACGAACTCGAACGCCGACAGGCCCACGCACTGGTCCGCAGGCAGGCCGAAGTAGGTCGTCGCCATCGGATTGACGAAGGTCAGGCGACCGTCAATGTCCAGCCGGGTTATCAGGTCGTGCGAGGTCTCGATCAGGCTGCGGTACTTGGCTTCGCTGCGACGCAGGGCCGATTCCCGCTCAAGCACTGCGGCCGCCATGCGCCGTGTGCTCTGCACCAGGCTTTCGATCTCGTCGGTGGCCGACCGCGGCAGGCGCGCCCGGTAGTCGCCGGCGGCGATGCTTTCGATCTGCGCGGCGAACTCGGCCACGCGACGGGTCATGCGGCGACCGGCGAGCACGGCGGCAAGCAAGGCCAGCGCCATCGCCAGCGCGCTGCCGACACCCAGTGCCAGCAGCGTCTTGCGCACGGTGGCAAAGGCCAGGTCGACCGGTTGCGCCATCACCACTCCCCAGCCCTGATCCCCGAGCGGCGTGTAGCTGCCGATGTACTCGATCTCGTCGAGGCGGAAGCGCGCGGAGCGCGATGATGCGGTCGCCCCCTTGGCCAGCAGCGGCAGGTGGCCGAGGTTCTCCTGCCGCCGGGCGCGTTCCGGCCGCGGGTGGCCGACCACGTGGCTGCGCGCGTCGAGGATGATCGGCAGCAACACGCCCCCCTGGCTCAGGTCCGCGGCGAAATGCGAAAGCTCCTCGAGGTCGAGCTCGCCGACGATGACGTTCGAATTGGTGGCACCTCCCGGCGCCGAGCGCAATGGAATCGCCAGCGCGACGACAATGCGGCCGTCGACCGACAGGTAGGTGTCGGACCAGACCAGGCCACCGCGGGAACGCGCCTGGCGCAGGAATTCGCGACTGGAAAAGTCGATGCCCATGAGGTTGGCGCGCGACGCCCGGCGCGCCACCGGCATGCCGACATCGATCACGCGGTCGGCCGGGTCAAGCACGTACAGCGTGTCCAGCGACTTCTTCATTTGCGCCACGGTGTCGATCGCGATGCGCCGGTGCTCCTCGCTCCGCGCCGGGGACAGGGCCAGATCGGAGGCCAGCAGGGTCATGTCCGACGCGAAATCCTCCAGCCGGCTGGCCACCTGGCGCGCGGCAACGTCGCCGAGCGCCATGTTGCGCGATTCGACTTCGGCGTTGAGCCGGGGCAGGAGCACCCCGAGCACGACGCCGAGCACGATCAGCACGGCCAGCGCCACCAAGGTGGACAAGCCGAGTGAAAGCCAGAAGCGGAGCGAACGTGCCATGCGCCGTTCGCTAGTCGATGCGGACGAAAGCGCCGCCGCGAATCACGGTCAGGTAAGTCTCGCGGCTGGCGTCGCCGGCAGCGTCGAAGCGCAGCGACGACTGGGCCCCGGAGAATTCGCGCCGCTCGAGGATCGCCTGCTTCAGCGTTTGCCCCTCCCGCCGCGCCGCGAGGCCGTCGAGCACGACGTTGGTCGCGTCGAAGGCGGTCAGGCCGGCAAAGCCTGGCTCGTGACCGAAGCGATCCACATAGGCCTGGCGAAACGCCAGGTAGGCAGGCTGCCGGTTGCCCCGGTCGATGAACTGCGCCATGGTCATTCCCTCCACCGCCTTGCCGCCCAATTCGATCAGTCGCTCGGTGGCGGCCCATTCCGAAGCGTTGAGGCGCAGGTCCGGCTGTCGCGCGCGCAATTGCTGGGCCAGCAGGGCCGCATCCACGGAATTCGCGATCAGCAGCACCGCGTCAGGCGAAGCTTCCAGGAGGCGAACGGCCAGTTCGTCGAATTGGGCTTCGTCGCTGGACTGGAATCCGACGGCGACGAGGATCTTGCCACCGACATTTTCATACGCCTGCCGGTAATCGGCCAGCCAGCTTTCCGAATAGGCCTTGTTGCGCAGGTCGTAGGCCACGGCGACGCGGCGGCTGCCCTGGTGATGCACGTGATGGCCAGCCGACTTTTGCGCATAGGGCGTGGTCGAGAGTATGACGCGCAGGAAATGGTCGTCAATGCCGGACAACGCCGTGGTGGTCACGGTCGGGCTTACCAGCAGCAGTTTCGCCTCGTTGGCCAGAGGCACCACTGCCTGAGCCATGGCGCTGGTCATTGGCCCGACGATGGCCTCGACCTTGCGTTCGGCAAGGCGCGCAAAAGCCTTGCGCGCCACGTCGACATCCTGCTGATCGTCCTCCACCACGAGCTCGACCTGGCGCCCGCCGATGCCGCCGGCCTTGTTGCGCATCTCCACCGCCAGCGTCGCGGCATTGCGTCCGCCGAGGCCGAGGTCGGCGACGCGGCCCGATATTCCACCTAGGAATCCGATGCGCAACGGCTCCGGCGGCGCGCATGCGGCGAGCAGAACCAGCGCCACCGGCGCCACCAGACGCCAGCCACGCGCAAAAGCGAAGTGCGCTCGAACCTCCGAAATCAAGCCTGACAGCAACCCTCAGCCTCCATCCATATGGTCGCGGCCGCCGGCTATCTGCACCGGCCCATCGACTCTTGATTCATCGCGGTGCAGATTCGTCGATCGAGTCCGGCCACAATGTTGACCCGAGTATATGCCTTCCCCAGCCGGGAAGCGTCGCCAGGCCGCGCCTGGACGGGCTCAGCCGTTGGGCGCTGGGGAGATCGCCGGTGCGGGCACCAGGTCGAGCTGACGCAGCAATGCGAGCTGGCGCTGCATCACTTCGCGGCGGTAGGCCGCCGCGTCAACCGTGGACCAGTCGAAGAAGCCCTGCCCGGCACGCAGCCCGGCGCGACCCTCCGCCATGTAGCGATCGATGATGGCTGGCGGCGCGTGGCGCGGATCGTCCAGCGCCTTTGCCAGGTAATGGCTGGCGTAGTAGAGGATGTCGAGTCCACCGAAATCGATGAACTCGACCAGCCCCATGCTGGCGAAGCGCGGGCCGAAGCCGTAGCGCACCGCGCGGTCGATATCCTCGGGCGTGGCCACGCCCTGCTCGACCATGCGCGCCGCCTCGTTCATCACCAGCGCCTGCAGGCGCGGCACGATGTAGCCGGGCGCCGCCTGACACAGCACGGGCTGCTTGCCGATGGTGGAGAGCAGGACGCACAGCCGTTGCGTCACCGCCGGGTCGGTGCCCGGATGCGGCGAAACTTCGACCAGCGGGATCAGGTAGGCCGGATTGAGCCAGTGGGCATTGAGAAAGCGCTCGGGATGCGTGACTGCCGTCGCCAGTTCTGTCGACAGTATGGTCGAGGTGGTCGAGGCGAGCAGCGCCTCGGGACGCAGATGCGAACACGCAAACGCCAAGGCCTCGCGCTTGGCGGCCATGACTTCCGGCACGCCCTCGAACAGCACGTCAACCCGCGCCAGGACCTCGGGCGCTTGATCACGGTCGGCGAAGTGCACCCGCGCCAGCATGGCAGGAATCAGCGCGGCATAGAACACACCCAGCTCGGCCAGCGTGGCGAGGCTGCCTTCGATCTCGCGCCGGGCATCGGCTTCGAGCAGTTTCGCGGCGGCCGGCTCGCGGGCTTTGGCGTCGATCAGCCAGACCTCGTGGCCGGCGTAGGCGAAGGCATGGGCGATGCCGCGCCCCATGCGCCCGGCGCCAAGCGCGGCGACAATCACTGAAGGGCCCTCCCCCCAACCCCGGCCCCACGGCTGGCTCTGCATGGCCAGCCGGCTGCGGCAGCGCGGAGCAATGCTCCGCGAAACCCTGCCTCCGCCCCAGGGCAGGGGGTGGCGACGGTTCGCAGGCTGCGCCCGCTCCGGACTTTTGGCAGCGCCGCCCTTGGGACGGCCCGGCGGGCAGCGCCCATCAGGCGCGGCCCGTGGCCAGCATCCGCCGCATGCCGGCGCGATCGAGCCCGGCCAGGCCAAGGGCTTTCAGGCTGCGCGGCCCGGCGCGCAGGTCGCGGCCGCAGACGGCCGAAGCCAGCGCCAGCAGGCCTGACGCGACGGGTACATCGACTCCGGCCCAGTCGGCTACCGAAACGAGAAAGGCGAGGCCGTAATGGATGTCCTCGGTCATGTAGCGATGCTCGGTGAGGACGATGTGCTCGCGCCAGTCGCCGCTGTCGGTCAGGCGTTTGTGGGCGTCGCCGTACATCCAGCGATCGTTCTCGTAGTGGTCGCGCAGCGGAAAGTGCTCGCCGGTGTAGCCGAGGCCGACGCGCACGGCGATGCGCTCGGCATCGAGCACATTGGTGACACGGCGGATCGAGGGCTGGGTGCCTTCGTTGTGGATGTCCCAGCGCTCGAAGTGCTCGAGCGGCCCGGCGTTCATCAGAATCAGCGGCGGGTGGATGATCGGTCCGGCATTCATCAGCGCGCCGGCCAGCGCGTCCTCGATCGGCTCGACCGAGGGAAAGGCGGCGCGCAGCACGGCGAACGCGGCGGCCGATTTTTCCGCCGGAAAGACGCCGGTCGGCAGGCGCACGGCGCGCATGGTGATGGCGACTTCGAGCGGACCGTGCTTGCGCGTCAGCCACGGCAGGGTGCCGGTTTCGGCGAAGGCGACGTCGGCCGTGCAGCCGGCATGACGCAGGGTCTGCATCATGGCCACGCTGCCGAAGGTTCCCGGCGGCAGGAAGATCACCTGGCCGTCAGCCAGATGCGGTGCCAGGGCGCGAGCGATGTCTTCCTGGGCGAATGCCGGCGTCGGGATCAGGATCAGTTCGGCGCCGCGCAGCGCGGCGCCGAGGTCCGCCGTGACTACCGCGATTTCCACTTCGCGCCTGCCGGCGATGTCCTTCAGCATCAGCCGGCGCCTTGTCGCCAACTCCCCGAATGCCGCCGCGTCGCGGCGCCACAAGCGGACCTCGTGGCGGAGGTCGGCGAGGTCGGCGGCGGCGGCGTAGGAGCCGTTGCCACCGCCCAGCACCGCTATGCGCATGAACGCGTCCCTGCCAACCCCGTATCGCCAGCGCCGACTTTCATCCCGGCCCCAGCATCCAGTTCGGCAGACCGGTCACGGTCGCCGGGAAGACCCACATCAGCAGGATGCAGATCGCGAACGAGGCCAGGAAATAGAACACGCCGCGGAAGATGGTGTGGATCGGTATCTCGGGCGCCAGCCCATGCACGATGAAGACATTGACGCCCACCGGGGGCGTCACCGCGCCCATGGTGGTAACGATGGTCAGGATCACCGTGTACCAGACCGGGTCGTAGCCCAGCGCGACGCCGAGCGGAAAGAAGATCGGGATGGTGACGACGAGGAAGCCCAGCGCGTCCATCAGCATGCCGCCGACGATGTAGATGCCCAGCACCACCAGCAGGATGACGAAAGGCGCCACCGGCAAGGCCGCCGCCCATTCGGCCAGTTCGAAGGGCAGGCGCGACACGGTGAGGAAGCGGCCGAAGAGCACGGCGCCGGCGATCAGCAGCACCACCATGGCCGAAATGCGCACGCTTTCGACGATGGACTGGACGATGCCCTTGAAGCTCAGGCTGCGCTGCACCAGGCCGATCGCCAGCGCGCCGAAGGCGCCCGCGGCGCCGGCCTCGGTGGGCGTGAACCAGCCCATGTAGAGGCCGCCGATGACCAGGCTGAACAGCAGCAGCGCCTCGACCACGCCGGTCAGTGCCCTGAACTTCTCGTGCCAACTGGTCTGCGGGCCGAGCGGGCCCAGCGCCGGGTTGCGCATGCACATCCAGACGATGGTCGCGAGGAACAAGGCGGTGAGGATCAGGCCGGGAATCACGGCGGCGACGAACAGGCGCAGCAAGGATTGCTCGGTCTGCACCGCGATCACGATCAGCACCACGCTGGGCGGAATCACCACGCCCAGGGTTCCGCCGACGGCGATGGCGCCGGTGGACAGCGCCGGGTCATAACCATAGCGGCGCATCTCGGGCATGGCGATGGTGCCCATGGTCGCCGTGGTGGCCGAGTTGGAGCCGCAGATCGCCGAGAAGCCGGCACTGGCGGCGACCGTGGTACAGGCCAGGCCGCCGGGCATGCGCCCGACCCAGGTGTAGGCCGCGTTATAGAGGCGTTCGGTGGTGCCGGCGCGATAGGCGAACTGGCCCATCAGCACGAACAGCGGAATCACCGACAGGCCGTAGGAGGAAAACTGTTCCCAGACATTGGTCGCCGCCAGATGGGTCGCGGCGGGAACCGAAAGCAGGTAGGCATTGCCAAGCAGGCCGGCAGCCAGCATGGTGAAGGCGATGGGCATACCGAGCAGCATCAGCGCCGACATCAGCACCAGGCCGATCACGGCCGCGATCAGGGGATCCATGGTTTCCTTCCCCCGTCAGCCGCGCAGCGCGGCCAGCAAGGCGGCGATCGAGCGCAGGAAGTCAACCAGCAGCGCCAGCGTCAGCCCGGCGCAACCCAGGGCGACGACATAGACCCAGGGATAGACGATGACGCGCAGGGTTTCGGACAGCGAACCGGTTTCGTGCAGCACGCGGCCGTAGCGCGCCACGTAGAAGGCCACCACGGCGAACAGCGCCAGCGAAACCAGCGCCATCAGCGCCTCGGTGATCGCGCGGCTGCGCCTGCCCATCTTGACCACCGCGAGTTCCATTGCGACATGCCCCTTGTGGCGCTGCACCGTGCCCAGGGCCAGCGCCATCGCCGCCGCCGACAGCCAGCCGATCACCTCGTAGGAACCGGCGACGGTGACGCCGAAACCGCGCATCACCATGTCGGTCACCGAGAACAGCATCATGGCGCCGAGCAGCGCCGCGGCGGCCCAGGCCAGGCCCTCATTGAGGTAGAAACTGGCGCGGTCGAGCGCGTGCATCACACCGCCGGGCGCGGCACCCGCGCCCGGCTGAACGGCGGAAGTCATTACTTCTTGAACTGGTCGCGCAACTCGTAGGTGCGCTTGAGGTAGGCGGCGGCGGGCAGGCCCTTGGCGCTCATCTCCTTGACCCATTCGTCTTCCATGGACTTGAGCTTGCCGTCCCAGCGTGCCTTCTCGTCGGCAGCCAGGGTTACCACCTGCAGCTTGTGCTCCTTCTGCGCCCAGGCCATGGCCGCGCCGACGTTCTCGTTGTCGTGGTAGTTGCCGGTCCAGCCGGGCATTTCCTCGGCGAGTTCCTCGATCACCTTCTTCACGTCGGCCGGCAGCTTGTCCCACTTCTTCTGGTCCATCACGGCGGCAAAGGCCACCACCACGGTCGGGTAGTCGGTGACGAACTTCAGCGATTCGGCCAGCTTGAAGTCCTGCAGCACTTCGCGCGAGGTCATGGTGCCGTTGATGACGCCGGTGGACACCGACTGCGGCACCTCCGGCATCGGCATGCCGATCGGCGCGGCGCCCAGCGCCTTCAGCACCGGCACGCCGGTGCCGGCGGCGCGCAGCTTCATGCCGGCGAGGTCGGCGGCGGTCTTGACGGCCGTCTTGGTCTGGATGAAGCCGGGCTCGGTGGTGAACATCGCGATCACCTTGAAGCCCTCGTACTCCTTGGGCTTGAACTCCTTGGTCAGGGCCCACAGGGTGCGGCTGGCCTGAGTCGCGCTGGTGAAGCCGACCGGCAGTGCCACCCCGGAAGTCAGCGGGAAGCGGCCCGGATCGTAGGACGGCGAACCGAGGCCGATGTCGGCCACGCCTTTGGTGACACCGTCATACATCTCCTTGGCGCCCAGCAGGGTGCCGCCGGGGAAGGTCTTGACGTCCACCTTGCCGTTGGTGCGCTTGGCGAGCTGCTCGGCCCAGTGCGTCATCTGCCGCGCCGGGAAGGTCTTGCCCGGGGCGAAGAAGGCATAGGTCAGGGTAATCTCGGCGGCCGAGGCGACCTGCGGCAGGCCGAACAGTCCGGCGGCGAGCGCGGCGGCGATGGCGGAAAGCGTGGTGCGACGGTTCATGCTGACTCCTCCTTGTTTTTGCGCGTGCAGCCGGCCGCGCGGCGGTTGTCGTCCTGCTGTTTTACCTGATTTCCGGCACGTCGATGTCGAGTCCGTCGAGCGTCGCCGGCTTGACCCTGGCGCGGGTGAAGTTCGGCGTGTGCGGGAAAGGGCGCGTGGCGTCGAAGCCGACCTTGCTTCCGAGATAATCGGGAAAGGTCGGATTGAGGCCATGGCCGAAGACGTTGTCGATCACCAGAATGCCGTGCTTCGGGTCGAGGCGCGTGGCCATCGCCCATTCGACATCGGCCGGATTTCGGATGTCGACGTCATCATCGACCACGGTGACCATCTTCAGCGGCGGAAAGGCGGCGAAGGCCGCCATCAGCGCCTGCTTGGCCCAGCCGGCGCGCTTCTGCGCGATCTGCACCACGGCGTGGTAGAAACCGCAGCCGCCGTGCGAGAAGTACACATCCTTGACGCCGGGGACCTGCTTTTGCAGCAGCGCCAGCACGTTGGCCTCGCCGAGCAGGCCGACCGAGTTGAATACCTCGCCGCCGGAGATGATGGTCTGGAACACGGGATGGCGGCGGCGGTGGATCCTGCGTACGCGCACCAGCGGCCGCGGCGCCACCGTGGCGTAGTAGCCGGTGACTTCGGCGAAGGGCCCTTCCGCATGGACTTCGCCGGGCATGATCTCGCATTCCAGCGCGAACATGGCGTCGGCCACCATTTCGATATGGGTCAGCGAACTGCCGACCAGTTCCAGCGGCCGGCCGTGGAAGCGACTGGCGATGCCGAGTTCGTCGGTGCCGAAGGGTGCCGCCTCAGCCGGTGTCGCCGCCGCGAAATGCAGGCCGGGACCGACGCCGATGTTGAGCGTGAATGGCAGCACCTGGTTGCGCGCCGCCGCCTTGGCCAAACACAGTTCGAGGTGCCGCCCGGCATCGATGTTGATCGCCAGCCGGTCACGGCCGACCACCTGGAAGCGCTGGATCGAGGTATTGCGGATGCCCGTTTCGGGGTCCTTGGTGATCACCACGCCGGCATCGAAGTAGGGGCCGCCGTCGAGCTCGGCGTGGGTCGGCACGGGAAGGATGGAGAGGTCGACGCTGTCCTCGGTGATTTCGCGCACCGGGCCATAGCGCACCACGACCGGAGCGACGGGCTTGGTCTGCCAGTCGCGGATGCACTCGGCCACATACTGCGGCAGGCTCAACACCGGCTTGTCGAGGAGTTCGCCGAGCAGTTCGCGCGACCAATAGAGGCCGGTGAACACCGGAAAGGCAGAGCCCTTCACCTTTTCGAACAGCACCGCACGCGGTCCACGCTCGAACTTCGCGGCAATGCCCGCGAGCTGGTGGGCCGGGTCGACCTCGGAGCGCACGCGCACCAGCCGACCTCGCGCGTCAAGCCACTGGATGATCGAACCGAGATCGGAAATATCGGCTGCCACTTGCGCCATGCCTCCCTCCGTGTGTTGTCGCCGTTCCGCAAGCCGCGGGGCAACTTGGGGATACTGTATACAATTTAAAACCTCATGGGAATAGGTGGCATCGTGTTGCGTCACCGGTAACAGTCTGTTCCTCCCGCTCCCCTCGGTGAAGCAGGACCGCGCCGCTAGACTGCAGCCATGAACCTCATCCCGCCCATCTTCATTTCCCACGGCTCGCCGATGCTGATGCTGGAGCCCGGACGCGCCGGCCCGGCGTGGCAGATGCTGGCGCGATCGCTGCCACGCCCGCGAGCGATCCTCGCCGTCTCCGCGCACTGGACCACCCTGGCGCCGGCCGTCAGCGCCGCCGCGTCGCCTCCGACCATCCACGACTTCTACGGATTTCCCGAGGCGCTCTACGACCTCGACTACCCGGCACCCGGCGCACCCGACCTGGCAGCGGAAGTCGCGGCGCTGCTGCCCGGCGTCCAGATCGATCCGCACCGCGGACTGGATCATGGCGCCTGGTCGCCGCTGCGCGCGATGTATCCGGCGGCCGACATTCCGGTGATCCAGCTGGCCGTGCAGCCGCGTGCCGACGCGGCGGCGCACCACGGACTGGGCCGGGCACTGCAGGCGCTGGCGCGGGACGGCGTGCTGGTACTCGCCTCGGGTGGCCTGACCCACAACCTGGGCGACGTGGTGTGGGATGCCGCCGACGGCAGTGCCCTGCCGCATGTGCGAGAGTTCCGCGACGCTTTCGTCGATGCGCTGCTGCGTCGCGATCTGCCGCGCGTGCTCGACTGGCAGCGCCAGATGCCGCAAGCCCGGCGCGCACATCCGACGCCGGAACACCTGCTGCCGCTGTTCGTCGCGCTCGGCGCGGCCGGCGACGACGCGCAGCCCGTGACGGCGTTCGCCGACTACCAGCTCGGCGCGCTTGCCCTCGACAGCTTCGTCTTCGCTGCCGCTGCAGCCTGACCGGCCCATGACGGTGCGCACCATGATGCAGCACGACGCCCCTTTGCGGTGCAAGACATTTCGCGAGCCCGGGAAAACCACATGATTTAGATAGCAATTTTTCACGGGCATGGTTTCTGCTGTACTAACTGCAACCCGCTGCCGGAACTGCACTGCGATGAAGCCCGCCTACGATGAAATGTTCGACGCCGCAAAAGGCGTTCGTCCAAGCTACGAAAGTTTCGCCGCCTGGCTCGACTCGACTCCCGCCGAGGTGATCGCGCGCAAGCGCGAGGAAGCCGACCTGGCCTTCCACCGCGTCGGCATCACGTTTGCCGTCTACGGCGAAGAGGCCGGCAAGGAACGCCTGATTCCCTTCGACATCATTCCGCGCATCATTCCGGCCGCCGAGTGGCAGCGCATGGAAGCCGGCTTGCGTCAGCGCGTGAAGGCGCTCAATGCCTTCCTCGACGACATTTACCACGGACAGGAAATCCTCAAGGCCGGGCGCATTCCGGCCGCGCAGGTGCTGGGCAATTCGCAGTACCGCGCCGAAATGGCCGGCGTCAACGTGCCGGGCGGCACCTATGCCCACATCGCCGGCGTCGACCTGGTGCGTGCCGGTGAAGGCGAGTATTACGTCCTCGAAGACAACCTGCGCACGCCGTCCGGCGTGTCCTACATGCTGGAGGACCGCAAGATGATGATGCGGCTCTTTCCCGAACTCTTCGCGCGCATGGCGATCGCTCCGGTCGAGCACTATCCCGACCTGCTGCTGGAGAACCTGCGCTCGGTGGCGCAGGAGGGCGTGACCAATCCCAACGTCGTGGTGCTGACGCCGGGGCAGTTCAACAGCGCCTATTTCGAGCACGCCTTCCTCGCCCAGCAGATGGGCGTCGAACTGGTCGAGGGCAACGACCTCTTCGTGCGCGACGACACCGTGTTCATGCGCACCACGCAGGGCCCGCAGCGGGTGGACGTGATCTACCGCCGCATCGACGACGACTTCCTCGATCCTCTGGCCTTCCGCAAGGATTCGGTGCTCGGCGTACCGGGCCTGTTCAACGCCTACCGCGCCGGCCGCGTGACCCTGGCCAACGCCATCGGCACCGGCATCGCCGACGACAAGGCGATGTACATCCATGTCCCGGAGATGATCCGCTTCTACTGCGGCGAAGAGCCGATCCTGTCCAACGTGCCGACCTGGGAACTGGCCAAGGCGGATGACCTTGCCTACGTGCTGGAACACCTGGCCGAACTGGTGGTGAAGGAAGTTCACGGCTCGGGCGGCTACGGCATGCTGGTCGGCCCCACGTCGAGCAAGGCCGAGATCGAAGCCTTCCGCCAGAAGATACTCGCCACGCCGGACAACTACATCGCCCAGCCGACGCTGTCGCTATCGACCTGCCCCACCTACGTCGAAAGCGGCGTCGCGCCGCGCCACATCGATCTGCGTCCTTATGTGCTTTCCGGCAAGGAAATCAGCATGGTTCCCGGCGGCCTGACGCGAGTCGCGCTGAAGGAAGGTTCGCTGGTGGTGAACTCGTCGCAGGGCGGCGGCACCAAGGACACCTGGGTTCTGGAACGCTAACGCAATTCCACGTTGACGGCATCCCGAGAATGAAACACGCGAAAGGCAAGTTGATGGCCCGCCCCTCCCATCCTCCCCTCACGGGGAGGCTACTGATCAGCTCGCTTCGCTCGATTTATGCCTGTCGCTCTGAACGAGTCGTTTCACGTTAAGGAGTTAAGCAAAATGCTCTCGTCAACAGCCGATCACCTCTACTGGATGGGCCGCAGCATGGAGCGGGCCGAGAACACGGCGCGCATGCTCGACGTGACCTATCGCATGTCGCTGCTCAAGCAGGCCGTCGTCGAGCCGCACCACGAATGGCGCGCGATGCTGTCGATCAGCGGCCTGCACGAAGATTTCGAGGCGCGCTACGACAAACCCAGCGCCGACTCCGTGATGCAGTTCATGGCGCTCGACGAAAAAAATCCGGGCAGCATCTACAACAGCATCTTCGCCGCCCGCGAAAACGCCCGCGCCATCCGCGGCGCGATCACCTCGGAAATGTGGGAGGCCCTCAACGCCACCTGGCTGGAGATGAGCCGGATCCAGGCCGAAGGCATCGCCGAGGACGGCGTCGCGTCCTTCTTCGAATGGGTCAAGGAACGTTCGCACCTGTCGCGCGGCATCGCCCACGGCACCCTGCTGCGCGACGACATCTTCCGCTTCCTGCGCCTCGGCACCTTCTTCGAGCGCGCCGACAACACGGCCCGCATCCTCGACGTCAAGTACCACATCCTGCTGCCCAGCGTGGCCGACATCGGCGGCGCCGCCGACTACTACCACTGGGGCGCGCTGCTGCGTTCCGTGTCGAGTTTCGAGTCGTACCGCAAGGTTTATCGCGACCTGATCACGCCGCGGCGTGTCGCCGAACTGCTGATCCTGCGCGCCGACATGCCGCGCTCGCTGATGGCCTGTCTCAACGAGGTCAATCGCCTGGTCCAGGAAATCAACGGCCCGCGCGCCGGGGAACTGCTCCGTCGCTGCGGACAGCTCCACGGCGATCTGCGCTTCGGCACCATCGACGACATCTTCGAGCGTGGCCTGCACGAATACCTTTCCGAATTCCTCGAACGCATCTACGACCTGGGCGACCTGATCAACACCACCTATTTCTGGTCGACCGATGAATGGCAGTCTGCCTTGCCCATGGCCCAACAATCATTCAAGATGCCTCTCGCCGGCCAGATGATGGCCCGTTGAACCCGGAGAGGAAGCAGCCATGACGTATTGCGTAGCAACCATGATCGACGCGGGCATCGTATTCGCGTCGGATTCGCGCACCAACGCCGGAGTGGACAACATCTCCACCTTCCGCAAGATGAAGACCTTCGAGCGCCCCGGCGACCGCGCCCTGGTCGTCATCAATTCCGGTAACCTGGCGATCACCCAGGCCACCCTCAACCACCTCGAACAGGCCATCCGGCGCGGCACCGAGCCCAACCTGATGAGCGTCTATTCGATGTACGACGTGGCCGAACTGGTCGGCGCCGCCCTGCGCGAGGTGCGCCATCGCGACGGCCCCTTCCTGATGGAGAACAACGTCGACGCCAGCGCCAATTTCATCGTCGGCGGTCAGATCGCCGGCGAGCACCAGCGCCTGTTCCTGGTCTATGCCGAAGGCAATTTCATCGAGGCGACGCCGGAAACGCCCTACTTCCAGATCGGCGAGGTCAAGTACGGCAAGCCGATCATCGACCGCGTGATCTCGGCCGGCACCTGCATGGAAGACGTGATCAAGTGCGTTCTGGTGTCCTTCGATTCGACCATGCGCTCCAACCTGTCGGTGGGCATGCCGATCGACCTCACCTGCTACGGGCGCGACACCCTGCAGCTCGGCAACAGCCATCACTTCGACGAGCACGACCCCTACTTCCTGCGCCTGCGCCAGAGCTGGGGCGAAGGCGTGCGCCGGGCCTTCGCCCAGTTGCCCAATCCCGAGTGGTAGCCGCGCGCCGCGCGCGTGCTACCACTTACTCACCGCTTTCCTGAAATGATCGGCACCCGATGACCATCCGCGTCGCGCTTCACCACCAGACCCGCTACAGCTTCGACCGCTCGGTCCAGCTCTGGCCGCATGAGGTGCGCCTGCGCCCCGCCGCCCACGCCCGCACCCCCATCCTCGGCTATTCGCTGAAGATCGAACCGGCCGGCCACTTCCTCAACTGGCAGCAGGATCCGTTCGGCAACTGGGTGGCACGCCTGGTGTTCCCCGAAAAGGCGGAAGCGCTTTCGATCACGGTCGACCTGGTGGCCGACATGACGGTGATCAATCCCTTCGACTTCTTCATGGACGAGTCCGCCGAGACGTTTCCCTTCGAGTATCCGGAGGGCCTCAAGCGCGAACTCGGCCCCTACCTCGAAGTCGATCCGGCCGGACCGCTGCTGGCCGACTGGCTCGCGCGCACGCGCAAGGAACTGCTGGCCAGGGAGATGCGCACCATCGACATGCTGGTCGGCGTCAACCAGCGCGTGCAGGGAGAGGTCGGCTACATCGTGCGCCTCGAAGCCGGCGTGCAGACGCCGGAGGAGACCCTGGAACTGAAGCGCGGCTCCTGCCGCGACTCGGCCTGGCTGCTGGTGCAGGCGCTGCGCCACCTCGGCCTCGCGGCACGCTTCGCTTCGGGCTACCTGATCCAGCTCACGGCCGACCAGAAGGCGCTCGACGGCCCTTCCGGCACCGACCACGACTTCACCGACCTGCACGCCTGGACGGAGGTCTTCATCCCGGGAGCGGGATGGATCGGGCTCGACCCGACCTCGGGCCTGCTGGCCGGCGAAGGCCACATCCCCCTGGCCTGCACCGCGATGCCGGCATCCGCCGCGCCGGTGATCGGCGCCACCGGAAAATGCGAAACGCATTTCGACTTCGCCATGCAGGTAACGCGCATCCACGAAGACCCGCGCGTCACCAAACCCTACACCGAGGCGCAGTGGCAGGCCGTGCTCGACCTCGGCCACCAGGTCGACGCCGAACTGGTAAAGCACGACGTGCGGCTGACCATGGGCGGCGAGCCGACTTTCGTCTCGATCGACGACATGGATGGCGCGGAGTGGAACTACACCGCGCTGTCAGACACGAAGCGCGAACTCGCCGGCAAGCTGCTGACGCGCCTGCAGGGACACTTCGCGCCGGGCGCGATGCTGCATTTCGGCCAGGGCAAGTGGTACCCCGGCGAACCGCTGCCGCGTTGGGCGCTGGGCTGCTACTGGCGCACCGACGGCAAGCCGCTGTGGCAGGACGCAAAACTGCTGGTGACCACCGACGACGCCGGCACGCGCAAGGCGCAGGATGCACTGCATTTCATCCGCCGCCTGACGCGCGAACTCGGGCTCGATCCCGGCTGGGTGATCGCGGCCTATGAGGACGTGACGCGCATCATCGACGACGAACAACGCTGGCCGGAGAATTTCGACCCGCTCAAGGCTGACCTGAAAAAGCCCGACGAGCGGCTGCGCGTGGCGAAGCTGCTGGAGCGCGGCCTCGGCGAGGCGGCCGGCTATGTACTGCCACTCAAAGCAGTGCCACCAGCACAAAAACGCCGCGCAGTTACCAACACTCCCGGCGCCGACTCTTCATCCCGCTTCCGCTCCAGCCCCTGGCCGCTGCGCCGCGAACATCTCTACCTGATCCCCGGCGATTCGCCGCTGGGCCTGCGCCTGCCGCTGGCCTCCCTGCCCTGGGTGGCGCCCGGCGACAAGGAAGAAGAACACCCGCGCGATCCGTTTGCCGAGCAGGAGCCACTCGCCGACCCCGTTGCCGCGGCGGCGGCAGTGGAAGCAGACAAGCCGCGGCTCAAGATCGAGCAGCCACCCGCCACGCCGAAGTCCGGCTACGACCCGCGCGAAATCGTGCACACCGCGCTGTGCGCCGAAGTGCGCGACGGCGTGCTGTGCATCTTCCTGCCGCCGGTGCCGCTGCTCGAAGATTTCATCACGCTGCTGACCGCGATCGAAGCCACCGCCGCCGACCTGAAACTGCCGGTGCGCCTCGAAGGCTATACGCCGCCGTCCGACCCGCGCCTCAAGGAATTCCGCATCACGCCCGATCCCGGCGTGATCGAAGTCAATATCCATCCGGCGACGACCTGGACGCAACTCGTAACCAACACCCAGATCCTTTACGAGGAAGCGCGCCTGACGCGCCTGGGCACCGAGAAGTTCATGCTCGACGGGCGCCACACCGGTACCGGTGGAGGCAACCACATCACGCTCGGCGCCGCCAACCCGGCCGACTCACCCTGCCTGCGCCGGCCCGATCTGCTGATGAGTTTGATCGCCTACTGGCAGCATCACCCGGCGCTGTCCTACCTGTTCTCGGGCATGTTCATCGGCCCCACCAGCCAGGCCCCGCGCGTCGACGAAGCGCGCCACGAAAGCCTCTACGAACTCGAAATCGCCTTCCAGCAGATGGCCGCGCGGCTCAAGCCGGGCGAGGAAACCCTGCAGCCCTGGCTGGTCGACAGGCTGCTGAGGAACCTCCTGGTCGATCTTTCCGGCAACACCCATCGCGCCGAGTTCTGCATCGACAAGCTCTACTCGCCCGACAGCGCCACCGGGCGCCTCGGCCTGGTCGAATTCCGCGGCTTCGAAATGCCGCCGCACGCGCAGATGTCGCTCTTGCAGATGCTGCTCTTGCGCGCGCTGGTGGCGCGCTTCTGGCAGACGCCCTACTCGGGCAGCGGCCAGGGCCTGATGCGCTGGGGCACCGGCTTGCATGATCGCTTCATGCTGCCGCACTTCGTCGCTCAGGACATGAAGGACGTGGTGCTTGACCTGCAGCGTGCCGGTTATGCCTTCGAGTTCGACTGGTTCGCGCCCTTCCTCGAATTCCGCTTCCCGCGCTTCGGCACCGTGGTCTATCACGGCATCGAAATCGAACTGCGCCAGGCCATCGAACCCTGGCACGTGCTGGGCGAAGAAGTCGCCGCCGGCGGCACGGCGCGTTACGTCGATTCTTCGGTCGAGCGCCTGCAGGTGAAAGTGCGCCACATGAACGACAACCGCCACATCCTCACCTGCAACGGCCGACCGCTGCCGCTGACCGGCACCGGGACGCGCGGCGAGTATGTCGCCGGCGTGCGCTACCGCGCCTGGAGCCCGCCTTCCGGCCTGCACCCGACCATCGGCGTGCAGGCGCCGCTGGTGTTCGACCTGGTCGACAGCTGGAGCGGGCGTTCCATCGGCGGCTGCACCTACCACGTCGCCCATCCCGGCGGACGCAGCGAAGACAGCTTCCCGGTCAATGCCAACGCGGCCGAGTCGCGCCGCGTCGCGCGCTTCTGGAACCACGGCCACACGCCGGGCGCCATGCACGTGCGGCGCGAAGGCCGCAATCCGGACTATCCGCTGACTCTGGACCTGCGCCGCGCGCCGGAAGCGTGGATGGAAGGCGCGCCTTCGATCGCCACCGAACAGGAGCAGGCCCAGCAGTAGCCTGGTGCCTCCGCGGCGGGGCCGCCTTCACATAGCCGGATCAGCGGAAGACCGGCCGGCTGACTTCAACCGAGTGTTGGCGGCGCGAAGTGTCCCTCGACGGCGCCCGCGTTTCTTCAGGTGTATCTCCCATGCAGCGGATCGAGCGCCCGACCACCAGTCCAACGACGACCGAAAGCGCAAACCAGCACAACATGAATACCAAGACCGATTCCAACATTTTCATTCCCCTTCGCTGACCGCCAGAAGCGGCATCCCTCTTGTCACGGAAGCATTCTTGCCCGCCTCGAACGGGGGATCAACGTGATCGAAAATATGAACCCGAGGTTTCACATTTTGCTGTATCGTACCGAGGTCTGCCGTACAGGTTCGTCTCATGACAGAGAACTACTGCACCACCCGCGAAGCCGCGGCGCTGTTGGGAGTATCGCTGCGCACCGCACAGCAGTGGGTCGAAAAAGGCCTTCTGGAGGGATGGAAGACCGCAGGCGGACACCGCCGCATCACCCGCGGTTCGGTCGAGCGTGCGCTGAAGGAGGGTCGCGGCAGGGCGGCAGCCTCTCGGGTATCCAGCCCGATGAAGATCCTTATCATCGAGGACGATGCGACCCTGTTGAAGCTGTACCGTTGGCGCATGGAACTGTGGCCCTTCCCGACGACCATTTTTACCGCACCCAACGGTTACGAGGGGCTGGTGATGGTCGGCGAGGTCGCTCCCCTACTGCTGATCAGCGACCTGCGCCTGCCGGGTGTCAGTGGCTTCCAGATCGTGCGCTACCTGTGCAACATCGAGCGCTACGAAAAAATGGCGATCGTGGTGATCAGTGGCCTGCCCACCCATGAGATCGACGCGCATGGCGGCGTCCCGCCGCGCGTCCAGGTCATGGCAAAGCCGATCGACTTCGCGCGTCTGCAGCAGATCGCCGCGCGGGCGCGACCGCAACAGTAACGCCCTCCCTCCTCGCAGGTGCAACCAGAACGCCCTTGGCTCAGAGGTTTCGCCGAGCATGTGGTCAGCGCCAGGTTTGCGGAGATTCATCCTGGAAACCTCATTTGACACAGAGAACACGGAGAAATACACAGAGAACACTGGGCTTGAGGGACGGACAAGGAGTCACCCAAAGGGTGAACGAGGATTCTTCTCCGTGTCCTCTGTGGCTCTGTGTGCTCTGTGTCGAAAGCGCTTTCAACTGAGTTTTTCAGGTTCATAGCTGCGTTTCGCCGACGCCCAGGAATACGGCGATCAGCGAACCTCGCAATCAAGGGTTTGGGGCTTGCTGCTGGAAGCGCTCGTTGAGCCCTGTTGTCGGTAAATTTCACCCGTGCAAAATTCTTCTCCTCTGTCATCAGAGGTGTCGCCCTGTTCGATGCTGGAACCGACCGACAGGACGCGCCGACTGCCATCGCTGGCGACCGAAAACAGGGGGCCCGAGACATTGATCACCCTGTCGCTTGCCTGGAGGAGGACGGTCTTGTCCATATCCACCGCAGCTTTGTCCACCTGCGAGAGAAGTTGCACCGCCAGCCGCAGCTTGAACACGCTGCCCATCGGAAAGCGCTCGGCGCGATTGAGGTCGATCTCGCGTCCGCTTTCGACGTGCCGAATACCGACCCCTACCCTGCCGCCGACAGTTGCGGCCACACGGGCGAGTTCGACCTGCAAGCGGGCATGCCCGCTCGCGGAAGGAACGACGGCGGGTTGAGCGCTCGGCTCGCGCGGTGCAAAGCCCAGGAGAACCACCAGCAAGGACAGGACCATCCGTGCATGACGGTGCCTTATCCCCGCAACCCCTCTGCTGCCTTGCGCAGGATTTCCCCGGTGGGAAGATCCTTGTAGCACCAACCCGCGACGATGCGGGCGGAGTCGCTGAGGCTATGGCTGTCGGGACCGGTTCCGCTCCCGCGCAGGGTCTCGGCGGATATGCCCGCGGCCTTTAGCTTGTCGGTCATCACGGTCTGCGAGGGCCAGACCACGTTCGCATCGGCTGGATCGCCAAGCACGAACACGCGCAACCTGTCGTGTGCACGGCCTTGCCGCAGATGCTCGGCAGGCTCGCAGGAATCGGCGTACCCGTGGTGCCGACGAACACTTCGGCGTCGCCACCATGCCCTACAGTTTGGTCGGATCGAAGCCGGTTTCCTTGTAAATCGACTGCAGCAGTTCCTTGCCGACGCGGTCGGCCATCTTCACGTGCACCGGGGCCATGGCTTTCTTGAAGGCCAGTTTCTCTTCCTTGGTCGGCACATAGATCGCCGTCTTGCCGCTCTTCCTGACGCCTTCCAGTGCATGCTCGTTTTCTTCCTTGGCAATCGTATTGGCGTAGACCGTAGCCTCCTTCATTGCCAGTTCCAGTTGCGCGCGCAGCTCGGGTGGCAGGCCCTCCCAGAACTTCTTGTTCACGATCACCGCATAGCCGAGGTAATTGTGGTCGGTGACGATCATGTGCTTCTGCACTTCATGCATCTTCTGTGTGAACAGGTTGGAGTGCGGGTTGTCAGTGCCGTCGACCACGCCGGTCTGCAGCGCCTGATAGACCTCGGAGAAGGCCATCACCTGCGGCAGTGCCCCCAGCGTACGGAACTGTTCCTCGAGCACCTTGGACGACTGGATGCGCATCTTCTTGCCCTTGAGGTCGGCCGGCGTCCTGATCGGCGTATTGGCCGAGAAGGACTTGAAGCCGTTGTCCCAGAAGGCCAGGCCCTTGATGCCTTTGGGCTCCAGCTTGGACAGCAGCGCGGCGCCGATCGGACCCTGCGTGACCTTGTGCAGTTCGGTGTAGTCATCGAAGATGTAGGGAAAGTCGAATACCTCGAATTCCTTGACGCCGAGCGGGCCGAACTTGGACAGCGAGGGTGCCAGCATCTGCACGGCGCCAAGCTGCAATGCCTCGACTTCTTCCTTGTCCTTGTAGAGCGCGGAATTGGCGTAAACCTCGACCTTGGCTTTGCCCTTGGTCAGCTCGGCGGCCTTCTTGGCGAAGAACTCCGAGGCCTTGCCCTTCGGCGTGTCGGCGGCGACGACGTGACTGAACTTGATCACGATCGGGGCCTGGGCCAGGGCGAGGGCCGAGAACGTGGCGGCGGCGAGGCCGACGAACAGGTTGCGCAGTTTCATGGTGACTCCTCCTTTGGTTTTGGTGTGACATCAGGGCAACCACCGGCGAAAAAATTCGCCGTGGCGCCAGCGCCGACTTTCGATCGGCGGCAAAAAATGCGCTACTCGACGACGATGGTGCCCATCATGCCGCCGGCGGCATGGTCGAGGATGTGGCAGTGGTACATCCACTCGCCGGGGTTGTCAGCGACGAAGGCCACATCCATGCTCTGGCGCGGCGCCATGATCACCGTGTCGCGCCATTCGCGCGCCGCATTGGCGACGCCGTTCACCGCCAGCACGCGGAAGAAATGGCCGTGCAGGTGCATCGGATGCACGAAGTCGGTTTCGTTCACCATGTGCAGGATCACGTGCTCGCCGCGGCTCAGGGTCAGCAGCGGCTCGTGCATCAGCGCGTGCTCGTGCTGGGCGTTGTAGTTCATGGTCCAGGCCAGGCCCTGTTTGGCCATGATGTCCTGGATGCGCGAGGGCTTGCCGTCGACCATGCCGATCGTCGGCGCGCCGCGCATGCCGCCCTGAAAAATGATGTAGTGATCGCTGGCCTTGGCCAGATCGGGCTCCGGCAGCGCGTTGGGCGGCACCACGATGGTGGTCGCCAGCGGTTTGGCGCGCAGCGCGGGCTGGGCGGTGTAGGCAATGACGCCAAGTACTGCGGCAGGGGACTTGGGCCGCGCCGTCTCGCGAATCTCGAAACGGCTGCCGGGCGCCTCCATGCAGTCGAGGATCAGGTCCACGCGCATGCCCGGGCCCAGGGCGATGCCGTCGGCCGGGGCCGGCTGGGGAGTCGCCAGGCCCTGGCCGTCCCAGGCGACGATGCTGGCGGCATGGCCTTCGATCGACAACTTGAAGAAGCGCGCCGAGGCGGCGTTGATCAGGCGCAGGCGCAGGCGTTCGCCGGAGCGCACGGCAAGCTTGCGCTCGGGCCCGGCGACCAGGCCATTCACCAGCAACTGGTTGCCGCGCCGCCCTTCGTTGGCGGTATCGAGGATGCGGCCAAAGTCCTCGACCTGCTGGCGCTGCTCGTCGAGCTTGATGTCGGACAGGACCCAGACTTCGTCGCGGTCCACCTTGGGCGGCTTGTCTTCCTCGACGATCAGCGCACCGTAGAGCCCGCGCGGCACCTGCTCGAAGCTGGCCTGGTGCGGGTGGTACCAGTAGGTACCGGAATCGGGCAGGTCGAAACGGTATTCGAAGCGGCCGCCGATCGGAATCGGCTCCTGCGTGACGCCGGGCACGCCGTCCATGCCGTTGGGCACGCGCAAGCCATGCCAGTGGATCGCGGTTTCCTGCGGCAACTGGTTGCGTACCGTGATGCTGGCGCGGTCGCCGCGACGGAAGCGCAGCAGGGGGCCGGGAAAGCGGTCGTTGAAACTCCAGACGCCGGTCTGCACCGGGCTGGCCGGATCGAGCGCAACCTTGAAATCGGCGGGAATCAGCTCGAAGCGGCTTTCCTTGCGCGCCGAGGCTGCGACGGGCGCGGCGACGGCGGGCAGCGCGAACGACGCGCCGAGCGCGGCGGCGGACTGGAGGAACTGGCGGCGGCGGACATGCATCGTGTTTCTCCGGATCAGGGCTGCTGGTAGAGGCGCGTCACTTCGTGCGCCAGGTCCAGCACGGCGTCGCCACCCTCGGCGAGGATCAGGCGGAAGGATTCGGCGCCTTCGGTGGCCAGCGCGGTGCGCAGCCATTCCCATTGCAGCGCCAGCTTGTCGAGTTCCTCGGCCAGCGCCGTGCCGTTACCGGGGCGTTGCTGCATGTTGGCCAGCGCTCCGGAGAACTCGTTCTGCACCGATTCCAGTTCCTCGCGCATGCGCGCGCTGTCCACGCCCCACTGGCGCAGCATGTAGATCTTCACCAGGCGCTGCGAGAGCATGCGCTGGCGCCCCGCCAGGTTCACCCAGCGGCTGGCCGGCGCCGTGGCCTGATCCTGTAGCGTGCGCGTCAGGCGTTCCGCAGCCATCAGCACGTCCTCGGCGCGGGCATCGACCAGCGCCGCGTCGGACTGGCGGATGACACCCAGCACGGAAGTGCGCAGCGGCGCCCAGGCCGCCTGCAGGCCGCCCAGCGCGGCGCGCGCCTCGGGCGTGGCGACCATGGGTTCCAGCACCCGCAGGTTCTGCTCGAAACGGCGGATCGACTCGTCGAGCTGGCGCTTGGACAGCCCCGGCTGGACATTGAGCCCGATCTGCACCCATGACTTGACGATGCGCTGCGACAGCATTCGCTGCTGCCCGGCAAGGTTGATGGCTTCGCCATCGGTGGCCTGGGCGCCGGCGGGCAAGGGCGCGCAGATCAGCAGCAGGAGCAGCCAGAGACGGAATAGGGTTCGCATGATTGTCATCACACCTTAAACCGGCCAAGCCGGAACCAAGCAGGGAAGGCTTCGATGAAGTATCTCAATGCTTGGCCGGAAAAGCGAATTGAAGGCCCACCCCTCCCTTCCTCCCCTCACGGGGAGGCTACTAATTTGCTCGCTTCGCTCGAAATTCTTCGCAGGATTCGTCATGACTTGGCCGCTTGGTGACTAAAACGCCGGCACGCCCATCGTCTGCAGGGCGCGGTTGAGTTGGGCGAAGGCCTTTTCCATCGACTCGACGGCCTCCTTGTGCTTGCTGTTCATGGCATGGCCGGCGGCATCCGACTTGTGGCGCCCGGCATCCTGGATGAAGCCGTCGACCATGCGCCGCTTTTCGCCATCGGCGCGACCTTCGGCGATCATCATGTTGACCAGGATCTCGTTGGACTGTACCCGCTTCTGCTCGTAGGCGAATTCCTCGACCGGCGTATTGAACTTGAGCGACATCGTCACCACTTCGCCCGAACGCAGGCGCGAAATTTCCTCGACTGCCAGCTTGTAGGCCTCGGCCATCTTCTTGTTGGCGTCGCCCAGGCGGCCGGCGGTCGCCAGGCGCTTCGCCTCCGCCGCCAGGGCATCGACGCGCGTCAGCGCGGCCTGCGCCTCGGCGCCGTTCTTCGGCCCTTTGGCAATATCGACAAGGCTGCCGCGATAGGTCGCGACCTGCTCGGTCATGTCGTCCAGGCGCTGTTTCTGCACGCTGTCGGAGAGCCCTCCGGCATTGCGGCTGTTGGCCTTGGAAACGCTGCGCAGGGCCTCGTCGAGCGCCGTCGCGGCTTCCGGATAGCGTTGCGCCGCCAGCGCCTCGCGCGCGCCGTCGAGCAGGCCGCGGCTGCGTTCGATGAGCGCGGCGACCTCGCCGTCCTTGCTCGCCGCGGCGGCCTTGGCGGCCGGTGCATTGACCAGCATCTCGACCAGCTTGAGCTTCTGCTCGGCGAGGCGGCGCTGGTGCTCCGGATCGGCCGCGGTCTGCGCCATGGCCGGCATGGCGAGTGCGAGGCAAAGCGCCAGCACGCTCAGTCGTCGCATCGGTTGTTGCCCTCCTCCTGGATGCATGGTTTGCCGGATCCAATGGCCCGGCATTTGTGAAACATTATATGAGAGTCGGCGCCCGCCGCACGGCCCTTCCTGTTTGGGTTACGCTGCGGAAATGATCCCGCGCCCCGGCCTTGGCCGCATCCTGCCTGGTTGCCTGCTTGTTGCCCTGCTGTGGGCCACTTCCTGCGCCGCAGCGGCCGCCGACACGGTGGCATTCCACGGCACCGAAATCGGTCGCGTGCGCAGCTACGCGCAGGACTTCACGCTCAACGACCACGACGGCAGGCGGCGCACGCTGGCCGACTTTCGCGGCAAGGCCGTGGTGCTGTTCTTCGGTTACCTGCAGTGTCCCAACTACTGCCCGATGACCCTGACGCGCCTGGCCGAAGTGATGCAACTGCTCGGCGAAGACGCCAGGCGAGTGCAGGTCCTGTTCGTCACCGTCGATCCGGAACGCGATACCCCGCTGGCGCTGAAGGAGTACGTGAGCAACTTCCATCCGTCCTTCCTCGGCCTGTACACCACGCCGGCGGCGACACCCGAACTGGCGCTGCAGTTCCGCATCTATTACCGCAAGGTACCAGGCTCCACGCCCGGCTACTACAACATCGACCACGCGGTGTTCTCCTACGCCTACGACCCGGAGGGGCGCCTGCGCCTGCGTTTGTCCGATGGACTTTCCGCGGCCGACATCGCGGCCGACCTGCGCCGCCTGCTGCCGAAGAACTGACCTACCGCGCCCGCGGCGCCGAGCCTTGGCACCAATCTGGAGTACGCCGGCAAGCAGCGCGCCCCGCCGTGGTGCGCGCCAGCATAAGCGTTCGTGCATATTTCCCCGCCAGATGCCGCGGACGACCGCGTTATCCGCGCCGAATCAGTCGCTTGGATTCGATGGCACGGTGCCTGCATTGGACTGTCCATACCATCCACCGGGAGAGCACCATGGCACTGCACGATCCGTTCGACGCGAACAACTCCATCGCCGGCTGCAACTGCGGCCAGCATGCCTCGCAGACCCAGCACGACATCGCCGTCGGTGCCGGTGACGTCGATGCGCTGAACAGCCGTGTGGTGCAGACCGCGGTGATGCGCGCGCTGTTCCCGCAGGATGCCGAGCGGCGCAAATTCCTCTCCGTGGTAGGCGCATCGACCGCCTGGGCGGCGATCTCCTCGCTGATCCCCTTCGGCACGCTGGAAGCCATGGCGCAGGAAAAGGGCGCGCTGGAGAAGAAGGACCTCAAGGTCGGCTTCATCCCGATCACTTGCGCGAGCCCCCTGATCATGGCCGACCCGCTGGGCTTCTACAAGAAGGAAGGCCTCAACGTCAGCATGATGAAGACGGCCGGCTGGGCGCTGATCCGCGACAAGGTGCTGAACAAGGAATACGACGCCAGCCACATGCTGGCGCCGATGCCGATCGCCATTTCGATGGGCGTCGGCTCCAACGCCTCGCCGACCAACGTGATGACCATCCAGAACATCAACGGCCAGGCCATCGTGCTGGCCAACAAGCACAAGACCAACCGCGACGCGAAGAACTGGAAGGGTTTCAAGTTCGCCATCCCCTTCGAGTTCTCGATCCACAACCTGCTGCTGCGTTACTACCTCGCCGAGCACGGCATCAATCCGGATACCGACGTGCAGTTGCGCGTGGTGCCGCCGCCCGAGATGGTCGCCAACCTGCGCGCCGGCAACATCGACGGCTTCCTCGGCCCGGACCCGGTCAATCAGCGCGCGGTGTTCGACGAGATCGGTTTCATCCACATCCTCTCGCGCGAGATCTGGGACGGCCATCCCTGCTGCTCCTTCGCCGTGCCCAGCGAGTTCGTCAAGCAGAATCCCAACACCTTCGCCGCGCTTTATCGCGCCATCCTCAAGGCGTCCGCCATGGCGCGCGATCCGAAGAACCGCCCGGTCATGGCCGAGGTGCTGGCTCCGGCCAACTACCTCAACCAGCCCAAAGCCGTGCTCGAACAGGTGCTGACCGGCAAGTTCGCCGATGGCCTGGGCAATGTGCGCAACGTCCCCGAGCGCGTGGACTACGATCCCTTCCCCTGGTACTCGATGGCCTACTGGATCCTCTCGCAGATGAAGCGCTGGGGTTATGTCAAGGGCGAAGTCAAGTACAAGGACATCGCCGAAAAGGTGTACCTGCTGACGGATGCAAAGAAGTACATGGCCGAGGTCGGGCAGACGCCGCCCAAGGAGACCATGAAGAAGTTCAAGGTCATGGGCAAGGAGTTCGACCCGCTGAAGGCCGACGCCTATGTCGACAGCTTCGCCATACGCAAGACCTAGGTGGCGGCCATGTCAGCGAAGCTGAAACTCAAGGCGGCCTTCATCTCGCTGCTGATGCTGGCGGTCTTCATCGGCGCGTGGCAGCTCGCCACCCAGCCGAAGGAGTCCGCCGTGCAGGCGGGCGCCGACAGCGAGTACGCCGCGCTGATGGGCAAGGGGCAGGAGAAGTCGGGCTTCCCGACGCCGGGCATGGTCGGCAAGTCTTTTGTCACCTACCTGTCCGATCCCTTCTACGACAAGGGGCCGAACGACAAGGGCATCGGCATCCAGCTCGCCCATTCCCTGGGTCGGGTCGCGCTGGGCTTCTTGCTGGCGGTGGCGATCGCTCTGCCGGTCGGCTTCATGATCGGCATGTCGCCGCTCCTGTTCCGCGCCTTCGACCCATTCATTCAGGTGCTGAAACCCATCTCGCCGCTGGCGTGGATGCCGCTCGCACTCTACAGCCTGAAGGACTCGGACATCTCGGGCATCTTCGTCATCTTCATCTGCTCGATCTGGCCGATGCTGATCAATACCGCCTTCGGCGTCTCGTCGGTGCGACGCGACTGGATCAACGTCGCCCGCACGCTGGAAGTGAATCCGCTGCGCAAGGCCTTCCTGGTGATCCTGCCGGCGGCGGCGCCGACCATCCTGACCGGCATGCGCATCTCGATGGGCATTGCCTGGCTGGTGATCGTCGCCGCCGAGATGCTGGTGGGCGGCACCGGCATCGGCTACTTCGTCTGGAACGAGTGGAACAACCTGGCCCTGCCCAACGTGATCTTCGCCGTGGTGATGATCGGCATCGTCGGCATGTTCCTCGACCTGTTCTTCGGCTGGCTGCAGAAGCTGGTCACCTACAGGGAGTAAACCATGAGCACGCATTTCCTCAGCGTCGAGAACCTGAAGAAAGTCTTCCCGGCGGCCGACGGCACGGTCAACGAACCGGTCTTCGACGACATCAACTTCCATATCGACAAGGGTGAATTCGTCTGCATCGTCGGCCATTCCGGCTGCGGCAAGACCACCATCCTCAACGTCCTGGCCGGCCTCGACGAGGCCTCTGCCGGCGAGGCCTTCATGGACGGCCGCGAAGTGCGCGGCCCCAGCCTCGATCGCGGCGTGGTGTTCCAGAGCCACGCCCTGATGCCCTGGATGAGCGTGCTGGGCAACGTCGCCTTCGCCGTGAAGTCGAAGTGGCCGGACTGGTCGAAGGACAAGATCAAGGAACATTGCACCGGCTACCTGGAAATGGTCGGCCTCGGCCACGCCATCCACAAGAAGCCGGCGGAGCTTTCCGGCGGGATGAAGCAGCGCGTCGGCATTGCACGCGCCTTCGCCATCCAGCCCAAGATGCTGCTGCTCGACGAACCCTTCGGCGCCCTCGATGCCCTGACCCGCGGCACCATCCAGGACGAACTGCTGAAGATCGTGCAGGCCACGCACCAGACCGTGTTCATGATCACGCACGACGTCGACGAGGCGATCCTGCTCGCCGACAAGATCCTGCTGATGAGCAACGGCCCGCACGCCAAGATCGCCGAGATCGTCGAGATCACCATGCCGCGCAGCCGCACGCGCGCCGGTATCCATCACGACCCGCAGTACTACAAGATCCGCAACCACCTGGTCGATTTCCTGGTGAATCGCTCGAAGACCTATGCCGGGGCCGAAGCCGAGATGTACCACGACGCGAAGAACCCGCCGGTGGTGCGCCCTGGCCTCGAAACCGAACGCGCACCGGTACTCACGCTGGCGACGGAAAAAGTGGTTTCCCAGTTGCAGCAGGTCAAGCACGCCGTCAATCAATGAAAGGAAGAGAAATGAATCGCAACGACGTCACCGAAATGATCATCGCCGCCAAGATCAAGAAAGGCCTCAAGTGGGAGGATGTGGCGAAGAAGGTCGGACTGTCCAAGGAATGGGTCACCGCCGGCTGCCTCGGCCAGATGACCTTCGACAAGAAGCAGGCCGCCGTGCTCGGCAAGGTCTTCGGCCTACCGCCGGATGCCGTGGCGCTGCTGCAGGTGGTGCCCTACAAGGGTTCGCTGCCGACCTCGGTGCCCACCGATCCGCTGATCTACCGCTTCTACGAACTGATCAGCGTGTACGGCACGACCTTCAAGGAACTGATCCATGAAGAATTCGGCGACGGCATCATGTCCGCCATCGATTTCAAGATGGACATGAAGCGCGAGCCGAATCCCAATGGGGATCGCGTCAACATCGTCATGTCGGGCAAGTTCCTGCCTTACAAGACCTACTGAGCGGCGAGGCAATGTCGAAAATCTTCATGAAGTCCTCCTGGGGCAGCGACGACCCGACCCGCGCCGCGATGGTGTTCGGCCACAGCGCGGCGCTGGCAAAAGCCGGCCACGAGATCCGCATCTTTCTGCTCGGCGAAGCCTCGGTGCTGGCGCGCAAATCGATCCGCGACCAGCTGTTCCCCGTCGGCTGGCCGGCACTCGCCGAGCAATGGCAAAGCTGCGTCGACCTCGGCGTCGCGATCGAGGTCTGCGATGCCTGCCGCATCGCACGCGGCATCAGCGATGAGGACCTCGCCGGCTTCAAGTCCACCATCGGCAGCCCGGCGACGCTGGTGGCCGGCATCGAATGGGCCGACAAGGTGATCGCGGAATAAGCAGGCACCCGTCGCGCCGGCAGCCCATCACCGGCGCGGCGGCCGGTTCCCCAGGGTGTGTTGCGCCAGGTAGTAGTACTGGTCGAAGGCTTCGGGATCGCTCATGGCGCTGGGAAAACTGCGGCTGCCGTACGCACCCAGCACCCAGCGCGCCCGTCCGCCGCTGAAATGCGCGGTGCCCGCCTCGGCCATCACCTGGCCGGTCTGGCGGTCGATCACGCGCCGCATGCCGAGCCCCGTGTGCGGATAGGGCTGCTCGAAGCTCTCGCGCACTTCGTAGCGCGCGCTGATCGAATCCACTGGTTCGGTGCGGAACTGCCCGTTCTTCTCGCGCGTCACCCGCTCGAACTTGCCACGATCATAAATGCTGCGCATTTCCATCCAGGCGAATCCCATCTGGTGGAGGTAGTTCATGCCGAAGCTGTTGGCCGTCGGCGAATCGAGGAAGATGCCATCCGCGCTCGCGCGCGCCAGAATTCGCGGCTTGCCGGCGCCTTCGCATACCGAGACGAACTCCTGGTAATCCTGCCACCACAGCACCGCTACCGGCAGCAACACCACCCCGCCGGCCAGCGCCCATCGCCGGCGGCGCGGCCAGCCGCTGCGCCGCAGCGCGGCGGCTACCAGCGCGGCGGCGCCGAGCAGCAGCAACGGAGCCGCCATCGCCCAGATCAGCCCGAGCAGCATCATGGTCGCGGCGCCCCCGCAATCATGGCTTGAGGTCGAGCACCGGCGTATCGGCAAAGGCGTCGATGTCGCCGATCTCGATCACGTTGCCGCGCACCGCGATCACCTTCACCTGCGTCAGCGCGATCAGGTTGGGACGGAACGGCGAGCGCGTGGCGAACACGCCGCGCAGCGGATTGTCGGGATTGCCGCGCGGATGCACCTGCAGGATCGCGCGCTTGTCGGGCGCATCGTTGCGATCGAACCACCAGAACACCCACAGCGACGACAACTCATCGACCCCGAGCAGCGCCGCCTGATAGCGCGGCTCGATCTCGATGAAGGTCTTGCCGCCGGCCTTGCGCACCCAGCCGATCGGGCTCACCGAAAACACCGGTGCCGCCACCGGCGTCGCTTCCGCCCGCAGCGGCGGACTCCAGCAGGCGATCAGGACCAGGGCGGCCAGCGCAAGGCCGGCGCGCTGCGACAGGCATTCCATTGCTGTAGGCATGGCAAGTTTCCCGAATCAATCGCGATGGCGGCATTGTCCTCCAGCGTCGGCCAAAAGTCGGCGCCGGCGGTACGGCGGGTTGGTGGCCAACGCAGCCTGGCGCGAAGTGCGCCGGCACCGCGCCGATCGAACTATCCGATCACACGACGCAACAACTCGTCCCGGGTTCGCAGGCGAAGCCGGGCGAAGGCGCGCTTTTTCAGCGTCGTCACCGTGCTGGGCTGAACCTCCAGGCGCTCGGCCACCTCGCGCACGCTAAGTCCGTCCAGCAGCAGGGCGCAGACCTGGTGTTCGCGACGCGTCAGCGCATGCCTGTCGCGCAGGCGTTCCATGAGGTCGACGCCGCGTTCCGCGTTTGCAGGCCGCAGCGAGTTCGCATGCCGCAGCGCCGCTCGGGCAATCACCGGCGCCGTGCCGATCAATGCGGCGCACTCGTGGGAGCTGATACTGCCCTGGCGAATGCTCCGGTAGAGGTTGAACGTGACGACGGAATCGCATCCGTCGAGGATGGCAAACGACAGGCGATCGACCAGTCCGTTGCGATCGTAGCAATACGAGCGATACTCATCATGCGTAATCTCGCGGGTCGAAAAGTGGCTCGCCTGGATTACGTCCGGACTTCCCGGCCCGAGGTAGCGGGTATTCCAGTCGAACTGCGCGAAGCGCTGGACGAAGATCTCCGAGGTATGCATTGCGACTGACGTGTGGTGGCGACTGGCCGCGTCCAGGATCGCGCAGCCGATCCGCTGCGACGGCTCCTTCGTGAAGCGAAACACGGTGCAATGCTCGAACGAGGCGCAGGTGTTTATCGCGCCCAACATGGATCGGGCAAACCCCGCCCTGCCGACATGGTCGATCGCTGCCAAGGCGACGCGCGTGTCGGCGACGCCATTCGATGCGGAAGGTCTTACGGTCCATTCTCTAGCCATCGGGTCACCCTCACGTTCCAAACGCAGATCGGCAATGCAGCGCGGAATTATCCAACGACTCGGCGGTCAATGGCGGCGCGTCCGTTGTGCGACGCAATAGGCGCGAATCGAAAGTCGCCCCGTCCTCCCGTGAGGGGACAACTCGCGTTGCAATTCGGGCCGCCGACCAATACATTGGCTACCAGGGCAAGACCTCCTGCCCGCGCCCGAAAGCCTCGGGCGCCACAATCATGCCGTTTCTCGTTTATTGCCTGGAATCAAGCCATGGCCCGAAAGATCGCATATTGGCAACCGTCGGATGAACACTTTGGACTCTTGCCGGAAATATCCGGAAACGCATTCAATGGCGTGGGCGAGCCCGTCGAGCGCAGGGCCCGCCAGATATTCTGGCTGAGAAAAACCGCCGGCCATGCCTTTGGCCGGCTGCAGGATGCGGTTGTCGGCAGGTACAACAGCGTCCCGGCGCTGTACGAAGTCTTCGCCAACGCGGACCGCGGACCGAAACCACGCAGTGCCCCGGCCGAGATCCGGGAGCAGCGTCCCGCCGCTGAATGGACACGACGGGTCAAGGAGTTCGCGCTCGCCAACGAAGCCGACCACGTCGGCATCGCCAGAAGCGACGCCGCCTGGTTCTACGAAGGCTATGAGGCCGACCTCCCCTTCGTCATCGTGTTCTCGCTGGCCATGGATTACGGGATGCTGTCCCAACAGCCATCGACCTTCGACAACCCGATAGCCCAGGTCGAAGTGGCGAACCAGTACAACCGTGGCGCCCGCGTCGTCGCGCGAACCGCGGAATGGCTGCTGGAGCGGGGGTTTCGCGCTCGAATGCATGCCGGCCCATGGGTGCACGGGTTGTCGCTGGTGCCGGCCGCGATCGCCGCCGGATTCGGCGAACTGGGCAAGCATGGCTCGCTGATCAACCGCATGCACGGCTCGTCGTTTCGGCTGGCGGCGGTGGAAACCGACATGCCGCTGGCAATCGACGCAGCGGACAGATTTGGCGCCGATGACTTCTGTGCCAGGTGCAAGGTTTGCACCGACGCCTGCCCACCCGGGGCGATCCACAACGAAAAGGGAATGGTGCGCGGCGTCGAAAAATGGTGGGTCGATTTCGACAAGTGCATCCCGTATTTCAACGAGACTTTCGGCTGCGCGATCTGCCTCGCCGTATGCCCGTGGAGCACGCCGGGACGGGCGACCACCCTGGCGGAGAAATGGAGTGTTCGCGCCAGGTCCAAAGCGGCGCACGATGGGGAGGAAGCCTATGCTCACCCTGGTTAGCGCGCTGAAAAGAAATCTGGCCCAGGCCGGGGATCGCCCCGCGATTCTCGATGAAGGCGGCCGCCTGACATGGGCCGAACTCTGCGAGCGGATTGCCCGCGCCGCCGCGGCACTGCTCGAACTCGGAGTCGGGCCGGGATCGACCTTCGGCCTGATCACGCGCAACAGTCCACGCTGCTTCGAATTGATGCACGCCGGATACTGGATAGGTGCGATACCGGTGCCGATCAATTTTCGGCTGGCGGCGCCGGAAATCGCCTTCATCCTGGAACATGCCGATTGCCGCCTGGTCGGCGTCGAGTCGCCGTTCATGCATTACTTTTCCACGGAACCCCTGGCGCGATGGGCCGACCGTGTTCTCGGCCTGGACGCCGGCAGTGGCACATCCGGCAAGTCCTACGAGGCGTGCCTCGACTCGGCGCAAGCCGTCGATGCCACCGATCCGGACGAAGGCGACGTGGCCCTGCTCCTTTACTCCGGCGGAACCACGGGCAGGAGCAAAGGGGTGCCGCTCACGCATCGCAACATCGTCACCAATGCACTCCAGGTGTCCTCGCGCTTCCACTATGCCGTCGATGAAACCTTCCTGCATGTCGCGCCCATGTTCCATTCGGCCGACCTCCTCGGCACCGGAATCACCCTGCAGGGCGGCGCGCATGCGTTTCTGCCGCAGTTCTCGCCGCATGAATTCATGCGCGCGGTGGAACGGCACCGGGTGACGAGGACGATGCTGGCGCCGACCATGATCATGGCCATCCTCGCTTCCGCGGACGCAAGCGGCCATGACACTTCCAGCCTGCGACAACTCATCTACGGCTCGTCTCCGATGTCCACGCCGGCGATCCGTGAATCGCTTGCGCGTTTTCCCGGGGTCGACCTGGCGCAGGGCTACGGCCTGACGGAGACGTCACCCCTGCTGACGGTCCTGACCATGCGAGACCATGTCGGCGCCCTGGTCAGCGATCCGTTCGAGAGGCTCCGAAGTGCCGGACAGGCGCTACCCGGAGTCGAGCTGCGGATCACCGATGACCTTGGGCGCAGCGTCGCGCCGGGAAGCTCAGGCGAAATCCAGGCGCGCGGCCCGAACATTTCGCCGGGCTATCTGAAGGCGCCGGACGAAAACGCTCGCGCATTCTCCGACGGATGGTTCCGCACCGGCGACGTCGGCAGTCTCGATGCGAACGGCTACCTGACGATCCTCGACCGGTGCAAGGACATGATCATCACCGGCGGCGAGAACGTCTACTCCGTCGAGGTCGAGGCCGTGCTCGTGCTGCACCCAAAAATAGCCGAGGCCGCCGTCATCGGCATCGCGGACGAACTCTATGGTGAATCACTGCTCGCCATCGTCGTGTGCCGTCCCGGCGAGAGCATCTCGATCGAGGAACTGGTAGCCCATTGTCGCCAGCACATCGGCGGATACAAGATCCCCCGCCGCATCCGGATAGTCGCGGAACTTCCGAAAAGCGCGCTGGGAAAGGTACTCAAGACCCGGCTGCGGCAGGAGCATGCAGGAGGCATTGCCGGGGAAGCCGGCTCCCGATAGCGCCCGGCAGCGGCAGCAGCTTCTGGTTCCCCTTGCGCGTCGGCCTCGTCAGGGGTTGGTATCGAGCACCGGCGTGTCCGCGAAGACTTCGATGTCGCCGAGCTCGATCATGTTGCCGCGCAGCGCGATCAGGTTGGGGAAAACGGCGAGCGCGTGGCGAAAACGCCGCGCGGATGCACCTGCAGGATCGCGCGCTTGTCCGGCGCGTCGCCGCAGGCGTTCGATGACGATAGGCCTGATGAACCTTCGCCACTCGCTGGAGTTCGCGCATTGTGCGGCAAAGGCGAAAAGTCGGCGGCGGCGACACGGCGAACACTGCGCCGCCAGCCGGTGACAGCGACGGGCACCCTCCTTTATAGTGAGGCCAGCCAACACAAGCGACCGTGTGTCGCGCCTGAACTCTGGTCCCGCTGCCGATCCTCGGCGCCAGGGCTTTCAGGAAACCGGGCAACACAAGGAATCCGCCATGAAGTTCGACTTTCGATTTGTGCAGGTGGCGACAAGCGCGCTGCTTCTGGCATTTGCTGCACCCGTGTCGCTTGCCGCCGATCCCGTACAGGCCGCCAAGGCAATCGACGGGGGGGCGATCTACCTGCGGGTTTGCTCTGCCTGCCACGGCGAAAAAGGCGACGCCAACAGCCTCGCGCAGGGCGCCCTCGCCAAGCGTCCGAGGAACTTCACGGCGCCGGAATCGCGCTTGCGGCTCAACCGGGAATACATGATCGCCATCGTCCGCGATGGCCGTCCGCATACGCCGATGACGGGTCGCGCAACACGCCTGAGCCAAGAAGAGATCGAAGCGGTGGTCGATTACATCCGTGCGCGATTCATGTCCGCCGCGCCCGACGCCGCACCGGCGCCAGGCAGCCGCTGAGCCGCGCGCCTGGAAGGCGGCTACTTGTTGGCCAGTACCACCAGATCCGCCTGCATGGACGGCGAATGGGTGCGGCAGATGATCTTGAAGATGCCGGCCTTGTCGGCGATGAAGGTCAGCCGCGTGATCTGCCCCCGCCGCACCGTGCCGGTCAGCCAGTAGCCCTCGATGGTAAACGGGTGTTCATTGCCGTTGATGCCGACGATCTCCAGGGTGACGCGGTCGCCCTGATTGACCACGATGGTTCCCGGATCCCAGCGGTAGCTGGACACCTCCCACCGGCCCTTGTCGTCGGGCTTTTTCAGCAGGTAGCCACCACCTTCCGGAACCGCCTGGGTCGGGAACGGTTCGTGGTCCACATGCACGCCGCCTTTGGACTCCACGGCCGCAACATAGATCGTGCGCTCCCTGGGCGCGGGCGTCGCCTTGTCTTGCGCCAGGGCCGGCAACACGAAGCTGCTGCCCACAATCATTGCCAGTAACCAATGGGTCATCTTTGTTTGCTCCGCATGGTGAGTGAGTGCTGGACGAGTCAGCGGCAGCATAGCCTGCTTTTCCGGTCGCGGTCGGCTCGCGTTTGCCGAAGCAAGCCATGGCAACGAACTGTCCATTTTTGCCGTCAGGCCGTCGAACCGGCCGCAGCTCATTGCGTCGTGTAATGAAAGCGTGCCCGGCAGCGGCCGAAACAGTCATGCAACGCCGGGGAATTCCAGTCTAGGCCCAGCTCCTCGACCGCCGGGGAATTGATCCGGGTTACCCGATTCTTCGGCGACGAGGGAATGTCCAGCGCACGGGCGAGGCTTTCCGCGACATTGATGACCGCCTGCAGCCGGCTGGTGACCACCGCGTCTTCGTGGTGATCGCGGATGGAAAGGATGAAGTCCTCGGGCAGTTGCCAGTGCGCGGCGAGCGCGGCGCCGATCAGGGTGTGGTCCACGCCGAAGATGGCGGCCTCGCGTTCGATCAGGCGGCCATCGCCCATCGATTGACGGTAGGCCTCCTGAAACCGCTCCGCGTCCATGATGTGGAAGCACAGTTGCCCGACGTCGTGCAGGATGCCGGCGACGTAGGCCTTCTCGGTCGATACGCCGCAGAGTTGCGCCAACTCCTGCGCCACGATGGCAACCGCATGGGAATGATTAAAAAGGAAGGTCGAGCCCCTGTCCTCGGCCAGGAACTTGTTCATCGCCGCGGTGACGACGATGCGCTGGAGCTGGGCGATGCCGATCAGCGAGGCCGCGACGAAGGGATCGTGCAAGTCCGGCAGGGCATTGATGCGCCGCAGCCGGTTGGCGGTGGCGAGGATGCCGGAAGTGATCACCGGATCGTTCCGGGCCAGGCGCGTCAAGGCGTCCATCGAGGCATCCTCTTCGCCCAGCATGTCCAGCAACTGCAGCACCACCTTGGGAAAGGGCGGCAAATGCTTGGCGATCGCCCCGATCGCGACCGGAAGCGTATCGACCGTCAGCATGCGGACGGCCCGCAGGCCAGCAGCGCATCGAGCAGGGGGCGGCAGGCGGCATCGGGCTGGTCGCCGAAAATCTCGGCCAGGCGCTGCTCATGGCGCCGCACCGCTTCCGCGCGAGCCGCCTCGTCCGGTGCCGCGTCCCGGCACACCGCAACGCACTCGACGCCCTTGTTCACCAGCTGGGCAATGGTGTTGCTGGTGACGCTGCAGCCAACGGCGATGCGCAGCGTCACCTGATTGCCGTGCCCGCCCTGGACCGGACGGGCGATAACCATGCCCGGCTCCAGATCCGCGGTCGGGATCCAGCAATAGCAATCGGGCACGGCGTCGGCAGCGACAGTGTCTTCGGCACTCATGGATCAATGGTAACGCTTTGGGGCATTTCCGGCCGCCGGGCCGAGGAAGACGTCCCGACGCGACTTACCCATTCCGGAGCGATCAACTGGTTACCTGCTGCAGCCCATGTCGCCACTGGCGGCAGGAAAGTGCCCTTTGCCGTCACAGGATCGAGGGATTGCGCTTTGGCTGCTGAAGCTTCCACTCCGGTCATTCACGGCGCCGCTGAATCGCGGCTATTGATTGCCGGGGGCGAACGGGTGGGCTCATATTGACAATATGGATCGATCGTTCCAGAATGATCCGATGGGACGACCAACCGAATTCGATTGTGGAAAGGCTCGTGACAAAGCATTGGTGCTGTTTTGGCGCAAAGGCTATCAGGCGACGTCTCTCGCCGACCTGGTGGAGGCCATGGGAATCAGTCGAAGCAGTTTTTACGCTGCATTCGGCGACAAGCGCAGCTTGTTTTTTGAATGCCTCGACGTATTCGCCGGCCGCACACAGGCGTTGATGAGCGAGGCGCGGGCCGCGCATCCCCCGCTTGAAGCACTTCAATTTTTCTTCGAGCGCAGTTTCATCGGTTCCAAAGGCACTAAAGCTCACTGGGGATGCATGTTGGTGAATACCATCCTGGAGATGGCCGACGTCGATGATGAACTGAGCGCCCGTGCCAGCGCGCATATTGCCGACATGCAGGCCACGTTCGAAAGCTGCCTGCTCGATACTGCATGCTCTCCCGCACAGGCTAGGGATTTTGCCAGGATGCTGATGCTCATGAACGAGGGCGTACGCGTCGCCAGCCGGCGCAAGCTGGCGGCAAAGGATCAACTCGATCCTATTGCGACGACTTTTCGTCTATTGAGAAGTGGCATCGCATGAGGCCCGATCGTCCGGACTGCAAAACGGGTCGTCACGGTCTTCTCGATTTGCCCCAACCCATGTCAGGAAATGAAGCCATGGAAATTCTTCGCACACCGGAGCAGTGCTTTTCCGGCCTCCCGGGGTATGGGTTCAACCCCCACTACCTCGACGACCTGAATGGCTTCGACGGTCTTCGTCTGCACTACCTTGATGAAGGCGCAAGCGCGGCAGAGGGGGTTTTTCTTTGCCTGCATGGGCAGCCGACCTGGAGTTACCTCTATCGCAAGATGATTCCCCATTTTGCAGATGCCGGAGGGCGCGTAGTGGCGCCGGATCTCTTCGGCTTCGGCAAATCGGACAAGCCGGTCGATGAGGCGTTCTATACCTTCAGTCGTCACCGCGAACTGCTGCTGGCCTTCGTTGAACGCCTCGACCTGCGAAACATCACACTCGTGGTACAGGACTGGGGAGGGATACTCGGACTGACCCTGCCCATGTCGGCACCCCACCGCTACAGTCGCGTGATCGCCATGAATACGGCCGTGGCGACCGGCGATGTGCCACTCGGGGATGGTTTTCTGCAATGGCGAACCTATGCCAACAGCCAGCCTGATCTGGATATAGCGCGACTGATGGCCAGAGCCTGCCCGCAATTGTCCCCTGCGGAGGCAGCCGCGTACGGCGCTCCCTACCCCGACATTCGTTACAAGTCCGGCGTACGCAGATTCCCGAATCTGGTGCCGGACAGCCCCGACGCAGATGGCGCTGCCATATCCCGAGCCGCACGTTCGTGGTGGCGCGACGACTGGAAAGGGAGCAGTTTCATGGCGATCGGGGCTACCGATCCCGTGCTTGGAACGCCGGTGATGCAGAACTTGCGAAAGCTGATTCGCGGCTGCCCGGAGCCGCATATTCATCCGATGGCAGGCCATTTTGTCCAGGAATGGGGTGATGAGATTGCACGTGCAGCTCTCGCCCATTTCGCGTGAATTCGATACCTTGATTCAAGCTTTTCAGGAGAGGAAGCCATGAACGCATTTCGTGCGCTGTTGATCGTGCTCTGTCTCACCATTGCCTGCTATACGGGCGTCGGATTGGCGAACCATGGAATCAATCTGCTGCCCATCTTCTTTGGCGACATGGCGACCCTGACGTGGCCAGGTCAATTCAATCTGGACTTTATGTGCATGCTCGCGCTGTCAGGACTCTGGGTATCATGGCGGCATCACCTCTCGGCGTCCGGATTGGCGCTCGGCCTGCTCGCTGTCTTCCTCGGCGCCTCCTTCCTGACGATCTACCTGTTGATCCTCAGTTCTCAAGCCAAAGGCAACATGAAGGAACTGCTGCTAGGCAAGGTTCGGGCAACGGTATAGGTGGATGTCGACTGCATGCCTGCCATTTAAGGCGAGGATACGATACACGGCTATGCTGACCGGAGTTTTGCCTGGGTCCGGTCTTGGCGGGAGTTGCCCGACTCTCAGGCAGCGACAAACCCGGGCAATTTGGATGCCTTCGCATCAAAGGTTGCCGTAGCCGAGCACCCCAATCTCTTGTTCCGAGCCCCGATAAGGCAATCAGCAAAACCGACCGATCTGTCCTTCCAGACAAAAAGCGCCTCCTCAACCGCCGGCTCATCTTCAAATTGAACATCGCCTGCGTCTAGCAACGCCGAGATGGCATCGATGATCTCAGTTTTCTGCAACCCGTACCGGCTTCGCAGAACCCACTCTGTTTCCAGAAGAACCAACTGACTCAGAAAGACACGGCGTCCCGCGGCAACTTCTCGTCGGATCAACCTGCGCGCCTTCTCAAACTGAGCCTCGTCATCTCGCACCAGAAAGCGCACGAGGATATTCGTGTCGATTCCGAGCATCAGATCGATAGCTGCTCGATCGGAATTGGTTTCCTACCCTTCCGCTGCAGCATGCCGGCTAGTTCGGTGACGCTCTTGCTTTTCACTCGCATGACAACCGTAGCATCAGGCATTAATGTGAAGGTCATCCGGTCCCCGGGCTTCATTCCAAGAACATCCCGAATTTCCTTGGGGATTGTTGTTTGACCCTTGCTGGTGAGTGTGGCGTCCGTTGGCATCTCAATCTCCGTTGTCCTTACTGATTGCAGTATAGTAAGGAACCATGAGACTGGCAAGTCCGGATTTGGTTCATGTTGGATTGCGCTCCTGTCGCCAGAAATCCTGGTCAGAAAAATGGCCGCTGCTCAGCCTATAACTGCCGCTCGAAATCGGGTCGTTACCTCGCCTTGACCATCCGTTGTCGGCCGAAAGGCGCCCCGGAATGCCGCGCACCCATCCCTGCCGGACCAACCCGCCCGGCTACTGCGCTGCCCGCAGCCGCGAGTTGTGGCTGCCCACATACCAGTCGCGCCCGTTTGCATCGACTTCGTGAGTTCCCCGGGCGCATTTCGATACCCCTTGCGAAGGGACGGAGACACGCCAAACTCCCTTGCTGCCAGTCAGCGCCGTACCCCCGGCGCTTCGAGCGCCAGGCCCTGCGCACGCCGCGCAAGGAAAAGCTGCAGCGCGAGCAGGTCCTCGGATCGATAGGCCGGCATCTCGGCACGCACGCCGAGGAAACAGGCGCGCAGGCGCCGCTCCAGGCTGCCTGCGGCCTGCCATTCCATGCGATAGGCCGGCCACGCAGTCGGCTGCCCCTGGCTGATCCTTTCCACCAGCAGCGTCTTGCCGGCCTGCTGGTCGTGGCAATGGGTGCAGGCCAGGTTCATCTGTCCGATGCGCGTGAAATAGAGTTCACGGCCGCGCTCGAACAACGCCCGCGCCGCGCCGTCGACCTCCACCTGCAAGGGCAAGCCGCGCGACTGCAGGGCGATGTAGGCCTGCAGGCCGATGGCATCATGGGCTTCCGGCGGCGACTCGGGCGCCTGTTGCTCGCGGACGATGCAGGCATTGATGCGCGCCTCCAGCGTGCTGACGCGGCCGAGGCGCGCATCCCATCCCGGCAGGCGCGCGGCCAGTCCGCGCATGGACTGTTCCGCCGCGCCGTGGCAGTCGGCACAGGACTTCTTTGCCGAGCCCTGCTTGCGCTGCCACGCCGCCGCGCCGCGCTCTTGCCAGAGCATGGCCGGATTGGCGAAGTCGTCGGCCTGCAGGCGTCGGATGTCCTCGCCCTGGTAATCGAGTCCGGAACGCGGCGCCTGCGCGCAGGCCGGCGCGGCCAGCAGCGCGAGGCTCGGCAGCAGGAATTTCACGAGACCTCGATCGGCGCCGTGAGGCGGCCCTTCACGCCGAGGTCGTCCTCCCAGTCGATGACGACCTCGCCGCTGGCGGTGGCGCGGGTGAAGAAGGCGAAATACGGATTGGCGGCCATGCCGGTGCCGAGTTCGGCGCGCAGGACTTCCCTGCCGTCATAGCGCGCGACGAGGCGATGGATGATGTTGCGCGGCACGCTGCGGCCCAGCGTGTCGCGACGAAAGCCGTTCTCCATCGGGTGCTGCAGCAACAGGCGAACCTCGATGACCTCGCTGCGCTTCGCCCTGGGCGGCACGCGCAGGCGGCCAAGTGTCACCATTTCGCTCATATGCTCATCTCGTCGAGGCAGGCGGCCGAGGTGACGATGACCTCGGTTTCGTCCGACCAGGCGGTGCCGTCCGAGAGCACGGCGATGGCGACCACGCGCTGGCTGCCGGCGAGCCGGATACGCGTCGTGACTTTGGCGCGGCCGGCATGGGGGCCGAGGTGGAAGCTGGCGATCAGCGGGCGCGGGTTGCGCTCGGCGAAGACATGCAGGCTGCGTACGTGGTCTGCCTCGGTCATCGGGCTGTCGACATTCAGTTCCAGGGGCACCGAATTGCCGTTCTCCGCAAGCTGCGGCAGCGTGAGCCGGATGCGCCCCGGACGCGGCGGCGTATCGCCGGCAACGCCGCGAATCAGCGGTTGCAGGTCCTGCGCCGGCATCAGTTGCTGCGCCCGCAGCGGCAGGGTGGTTCCGGCCAGGCCCATGCCGCCAAGCTGCAGGAAATGCCGCCGCTTCATTTCAGCCCACCGAGGAAAGCGACCAGGTCCTCGACCTGCTGCGCGTCGAGCAGGATCTTGCCGGCATACGCGGCGGCGACACGATTGAGGCCGGTACTGCGATGGAAGGCCGGCATCGCCGCGTCGGGTTTCACCTGGGTGATATCGACCACGCGCTGGCGCAGCTGGCCGGCGGAAAGGCGACCGCCCACGCCATCGAGCGCCGGGCCGACATTGCCCGCCGGAACGATGCCGGCGACGACATGGCAGATCACGCAATGGCCCTGTTCGCGCTGCACGAAGACGTCGCGGCCGCGCTGCGCATCACCGGCGGCGGCCAGCGGCGCCTCCAGCGAATCAGCGGCCGCCACGAGCGACGAGGCGGCGGCCAGCAGCAGGGCCGCCGCGAACTTCACGCCTTGCGCAAATCGTGGTGCTTGAGCGGCAGCGAGCGGATGCGCTTGCCGGTCGCGGCGAAGATCGCGTTGCAAAGCGCCGGGGCCACGCACAACGCACCCGGTTCGCCATGCCCGCCCCAGAAGCCGCCGGTGGGCACCAGCACGGTTTCCACCTTGGGCATTTCCGAAATGCCGAGCAGCTGGAACTCGTTGAAGTTGGCCTCGACCATGCGCCCCTTGGCCACGGTGTTCTCCTGGTACTGGGTGGCGCCGAGCATGAAGGCGATGTTGCCTTCGGACTGTGCATTGCAGGTATCGGGATTGACCACGTAGCCCGAGTCGATCGCCGAGACCACGCGATGCACCTTGAGTTCGCCCTTGGCCGACACCGAAACCTCGGCCACCATCGCCGTGAAGCTGCCGAAGCCGTCCGACACGGCAATTCCGCGATGCACGCCGGCCGGCAAAGGGCCGCCCCAGTTGGCCGCCTTGGCCACCGCCTCCAGCACCAGGCGATTCTTGTCGCCAGGCTTGAGCATCGCCAGCCGATATTCCAGCGGGTCGCGGCCGGCGGCGACGGCCAGTTCGTCGATGAAGCACTCGCGGTAGTAGGCATTCTGCAGGCCCGGCGCGCGCCAGAAGCCGACCGGCACGTGCGGATTGCGCATGGCATAGTCGATCTGCTGGTTGGGGATGGTGTAGGGCATGTCGGACAGCGTGCGCACCGCCGTGAAATCGATGCCCTTGTTGATCGCTTCGGGGCGCAGCAGCGCGAGGATCGAGGGGCAGGCGATGCCGACCTGGATGGCCGCGACATTACCCTGGGCGTCGAGCCCCGCCTTCATGCGCACCAGGCTGGCCGGACGGTAGTAGCCGTGCTGCATGTCCTCGGCGCGCGACCACATCATCTTCACCGGCTTGCCCGGCATCGCCTTGGCGATCAGCACGCCCTGCCTGACGAAGTCCTGCGGCGCGCCGCGGCGGCCGAAGCCGCCGCCGAGCATGGGCTTGTGCACCTCGACCTTTTCCAGCGGCAGGCCGGCGGTCTCGGCGGCCATGGCCATCGAGGCCTCGGCGTTCTGCGTCGAGGTCCACACTTCCAGCGTGCCGTCGGCCTTGAACCAGGCGGTGCAGGTCTGCGGCTCCATGGTGGCGTGATTGACGTAGGGCGAGTAATACTCGGCCTCGACCAGCTTCGCCGCACCCGCCAGCGCCGTGGCGCCAGCGCCGACTTTTCGCGCCTCGGCCAGGTTGCTGTCGGCCAGGCCGTCGCGCAGCAGCTTCATGATGCTTTCGCTGCTGACGTTGCCGTTGGCGCCCTCGTCCCATTCGATCCTGATCTTCTGCAAGGCCTGGTCGGCGCGCCACCAGCTGTCGGCGATCACGGCGACGAAATCGCCCTCGCGCACCACCTTCTTCACGCCGCGCATCTTCTCGGCGGCGGAAGCATCCATGCTCTTCACCTTGCCGCCGAACACCGGGCATTGCGCGATCGACGCGTGCAGCATGCCGGGCAGCACCACGTCGACGCCGAACACCGGCTTGCCCAGCACCTTGTCCGGCACGTCGAAGCGCCGCATCGACTTGCCGGCGATCTTCCAGTCCTTGGCGTCGCGCAGCGGCGGGTCCTTGGGCGGCGTCAGCTTGGCCGCGTCGGCGGCAAGCTGGCCGTAGCGCAGCGTGCGTCCGCTACCGACGTGGGTGACCACGCTGTTGGCGCCGATGCATTCGGCGGCGGGCACCTGCCAGCGCGCGGCGGCGGCTTCCACCAGCATGATGCGCGCCGCGGCGCCGGCCTTGCGCACGTAGTCCTGCGAGCTGCGCACGCCCTGGCTGCCGCCGGTGGACATCGAGCCCCAGATGCGCTTCCGGCGGATATGCTCATTGGGCGAGGCGAACTCGGAACTGACCTTGTTCCAGTCGGCATCGAGCTCCTCCGCCACCAGTTGCGCCAGCGCGGTATAGGTGCCCTGCCCCATCTCCGAGCGCGCGATGCGCACCACGACGCGGTCGTCGGGATGGATCACCACCCAGGCATTGACCTCGGTCGGCGGCAAACCCCTGGCGGCCATGGCGGCAAGGGGGAAAGAAAATTCGAGGGCGAGGCCGCCACCGACGGCGGCAGAGACCTTGAGGAATTCGCGGCGATCGAGTTCCATGGTCAGGCTCCCGCTTTCTTCGCCGGCGCTTTCGCCACGGCATGGATCGCCTCGCGCACCCGCGTGTAGGTGCCGCAGCGGCAGAGGTTGGTCATCGCCTGGTCGATGTCGGCATCGCTCGGCTGGGGCTTGGCCGCCAGCAGCGCCGCGGCCGACATAAGCATGCCGGTCTGGCAGTAGCCGCACTGCGGCACCTCGTGGTCGATCCAGGCTTTCTGCAGCGCGTGCATGCCCTTTTGCGAGAGACCTTCGATGGTCACCACCTTCTTGCCCACCGCCTGCGCAACCGGCAGGCTGCAGGAACGCACCGGCACGCCATCGACATGCACGGTGCAGGCGCCGCAGGCACCGATGCCGCAACCGTACTTTGCGCCGAGCAGGCCGAGATGGTCGCGCAGGACGAACAGGAGGGGCATCTCCCCCTCCACGTCCACGCTGCGCGATTTGCCATTGACATTGAGCTTGAGCATGGGGCCTCCCTGGAACGAAACCGAAGGGGCTTGCCGGCCGCGGGCCGGCAAGGACAAGTTGTCAGACAAGTATTTCGGGTTTGAAGCACTTCGTCAAGCGCAGGCGGGGGATGCCGGCAGACCCGCGGTGCTACACTCGCCGCCCCGCAATTCAAGGCGTCACGGCATGGCCCACTGGTTACGATTCGCTGCAGCTGGCACTGAACATTTCGGAACCCTCGAGGGCGACAGGGTAAGCGTCTGGCGCGGCGACATGTTCGCCGAGCCGCAGCCCACGGACCTTGGCTTTCCGCTCGCCGAAGTGCGCGTCCTCGCGCCCTGCCGCCCGGGCAAGATGATCGGCCTGTGGAACAATTTCCACGAGCGCGCGGCAAAGGAAGACCTGCAGCGCCCCGTGCATCCGCTCTATTTCCTCAAGGCCACCACCTGCATCGCCGCCCACGGCGACCCCATCCGCCGCCCGCCGGGCTATGCCGGCGCGATCGTGTTCGAGGCCGAACTCGGCATCGTGATCGGCAAGCGGGCTTCCTGCATCGATGTCGCGGCGGCGCCGGCGGCGATCTTCGGCTACACCTGCGTCAATGACGTCACCGCGCGCGACCTGATGCGCCTCGACCCCGCCTTCGTGCACTGGACGCGCGCCAAAAGCTTCGACAGCTTCGGTCCCTTCGGCCCGGTGATCGCCAGTGGGCTCGATCCGGCCGGACTGCGCGTGCGCGCCATCTTCGCCGAGCGCGAACTGCAGAACTATGCGGTGAGCGACATGTTCTTCTCGCCGGCGAAAATCGTCAGCCACATCTCGCACGACATGACGCTGGAACCCGGCGACGTGATCGCCTGCGGCACCTCGGTCGGCGCTGGCGCGCTGGCCGACGGCGACACCGTCGAGGTGGTGATCGACGGCGTGGGGCGCCTGGTCAATCGCCTGGCTTGAACCGCAGCAGGGCCCGACTAGCGCGCCGGCAGCATGCCCTGGCTGACGATGAAGGCGATGATGGTGTCCAGTCCCTGCCCGGTCTTCATGTTGGAAAACACGACGGGCCGCCCCTTGTCACCCCCGCGCATCTTCTTCGCGTCGCGCTCCATCACTTCCAGCGAGGCGCCGACCATCGGCGCGAGGTCGATCTTGTTGATCACCAGCAGGTCGGACTTGGTGATGCCCGGCCCGCCCTTGCGCGGGATCTTGTCACCGGCGGCGACGTCGATCACGTAGAGCGTGAGGTCGGACAGTTCGGGGCTGAAGGTCGCGGCGAGGTTGTCGCCGCCGCTTTCGATGAAGACGATTTCCAGCCCGGGAAAGCGCGCGTTGAGCCGGTCTACGGCTTCGAGGTTGATCGAGGCGTCCTCGCGGATCGCCGTGTGCGGGCAGCCGCCGGTCTCGACGCCGATAATGCGCTCGGGCGCCAGCGCGGCGTTCTTCACCAGGAACTGGGCGTCCTCTTCGGTGTAGATGTCGTTGGTGACGGCGGCGATGTTGTACTTGTCGCGCAGCGCCTGGCACAGCGCAAGGGTCAGTGCCGTCTTGCCGGAACCGACGGGGCCGCCGATGCCTATCCTCAATGCCTGCTTGCTCATGATCTGAAGAGCCTCGAATATTGGGTTTCGTGGCGCGCGCAGGCAATCGCAAAGCCCGGCGCGAAATTGCTGAAGTCGTCATCCGTGGCGATCAGCGCGCGTTCGACGATGGCAGGAATCCGGCCGCCGAGCTCGAGCAGGATGCGCTGGCCGGCGGCCTGGCCCAGCGGGACTGCCTTGAGCGCGGCCATGGTCTGGTTCTCGGCCCAGCTCCAGAGCCATGCCGTCAATGCGTCCGGCGGCGCAATCTGCCAGATCGCTGCCAGCCCGCTCCAAACATGCATGAAAGTCGGCGCTGGCGATACGGCGATTTGACCGACAAACTCGGGCGGCAACTCGCGCAAGTCGCTTAGCAGACGCCGCAGGGAATGCCCCATCTGCAGGGTCTCGGCGCGCAATTCGGCGGTCTCGCGGCTGGCGAGGTAACGCTCGTCGAGCTCGCGTGCCGTGTCGTCGGCGCCAACTCTCCAGGCGTCCATCATCCGCGCCAGCAGCGGCGCTTCATAGCGGCCGATATTCCATTCCAGCTGATCGCCCATCCAGCCCAGCGCGCCGGCCTCGTCCTTCACCGTGCCGGCCTCGATCGCCCACTCCAGCCCCTGTGAATAGCTGTAGGCGCCGACCGGCAGCGCCGGGCTGGCGAGCTGAAGCAAACGTGTCAGCGCAAGGCATTGCTGAGCCATCCCCCCAACCCCCTTCCCAAGGAAGGGGGTGACGGCGGTTCGCCGCTGTGCGGCTCCGGTTCGTGGCTGCGCCGCCCTTGGGGCGGCCCTGCGGGCGGCGCTCATCGTTTGGCGAAATGGTCGTGGATTCGAGGGCCGCGGCCTTCGCCGTCGGCACTATGGCCGTGGCCGCCATGCGCGCCGTAGGCACCGCTTTCCGGTTCGAAGGGCGCCTCGACGGCGGCCACTTTCAGGCCCAGGCCGCGCACCATTTCGCCCAGCACATGATCGGCGACGAAGCGCAGCTTGCCCGGCAGCAGATGCACGGCGACATGGCGGTTGCCCAGATGGTAGGCGGCCTTGGCGATCAGCAGCGGATCACCGCTGACCGCCTCCATCAATGCTTCGGGTGCGGCGACCACCTCGACCACGCGTCCATCCTTGCCCAGCAGCCGGTCCCCGCCGCGCAGCACCGTGCCGCGCTCGAGGAAGAGGCCGCACTCCTCGCCATTGGCCAGCGTCGTCCGCAGGCGACTCTTGCAGCGCAGGTCGAAGGAGAGTTCCAGCCGCTCGGTGGCGACTGCCTTGGGCTCGGCGAAGCTTTCGATGACCAGCATCGTCAGAACAGGAAATAGCGCTGCGTCATGGGCAGCGACTTCGCCGGCTCGCAGACCAGCAGTTCGCCGTCGGCGCGCACCGCGTAGGTTTCGCTGTCGACTTCGATCACCGGGGTGGCGCTGTTGTGGACCATGTCGGCCTTGCTCACCTTGCGGCAGTTCTTCACCGGCTCCAGGCGCTTGGCGAGACCCAGCGCCGCGACGGCGGGATTCGTCAGCGCCGCCTGCGAAACGAAGGTCAGCGAGGTCTTGAGCCCGCCGCCGAAACTGCCGAACATCGGCCGGTAATGCACCGGTTGCGGCGTCGGGATCGAGGCATTCGGGTCGCCCATCGCGGCGGCGGCGATCATGCCACCCTTGAGGATCAGGCTCGGCTTGACGCCGAAGAAGGCCGGCTTCCACAGCACCAGGTCGGCCAGCTTGCCCGGCTCGATCGAGCCGACGATGTGCCCGATGCCGTGGGTGATCGCCGGGTTGATGGTGTACTTGGCGATGTAGCGTTTGACGCGCTGGTTGTCGTTGCGCGCCGTGTCCTCCTTCAGTGCGCCGCGCTGCAGCTTCATCTTGTGCGCCGTCTGCCAGGTGCGGATCAGCACTTCGCCGACACGGCCCATGGCCTGCGAGTCGGACGACATCATCGAGAAGGCGCCGAGGTCGTGCAGGATGTCCTCCGCAGCGATGGTCTCGCGCCGGATGCGCGACTCGGCGAAGGCCACGTCTTCGGCGATGCTCGGGTCGAGGTGGTGGCAGACCATCAGCATGTCGAGGTGCTCGTCGATGGTGTTGACCGTATAGGGCATGGTCGGGTTGGTCGACGAGGGCAACACGTTGGGCAGGCCGGCGGCCTTGATGATGTCCGGGGCATGGCCGCCGCCCGCGCCTTCGGTATGGAAGGTGTGGATGGCGCGACCCTTGAAGGCGGCGATGGTGGCTTCGACGAAGCCGGATTCGTTGAGCGTGTCGGTATGGATCGCCACCTGCACGTCCATCTCGTCGGCCACCGTCAGGCAGTTGTCGATCGCGGCTGGCGTGGTGCCCCAGTCTTCGTGCAGCTTGAGGCCCATGGCGCCCGCGGCGACCTGCTCTTGCAGCGGACCGGGCAGCGAGACATTGCCCTTGCCGAGGAAGCCGAGGTTCATCGGGAAGGCATCGGCCGCAGCGAGCATCGAATGGATGTGCCACGGTCCCGGCGTGCAGGTGGTGGCGAAGGTGCCCGTAGCAGGGCCCGTGCCGCCGCCGAGCATGGTGGTGACGCCCGACATCAGCGCCTCCTCGATCTGCTGCGGGCAGATGAAGTGGATGTGCGAGTCGATGCCTCCTGCGGTGAGGATCATGCCCTCGCCGGCGATGATCTCGGTGCCGGCGCCAATGGCGATGGTGACGCCCGGCTGCACGTCGGGGTTGCCGGCCTTGCCGATGGCCGCGATCATGCCGCCCTTGAGGCCGACGTCGGCCTTGACGATGCCCTGCACCGCATCGATGATCAGCGCGTTGGTAATCACGGTGTCGGCAACATCTTTGGCAAGCATCTGGCCCTGCCCCATGCCGTCGCGGATCACCTTGCCGCCGCCGAACTTCACTTCCTCGCCGTGGAGGGTGTAGTCCTTCTCGACCTCGATCCAGAGTTCGGTGTCGGCCAGGCGCACGCGGTCGCCGGTGGTGGGGCCGAACATCTCGGCATAGGCTTGTCGAGTGATCTTCATTTCAGAGCCCCCTGGATCTTTCCTTGAAAGCCATAAACTTTTCGCTCCCCGGCATAGTCGACCAGTTCGACCGTTCGCGTCTGCCCCGGCTCGAAGCGCACTGCGGTGCCGGCGGCGATGTTGAGTCGCATGCCGCGTGCAGCGGCGCGATCGAAGCTCAACGCCTCGTTGGTTTCGAAGAAGTGATAGTGGGAGCCAACCTGTATCGGGCGATCGCCGGTGTTGGCGACCTCGACGGTCAGCGTACGGCGGCCGACGTTCAACTCGATCTCGCCGCTTTCGATTTTCATTTCGCCTGGAATCATGGTGCGGCCCTCACACAATTGGGTTGTGGACGGTAATCAATTTCGTGCCGTCGGGAAACGTGGCCTCGACCTGGATGTCGGGAATCATTTCCGGCACGCCTTCCATCACCTCGTCGCGCTTGAGCAACGTCGTGCCGTAGCTCATCAACTCGGCCACGCTGCGTCCGTCCCGCGCGCCCTCGAGGATGCCGGCGGTGATGAAGGCTACCGCCTCCGGATAATTGAGTTTGAGGCCGCGTCCCTTGCGGCGCTCGGCGAGCAGGGCTGCGGTGAAGATCAGCAGCTTGTCCTTTTCGCGTGGCGTGAGTTCCATTTGCTCTCCTTTTCAGTTCTCAGGTATTCCAGATGCGGGGCACGACCGCATCGCGCCCGACCATGATCGGGCGCAGGTGTTGCCAAAGCTCGACGAACCATTCGCGCGCAGCTTCCGCCGAATGGCCGAGGTAGCGACCGACGAACAGGTTGGGCATGGTGCTGACACCCCACTGCGCGCCGGGCTCCTTCGATCCCGCGGCACGACAGTCCGCCAGGGTTTTTGCAGGGATACTCATGCCGGCAGCCAGCACCGTGGAGCAGACGCTGTAACCAGCCAGCCCGATCGGTGACTGAAGCAGCGGGGAGTCGCCGGCAATGCGGCCGCGTTCCTGCCACAGCAGTGCGCCGCCGATGCGGATGTCGCTTGCCACGCGCAGGTTGCCGCGGTCGAATTTCTCGCCGCTGGCGCGACGGCCCAGGCACAGGGTTTCGACACCGATATAACGTGCGCCCGGATCGAGTTCGACCGTGGTGCACATGTGCGCCTGTGCTCCCGAGAAGACGATGCTCTCCTGCGGCAGCCATTCCGCCGTAGCGCCAGCGCCGACTTTTACGCTTACCACCTGCTCCGCGATGGGACCGGCGGAGCGGTACCATTTGCCGGCGCCGGGCGTGGTGAGCAGGGCCCGGGCATCGCTGCCGACGTCGACATCGATTTGCAATCGGTCGCCGCCGACGATGCCGGACGGCGGGTGCAGCACGATGGCGTGGCACAGGCCGGGGCCTTCGGGATAGAGCGCCTTCTGCACGCGCAGCGGACCGCGATGCTCGCGCCGCACGAGAACGGTTGAGTCGTCGCGACGCGAGAAGCCCAGCGCGAGTGACGCCTGCCAGGCAGATGAGACGGGTTCAGTGACCTGCATGGGGCGATCATACCGCCAGCAGTTCGCGTACCCCGTCCGCCGCCATGTCCTTGCCCTCGCCGCGCTTGATGATCTCGCCGCGCTCCATGACCAGATACTGGTCGGCCAGGCTCTCGGCAAAGTCGTAGTACTGCTCGACCAGCAGGATGGCCATGTTGCCCTCGGCCGCCAGGCTGCGGATGGCGCGCTCGATGTCCTTGATGATCGAGGGCTGGATGCCTTCGGTCGGCTCGTCGAGGATCAGGAGCCGCGGGCCGAACGCCAATGCGCGGCCAATGGCAAGCTGCTGCTGCTGGCCGCCCGAAAGATCGCCGCCGCGACGCTTCAGCATCTGCTTCAGCACCGGGAACATCTCGAAAATGCGCTCCGGTATCGGTGTGCCTCCGGGCCGACTGGCCAGGCCCATCTGCAGGTTTTCCAGCACGGTGAGGCGCGGAAAGATCTCGCGGCCCTGCGGCACGAAGCCGATGCCGGCCCTGACCCGTTCGTGCGACGGGGCGCGCGTCAGATCCTTGCCATCGAACGAGACGCTGCCGGTCCTGGCCGGCACCAGGCCGGTCAACACCTTGAGCAGCGTGGTCTTGCCGACGCCGTTGCGACCCAGCACCGTGGTCACCTTGCCGATCGGCGCCTCGAAACTGACGTCGCGCAGGATGTGGCTGCCGCTGTAGTACTGGTTGAGGTTTTCGACTTTAAGCATGATCAGCGCCCAAGGTATACCTCGATCACCCGCTGGTCGTTCTGCACCGTGGCGAGGTCGCCTTCGGCCAGTACCGAGCCTTCGTGCAGGACAGTAACCTTGCCGCCGAGCTGTTCGATGAAGGCCATGTCGTGTTCGACCACCACCAGTGAATGCTTGCCGGCGAGCGACTTGAACAGTTCGCCAGTGCGCGCGGTTTCGTCGTCGGTCATGCCGGCCACCGGCTCGTCAAGCAGCAACAGTTTGGGATCCTGCATCAGCAGCATGCCGATCTCCAGCCACTGCTTCTGGCCGTGCGAGAGCAGGCCGGCCTGCCTGTCGGCTTCGGTGTCGAGACGGATCCGGCGCAGGGTGTCGGAAATCTTGTCGAGGGCCGAGTCATCGAGCCAGGCGAAGAGGCTGACGCGGGCGCGCTTGTCGGTTTTCATCGACAGCTCGAGGTTCTCGAACACCGTGAGGTTCTCGAAGATGGTCGGCTTCTGGAACTTGCGGCCGATGCCGAGGTGGGCGATCTCGGGTTCCGACATGCGGCGCACGTCGATGTTCTGGTCGAACATCACCTTGCCGCGGTCGGCGCGCGTCTTGCCAGTGATGACGTCCATCATCGTGGTCTTGCCGGCACCGTTGGGGCCGATGATGCAGCGCAGTTCGCCGACCTCGATGTCGAGCGACAATTCGTTCAGCGCGCGGAAGCCGTCGAAGCTGACCGTGACCTCATGCAGTAGAAGAATGCTGGGCTGGCTCATGGGCTGGCTCCTGCACGCTTGTCACGCAGCTTTCGCCACAAACCCACCACACCGTCCGGCAGCCACAGCGTGACACCGACGAACAGCGCGCCGAGGAAGAACAGCCAGTATTCGGGGAAGGCCATGGTAAAGAAGCTCTTGGCCAGATTGACGATGAAGGCGCCGATCACCGGGCCGATCAGCGTGGCGCGGCCGCCGACGGCAACCCAGATCGCGATCTCGATCGAGTTGGCCGGCGACATCTCGCCCGGGTTGATGATGCCGACCTGGGGCACGTACAGCGCGCCGGCGATGCCGCACAAGAACGCAGACAGGGTCCAGATGAACAGCTTGTAGTAGAGGGGGTTGTAGCCGATGAACATGACGCGCGATTCGGCGTCGCGGATCGCCGCCAGCACGCGGCCGAGCTTGGATGTGACCAGATAGCGGCCGAGCACCAGGGTGGCCAGCAGCGTGGCGGCGGTGAGCGCGAACAGGCTGACGCGCATTTCCGGCGCGGTGATGCTGTAGCCGAGGATGCGCTTGAAGTCGGTGAAGCCGTTGTTGCCGCCGAAGCCGGTTTCGTTCCTGAAGAAGAACAGCATCGCGGCGAAGACCATGGCCTGCGTGATGATCGAGAAGTACACGCCCTTGATCCGTGAGCGGAAGGCGAAGAAGCCGAAGATCAGCGCCACCAGCGCCGGCACCGTGAGCACCAGGAACAGCACCCAGAGGATGGAATCCGAGCCGGTCCAGTACCAGGGCAGCGCCTTCCAGTCGAGGAAGACCATGAAGTCGGGCAGGTCCGACTGGTAGGAACCGTCGCGACCGATCTGGCGCATCAAATACATGCCAAAAGCGTAACCGCCGAGCGCAAAGAACAGGCCGTGGCCGAGCGAAAGGATGCCGGTGTAGCCCCAGATCAGGTCCATCGCCACGGCCACGATGGCGTAGCACATGATCTTGCCGACGAGGGTGATGACATAGGCCGAGACATGGAAGGGGCTGCCCGCCGGCACCAGCAGGTGCAGCGCCGGCAGCAGGACCATGGTGACCGCCGCGGCGATGGCGATGGCGATCCAGCCCTGTTTCGGCGTGGCACTGAAGAAGCGGACGATGAATGGAACGCGCTTCATCTCAGCTCTCGACAAACCTGCCCTTGAGGGCAAAAAGCCCTTGCGGACGCTTCTGGATGAACATGATGATGAACACCAGCACCACGATCTTGGCGATCACCGCGCCGGACCATGCTTCGATGAACTTGGTGACGATACCCAGTCCCAGCGCCGCCCAGACCGCGCCGGCGAGCTGGCCGACGCCGCCCAGCACCACGACCATGAAGGAATCGACGATGTAGCCCTGGCCCATGTCGGGGCCGACGTTGGCGATCTGCGACAGGGCGACGCCGCCGAGACCCGCGATGCCGGCGCCGAGGGCGAAAGCCACCGTGTCGATGCGTCCGGTCGGCACGCCGACGCAGCCGGCCATGGCGCGGTTCTGCGTCACGGCGCGGACGAACATGCCCAGCCGCGTCTTGTTCATCAGCACCCAGACCAGCATCAGCACGAACAGCGCAAAGCCGACGATGACGATGCGATTGAGCGGCAGAACGATGCTGGGCAGGATTTCCAGGCCGCCCGACATCCACGTTGGATTGGCGACCTCGACGTTCTGCGCACCGAAGATCACGCGGGCCGCCTGGATCAGCATCAGCGACAGGCCCCAGGTGGCGAGCAGGGTTTCCAGCGCGCGGCCATAAAGCCAGCGGATCACCGTGCGCTCCAGCAGCACGCCGACCGCGGCGGCGGAGAAGAAGGCGACCGGCACGGCGGCCAGCAGGTACCAGTCGAGCTGCGCCGGGAAGTAGCTGCGGAACAGGCCCTGCATGGCATAGGTGGCATAGGCGCCGATCATCAGCAGCTCGCCGTGGGCCATGTTGATCACGCCCATCACGCCGTAGGTGATGGCCAGGCCGAGGGCTGCCAACAGAAGGATGGAGCCGAGGCTGAGGCCGGAAAACACGCGACCGATGTTTTCCGCCAGGGTCAGCCTGTCCTTGACCGCTAGGTAGGACTGGAAGGCGGCGCGGCGCACATCGACTTCGGCTTCGTTGGCGGGCTCGGACTGGGCCCTGAGCGCGGCCTTGGTACTGGGGTCGGCGCTGGATACCAGCGCCTTGGCGGCGGCGATGCGCACCTTGGGATCGGCATCCTTCAGCGTCGCGGTCGCATAAATTTCCACCAGCAGGGCACGTATCTTCGGTTCGGTCTCGCGATCGCGCGCCTTGGCCAACATCGGTGCCATGGCGGCGTCGACATTGCCGGCGATCTCCTTGACCGCCGCAAAGCGCACGACAGGATCAGGATCGATGAGTTTCAGCACCGCCAGCGCGCCTTCGAGTTCGCGCCGCACGCGGTTGTTGAGGGTGATCTCTTCGCCCTTGTCGTCCTTCAGGCTGCCGTCGGCCAGTTGCTGCAATACCGCCAGGGCCTCAGGCTCGGCGGTCAGCGCCAGCTTCTGGATCGCGGCGATCTTGTCGTCGGATTCCTCCGCCGCCAATTGGCGCACCAGGGCGGGGTTCGGCGCGGCGTGCGCGGCGAAACCCAGCAACAGCATCAGCAGGAGGAAAAATCGCGGGATCATGGGTGTTTGGAAAAAGGCGCGGCCGGCCGTTGCCGGCCGCGCAATACAGCTCTCTCTACCTACGCAAAACGACTACTTGCCTTACTTGCCCTTACTTACCCTCAGGCTCGTCCTTCTTCTTGTCGTTGCCGGCAATGAAGGGCGACCAGGGTTGGGCCTTGACCGGGCCCTTGGTCTTCCACACCACGTTGAACTGGCCGTCGGCCTTGACTTCGCCGATGAACACGGCGCGGTGCAGGTGGTGGTTCTTTTCGTCCATCTTGATGGTGAAGCCGGACGGCGCCTTGAAGGTCTGGCCGGCCATGGCCGCGATCACCTTGTCGGTATCGGTGCTCTTGGCCTTCTCGACCGCCTGCTTCCACATGTAGATGCCGATGTAGGTTGCTTCCATCGGGTCGTTGGTGACCACGGTCTCGGCCTTGGGCAGCTTCTGCTTCTTGGCCCAGTCGCGGTACTGCTTGATGAACTTGTCATTCTCCGGGTTCTTGATCGACTGGAAGTAGTTCCAGGCGGCCAGGTGTCCCACCAGCGGTTTCGTATCCACGCCGCGCAGTTCCTCTTCGCCCACCGAGAAAGCCACCACCGGCACGTCCGTGGCCTTGAGGCCGGCGTTGCCGAGTTCCTTGTAGAAGGGCACGTTGGAGTCGCCATTGATGGTCGACACCACGGCCGTCTTCTTGCCTTCGCCGGCGAACTTCTTGATCTTGGCGATGATGGTCTGGTAGTCGCTATGGCCGAAGGGGGTGTACTCCTCCATGATGTCGGCTTCGGCAACGCCCTTCGACTTGAGGAAGGCGCGCAGGATCTTGTTGGTGGTGCGCGGATAGACGTAGTCGGTGCCGAGCAGGACCCAGCGCTTGGCCGAGCCGCCGTCCTTCGACATCAAGTATTCGACGGCCGGGATCGCCTGCTGGTTGGGCGCTGCGCCGGTGTAGAAGACGTTCTTTTCGAGTTCCTCGCCCTCGTACTGGACGGGGTAGAAGAGCAGGCCGTTGAGTTCCTTGAACACCGGGTTCACCGACTTGCGCGACACGGAGGTCCAGCAGCCGAAGGTAACCGCGACCTTGTCCTGGGTCAGCAGCTGGCGCGCCTTCTCGGCGAACAGCGGCCAGTTGGAGGCGGGGTCGACTACCACGGGCTCGAGCTTCTTGCCCAGCACGCCGCCCTTGGCATTGATTTCCTCGATGGCCATCAGCGCGGTTTCCTTGAGCGCCGTCTCGGAAATGGCCATCGTACCCGACAGCGAATGCAGGATGCCTACCTTGATGGTATCAGCGGCGACGGCCGGTTGGCTGATGAAACCGGCGGCGGCCAGCGCGATGGTGACGGCCGTGGCCTTGACGAAATTGCGACGTTGCATGGTGTACCCCTTTCGATGGATGTAAGCGGACCGACCGTCTGAATGAAAACGGTGCAGTGCTTACATAGCGAAGGGCGTGCCATGCGTGAATTGCCAGCCTCGAAACCACCGCAATCCACTGTTGTTGCTGGTTTAAACTTCAAGGTCCCCTGTCGTGAACAAGGTCACTACGGAAATCCGCCACGCACCAGAATGGCGTATGCAAAAAGATTCCCTGCTCGGTATTGGTGCGCTGCATCAGGCACGGACCGGCAGGCACCACCGGTCGCAGGCCATTGTTACTTCTTTCGGGTGGCGCCGGACTTGCGCGGCTTTGCCGCTGGTTTCGCTTCGGCTGCCGGCGCTGGCGGCTTGTCACCGATCACGCCCTTGAGCGGGCAGATCTTGAATGCCGGGCATTTCTGGCAGCCGGCGACGATGGCGATCGGGCAAAGGGTCATGATGATTCCAGTAGAGATGACGCGGGACGCGCAGTATGGGGCGTGGACGCCCCGGCGGGTAGTCTGCGCCGCCTAACTTTCATGGCGCATTGGCTATGCCGCAGATCATGAAAGTTGGCGATTCCCAATCGCCCCCACCCCTACCCCGCCCCGGGGCGGGGAACGAAGTTTGCTCGCTGCGCTAGATATCACCCTGCGCGTTTTCTGGTGTCCTTTGCTTTACACGCCAGGGCATCGCGATTCAGATGCGATGGCAGACCAGGCAGAGTCTGGAGGCATCCTGGCGCAGGAAGACGCTGGCCGACTGGGTCGACTTGGGATCCGCCGAATCGCCATGGCAGGAATCGCAATCCACCACTCGTTGCGGACCAAACAGGCGCGGCTCGGCAGCATCGGCAATGCCATTGCCATTCTGATCGAAGAACCAGATGCCGTCGCGACACCGGTCCGGCGCGTTGAAGCCCGGCGCGGCGGGCAGCGGCCGGCCGAAGGGATGGTGGCGCGGCCCGAGGTCGCGCTTGGCCGGATCCACCACATGGGGCGGACCGCCGTCGCAGCCGACGTCGGCCGCCGCGCCGGCCAGCGGCACGAGCAGGCAGGCCAGCAGCGTCCAGCGCAAGGCAAACGCAATCACCGCCACGCCGCGAACGCGACCCGCGGGACCGACGCCGGCGCCCGTACCATTACCTGAGTGGCACGACGCCACAGCTTCGGCCACAGTTCGTCGAGCGGATCGTTGAACAGCGCGTCGGTATCGACCGGCAGCAGGTACCAGTCGCCGCGATCGATTTCGGCTTCGAGCTGGTTCGGCGCCCAACTGGCGATGCCGCGAAATACCCGCAGGCGGCTGTCCGGGGTGGCAGCATCGAGCAGGCGCCGCAGGCTCTCGCCGTCGCTGCTGATGAACAGGCGCTCGGCAAGGTTGATCGCCGCCGCCGGAGCCGCCTCGGCGCGCACGAGGAACACGATCTGCGCCGGCGCGACCGGACCGCCGTAATGCAGGCGATGCCCGGCCGCAGCCTCCAGCCCGGGGAACAGCGGTGCGAGCGACAGGTCGAGCGCGCGATTGACGATGACGCCGATGGTCGATCGGCTGCGGCCGTGCCGCGTGACGAGGACCACGCTCTGGCGAAAGCGCGGATCGGCCATGCCTTCGGCCGCGATCAGCAACACGGAACGGGCTTCGGCCACATCCGCCGCCCGCAGCGAGGCCGACCATACGCAGCAGTGGAGCATCAGCAGGACCGGAAGCAGGCGCGACATGGGCAGAGTATAGACGCCGCCTGCGACGCGGCAAGCCGGGCGGCCAGGCGCCGCCATCGCGAAAATCAGGCGGCCGACACCTCGGCCGGAACCGGCATGGCACGCCGGTCGATCAGCGCCAGCCAGCCGCGAATCACGCGGTAAAGCACCCAGAGGCCGGTGCTGACGATGACCAGGATCGCCGCCGGAATACCGATCAAGGTCAGCATCAGGACACCGGCGACCAGCAGCCAGAGCGCGGCGAACCAGAAGGTTCGCATCTGCCAGCGCCAGTGCGTCGCCAGCCAGGTGCCGCGCACCTTGTCGCGGGTGACGTAATTGATGATCACGGAGATGATCGAGGGCCAGCCGAAGACAAAGGCACCCACCACGGTGGCCGAGGTGAGTACCCCGGATATCGCCGAGATCGCGTGCAACCCGTACATCACGTGGCACCACGCGCGCGGTCCGTCCAGGTCGCCGTCGTCGCGAGCAGAAATCACTTCGGCTTCCGTCATCTCTCCTCCTCGAGTCCCAACTGTTGCCAGAGCCTGTCGATGCGCTGCTTCACCGCGGGATCCATGGCGATCGGACGGCCCCATTCCCGCGTCGTCTCGCCTGGCCACTTATTGGTCGCATCGATGCCCATTTTGCTCCCCAAGCCCGCCACCGGTGAGGCGAAATCGAGGTAATCAATGGGCGTATTCTCGGCAATCAGCGTATCACGCGCCGCATCGACGCGGGTCGTCAGTGCCCAGATCACCTCGGGCCAGGAACGCACGTCGACGTCCTCGTCGGTGACGATGATGAACTTGGTGTACATGAACTGGCGCAGGAAGCTCCAGATGCCGAACATGATCCGCTTCGCGTGGCCGGGATAGGCCTTGCGGATCGAGACCAGCGCCATCCGGTAGGAGCAGCCCTCGGGCGGCAGGTAGAAATCGACGATCTCGGGAAATGTCTTGCGCAACAGCGGCACAAAGACCTCGTTCAGGGCAAGGCCAAGCATCGCCGGCTCGTCGGGCGGCTTGCCGGTGTAGGTGGAATGGTAGATCGCGTCGCGCCGCTGGGTGATGCGCTGCACCGTGAACACGGGAAACTCGGCGACCTCGTTGTAGTACCCCGTGTGGTCGCCGTAGGGTCCTTCCGGCGCCGTCTCGCCGGGATGGATCACGCCTTCGAGCACGATCTCGCTTGATGCCGGCACCTGCAGGTCGGAGCCGATGCATTTCACCACCTCGGTCTTGGCGCCGCGCAACAGGCCGGCGAACTGGTATTCCGACAGCGTGTCGGGCACCGGCGTCACGGCACCGAGTATCGTCGCTGGGTCGGCGCCGATCACCACCGCGACCGGAAAAGGCTCGCCGGGCTTCGCCGCGCAATGCTCACGATAGTCCAGCGCACCGCCGCGATGGGCCAGCCAGCGCATGATCAGCTTGTTCGGCGCGAGCAGTTGCTGGCGATAGATGCCGAGGTTCTGCCGCGTCTTGTGCGGCCCGCGCGTCACCACCAGGCCCCAGGTCACCAGCGGCGCGGCGTCGCCTGGCCAGCAGGTCTGGATCGGCAGGCGGCCGAGGTCGACGTCACGGCCTTCCCACACGACTTCCTGGCAGGGCGCGGACGAAACGACCTTGGGCGCCATGTTGAGCACCTGCTTGAGGATCGGCAGCTTGTCCCAGGCGTCCTTGAGGCCCTTGGGCGGTTCCGGCTCCTTGAGGTAGGCCAGCAGTTCGCCGACTTCGCGCAGGCGGGTTTTCCAATCGACCGCCGCGCCTTCCGCTTCCGCACCGGCGGCGATACCCATGGCCACGCGCTCGGGCGTACCGAACAGGTTGGCCAGCACCGGCATGGCATGGCCCCTGGGCTTTTCGAACAACAGGGCGGGACCGCCGGCGCGCAGCACGCGATCGGCGATCTCGGTCATCTCGAGTTTGGGATCGACCTCGACCGTGATGCGCTTGAGCTGGCCGATGGCTTCAAGCTGGCGGACGAAGTCGCGCAGGTCGGCGTATTTCATTTTTCGATTCTAACCGTCCGCGTCTCGCCATGTTTCAGGAGCCAGATCCGGTCCGGCGAAAGTCGGCGCTGGCGCGACGCCAACTCAAGGTCTTTGGGCGGCTGGTCGAAGGGCTCCTGGGTCAGCGCGAAGGTGCCCCAGTGCACGCCCAGCCCCTGCCTGGCGTCGAGGTCGAGCGCGATCTGCAACGCGTCGTCGGGATTCACGTGCTGCGGGCCCATGAAGTCGCGCGGCAGGTAGGCGCCGACCGGCACCGCGAGAAGATCCACCGGGCCCAGGCGACGGCGGATTTCGCGGAAGTCCGCCGAGTAGCCGGTGTCGCCGGTGTAGAGGAAGCGCCAGGGTTCGGCGCCGCCGCGCTTCCATTCGAGCATGAAGCCGCCCCACAGCGAGGCATTGGTGTCGAAGGCGGTACGCCGGCTCCAGTGCTGGGCCGGCGTGAAGCGCAGCGTGAGCCCGGCGAGGTCCGTACTGTCCCACCAGTCCATCTCGGCCGCCACCGGCCCGATGCCCTGCTCCTCGAACCAGGACTTGAGGCCCAGCGGCACGACGTAGGCCGGTCTCTGGCCGGCGGCATGCAGGCGGCGCAGCGTCGACTCATCGAGGTGGTCGTAATGGTTGTGCGAGATCAGGACCAGGTCGATCGGCGGTAGTTCGCTTTCCTTGATCGGTGGCGGCACGAGGCGTGGCGCCCCGAGGTCGAGCAGGCCGCCGATGACCGGTCCGGCCTTGGCCGAGAACTGCGGATCGATCAGGATGTTCTGCCCGCCCACCTGCAGCAGCAGCGAGGCATGGCCCAGCCAGGTGATGCGCGGCTCCTGGGTGCGTCGCGCCAGCAGGGCATGGTCGACCGGCGCCGTCCACTTCGCGGCGAAAGCCTCGTAGCCGCCCTCGGGCGGCGCCACCGGACGAAAATCGCCGCGCAGGTTGCGAAACAGGATTTCATACCAGGGGATGCCGCCGACCGGTGCCGCGGGGTCGGAGTTGACGAAGCCGTTGGGGCGGTGATGGGCCTTGGCCGCGTTGTAGTGGATATTCACCGGCGTGCAGGCGGTGACGCCCAAGGCCAGCGCGAGCAGCGCGAACGCCCGCCTCACAGGCCGAGCCAGGGCCGCAGGTTGAGCTCGGCGACGATGCCGGCGAAAACCGCCGCGCCGAACCATTTATTGTGGCGGAAGGCCGCGAAGCAGCCTTCGCGCTTGCGATCGCGGATCAGCAGAAAATGGTAGCAGGCGATCATCGCGGCGATGGCGAGTCCGGCGAAGTACGGCCAGCCGTAGGCCAGCCGCAGGCCAACTTCGACCAGTATCAGCAGCGTGATGCCGTAGCAGATCATCACTGCTGCGACGTCGAATTCACCGAAGGTGATGGCCGCGGTGCGGATGCCGATCTTGAGGTCGTCCTCGCGATCGACCATGGCGTACTCCGTGTCGTAAGCCAGCGCCCAGAACACGTTGGCCGCCAGCAGCGTCCAGCCCACCGGGCCGACCTCGCCATTCACGGCGGCGAAAGCCATCGGGATGCCGAAACCGAAAGCGACCCCGAGATAGGCCTGCGGCAGGGCGAAGAAGCGCTTGGTGAAGGGATAGCTGGCGGCGAGGAACACCGCGATCAGCGCCAGCCACCACACGTCGCGAAAGATCGGCAGGATCAGCAGGAAGGAACAGAACACCAGCACGCCGGCCAGCGTCAGCGCTTCGCGCGTAGTCACCTTGCGCGCCGCCAGCGGACGGTCGCGAGTGCGTTCGACATGCGGGTCGAAATCGCGGTCGGCATAGTCGTTGATGACGCACCCGGCAGAGCGCATCAGCAGCGTGCCCAGCGCGAAAATCCAGACCAATGGCCAGCTCGGCTGCCCGCGACTGGCGATCCACAGCGCGCACAGGGTGGGCCACAGCAACAGCAGGGTACCGATCGGCTTGTCCAGCCGCATCAGCTTTTCGTAGAGGTCAAGGCGCTCTTTGACTTGGGCGAAATCCATGGCGCGAATTTTACCGTTAGCCAGGGCGACGCCGCCTGTGCTCTCCACCTTTCCGATCAACCAGACTCATGGAGCGCGCTCGGTACTGCGGAAGCTTTGACTCGATGCCGCAGTAGCACGGGTTACCGCGACACCCGCCCGCTTCAGGGGTCTATGCCTTTGGATACGGGGCCAAACGGACTATTGTCCGCATCGATGCGTCCAAATAAAATTGATTGTGGGGATTCGTGCCGAGGAAAATGCGGTAGTGGAATCCGAAGGGTTTTTGCCAACAAGACCCCAACAGCCCGGTTTGGTGCAATTGTGGCGAGTTGCATTCGATGATTCGAAGCATCCATACCCGGGCCAATTAATGGAAAAGGACCAGTTCGTGAAAAGAGAGAATCTGTTTGCCAGTCTTGTAGTCGGTGCAGCCCTGTGCGCCGCCCTTGTCGCACCAGTGTCGGCTGCGCCGCTGACCATCGACTTTGAAGACGTCGCGGCCCCTGGTGCCTCGTCCTTTTTGGCTCCAGGCTACAAAGGGTTCACTTGGTCCGGTGGGTACGGCGGGTCCAGTTGGGTCATTACCGACAGCACAGACCCCTTTTATTGGGGGTTTGTCGGCGTTCCGGTTCACTCGGGGAAGAATTACGCGTGGAGCAACGGGGGAACCAACCTGTCGCTGGCTGGCGGGACGTTTGATTTCAACGGCTTTTGGGCGCGAGCAGGCGGGGGGGCATTCACTGCGATTGCGCACGGATTCGTCGGTTCTACAGAGACCTTTACTCAGTCCTTTACTGTTTCTGATGTGTATCAGCAATTCACCTTTAACTTCCTTGGAATCGATACCCTGACGATCACCGATCAGGCGACCAACTTGCTTGTCGATGACATTCTGGTCAACGCAGTAGGACCCGTTCCTGAACCGGAGACTTACGCCATGATGCTGGCTGGGCTGGGTTTGCTTGGGGTCGTTGCGCGTCGCAGGAAGCGGCAATCGGTTGCCTGATACTCGCGATCGACGCACACAAGGACAGGAGCTTCGGCTCCTGTTTTTCCTTCTGGATTGATCTCTTCCGGGAAACTCGAAGGCAGTGTGCCGCCCTGCGGTACCCAAGCCGGAGGCGCGCGGCATGCAGCACCCGGAATTCGCCAATCGGCAACCCGCTGCGTGCGCTCCCAGTACTAGGCTTTCAGCAGTTCCTCGCGCCCACCCAGCCAGCGCTGCAGGTGCGCCGTCGCCCGCTCCGGCGCATCGCGCAGCATGTCTTCGGCGACGGCGCGGGCCTGCTCCACCAGGGCCGCATCTTCCAGGTCGGCGTAGCGCAAGAGCGGCATGCCGCTCTGGCGCGCGCCGATGAATTCGCCGGGGCCGCGCAGGCGCAGATCTTCGCGCGCGATCTCGAAGCCGTCGCTAGTTTCGAAGATGGCTTTCAGGCGGGCGCGCGCCAGTTCGCCCAGCGGCCGGGCGTAGAGCAGGATGCAGGCCGACTGCGCGGCGCCGCGCCCGACACGGCCGCGCAACTGGTGCAGTTGCGCGAGGCCGAAGCGTTCGGCGTGCTCGATCACCATCAGGCTGGCATTGGGCACGTCGACGCCGACTTCGATCACGGTGGTCGCCACCAGCACCTGTACCTCGTTGCGAACGAAGGCCGCCATCACCGCGGCCTTGTCGGCGGCCTTGAGCCGGCCATGCACCAGGCCGACCTTCAGGTCCGGCAGCTCGGCGTCCAGGCGCGCGTAGGTTTCCTCGGCAGTCTTCAGTTGCAGGTTTTCGCTCTCTTCAATCAGGGGACAAACCCAGTAGGCCTGGCCTCCCGCCCGGCAAGCCTCATGAACTCGCCTCAGCACGTCGCCGCGGCGCGCTTCGGCGACCAGCTTGGTGGTGACCGGGCTGCGTCCCGGCGGCAGTTCGTCGAGCACCGACACATCGAGGTCGGCGTAATAGCTCATGGCCAGCGTGCGCGGGATGGGCGTGGCCGACATCGCCAGCTGGTGGGCGAAGCTGCCCTTGTCTTTGAGCGCGAGGCGCTGGCGCACGCCGAAGCGGTGCTGCTCGTCGACGATGGCCAGCCCGAGGCGCGCGAACTCGACCTTGTCCTCGATCAGGGCATGGGTGCCGATCGCGATCGCCGTGTCGCCAGCGCCGACTTTTGCGATCGCGGCGTCCTTGTCGCGCTTCTTCAGGCTGCCGGTGAGCCAGGCGACTTCGATGCCCAGCGGCTGCAGCCAGGTCGCGAGCTTGCGGTAGTGCTGCTCGGCGAGGATCTCGGTGGGCGCCATCAGCGCCGCCTGGTGGCCGGCCTCGACCGCGTGCAGCATGGCCAGCGCGGCGACCACGGTCTTGCCGCTGCCGACGTCGCCCTGCAGCAGGCGCTGCATCGGATGCGGCTGGCCGAGGTCGGCGGCGATTTCGCGCCAGGCGCGCTGCTGCGCCCCGGTGAGCCTGAAGGGCAACGACGCCAACAGTGCGTCGGTGAGTTGCGCCGTGCCGCGCAGCCTGGGTGCGCCGCGCGAACGGCGCGCGGTGTAGGCGCGGCGCAGGCTGAGTTGCTGCGCCAGCAGTTCGTCGAACTGCACACGGCGCCAGGCCGGATGGTCGCGCGCTTCGAGCACCGCCTGCGCCATCTCGGGCGGCGGATTGTGCAGGAAGCGTATCGATTCCGCGATGCCAGGGAGGTCGAGGCGGCGCAGCAGGTCCGGCGCCAGCGTGTCGGTGAAGTCGACCCGCGCCAGCGCCTTCTCGATCAGGCGGCGCAGGGTAGCCTGCCCGAGGCCCGCCGTGGTCGGATAGACCGGCGTCAGGCCCTCGGGCAGGGATTCGCCGGCCGCCACCGAATGGAAGCGCGGGTGGATGATCTCGGGGCCGAGATAGCCCTCGTGCACCTCGCCGAAGATGCGCAGGCGCGTGCCGGGCTGCAGCACCTTCTGCTGGCTGGGGTAGAAATTCAGGAAGCGCAAGGAAAGTGCGCCGCCGGCATCGCGCACCCGCGCGATCAACTGGCGGCGTGGACGGTAGGCGACTTCACAGTCAGTGACCTCGACCTCGAATTGCGCGGCGACGCCGGGGCGCGCGTCGGCCAGCGCGGTAATGCGCGTCTCGTCCTCGTAGCGCAGCGGCAGGTGCAGGACGAAATCAGCATCGCCCTTCAGGCCGAGCCTGGCCAGGCGCCCCGCGAGCGTGTTGGCGGCGGCGACAGCGGGTTTAACGTGAAGAACACTCATTGGGCATCGTGTCGGACATCGAGCGCAGCGAGCAAATCAGGAACCCCCCGCGAGGGGGCGAGGCGGGAATTCGCGACGCATGCGTCGCGCCGCCGCAGCCGGCTGGCTGTGCAAAGCCAGCCGTGGGCCGCATAGCGGAAAGGGGGGGCGGGCGTCTGAAAAGGGCTGATTTTGAAAATCAGCCAAGGACGAGCACGGCGTCCGCCTCGACCAGGGCGCCGCGCGGCAACTCCTTGACGCCGACCGCGGCGCGCGCCGGGAAGGGCTGGCTGAAATACTTCGCCATGGTTTCATTCACCCTGGCGAAGTTGGCCAGGTCGGTCAGGTAGATGTTGAGCTTGACCGCATCGTTGAGCGAGGCGCCGGCGGCTTCCGCCACCGCCTTGAGGTTGTCGAAGACGCGCACGATCTGCGCATCGATGCCCTCGACCATGGTCATGGTCGCCGGGTCTAGGCCGATCTGGCCCGACATGTAGACGGTATCGCCGACCTGCACGGCCTGGGAATAGGTACCGATGGCGGCGGGTGCGGCGGCGGTGGAAATGATCTTGCGGCTCATGGTTGGGTTCTCACTGTTTCAGGGTTACGGTCTGGCCGCCATAGACGCCCAGTTCCTTGAGTTTTGCGCGCGCGGCTTCGGCTTCCTCCTGCGTGCGGAACGGCCCCACCGTGACATGCGCCTCGACGCGCAAGCTGGAGGGAATGCCCAGCGTGTCGAGCTTGGCACGCACGCCTTCGGCGGTGGCGACCTCGCTGTAGGGGCTGAGCTGGATGGCGTGACGGGTGGCGCCGGCCGACGGTGCAGCTGCATCGACGACCCGCGGCGCAGAGGATTTCAGGGAATTGAACATGATCCAGGCGCCCATGACACCAACCAGCACCAGGAGGATGACCACCAATCCGTTGAAGCGCGTACCCGGATCTCCGCCGCCCTTCGGTGCTTCGCTCACGATGCGCTGCGCTCCAGGGCCTGGTCGATATCCCACAGGATGTCCTCCAGCGTCTCGATGCCGACCGACAGCCGCACCATGTCGGGCGTGACGCCCGATGCGCGCTGGTCCGCCTCGCCCAGCTGGCGATGCGTGGTCGACGCCGGATGGATCACCAGGGTCTTGGCGTCGCCGATGTTGGCCAGGTGGGAACAGAACTGCAGGGCGTCGATGAAACGCTCGCCGGCGGCCTGGCCACCTTTCACGCCGAAGGCCAGCAGCGCGCCGGCGCCAGGGTGGCGCACCGAGCCGAGGTAGCGCTGCGCCAAAGCGTAAGCGGGACTGGCCGGCAGGCCCGGGTAATTGACCCAGGCCACACGCGCATGCTGTTCCAGGTGCCGCGCCACGGCCAGTGCGTTCTCGCAATGGCGCTGCATGCGCAGGTGCAGGGTCTCGATGCCCTGCATCAATTGCCAGGCGGCGAAGGGCGACAGCGCCGGGCCGAAGGTGCGCAGGGTTTCCATGCGCGCCTTCATGGTGAAGCCGAAATCGCCGAAGGTCTCGTAGAACTTGACGCCGTGGTAGCCGGCGGACGGCTCGGTCATGCCGGGAAACTTGCCGTTGCCCCAGTCGAATTTTCCCGACTCGACCACGACGCCGCCCAGCGTGGTGCCGTGGCCGCCGAGGAACTTGGTTGCCGAATGCACCACGATGTCGGCGCCGTGCTCGAAGGGCCGGCACAGGTAGGGCGAAGGTACGGTGTTGTCGATGATCAGCGGCACCCGGTGGTCGTGGGCCACTTTGGCCACGGCCGCGATGTCGAGCACGTTGAGGCGCGGGTTGGCGACGGTTTCGGCGAAGATGCAGCGCGTGTTGTCGGACAGCGCGGCGCGGAAATTCTGCGGATCGTCGGAGTCGACGAAGACGGTCTCGATGCCGAGCTTCCTGAAGCTGACGTCGAGCTGCGAGAAGGTGCCGCCGTAGAGCGAGCGCGCGGCGACGATGCGGTCGCCGGCCTGGCACAGGGTCAGCAGGGCCAGCGTCTGCGCGGCGAGGCCGGTGGCGGCGGCCACCGCGGCACGCCCGCCCTCCAGCGCGGCGACGCGCTCCTCGAAGGCCGCCACAGTCGGGTTGCCGATGCGCGAATAGACGTTGCCGAAGGTCTGCAGGTTGAACAGGCTGGCGGCATGCTCGGCCGAATCGAAGACGAAGGAACTGGTCTGGTGGATCGGCAGCGCGCGCGCGCCGGTCGCCGCATCCGGCTGGGCGCCGGCATGCAGGCAGAGGGTCTCGATTCCGTAGTGGTGATCGCTCATGGTGTGCGCGTTTCGGGCGGAGCAATTGCGCCGATAATGACGGCCCGCCGTCGTGCGATGATACGCGATCAGCCTGCTTCCCGGCCCATGTTCCTGCTCAAGAAAATCCTTGTCGCCCTGATCCTGCCGCCGACCGGACCGGTCCTGCTGGCGCTGTTCGGGCTTTGGCTGTCGCGGGCCAAAAGTCGGCGCTGGCAGTACGGCGGCATCACGCTGGCAACGCTCTCGCTGCTCTCGCTGCTGGCCCTTTCCACGCCCCTCGTCGGCCATGCGCTGATGGCCCCGCTGCAGCCGCATCCGGCGCTTGCGCCGGGGCAATTGAAGGGCGTCCAGGCCATCGTCATCCTCGGCGGCGGCTCCTACTACGGAGCCCCCGAATATGGCGGCGACACGATAGGCGGCCCGACGCTGGAGCGAATTCGCTACGGCGCGTGGCTGGCGCGCAAATCGCGCCTGCCGCTGCTGGTCACCGGCGGCGCGCCCTATGGCGGCCGCGCCGAGGCCGATTCGATGCGCGAGGCGCTGGAACAGGAATTCGGCGTCGCGGTGCGCTGGGTCGAATCCGCCTCGCGCGACACCGCGGAAAGCGCGCGCTTGTCGGCGCCGCTGCTGGCCTCCGCCGGAATCACCCGCATCGCGCTGATCAGTCACGGCTGGCACCTGCCGCGGGCGATTCCACTGTTCGAGCAACAGGGTCTGCAGGTCGTCGCCGCGCCAACGGCCTTCAGCATGCCATCGCCCTCCCTGCTCGAAAATCTCCTGCCCAGCAATCTGGCCGGCAGCCGCTGGGCGCTCAACGAATACCTCGGCCAACTCTTCTACCGCCTGAAGGATGCACTATGACTATGACCATTCCCCCATCCCCATCCCCACGGCCGGCTTTGCACAGCCGGCCGGCTCCGGCGGCGCGAAGCAGTGCTTCGCGAAACCCCGCCTTTGCCCCAAGGAAGGGGGTGACCAATGTTCGCGGGCTTTGCCCGCTCCCCGAATTGACTGCTCCTCCTTGGGGCGGCCCTGCGGAGAAGCCATGAACGACGAACTTCTGATCGGCCTCGTTTCGATTTCCGACCGCGCTTCCAGCGGGGTCTACGAAGACAAGGGCATTCCCGCGCTGCAGGAGTGGTTCGGCGCTGCCCTGGCCTCGCCCTGGCGCATGGAGACGCGCCTGATTCCAGACGAGCAGCCGGTGATCGAGCGGACCCTGATCGAACTGTGCGACACGGTCGGCTGCCACCTGGTGCTGACCACCGGCGGCACCGGTCCGGCGCCGCGCGACGTCACGCCCGAGGCGACATTGGCCGTGGCGCACAAGCTCATGCCCGGCTTCGGCGAACAGATGCGGCAGATCTCGCTGGCCTTCGTGCCGACGGCCATCCTCTCGCGCCAGGTCGGCGCCATCCGCGGCAAGTCGCTGATCCTCAACCTGCCGGGGCAGCCCAAGGCGATCAAGGAAACCCTGGAGGGCGCAAAAGATGCGGAGGGAAAGTCGCTGGTGCCGGGCATCTTCGCCGCCGTACCCTATTGCATCGACCTGATCGGCGGGCCCTACGTCGAGACCAACGAATCGGTGATCAAGGTCTTTCGGCCGAAGTCGGCGATCCGGGCGAAGTTAGCGTAAAACAACTCGTTCAGAACGAATAAAAATAATCGAGATGCTTCATCGAAGCCTTCCCAGTCGAGTTCCGGCTAGGCCGGCTTACGAATACGACTGGACGAAGAAGTTGGCGATGACGAAGTCGGGGCCGGTGGCGATGGTCTCGCGCGGGTGCAGGCGGGCGTTCTTCTCGTCTACCTTGAACAGCAGCGCCACGCCCTCTTCGATGGTGTTGTGCGGCAAGGCCATGCGCGCGTATTCGCCGACTTCGGGCACATCCAGCAGCAGCGCCTCGGTGAGCAGGCCGCCGGCGTCGGCGAGCACCGCGCGCGGCGACTTCGAAATGGTTTCGATGCCGATCGAATGGTCGTTGGCGCCGGTGCGCACGTAGCGCCTGACCACGCCGATCAGCCAGTTGTCGCCACCCTCGGGCTGCACTCCGACCAAGGCGCCGATGCGCAGCCACCCGGCACGGGACAGGGTGGCATGGGCACCCAGTCCGCCCAGGCTGACGTCGTCGACGATCCAGGACTCGACGCCCTCCGTATCCGATCCATAACCGGACAAGCGACGATGCACGCCGGTCATGCTGTTGACCAGCTTGAGCGGCGAGGCCAGCCGGCGACGGTTGGTGTTGCGCATGGGCGGTTTGGGCGCCCAGTACATCGCCAGGTGGCGCAGGACCGGCAGCACCGTATCGGCGTCATACTGCGCGCCAAGATTGATGTTCGGCGGCACGCGGCGGTCCTTGGCGATCTGTTCGGCAGTTTCGTTCACCGCCTCCAGCGCCTGCGTGCCGTTGAAGAAGCGCAGGGTAGGCGAAACCTCGGGAAGCTTGGCGAGCCTGGTGGGGGGAACCGGCTTGGCGGCATCGACCCAGTAGACATTCTCCGGCCGCAGTTCACGAATCAGGGAGAAATGCGGCAGGAAATGCGCGACGAGATGCTCGGCGATTTCGATCTGCAAGGGCTTGAGTTTGTCCATCGAGGTGGCCTGGAACACCAGCACCTTGAGATACTCGGCCTCGATCGTCGTCTCGGGCGCCCCGGTATACAGTTGCAATGGCTTGCGGTCGAGTTTGGCGTCGAAGGCGGCGAGGTAGGACCCGCCGACGTTGAGCCAGAACTCCGGATCGACCGGCCCGTAGCGGAACTGGTCCCATTTGAGCCGTGCCGCGAGCGCCCCGATCAATCGACCGTAGAGCATCCCGAGTTGCGGCCGGATCAAATCGGCTTCCTTCTCGCCGTCCTTCAGGCGGGCAAGGCAATCAAGATAGGCACTGACCAGTAGTTGCCAGTAGCCGCGGCCGATGCCCCACTGGCGCGACTCCATGGCGCGGCTCTGGTCGCTGAGGGACGGGTAATCGCGTGCCAGGCGCCGCGCCTGGGCCACCGCCGCCTCGTCCAGCCGCAATGCCAGTTCGAGCCGCTGCAGTGGCTTGAACGAGGCGTCCGCGGCGACCGACTCCAGCCATGCGCTGGCGTCCTCCACGGCGAGCAGGGGCTCGCGCGTCACGATCTCGCCGAGGATGATCTTGGCTTCCTTGGGGTCGGCCAAGGGGTGGATCGGCTGTTTGGAAAAGAATCCGAGCATGGATGTTTCCGGTGGTGGATTACCGAGCGGCGGGGACGCCGCGCTTTGAGTCCCGCGCCGACATTGTGCCAGCAGCGTCAGGGCGCGTGCAACATCTATTGCTTACGGCAGAGGAGCAGCGGCGGCGGCTGCCCGCATGAATCGCACGAAGATTGATCCTAAAATAGGCCTCTCGAACTCCCGCACCGGCCACCCCCTTCCATGCGCCCCTACCTCGACCTGATGCGCCACGTGCTCCAGCACGGCAACGAAAAATCCGACCGCACCGGCACCGGGACCCGCTCGGTGTTCGGCTGGCAGATGCGCTTCGACCTGGCCGAGGGCTTTCCGCTGCTGACGACGAAGAAACTGCACCTGCGCTCGATCATCCACGAACTGCTGTGGTTCCTGCAGGGCGACACCAACATCCGCTACCTGAAAGAAAACGGCGTTTCGATCTGGGACGACTGGGCCGATGCCGACGGCAACCTCGGGCCGGTCTATGGCCACCAGTGGCGCCACTGGCCGGACGGCTCAGTTGACAACCCCGGCGGCGAGATCGACCAGATCGCCGAACTGATCTCCGGCCTGAAGAAGAATCCGGATTCGCGCCGGCACATCGTGTCGGCCTGGAACCCGGCCGACATCCCGCAGATGAAGCTGCCGCCCTGCCACGCGCTGTTCCAGTTCTACGTCGCACCTGCGACAGGCCCGGGGCAGGCTCCCAGGCTGAGTTGCCAGCTCTACCAGCGCAGCGCCGACATCTTCCTCGGCGTGCCGTTCAACATCGCGTCCTACGCGCTGTTCACGCTGATGGTGGCGCAGGTCTGCGACTACGCGCCGGGCGATTTCGTGTGGACCGGCGGCGACTGCCACCTCTATTCCAACCACCTCGACCAGGCGCAGTTGCAACTCACCCGCGAACAGCGACCGTTGCCGAGGATGCGGCTCAACCCGGCGGTCAAGGACATTTTCGGCTTCCGCTACGAGGACTTCACGCTCGAAGCCTACGATCCGCAGCCGCACATCGCCGCGCCGGTGGCCGTGTGACGCCACGGGAGCCGGCTGGCGGGCACACCCGAACGGGAAAGCGGCTTCTGCTGTGCGCCGACATCGGCGGCACCAAGACGCTGCTGGGCCTTGCGAACGATGACGGTTTGCAGGCGGAACGCCGTTACGCCAACGCCGACTTTCAGGATTTCGCCGGCGTCCTTGCCGCCTTCCTCGCCGACACGCAGACCGACCCGGCGCAGGTCGACGGCGGTTGCCTGGCCGTGGCGGGCCCGATCGCCGATGACGGGCTGTCGGCGCAACTCACCAATCTGCCCTGGCGCATCGATGGCGCCGACCTGGCGCGTCGCTTCGGACTGCGCTCCTTGCACTTGGCCAACGATTTTGCGGCGGCCGCGATTGGCGCAGTGACGTCGCCGCCAGCGCAGCGCCACACGCTGCAGCACGGCGAACCGCTGGCCGCGGCACCCTGCCTGGTGGTCGGCGCCGGGACCGGGCTCGGCATGGCCATCGTGCTGCCAGAGGGCGACCGCTGGCGGATCGTCCCCGGCGAAGGCGGGCACGCTGCCTTCGCCCCCGCCGACGAAACGCAGGTGGCATTGTGGCGCTTCCTTCACGCACGCCATGGTCGTGTCACCTGGGAACGGGTGGTCTCCGGCCCCGGTCTTGCCCTGATCCACGAGTTCGTCGCCGGAATCGAACGGTCACCGGCAGAGATCGCGACGCGCGCGGCGGCGGACCCAACAAGTGCCGAAGCTCGCTCGGTGGACCTGTTCCTCGCCGCCTACGGTGCATTCGCCGGCGACATGGCCCTGGCTTGCCTCGCGCGCGGCGGCGTCTTCCTTGCCGGTGGCATAGCCGCGAGCCTGCTGCCGTTGCTGGCGCGCAGCAACTTCCTGGCCGCGTTCGACACCAAGGCGGAACATGCGGCGATCGCCGCGCGCATGCCGGTCCACGTTGCTACCGATCCGCTGCTGGGACTGCGTGGCGCGCTCGGCATCTCCAAGCAGCGGGATTGACGATTGTCAACGTGCTGTCATGGCAGGGGCGCACTATGTCGACCAAGCACATTGAAGATCAGGAGGAACGCTACATGACAGTTTCGAAGACCAGCACAAAAAGCAGCGCAACCGGTGCGGCGACGAAAGTTGCAGCCGCGACCAAGACCAAGGCTCCGGCCAAGAAGGCGCAACCCGCAAAGACCGTGACGACAGCCAAGAAGCCCGCCGTCAAGGTGAGCGAAGCGAAAGCGGCACCGAAGAAGGCGCCGCCGAAGCCTGCCGCCCCGCGCGCGAAGAAGGCCAAGTCGGTGCCAGCCGAGCAACGGCGGAACTACATCGAGATGGCGGCGTACTACATCGCCGAACGGCGTGGCTTCGCTCCGGGCGATCCGCTGGAAGACTGGGTGCAGGCCGAGGCCGAGATCGACCGCCTGCTGGCGGAGGGCCGTCTGGGCAGCTGACCGTCGGCCCGGTCAGGCCGGCAGCAGGATCAGTGCCGCGAGCGGCGGCAGGGTCAGCGTCAGCGAGGCGGGGAAGCCCATCCACGGTTGTGCCTCGGCATTCACGTGGCCGCCGTTGCCCAGGTCGCTGCCGCCGTAGAGCGCCGAATCGGTATTGACTCGTTCGCGGTATATGCCGGTTCGAGGAACGCCCAAGCGGTAGCCGTGCCGTGGTATCGGCGTGAAGTTGAGCACCACCACGACGTGGCTGCCGTCGCGCGCATGGCGCAGCCAGCTCACGACCGACTGGTCGGAGTCGTGGCAGTCGATCCACTGGAATCCGAGGGAGGAGAAATCGAGTTCATGCAGAGCCGCTTCACCGACATACAGGTGGTTGAGTTCCCGCGTCAGTTCCTTGATTCCGGCGTGGAAGGGGAATTGCAGGAGTTGCCATGGCAATTCCTCGGCGGGGCGCCATTCCCAGGGCTGCCCCAGTTCGGCGCCCATGAACTGCAGCTTCTTGCCCGGCGCCGTCATCTGGTAGGCCAGCAGCAGGCGCAGGTTGGCAAATCGCTGCCATTCGTCGCCCGGCATCTTGCCCAGCAGCGAGCGCTTGCCATGCACCACTTCGTCATGCGACAGGGGCAGCACGAAGTTCTCGCTGTAGGCGTAAAGCTGGCCGAAGGTCAGTCGCTCGTGGTTGTAGCGCCGGTAGATCGGATCGTGCTCCATGTAGTCGAGCGTGTCGTTCATCCAGCCCATGTTCCACTTCATCGAGAAGCCCAGGCCGCCCAGCCAGGTCGGGCGCGACACCATCGGCCACGCTGTGGATTCCTCGGCGATGGTCAGCGCGCCGGGAAAATCGGCATGCACCATCTCGTTCATTTCGCGCAGGAATGCGATGGCTTCGAGGTTCTCGCGCCCGCCGTGGATGTTCGGCGTCCATTCGCCTGCCTTGCGCGAGTAGTCGAGGTAGATCATCGAGGCCACGGCGTCGACGCGCAGCGCATCGACGTGGAACTCGCCCATCCAGTAGGCCGCGGACGACAGCAGGAAGCTGCGAACCTCGTTGCGCCCGTAGTTGAAGACGTGGGTACCCCAGTCGGGATGCATCTTCTGCTTGGGGTCCTGGTGTTCGTAGAGCGCGCTGCCGTCGAAATGCGCCAGGGCCCAGTCGTCGGCAGGGAAGTGTCCGGGAACCCAGTCGAGGATCACGCCGATGCCGGCCTGATGCAGCGCATCGACCAGGAAGCGCAGGTCGTCGGCGCTGCCGAAGCGCGAACTGGGGGCGAAGAACCCGGTGCACTGGTAGCCCCAGGATTCGTCGAGAGGATGCTCCATCAGCGGCATGAATTCGACGTGGGTGTAGCCCATCTCGACCAGGTAGGGCACCAGCCGCTCGGCCAGGTCGCGATAACTGTAAAAACTGCGGTCGGCGTGGCGCATCCAGCTGCCCAGGTGCATCTCGTAGGTGCTCATCGGCGCCGACAGCCAGTCGCGCGCCGCGCGCGCCCGCATCCAAGCGTCATCATTCCAGGCATGTGCCGCATCGGCCGTCACGCAGCAGGCCGTGGCCGGCCGCCGCTCGAAGGCTCGGGCGAACGGGTCGCTCTTCAGGCGCAGCGCGCCGCTGCCGCGCACGCGCAACTCGAACCGGTACAGGGTGCCAGCGGCTATCTCCGGGATGAACAGCTCCCAGACGCCGGAGCCCCCGAGCGTGGCCATCTGATGCGCGCGGCCATCCCAGCCGTTGAAGCCGCCGACCACCGAGACGCGCTCGGCATTGGGCGCCCAGACGCGAAAACAGACTCCGGCCACTCCATCGCGCTGCTCGGGCAGCGCGCCGAAGGTCCGCCAGGCCTGGCGCAGGCGCCCGGCATTGAACAGGAACAGGTCGTCGGCGGGCGGGCGCGGCGCAAAGGCGTAGGCATCGTGGCCCGTCGCGCCGTCGACGTTGAGCCGCCACGGACGGGGCGGCGGCGTGCTGCCCTGCCACTCGAACAGGTCGGTGCCGCTGCGGCGCTTGAGCGGCGCCCAGGCGCCATCCGCAAGCTCCACGGCAACGGCCGTGGCGCGCGGGCGAAAGACGCGCAGGCGCCAGCCGGCACCGTGAGCGTGGAGTCCGAGCACGGAAAACGGATCATGTTCGCGCGCCTCGAACAGCGCGCTGCAGGCAGCGTCAGGCATGGGTATATAGTCGAAGGAGTTTTTTGCTATCGTGCGGATTGTAGCCGCAAGGGAGGATTCACCATGGATTGGATTGCAGAACCGGCCGGTTCCGACGCTGCTCGGACCGTTGCAGGCAAAGGAGTGTGCTCGTGAAATCCGCTGAAATCGCGCGCAACACCTTCGGCATCGTGCTGGCCGGAGGACGCGGCAGCCGCCTGATGCAACTTACCGACTGGCGCTCGAAACCGGCGGTGCCTTTCGGTGGCAAGTTCCGCATCGTCGACTTCACGCTGTCGAATTGCGTCAATTCCGGCATCCGCCGCATCGGCGTCGCCACCCAGTACAAGGCGCAGAGCCTGATCCAGCACCTGCAGCGCGGCTGGAGCTTCCTCGACGGTCGTTTTCACGAGTTCATCGACATCCTGCCGGCGCAGCAGCAGGTCAGCGAACACTGGTACCGCGGCACGGCGGACGCGGTGTTCCAGAACCTCGACCTGATTCGCCGCAACCGGCCCAAGCACGTGCTGGTACTCTCCGGCGACCATGTCTACAAGATGAACTACACCCGCATGCTGTCCGAACACGTCGAGCGCCAGGCGGATTTCAGCGTGGCCTGCATCGATGTGCCGGTGGCCGAGGCCAGCGAACTGGGCGTCATGCACGTGAACGACGAGGAACGCGTGGTGGGCTTTGTCGAGAAGCCGAAGAATCCACCGTCGATGCCGGGTCGCCCGGACCGCGCACTGGCGAGCATGGGCGTATATGCCTTCAACGCCGAGTTCCTTTACGAGCAACTGATCCGCGACCACGACGATCCGCGTTCCACGCACGACTTCGGCAAGGACGTGATCCCGCATTGCGTGGACCGCTACCGGGTGTTCGCCCACAACTTCGCCAATTCCTGTGTCGGCATGGATGACACGAAGATTCCCTACTGGCGCGATGCCGGCACCATCGACGCCTACTGGGAAGCCAACATGGAACTGACCAAGGTCACGCCGGAGCTCAACCTCTACGACGACGACTGGCCGATCTGGACCCACCAGGAGCAGTTGCCTCCGGCCAAGTTCGTCTTCGACGACGACGGCCGGCGCGGCATGGCGGTTGATTCGCTGGTGTCCGGCGGCGACATCATCAGCGGCGCGCTGGTGCGCCATTCGCTTCTGTTTTCGCGGGTCCATGTGCACAGCTACGCGCAGATCGAGGACTCGGTGATCCTCCCCGATGTCGATATCGGACGCCATGCCAAACTGCGCCGGGTGGTGATGGACAAGCATTGCCGGGTTCCCGAGGGCATGCTGATCGGCTACGACGCCGAGGCCGACCGCAAGCGCTTCCATGTCAGCGACAACGGCATTACCCTGGTGACGCCGGAGATGCTGGGCCAACAGGCCCACCATATAAGATGACTTTCAGAATGAAAGTCACCAAGGTAACTGGAGCCCCCCACCCCCAACCCCCGCCCCGGGGCGGGGGCCAAGTATTGCTCGCTTTGCTCGAAGTGGTGTATTGCGCCCCCTACCCCCGGAGCAGGCTCCAGCCATGAAACATCTCGACCTCGTCTTTCTCTGGCACATGCACCAGCCGGACTATCGCGATCATGGCGCGACCGGCACGGCGCAGGATGCAAGAGTCGGCGCCCCACAGGGACTTCCTTCGGTCGCTGGCGACACGGCGGGGGGCGAGTTCGTCCTGCCCTGGGTCTACCTGCACGCCATGAAGGATTACGTCGACATGGCGGCGCACCTGGAGCGCCATCCGCAGATCCGCTGCGTGGTGAACCTGGTGCCGGTGCTGCTGGAACAGATCGAGGACTATGCACAGCAGTTCGCCAGCGGCCGCTTTCGCGACCCGCTGCTGCGCATGTTGGCCGCGCCGGACCTGGACCGCATCGACGAGACCGACCGCAAACTGCTGCTGAACACTTGCTTCCGCAGCAACCACACCACCATGCTGGCGCCCTTTCCCCATTACCAGCGCCTGCACGACATCTATCGCCAACTCGCCGCCGCCGACGAGTCCGCCAACCGCTACCTTTCCGGCGCGTATTTCTCCGACCTGGTGACCTGGTACCACCTGGCCTGGACCGGGGAAACCGAGCGGCGCCGCAATCCGCTGCTGGCCAGGCTGATGAGCCAGGGCGAGCGCTACGATGCAGACGACCGCCGGCAACTCCTTGCCAGCATTGGCTCCCTGATGGCCGGCCTGATTCCGCGCTGGCGTGCGCTCGCCGCGCGCGGCCAGGTGGAACTCTCATCGACGCCGCAGACCCATCCGCTGGCGCCGCTGATGCTCGATTTCGGCGCGGCGCGCGAAAGCCTGCCCGAGGCTCCGCTGCCATTCTCGGCGGCCTATCCCGGCGGACGCAGCCGGGTACTGGCGCACATCGACGCCGCGCGCCTCAGCCATGCGCGCCGCTTCGGCGCGCCACCGGGCGGCATGTGGCCGGCCGAAGGCGCGGTCTCCGAGGAATTCGTCAAGCATCTGGGCGCCGCCGGCTGCCAGTGGATCGCCAGCGGCGAAGGCGTGCTGAAAAACAGCCTGGCCGCCAGCGGCATCACCGACCCGCGCGCGGCCTACCATCCCTGGCGCCTGGCACAGGCCCCGGGCCTGACGCTGTTTTTCCGCGACGAGCGGCTGTCGGACCTGATCGGCTTCGACTACGCAAAATGGCATGGCCGCGACGCCGCGCAGCACCTCGTGCGCCAGCTGGAAGCGATCCTGGAGGCGGCGGCCGAGGACGAATCACCGGTGGTCAGCATCATCCTCGACGGCGAAAACGCCTGGGAGCACTACCCCTACAACGGCTACTACTTTTTCGACGACCTGTATGGCCTGCTGGTCGAACATCCCGCGATCCGCACCACGACCTACGCCGAATTGCTGGCGCGGCCGACGCCGCCGGCCGCCACCGTGCTGCCGCGCCTCGTCGCCGGCAGCTGGGTCTATGGCACGCTGTCGACCTGGATCGGCGACCTGGCCAAGAATCGCGGCTGGGACCTGTTGTGCGAAGCCAAGCAAAGCTGCGACCGGGTCCTCGCCAGCGGACGGCTCGATCCGGCGCAGGTCGCCGCGGTCGAGGCGCAACTGGCGATCTGCGAAAGTTCCGACTGGTTCTGGTGGTTCGGCGACTACAACCCTTCCGCCGCAGTCGCCAGTTTCGACAGCCTTTTCCGGCGCAACCTCGCGCGCCTCTACGAGCTGCTGCAACTGGCCCCGCCGACCAAGCTTGACACCCCCATCTGCGCCGGATCCGAGACCGCCACCGGCGGCTCGATGCGACGCGTCACGCATGAAAATGCGAATTGAACGCCCCCTCCCCCCGGCCCCCGCCCAAGCGGGGGTGACGGCCCGCTCGCTGCGCTCGATTGTCACGGGGCGCTCCGTATCCACCTGTTTTCCATGCCAACGCTCATGGCAGCGAGAGCCACCCGCCGATGATGAAACACGCGAAAGGCGAATTAAAGGCCCACCCCTCCCGTCCTCGCCGCGGCCCACGGCTGGCTTTGCACAGCCAGCCGGCTGCGGCGGCGCAGCGCATGCGCTGCGAAACCCCGCCTCGTCCCCTCACGGGGAGGCTATCGATTGGCTCGCTGCGCTCGATATCACCAGCGACTCGTCCTCTTGTTTCACGTTAATCAGACCATGACCATCAGCCTCCTGTTCGGGGTTCACGCCCACCAGCCCGTCGGCAATTTCCCGGCCGTCATCGACGACGCCCACATCCGCAGTTACGGCATGTTCCTGCGCGTCATGGAGCGCTACCCCGCGTTTCGCTTCAGCGTGCATTTCTCGGGCTGGCTGCTCGACGTGCTGCTCGAACGTTTTCCCGACGACATGGCGCGCCTGGCGGCGATGACCCGCCGCGGCCAGGTGGAGTGGTTCGGCTCCGGCGACTGCGAACCGGTGCTGGCGGCGATTCCGCACCGCGACCGCGTGACGCAGATCGCCACCCTGTCGGACAAGATCGAACGCCGCTTCGGCATGCGTCCCTCCGGCGCCTGGCTCACGGAGCGGGTCTGGGAGTCCTCGGTGGTCACCTCGCTGGTCGCCACCGGCATCCGCTACGTCGCTGTGGACGACTACCACTTCCTCTGCGCCGGCGAGAGCCAGGACCGCCTCGACAGCTTTTTCTCCACCGACGAGGACGGCCGCCGCCTTGACCTGTTCCCGATCTCCGAGGGCGCGCGCTACCGCCTGCCATTCTCGCCGGCCGGCGAAGCCGTGGCCTGGCTCGAGGACCTTGCGCGCCAGGGACGGCGCGCGGCGATCTACTTCGACGACATCGAGAAGTTCGGCATCTGGCCCGAGACCTACGAATGGGTGTTCGAGAAGGGCTGGCTGACCCAGTTCATCGAGGGTGTGCTGGCATCCCCGCTGATACGCACCGAGACCTACGCCGACTACCACGCCAGGGAACGCACGCGCGGCATCGTGTACCTGCCCACCACCTCCTACATCGAAATGAACGAATGGACGCTGCCGGCCGGCCGCGCCCGCGAGTACCACGCGCTGGTCGAGGCGGAAAAGACCGCCGGCCGCTTCGAAGCGCACAAGCCCTTCCTGCGCGGCGGCATCTGGCGCAACTTCATGTCGCGCTACAGCGAAGCCAACTGGATGCACAAGCGCATGCTGGGCGCCTCGCGGCGGCTGGCCGCGCTGCCCGCCGCGCAGCGCGCGCCCGAGATGCAGGAATGGCTGCACCGGTCGCAAGCCAACGACGCCTACTGGCACGGCCTGTTCGGCGGCCTCTACCTGCCCCACCTGCGCCGCGCCATCTGGAACAACCTGCTCAAGCTCGAGGCTGCACTGGAACGCCTGGCCCCCTGGCCGCGCCAGCAGCAGGGCGACCTGGATCACGACGGCCACATCGAGACCGCACTGCGCAGCAGCCTGCTTCACGCCTATGTGCGCGACGACGGCCACGCCGCGCTGGTGGAACTATCCAGCCTGGCGCTGGCGCACAACTTCGGCGACACCTTGCGCGCCTACCCCGAGGTCTACCACGACAAGATTCGCTATGGCGACACCGGCCCGCACGCGACCGAGAGCAGCGCCGGCATCACTTCGGCGCACGACCGCGTCGCCTACCTGCACACCATCCTGCACGGCGACGCCGACCCGGACGAGCGGCCGCGGGGCATCTTCCTCGACTCCGCGATCGATTCCAATGACATGATGCGGCCGCTCGGCGGCTACGTGCCCGGCGCGGAGCCCGGCCGCTGGGTAGCCGGCGGCGAAGGCTGGCGCATCGAAAAGCTCTACGCCCTCGTGGACGACACGCTGAGCGTCACCTTCCGCATCGAGGGCGCGCGGCCGCCGGCCACGATCGAAACCGAGCTCAACCTCGCCATGCCCAGCTGCGACGGCTTCGGCGGCCGTTACGTCCTGGCCGACGGCAGCGTTCCCGGCGGCTTCGGCGATCCTCTGCGGATCGACGACGCGCACTCGCTCACGCTGGACGACAGCGAACTGCGCGGCACGTTGCGGATCGAGGCCAGCCTGCCGGTCCGCTTCGATGCCTGCGCCCATCGCACCGTATCGCAATCCGAAGCCGGCTTCGAAAAGATAATGCAGGCGGTATGCATCACGCTCGCCTGGTCGCCGGCGAACGGCGCCGAACAGATCATCACGCTGCGTGCGCTGCCGGTTGCATCGTAGAATCCAGCGACCCCGTCCCCCACTTCCATACGCCCACCATCATGCCCGGCACCCGCTATCAGCTCGAAGTCAATCCCGAGATTCCGTCGCGCCTGGCGCGGCTCGACGAACTCGCCAACAACCTCTGGTACAGCTGGGACCGGCCCACCCGATCCCTGTTCGCGCGGCTTTCCTCCGGACTGTGGCGCGCAGTGCACCACAGTCCCAAGGCGTTCATGAAGCGCATGGACCAGAAGCGGGTCGACGAAGCCGCCGAGGATCCGGTATTCCTCGGCACCATGAACCGCGTGCTGTCGGCCTTCGATTCCTACCACGCCGAACCCCTGCTGGAACTGCCGGGAGATCCGCCACTGCAGTCCAGCGACCTGATCGCCTACTTCTGCGCCGAGTTCGGCTTCCACGAAAGCCTGCCGATCTACTCGGGCGGCCTCGGCATCCTCGCCGGCGACCACTGCAAGGGCGCGTCCGACCTGCGCCTGCCCTTCGTCGCCGTCGGCCTGCTCTACCGCCAGGGCTATTTCCGCCAGTCCATCGACCGCGAAGGCCGGCAGACCGCGCACTACGGCGACAATGATTTCGACGACATGCCGATCGAACTGGTGCATGGCGAGGACGGCAAGGAACTGCGCGTCGGCGTCGAGTTCCCGGGGCGCATCGTATGGACCCGGATCTGGCGCGCCCGGGTCGGCAACAACCGGCTCTACCTGCTCGACACCCAAGTAGACGAGAACAGTGACGCCGATCGCGGCGTCCTGCACCAGCTCTATGGCGGCGACCGCCGCACGCGCATCGAGCAGGAAATCATCCTCGGCGTCGGCGGCGTGCGCGCGCTTGCCGCGCTCGGCCTGCGCCCCACGGTCTGGCACATCAACGAAGGCCACGCCGCCTTCCTGGTGCTGGAACGCATCCGCAACCTGATCCGGCAGGACATGAGCTTCGCCGCGGCGCTGGAAGCCGCCGCCGCCAACACGGTGTTCACCACGCACACGCCGGTGCCGGCGGGCCACGACCATTTTGCCGACGACATGGTGATGCATTACTTCGGCGAGTTCTGCGCGGCAGCCGGGCTCGACCGCAACGCACTGCTCGGCATGGGTCGCGTCGGCGACGGCGGCAACGAGTTCAACATGACGGCGCTGGCCCTGCGCGGCTCGCGCTTCCACAACGGCGTCTCGCGCATCCATGGCGAGGTTTCCGCGCGCATCTGCGCCAACATGTGGCCGCAGGTCACCGCGCCGGAAAACCCGATGGACTACGTGACCAACGCGGTGCACGTGCCGACCTTCCTCGCCACCGACTGGTACGAAACCTTCGATCGACACCTCGGTCTGGGCTGGCAGCACCGCCTGACCGACCAGGCCTGTTGGGACGGCGTGCATCGCATTCCCGACCAGATCTTCTGGAGCATCCGCCAGTCGCTCAAGGCGCAGCTGCTGCATCTGGTGCGCAGCCGGGTACGCCAGCAGCATTTGCGCAACCAGGGCTCCGAGGCCCACCTCGATCGCGTGCTGCGCAGCGCCGACCCGGCCAATCCGACGGTGCTGACGATCGGCTTCGCCCGCCGTTTCGCCACCTACAAGCGCGCCACGCTGCTCTTCAACAACCTCGACTGGCTGCGCGAAATCCTTTCCGATGCGCAACGCCCGGTGCTGTTCATCTTCGCCGGCAAGGCCCATCCGGCCGACGAGCCGGGACGCGAACTGATCCGCCAGATCGCCGAGCTCTCGCACAAGCGCGAGTTCGAGGGCCGCATCCTGCTGGTGGAAGGCTACGACCTGCACCTGGCACGGCGCATGGTCGCCGGCGTCGACGTCTGGCTCAACAATCCGATCTACCCGCTGGAGGCCTCGGGCACCTCGGGCATGAAGGCCGCGATCAACGGCGCGATCAACCTGTCGGTGCTCGACGGCTGGTGGGGCGAGGGCTACGACGGCGGCAACGGCTGGGCCATCAAGCCGGCGGCCGAGGGCCTCGATCCTTCAGAGCGCGACGCCGATGAAGCGCGCACGCTCTACGAGCTGCTGCAGGACAGCGTGATCCCGATGTACTACCGCAGCACCTCGCTCGGCTATTCGCCGGAATGGGTGGCGATGGCCAAGGCCTCGATCGCCTCCATCATGCCGCGCTTCAACATGCAGCGCATGCTCACCGACTACGTCGAGAAGTTCTATTCACCGGCGGCAGAGCAGTGGCGCCGCTACGCGGGCGATGGCTTTTCGGGGGCGCGCCACGTCGCCGAATGGAAGGCGCGGATACGCGCCGCCTGGCCGCGCGTCGCCATGCGCCGGCTCGACCAGTCGGTGCCGCGCATCCGCTACGGCGAAACCATGCGTTTCGAAGTGGCGGTCCAGCTCGACGGCCTGACCCCGGACGACCTGACGGTGGAGATGGTGTTCACCCGACCGGGCGAACCGACCACCGAGCGCGCCCGCCGCTACGTACTCAAGCACGAGCGCCCGCTGGGCAATGGCGAGCACCTGTTCGCCCGCGAACTGACACCCGACCAGTGCGGCAAGATGGAATATCGGGTGCGCGTCTATCCCACCCACAAGCTGCTGACCCATCCCTTCGAGATGGGCATGATGCTCTGGCTATGACGAGAAGATAGCAGTGAAAGCCATCCGCCGATGATGGAACACGCGAAAGGCGAATTGATCGCCCGCCCCTCCCATCCACTCCGTGGCCCACGGCTGGCTTTGCACAGCCAACCGGCTGCGGCGGCGCACCGCATGCGGTGCGAAACCCCGCCTCGCCCCCTCACGGGGAGGCTTCTGTTCAGCTCGCTTCGCTCGACAATCTCCAGTCGCTTCGAACGAGTTATTGCACGCGAAGCGCGCCGGCCATGACCCCCGCCATGAGCGCCGCCTGGCAAGCCCTGGACCGTGCCGCGGAGGCCGGCCGCGCGACGCCGCTGCGCGACAGGTTCGCTGCCGATCCGGAGCGCTTCGCCCGTCTGTCCATCAGCTGGAACGACTGGCTGCTGGATATCTCCAAGCAGCGCGTCGATGCGAACAGCATGGACCTGCTGCGCGAACTGTGGCGCGCCGCGGAGGTACCGGCCTGGATCGCGCGCATGCGCGCCGGCGAGGACATCAACCATACCGAGGGCCGCGCCGCGCTGCACATCGCCCTGCGCCATCCGGCGGCAAAAGGCCCGCTGCTGCATCACGGGCAGGACGTGATGCCGGCCGTGCATGCCGAGCTGGAAAAGATGCGCGCCTTCTGTGCCGCGATCCACGGCCGCCACTGGCGCGGCACCACCGGCGAGCCGATCAGCGACATCGTGAACATCGGTATCGGCGGCTCCGACCTCGGCCCGCGCATGGCCACCCAGGCGCTGGCGGCGTTCCACCAGCCAGGGCTGCGCGTGCATTACGTGGCCAACCTCGACGGCGCCGACCTCGCGACCACCCTCGCCGCGCTACAGCCGCGCACCACGCTGTTCATCGTTGCCAGCAAGACCTTCACCACCCAGGAAACCATGCAGAACGCCGCCTCGGCCCGCCACTGGCTGGTGCAGGCGCTGGGCGAGGCCGCGGTGGCGCGGCACTTCGTCGCGGTGTCGACCAACCTCGCCGAAGTGGCGCGTTTCGGCATCGACCCGGCCAATGCCTTCGCCTTCTGGGACTGGGTCGGCGGTCGTTACTCGCTGTGGTCGGTGATCGGCCTGCCGCTGGCGCTGGCGGTCGGCTTCGACAATTTCAGTCGCCTGCTGGCCGGCGCGCACGCGATGGACGAGCATTTCTTCACCGCGCCGCCCGCTGAAAACCTGCCGGGCACGCTGGCCCTGCTGGAAATCTGGAACAGCAATTTCCTCGGCGCCGAGAACCGCGCCCTGCTGCCCTACAGCCAGTCCCTCGGCCTCCTGCCGCGCTACCTGCAGCAACTCGAAATGGAATCCAACGGCAAGCCGGTGAATCGCCAGGGCCAGGCCCTCGACCATTCCGTGGCCCCCATCCTCTGGGGCGAGCCCGGCACCAATGGCCAGCACGCCTTCTACCAGTTGATCCATCAGGGCGGGCGCCTGGTGCCCTGCGAATTCATCGTCTGCCAACAGCCCGACTTCGCCCTGCCCGGCCACCACGAAAAGCTGCTCGCCAACTGCTTCGCGCAGGGCGAGGCGCTGATGCGTGGCAAGACGCTGGCCGAAACCACCGCCGAACTCCTCGCCGGCGGCATGCCGGCCGAGAAGGCCGCCACGCTGGCGCCCTACCGCAGCTTCGCCGGCAACCAGCCCTCGACCACGCTGCTGCTGCCGCGCCTCGACCCGCACACCCTGGGCGCTCTGCTGGCGCTCTACGAACACAAGGTCTTCGTCGAGAGCATCATCTGGAACATCAATCCCTTCGACCAGTGGGGCGTCGAATACGGCAAGCAACTCGCCAATCGCCTGCTGCCGATCATCGAAGGCAAGGCAGCGGCCAGCGGACTCGACAGCTCCACGGCCGGACTGATCGCCGCCTGCAAAGGTTCGGCGCCATAGGCTCCAGGTCGTGAAAGTCCTCTTCGCCACTTCCGAGTTGGCCCCCTGGGTCAAAACCGGCGGCCTCGGCGACGTCGCCGGGTCGCTGCCGGCGGCGCTGCGCGCGCAGGGCATCGATGTGCGCGTGCTGGTGCCAGCCTATCCGGCCCTGGCGCAGGCCTTCCCCGACGCGGTCGAGATCGCCGCCCCGCACTGGCTCGGCGGCCTGCTGCCGACGCCGGGCCTGAAACAGGCCGTGGCGCCCGACGGCACGCCGCTCCTGCTGCTCGACTACCGGCATTATTTCGACCGCGCGGGCAACCCCTACCTCGGCCCCGAGGGCCGCGACTGGCTCGACAACCATTTGCGCTTCGGCCTCCTGTCGCGGGTCGCCGCCTGGATCGGGTCCGAAGCCAGCACGCTCGATTGGCAGCCCGACGTCATCCATTGCAACGACTGGCAGACCGGACTGGCGCCGGCCTACCTGAAATTTCTCCCCGGGGGGCTGTCGAAATCGCTGCTCACCGTGCACAACCTGGCCTTCCAGGGACTGTTCGACCATGCCTCGCTTTTCGAACTGGGCCTGCCCGACGCGTCGTGGAACCTGGACGGCGTCGAATTCTACGGTTACCTGTCCTTCCTCAAGGCCGGCCTGCAGCTGGCCGACGCCATCACCACGGTCAGCCCGAGCTACGCCCGCGAGATCCAGACCGATGCCGAAGGCATGGGCATGGCCGGCCTGCTGCGCCATCGCGCGGCGCAGCTCACGGGCATCCTCAACGGCATCGACACCGAAGCCTGGAACCCGGCGACCGACCACCACCTGCCCCACCACTACGGCCCGCGCCGGCTGGAGCAAAAGGCCGTCAACAAGGCCAGGCTGCAGGAGGAAGTCGGCCTCGATGTGCGCGACGACCTGCCCCTGTTCGCCGTCGTCAGCCGCCTCACCGAACAGAAGGGACTCGACCTGCTGCTGCAGATCACGCCGCAGGCGCTCGAACTGCCGGCGCAACTGGTGATCCTCGGCAGCGGCGACCACGACATGGAACGCGCCTTCGCCAGCCTCGCCCACAAGCACCCGGGACAATGCGCGGTGCGCATCGGTTTCGACGAGGGCTTCGCCCATCGCATCGAAGCCGGCGCCGACATCTTCCTCATGCCGTCGCGCTTCGAACCCTGCGGCCTCAACCAGATGTACAGCCTGCGCTACGGCACGCCGCCCGTGGTGCGCGCCACCGGCGGCCTGGCCGACACCGTGGTCGATGCCGCCGACGAAAAGCACGGCAACGGATTTGTCTTCGGCCCGGCCACCGCCGTCGCCCTGCTCGACGCCATGCAGCGCGCCGCCACCGCCTGGCGCGATCCCGTGGTCTGGCGTCGCCTGCAGAAACACGGCATGGCACGCGATTCGAGTTGGGCCACCGCCGCGCGCCACTACGTCGACCTGTATCGCAGCCTGTAGGCGCACGCCATGCCAAAACCGCTACTCAGCCTGATCGCCGCCATCGCCAGGAACGGCGTGATCGGCATCGACAATCACCTGCCCTGGCACCTGCCGGCCGACCTCAAGCATTTCAAAACGCTGACCACCGGCAACACGGTAATCATGGGTCGCAAGACCTGGGAGTCGCTGCCGAACAAATTCCGCCCGCTGCCGGGCCGGCGCAACATCGTCGTCACGCGCAATGCCGCGTATCGCGCCGAGGGCGCTGACGTCGCCGCGTCGTTGCCGGCTGCGGTGGCCCTGGCCGCAAGCGGCGAGGCCTTCGTCATCGGCGGCGCCGAACTTTACGATGCAGCGCTGCCGCTGGCCGACCGCCTGTGCCTGACCGAGATCGACAAGGAGTACGCCGGGGACACTCACTTTCCCGCCATCGATCCGGCCCGCTGGCGTGAAGCATCACGGGATACGCATCGCGACGAAAGCGGCCTCGGCTACGCCTTCGTCACCTACGAAAGGCGCTGAAGCCGGCAGCGCCGGCACGCCTTTCAGAGCGGCGGCCAGATCGCCGCGAACAGTTCGGGCAAGCTTGCGGCGGCGGGGGCGCCAATGCTGGCATGGCAGTGCGCGGCCAGCGCCGTCGGCGCCGGATTGACCTCGATCACCCGCGCCCCCCTGTGCAGCGCCCGCCAGGGCAGGCTGGCCGCCGGTTCCACCTCCAGCGACGCGCCGACCGAGATCAAGGCATCGCAGTCCTCGACGGCATTCCATGCCGCCTCCAGTGCCTCGCTTGCCAGCGGCTCGCCGAACCACACCACGTCGGGCCGCAGCAGCGCGCCGCACCCGGGACAACGCGGTACGCGCCCGGCGCGCAACTCGATGGCCAGCAGGTCGGCGCGTTCCGCCCAGGGGTCGCAGCGCTCCCACACGGCATAGCCCTCGCATACCGGGCAGATCACCGGCGGCGCCTCGGCGGCGAACGCCGCATCTTCGTCGACAAAGGATTTCAGCCGCAGCAGGTTGCCATGCAGTTCGATCACCTTCGCGCTGCCGGCGCGCTGATGCAGGTTGTCGATGTTTTGGGTAAGCACCGTCACCTCCAGCCCCGCCCGCTCCAGCGCCGCAATCGCCTCGTGCCCGGCATTCGGCCGCGCCGCGCGCACCGCCTCGGCCAGATGCACGTGCCAGTCCCACACCCGCTGCGGATCGGCGCGAAATGCCCAGGGCGTGGCGATTTCCATCGGATCGACCTGCGCCCAGAGCCCGGTCAGGCGGTCGCGGAAGGTCGGAATTCCGCTTTCCGCCGACATTCCGGCGCCGGTGAACACGACCACGCGACGCGCGGCCCGCAGATCGGTGAGGAGCGCGGAATCAAGCATCGAAGTCGCTTTGCACCCCGTACCGCCGGCGCCGACTTTTGCAGCGGCTGACGCCAAAGTGGGTGGAGACATATCGCAGGTCGGTTCGCATCGATGATCCGTCAATTTCCGGAGTTCAAATTCCTGCAGTTCACTTCGTGGCACTCACGCATCCGCTGCATCAATGGGGATCGGATGCTTAGAAAGCCAAATAACTCCAACCAGTTCCGACCCCCGACACTGACGGGAAGCCGCGCGCGAAACCTACCATGACGAAGCAGGTCTCGGCTACGCCCTTGTCAGCTGCGAGAGAATTCGGCAGCGTGGCGGATCGGTTTCAGGTAGCCGCCTCGGCGGGGTCGCACAGGGTGGGTGCTACATTTTGCGAAAGGACCACCTGCATATATAGTCCGACCATCACGCCACATGGTCGCTGGCGACGCTCGTAGCACGGTCAGGCGCCCGGCAAACACAGGAGATCTGCATGGAATTTGTCGACTGGAGCGATGCGTACAGCGTGGGTGACGTGCTGATGGACGCACACCATCGAATATTCTTCGAGATGGTCAAGGAATTCAGCAGGGCGCCGGACAAGGACATGCGCGGCGCCATGAAGCAGCAAATCGCCTTTCTGGCCGAATATGCCGACATGCATCTTGCTGCGGAAGAATCCCTGATGCGCGAAGCTGGCTACCCCGACCTTGGCAAGCACAAGGCCCTGCACGATGCCTTTTCGCATAAGGTACATCTCGCCAGGGACGCTTTCCCGAATGATCAGGGCTCCGTTTCGGCCGACGTTATCCTGCAGACGATGCAGGAGTGGTTCCTGAACCACATCCAGGACGAAGACCAGAAATACGCGCCTTACCTCCGGCACCGCCCCTGAATCAGCGACGCCTGCGGCCGCTCAGTTTGCGACGCAATCCACGTAATAGCGCACCGAGCCGTTGCTGCCGTCCTTCACCAGGCCGTGGATGTCGGTCTCGAAGCCGGGGAACTTCTCGTTGAACTCGCGGGCGAATTGCAGGTAACGGACAATCGTTGCGTTGAACTGCTCGCCGGGGATCAGCAACGGTATGCCCGGCGGGTAGGGCGTCAGCAGCACCGCGGTGACGCGGCCTTCCAGTTCGTCGATCGGCACGCGGTCGATTTCACGGTGCGCCATCTTGGCGAAGGCGTCGGCCGGCCGCATGGCCGGCACCATGTCGGACAGGTACATCCGGGTCGTCAGGCGGGCGATGTCGCGCGCCTTGTACACCTCGTGGATCTGGGTGCTCAGGTCCTTGAGGCCGACCCGCTCGTAGCGCGGATGCTTGGCGACGAACTCGGGCAGCACCTTCCACAGCGGATGGTTGCGGTCGTAGTCGTCCTTGAACTGCTGCAGGGCGGTGACCAGGGTATTCCAGCGGCCCTTGGTGATGCCGATGGTGAACATGATGAAAAAGGAATAGAGGCCGCACTTCTCGACGATCACGCCGTGCTCGGCCAGGTACTTGGTGACGATGGCGGCGGGGATGCCGAACTCGTCGGAGAAATCGCCGTCGACGTCGAGGCCCGGGGTGATGATGGTGGCCTTGATCGGGTCGAGCAGGTTGAAGCCCTTGGCCAGCTTGCCGAAGCCGTGCCAGCGTTCGCCGGGCTTGAGCATCCAGGCCTCGCGCTCCTCGATGCCCTCCTCGGAAAGATCCTTCGGACCCCAGACCTGAAACCACCAGTCGGCGCCCCATTCCTTGTCCACCTTGCGCATGGCGCGGCGGAAGTCCAACGCTTCCATGATCGATTCCTCGACCAGCGCCTTGCCGCCCGGTTCCTCCATCATGGCGGCTGCCACGTCGCAGGAGGCGATGATCGAATACTGCGGCGAGGTCGAGGTGTGCATCAGGTAGGCCTCGTTGAACACGTCGCGGTCGAGCTTGTTGTTCTCGGCGTCCTGCACCAGGATCTGCGAGGCCTGCGAAAGGCCCGCCAGCAGCTTGTGGGTGGACTGCGTGGAGAAGATCATCGATTCCTTGCAGCGCGGACGGTCGGCGCCGATGGCGTGGTAGTCGCCGTAGAAATCGTGGAAGGA